>CAWASQ010000016.1:0-54910 GCA_963784465.1 uncultured Verrucomicrobiae bacterium
AGTCGCTTTAATAGATCATTTCTGGAGCGCGGCCAGCAGTATCGTCGGGAAAAGTGCGCAATCGCTGCCGCCGCCTACAGCTACATAAAGGATGGCGATACCATCATGCTCGATGCCGGAACAACCACACTCGCTTTGGCGCAACATTTGAGATCCCACATCAGGTCTGCACTCGTAATCACATGCTCCGTTCCAGCAGCTCTCGAGCTGTCCAGCGCCGGTTATGATATTCTCCTGCTGGGCGGCATGGTCAGAAACAAGAGCCTCGCTTTGCTTGGTCGCGAGACGCTGAGGATCATCGAACAGTACCGCGCGGATAAGGCGTTTCTTGGCAGTTCGGGCTTTACCGCTGAAATGGGCCACACCACTCCAAACCCAGAAGATGCGCAGGTCAAAGAGGCGATCTTGCGATCTGCGAATGAAACCTACGTACTTGTGGATTCCTCGAAATACGGTCACCGTTGCCTTACCAGTTTTGCTCGTCTTCGCGACGTGGATCTGACCATAACGGACAGTGGGCTCTCCCGGAGTAAAGTCAAGCTCCTTGAGGCGGCGGGCGCGACAATGCAAATCGTTAATCCGAGTAAGGCGGACGTAACCAGTGATTCAGAGCAAGCGATCTTGAACCACACGCCGTCGCGAAACAATTCAAGACCTCTTAACTAATCGGATGCGTTCATTGAAAGCAGCGTGCGACGGGCAACCCATCGCCGTCACAATAATACGCTATTGCTAAGCGATGGCATCGCGCGGTACGTGTTCAGTAGCGGAGGCCCCGCAACACGCTGGGATTGGGCGAGGCCCAGTCAATAGCAGCTGGACCTGAGGCGGCGGGCGCGACGAGGACGACTTGCTGGGCCGCAGTTGGGTGATGACTGCATCCCAGGTCACCGACTTGACTGGACGCGGTATAGGAATAGCCGGGAGGTTTTATCCAAAGCACCCCAGCCACGAAATTCAGAGGCAATGACTCGACGCGGTCTCCGGCGTCGCCCGAAGAACTCGGTGGAGCCGGATGGTGTTTACTTCATTTGTTGGCATAGTTCTCTTTGGGTTTCGATTTTCATAACTACGACGAGGAAAGCGGGCGCCTCAGGACATCCGTCGCACGGGAATCGAGGCGCACAGTTGGCGGATCTCGCGGGAAAAGCCATCCCCACAATCCATGGCGAAAATCCACCCACCACCACGCTTCCAACTACCTGAGTGGGATCTCCTTATGACCCATCGAACTGGCTCAAGCGACGAAAAGTGTCGAAGCGGTCCAAAATCTGGGCCCACGTGACAGTCCTGAGCCTTTCGAGACTGAATGCTTCGACATTGTAGCTCGCCAGGACGCTGCCGTGAACCACGGCACGGCGAAGGCCAGCAAAATTCACCTCGTCGCCGTCCTTCGCGAGGTATCCTGCAAGGCCGCCGGCAAAGGCATCGCCTGCGCCGGTAGGATCGCGGATGTCTTCAAGAGGATACGCCGGGCAACTGAAGAATTGACCTTCCTCGCCAAACAGCAAGCACCCGTGTTCACCCTTCTTGATGGCGATGAATTGCGGACCAAGGTCCCGCAATCGGCGGGCCGCTTTGATCAAGCTGGTTTCGCCTGTTAGTTGGCGCGCTTCGCCGTCGTTTAAGATAAGCATATGAATGCGCGCCAGGAGCTCCAGCAAGCGCGGTCGGGCGATATCGATCCAGAGATCCATCGTGTCCGCAATAACGAAGCGAGGAAGCCGCACCTGATCGAGCACATGATGCTGCAAATCGGGCGCGATGTTCCCGAGTAGCACAATCGGCGTTCCTTTGTATGCTTCGGTCAACACCGGCGTGAAATGCTCGAAGACATTCAAGGCGATCGAACGCGTCTCGCAGATGTTGACTCCCCTCCGAGGAGGTGAGGATCGATGACAGTGTGGAAGAAAGACGCTTGTTGCGACGGCATCCCGAGGATCATAATCTCGGTTCGTTTGTTGATGCTCGCAGTGACGGCTGGCGCTATCTCGTAATCTGGCTCCATTGAAGCTATATGCGAGCCGGTCGCGGCGCTTTCGAGCCTCGTAGAGGCGCTCGCACGGCGGGCAATTTCGTTCTCGATGGAGAAGTTGTCGGGGATTTACGTCGCCCTTATTTTTCGCCCTTCGCTTTCTGCTTGATATCCTGACCGTGCGCTCGCTTGTAGGTTTGGATATCCTTGAACTTTCCCTTTTCATCTCGGACGGCGTAGAGCTTTTTTCCGGCTGTGCTTCGGTGAGTGGTGCGTTTTTGAGGCATTCCTGATCACCTCCTTCGTGTGCGAAATAGCAGCAGGTTCGCCCCGTTCGTGAAAGATCATTGTTTAAGGATCGCGCTCGAAAGAAACGGCCTCGAGGCTCGTCAGTTCTGACTCCGCCGAGCTTGGCCGAGGGGCCGTTCAAAAGATTGAGAACAATGATCCAGGCACGCATACGAACGAATCGACTGGAATGATCGCCAGTAGCGCCTATTTTCCTGAGAGCCGTACGATTCAATGGCACCAACTACGATGCGTGCGTTTCATGCTGATGAGGTTCGCCAGTGAAGCCCGCTTTTCTGCTGGTGATAGCCTGCCTTTTATTGGGTTGCGTTATGCCGGACTCACGGAGACCGGATCCCCGTGACTTCGCAGTCACGACGTGCTCAGCTAATCCGAATGAAATGCAACTCGCTGAAAAGCGAGCGAGAAGCTATCTTTCCCGACATCCCGGTGCCGCCGCCGACGTGGGACTTCTTGCGGTGGAAGCCGACTACCTATTTCCAAGTGAAGTTCCCGATCTCTGGATCAAATTGAGCCGTTCGCAAACGTCCTCGAGCGCCTACCTCCAGCGCAGAGGACAGTCCTTCAAGCTTTATTGCGTTCTGCTTGTGGATAAGGCAACCTTGCTTCCCCTGACAAGCCAGGGATACGTTTGGCAAACACCCCCGCGCTAGGCGCGATCGCGAACATCGGCGGTCATCGAGCGCTGTATATCGGCACAGGAAACTTCTAATTGCTGTCCTGGCGAGGGATATCGGTTTGCGTGAGACGCAGTCCGGGTAGGCTTCCGTGTTCGGTCCGGAGCGGAGGATCAAACGATTCAGCGCGGCGTTCCTTCTTGCTCAAGCCGAGCCAATCGCGTTTTGTTTTCCGGCATGGCGGCTGGTGATCGCTCAATTTGTGCTTCTGCCTGGAGGCGTCGGCATCCATTGAGCGCGCAGTGGCAGAGGCTTATCGTTGAAGCGAGTGGGTATATTGAGCTTGGAATGCTCGAGGAAGCGGCGAAGACTCTTGAGGGGATCAAGGCGGAGGATGAGACCCGTAACGAGGTTCTCGGCGTTCGCCTAGAGCTTTACATGGCGGAAAAAAAGTGGGACTTGGCTGCACAGGTGGCCAGGCATCTTGTCGAGACCGGGCCGGAGAACGCAGGAGCTTGGGTCAATCTGGCCTACTCGGTCAGGCGCTCGGAGAGTCTATCCGAAGCAGAGCGAATCCTTCTTAAAGCGAGTTCGTTCCATCCCAACAATGCTCTGATCGTCTACAACCTCGCTTGTTACGCATGCGTTGCCGGGCACGTGGAAGAAGCGAAAAATCGCCTGCAACTTGCCTTCGATTTGGCCCCGAGTTTTCGGGACCTGGCACTCGAGGATTTGGACTTGCTGCCGCTATGGGATTGGGTGAACCACTCCGAGTCGCAGAGATAACCGGATGGCCGACGCCGCTTGGTAACCCCGGGGTTTGTCACAGGCATCGCGCACAGTGGCTGGCCCTAACGGTCACGGAGGTGCAACAAAGCCCACATTTAATCCTGCCCAGGATGGTGACCGAATCCGTTGCGGAGTTCTTCGACGAAACTCACTCCCGGAGCTTCCTAACTCCGAAGTAGACCGCGCACCACGCAAG
Source organism: uncultured Verrucomicrobiae bacterium (assembly GCA_963784465.1). GTDB lineage: Bacteria > Verrucomicrobiota > Verrucomicrobiia > Chthoniobacterales > Terrimicrobiaceae > DASTFP01. The sequence goes on from CAWASQ010000016.1 coordinate 3,887, forward strand.
CGTTCCAAACACAGCAAGATAGACGCCCATAACGCGCCCCATGGCGATAAGCGCGCTGCCGGCGATGATTACTGTCACGATGGCAACTTGAAGGAGGCTCAACCAACGCAGATTTCGGTTCGGCCTATGAAGTTCGACGAGCTCGTCGGCGCTCGCGAAAGAGACCGGGGCCTCCGCAACGCGGCCTTTGGCTGCCCTGCAGGCAGGACACCACCGCGCATTGCGTCCTGGCTCGGAAGTCGTCTGCTCCCTGGTCAGATAACCGACGACCTCTCCGCAACCTCCTTCGCAGAAAACTGGAATATGCGATTTGGAGTCATCGTTCGTTTTGACGAGTCGTTCGCCGGAAGCTTCCGGCGAACCCGATTCCTCTCGGCGCGAAAGCGGTTGTTCAGCGTCGGAATTTTTCGTCAACCATGGCGGTATGGCAACCATAGGTGCTCAGGGTGGAAGGGGGATATAAAGTTGGGGGCTTTGTGGAAAGTAGCAAAAAGCGCGCGAAATGCAAAAAAAGATCAAAAGAAATTGAAATAGATCAGCCGCCCGAAACGGATCGCAGGGCACACCGTTTTCGTTGAGCGAAGAGATCCCCGGAGGTGGGCGAGGGGGATCAAGGTCGTCTCCGACACATACTTTGCCGCTTCAGAGCAACGTTCAACTGTGCACGGGGGGAAAAATTTCGTGGCAATTGGCTCACAGAACTGACGTAAGTATCCACCCCGTTGAGCTGACAGTTGGACCAAATTCTTGAGTAACTGTAAGTCACTTGACTTAAGTCAAAAAGCAAAGGTTTTACCGTGTTGTAAATAGTTTCCTATATGGGGCATCCTGTCGTCCAACAGCGCTGAACTGCTTACCAGAGATCGACGAGTCCATGCTTTTCGAGCAGGAGCAACACGACCGCTGCCAGCCCTGACGCATTCAAGAGGTGGGTAAGGAAACGCAGATCGTTCTCGCGGGGCTGCAAATAGGCGCGCTCGTAGGCGCCGTCGGGGCGGCGAGTCAGGACCGGCATTGGCTTGCCCTCGGCTACGAAAACACGTCTCTGAATGAGTTCGAAGGGCACGTAAGGCAAAAAGCCGTGCCGAAGGAGCGGCATCTGTTTGTTGAGTAGATCAGCCACTTCCGTTTCGCTGCGGTTTGCACCGAGGTCGAATGCCTGGAAGACAAGGATGAAGACAGTGGTAATGAGCGCGATTGCGGACAGGTCGGCATACCAGTTCGGGCTCCGGTTTGTTGCAATGAGAAAAGCGACGATACTGGCGAAGGAGAGCAAAGTGACGGACCATTTTTCTGACAGCGACAGGAATTGCGAGCGCAGATAGATCCATTTGGAGACACCGCGGTCGAGCGTTTCGTATCTCGCTTTCAATTCGGGCGGAACTTCGGCATAGGACTCGTGCAATACCCGGCCCATGCCCAGGACCACGGCATTAATTTTCTGTATCAGGAAGCTGCGGCGTAGCTGCGCCGTATTGACGTCGAAATCGAGGATGTAAACGCTGAGGCGGTAGGCGAGGTTTTTTAGCTTCAGAAGCACGGTTTCGTCCTTCAGGGTCTTTTCCGCCTCCGCGATGATTTCCCCCATGACGTTGACGTTTTCTATCTCCAATTCGTTCTCCGAGTTGTTGCGTTCCAGCAGCCTGCTCAACAGAAAGCTGATGACGATGGCGAAGACGCCCGCCATCACCTCGGCGTTCACGCCCTCTCCGTCCCCCTGAATGCCAGCGTTTTTCAGCATCTCGGGCACCTGCAGGACGATGATGCTCGAAAGAATAAACAGAAATGGCGCCGCGGTGTTGGCTGTCCATGCTCTTGTGCCCGCCTGCATCTGGAACATTGCCAGCAGGATGATCAGCACGCCGAAAACCATCTGCTGGTCGACGTGCGCGCCGCCAAGATAGAGGAAAACGGCGCCAAACAACGGCGGCAGGTAGGTGAAGCCTTGCCGCGCAGATTCGGAGACATGGGTCATCGTGTAGCCGAAAAAGAAATCCGCTCCGAAATACACGATGAAGCCGAGCCAAAAGGGCGCGATGAGGTCCTGAACCGAAACGCCTCTAACATCGACAGACGGCAGCAGCGGCGTCTGCCGCAGGACGAGCCAGAGCAGGAGCATCGTCACGAAGCCCGACAGGAAGCGGATCTGCAACGCGGAATAGCGAAATGTCACCGGCAGATCGGGCGCCTGCATCAACTCAACGCGCCGGATCCGTGAGCGTGTGAGCGCATGATAATCGCACACGGCATTGGCGCAGCCGAATATGGCGGAAACAAGGCCGGCCAGTATCAACGGCGCCTTGCCGAGACCGATGCCGCTATGCTCGCCAATGACGATGCCGCTTTGCAGGAGGAACCAGACACCAAACAGGCCAATAACGACGACTCTTAGTTCGTAGCCGCTGCTGCGCTGCTCCCACGTACTTGGAAACATGGCGTTCGAAACGGCAAAGACGAACGGCCACATGAAATGCATGATCATGCTGGGCACCTGCGGTCCGTTCTGCATCGAAAGGTAAAAGAGCAGGAAACAAATGCCCTGGAATGCACCGGATAACGCCCAGAATCCGAAGGCGGGCTTGACTCGAAGAATGAATCTCACGTCTCCCACAAAATCGCGGAGGCGGAAAAGGTTGAGCGCCGTAACACCCGCTAGCGCGAAGGCGTGCAGTAATAGCGTGATCTCGAGGAAATTCAGTTGCGGCATCGCGCGCACGGCGGTCCAAGCCTGCGATCCCCAGAGCATTGTCGCAAAAATTCCTGCCGGGAGCGCAAAGCGTCCCGCCTTCGGCTTCAGAATGGGGCCGCCTCTATGCATCGAGCAGCTGCCGGAGGCACCCGACATAGAATTCGGGCTCGGGATACGGCTCGCGCAGACCGCCCTGCGTCCAGCGACGCGAGGCTGCGCCGAGTCGTCGAAGCAGCCATTGCGCCTCGAGATAACGCCACGAGGGCCGGGCGGCGAGCGCCTCAAATTCGCTGGCGCCGTAACCCCTGCAAAACGCCGCGAACAGCGACGCATCGGGCATGTACCAGCCGGATCGCTTGTCGACCACGGTCCAGTACTTCAGCGGGAAGAAGTCCTGTGCAATGTCCCCGATACCCGCATTCTCCCAGTCCAGAACGCGCACATGCCGCAGATTGTCGATGAGGATATTGTTACCGAAGAAGCTGTTATTCAGCAGGCCGACGACGGCGGTTTCCGGATCGCATTCCAATTCTGAGAGCGCGCCGAGTGTCACGAGGGGCAGCAAAGGCTCAACCGCGTCCAGCGCGTTACCGATTGTTAACAGCTCCGCCGCGGAGGAACCCTCTCCTTTTGCAACGGCCCTGAAATTCGCGTAGTGCGTTTTTGAACCTGACACGATGGAACCGGCGCAGCGCCTCCCCGGCCTGGCGGAAATAGCCGGCTTTGGGGGGCGACGGCGAGGTTCGGGCCTTCGACCCAGCGCCGGATATAAAAGGGCCGCGGCCATTTCTTGCGCGTAGAATCCCAGGCAAAGACTTCCGCGCCGCCGGGACAGATGATAGGCGTGTCGAAATTGGCGTGGATGCCGTCGAAAAGGCCTTTCGCGCTTTTTATATACTCTTCTGGATCCCGCCCGCCGGCCTCGGATAGCAGTCGCGCCACGAAACCCGTACGGTGTCCAACATCAGTCTCGGGCTTTTGGATATCGTTGATGCGCACGATCAAGGGGCCTGCCGGCGTCGTGTACCGCATGGCCGACCATTCCTCTTCGTAGCTCGATGCCGCAATGCGGATACCATGCTTTTGCGGCAGCGCCATCCTTAGGTGATCGAGAAAGAATTCCTCCTGTTGCTTGCGGTCCAAGAGGTTCATGCGTTAGGTGTGTGCCTTCCACACAGGTGAAAAAAGTGCGCTGTAGGTATTCTGCCGCTCAATTTCGTCGCGCAGCGGGTTGAAGGCTGGCTGGTAGGAAATCGCGTTGGACAGATAGGAAATCACCTTGCCCTCCGGGGGCGTTGGTCTGGAGTGTGAAGCCGAGCCGCGTTTCCCGTCGTCGCAGACTGACAAGAGTGGGTTTGGAAGTCAACACGATTGCTTAGGTTGCGGGGCGCCCCCATCCGAGTAATCTCCTTTGGAGGGTCGTTGCCGCTGAACCGGGGGAGGTGGGTCTCCTCAGTTTCCCCGCAAACACGAACGTTGTGAATCACCATTCCGGTGAGAAATCAAACAGCCTGTTTCACTACGGTCCGAAGTATCGCATTTCCTGCTTGCGCACGGGTCGCATTCACTGATCGTATTGGCGACAACCTACCGGGGGAGGTCATGTCAGAAGTTGCTGATAGTAAATAGGAAGGGTGGCTGAGTCCGGTTGAAGGCACTCGACTCGAAATCGAGCGTGGCAGAAATGTCACCGTGGGTTCGAATCCCACCCCTTCCGTTTCACAATCAACGACTTATGAAGTCAGGCTGAATTCAATCTGCCACTGGCTTTCATGTTGTGTGCCCACAGAGTGCCTAATGTTTGCCCAGAACGCCTTGGCAAGCCTTCCTTGCCCTTCATGCCTTGCCCGCCGAATCAGAGCCTCTGGTCGCCAACCCAGGCTCAACAATGCGCCTTCTGGTTATATAAACCCAACCTTGCCCCATAATTTCGGCACCGCAAACCATGCATTCAGGCCGTGCGCCGGGCAGCTTGAGGTGAAGCGACTTATGAACCAGTGGCATTCTGTTGCGCTTGCTTTCCTGGCAGGGAGGTGGCTTCCTCTTTCAGCGTCTCCTGGGCCGATGTGTACGCCTCAGTCAATGGGTGGTGCGTTTGGGGATTGCGGCACCGCGCTTTGAACGGGATTACCGCTCTGGGAGTCGATGAAGTCTCGGTGGGCAAAGGTAAGTTCTGGACCTTGGTCTATCAGATCGATGAGGGAGCACGCCGCCTGCTCTGGATCGGCAAGGATCGCACCGGCCACAGCCTCAAGACGATCTTTTGTCGCCTGGGAACCCCGCGCTGTCAGCAGGTGCGCTTCATTTGCTCGGACCTTTGGAAGCCCTATCTGGGCGTCATCGCCAAGGCCCTGCCAGCCGCGCTCCATATCCTCGACCGCTTTCATATCCGCAAGAACCTCGGCGAAGCCATCGACAAGATCCGCCGCGCGGAGGTCCAGGCGCTGGCGCGGGCCGGACTGGCTCCGTTGCTGAAGAAAACACGCTGGACGCTGCTCAAACACCGGCACAATTGGAATGCCAACGACCGGCGCCGCATGCGTGATTTGATGGGCAGCGGACTGCGCACCCTGCGCGCCTTCCTGTTGGTGGAGAGCTTTGAGCATTTCTGGACCTATTCTTCGAGCACCTGGGCTGGAAAGTTCCTCGATGGCTGGTGCGCTCGCGTCGCCCGCAGTCGCCTCGAACCTCTCAAGAGGGTCGCCCGCACTCTCCGGGCCCATCGCCATCTGCTGCTGAACTATTTCGAGGCCAAAAAGGAGTTCTCCAACAGCATTGTCGAAGGGCTCAACAACAAGCTGAAATTGACTCTCAAACGAAGCTATGGCTTCCGGACCGACCTCGCTCGTAAGATCGCTCTCTTTCACGCACTTGGAAAACTTCCCGAACCTCAACTCCCCCACTCATTCTTTTAGAGAAGGGAAGTTTCTTTGCCTTCAGTCGGGCGATTAGCGCGTCCTCTATTCGCCAACGGCAACAATTCTTCCGTTGGCGAAAGTCGCCCTTAGAGCCCATGCTCTCGGGGACTTGAAGGCTTGAAAGGACGCAGCGCTGGATCCGCTTGCCGGACTTGCCAGCAGTTTCGCAGGTTCGTCCATACTCCTTCCGGATTGATAGAGGATAAGAGGTGGGAAAAACCGTGTCGAATAGGCTGACTCGCGAACCTGAATGTTGGGTTTTCGCCGCAAGAGCGAGACATCGAAAACATCGACAGAAGCTGGTGAACTTCGGGGGAAGTTTCCTCACTGATTTTCCCACTTTACTGTTTTACCCCGGGATGATAATCACAAGTCATTGATTATCAATGTATGGAATGGCGGAAGGGAATCGAACTCCGGCAACGACTCGACTTGAGGAGTCCGGCCATCTGCGAAAGACCGCGCGGATGGTCGACTAATCCCAGTGAGATGCGGCTTCGTCAAAACTCGTAAACGAACTCCCCATCCTTCACGCCAACGTTCACTTTCGCCGCCGGCTTGCCGTCGAGCAGACAATTGAGAAGCTGGCGGCTGATTTCCGGAAGCAGGGTCTGCGTGAGAATTGCGTCCACCATTCGGCCCCCGCTTTCAACTTCGGTGCACCGGCTGGCGATCAAATCGATGACTGCCGCGTCGCAGCTAAGCGGTATTTTGTGGCTTTGTGCAAGCCGGTTTTCAATTCGCGAAAGCTGTAAGTGGATTATCGACTTCAACATGTCGTCGCCCAAGGGATAGTACGGAACGACCACGAGACGGCCGAGGAGTGCGGCGGGAAAGGTCTTCAGGAGCGGCTGGCGCAGCGCTTTCGCGATGCCCTCGGGCTCCGGTAGCAACTCCGGGTCTTTGCACATGTTCATGATCAGATCGCTGCCGACATTTGTTGTGAGCAGGATGATCGTGTTCTTGAAATCAATGAGTCTTCCCTCCGCGTCCTCCATGATCGCTTTGTCAAATACCTGGAAAAAGATCTCGTGCACATCGGGATGGGCTTTCTCGACTTCGTCGAGCAAGACGACACTGTAGGGCCGCCGCCGCACGGCTTCGGTCAGCACACCGCCTTCGCCGTAGCCGACGTAGCCGGGCGGCGAGCCCTTAAGCGTGGAAACCGTATGCGCCTCCTGGAATTCGCTCATGTTGATCGTGATGACGTTACTCTCACCGCCATAGAGCGTTTCAGCCAGAGCGAGCGCGGTCTCGGTCTTTCCGACGCCACTGGGACCCGCGAGCAAGAATACCCCGATGGGTTTGCTCGGGTTGTCCAATCCGGCGCGAGAGGTCTGGATGCGGCGCGATATCGCGTCGAGGGCATGACGCTGACCAACCACGCGCCTTTCGAGGCTGTCTGCGAGGCTCAGGACCGCTTGAATTTCGTTCTTCACCATCCTGCCGACGGGAATGCCCGTCCAATCCGAGATCACCGCCGCCACGGCCTGGCGATCCACGCTTGGAAGTATGAGCGGGCTCTCGCCCTGCTGATCCGTGAGATTCTTTTCAAGATCCCGCATTTGGCTGAGAAGCGAAGCGCGATCGGTCGCGCCATTGTCATCTGCGTTCCCGCCGGTCGCGGGCGCCTGCAATTGATTTCGCAAGGCGAGGATTTGCGTAACGAGATCGCGTTCCTTGTTCCAGCCGGCCTCCAGTTCGGCAAATCCCTTCTTCTCCTCGTCTAGCTTCGTCTGAATCTCCTGGCTCCGTTCTGCGTGCTCGAGGCCGACGGACGACTCGCGGTCCAGAATCCGAAGCTCAGTCTCCAGAGCCTCAATTCTTCGACGGCAATCCTCGACCTGCGGGGGTGTGGCATGCTGACTGATGGCGACGCGGGCGCATGCGGTGTCGATAAGGCTCACGGCCTTGTCGGGCAGTTGGCGCGACGGAATGTATCGATGGGAAAGTCGCGCTGCCGCTTCGAGGGCTTCATCCAGCACCGGCACTTTGTGATATGCTTCGAGCACGGGCGCCAGGCCTCGGATCATTTGCACGGCTTTCTCCTCGTCCGGTTCCTCGATCTTGACGACCTGGAATCGCCGTGTCAGCGCAGGATCCTTTTCGATATACTTTTTGTATTCGCCCCATGTCGTCGCCGCGATAGTCCTCAAAGTCCCGCGTGCCAGGGCTGGTTTGAGCAGATTCGCGGCATCGCCCTGCCCCGCCGCGCCGCCGGCGCCGATAAGCGTATGGGCTTCGTCGATGAAAAGGATGATCGGTTTCGGCGAAGCCTGCACTTCGTCGATAATTTGTCGCAGCCGATTCTCGAATTCTCCTTTGTAACTCGCACCGGCTTGGAGCAGCCCGAGGTCGAGCGTTCGCAGCACGACGTCTTTGAGCGACGGGGGCACATCGCCGGCCGCGATTCGCAGGGCAAAACCTTCGACCACTGCCGTTTTCCCAACACCGGCCTCGCCGGTCAGAATCGGATTGTTCTGCCTGCGGCGCATCAGAATGTCGATGATCTGCCGGATCTCGGCATCGCGACCGACGATTGGATCAATCTCGCTCTTTCGGGCTCGCTCTGTCAGGTCAACCGAGAAGCGCGCAAGCGCCTCTTGCTTTCCCATGGCGGCAGGCGCGCCATATGACGCGGGTTCCTCCGACTGCACGGCCATCGCGGGGGTCGCCCCCCCTTGTGCGGCCACAGAATCCTCTGGCGAACCCTGAACGATGCGGGGCAAATCCTCCGAAAGCTCTTCGGCTTTAAGCTTGGTAAACTCGCGCGAGATGCCCGTAAAGACATTGCGCAATCCCGGCGTCTTTAGCATTCCGAGAATCATGTGAGCCGTGCGCACACGGGGCTCGCTGTAGAGCAGCGACGCGTAAAGCCAACCGCGCTCCACCGCCTCCTCAAGGTGAGGAGAAAAGTCAGAGATGGCCGTAGCGCCGCGGGGAAGCTTGTCAAGCGACGCCGTCAGATCAGCCGCAATCCGCGAAGGATCCAAGCTCGAGTATTTAATGATGCGATGGATGTCGGAGTCGGGCAGTTGGAGAACCTGCTGGAGCCAGTGAATCAGCTCGACGTAGGGATTGCCTCTCATTTTGCAGAGAACCGTGGCGCTCTCCATCGCTTTATATGCCAGCGTGCCTAGCCTGCCAAATAGGGCGGTGCGTCTAATTTCAGCCATAAGTTTTCTCTATCCACCGTTGACTACCAACTCGTCGGCGTCACGCTCAAAGGGTTTGCTTTTGAGCCAAGTTGTCCATCCGAGCAGGCCCGCCCGCCCGAGACAGGTCTCCGGAACCTCCTCCGCCTTTAACACCAATTGGACGTCCCAGAAGTACTCCAGGCCTGCGTAGTTGAGCACCCAGCATTTCAGCCGGCGAAAGGCATCGCCCACCGGGAGCATGCGATAGAGATCGCTGAAGCGTCATCGGTCCGAGGCGCAGCCGAAACTTCAGCTGAGTCTCCCAGAAGCGTGAGCCGACAATCGCCGTAGTTCCCAGGCTGCCGGTCCCCGGCGACTCGCCGAGGCGGCATTGGCTGCCCGCCGGGAGCACCAACCACTGGCCGACAAATGTCAACACCTTTGCCGGCATGCCAAAGAAATCACCGATGATCTTTTCAAGTCCTTCCGCATTTCGCGTCTCACAAGCGAGATGCCCCGAGAAATAGAGCTTTGCGTTGTCCGGCAACTCGTCGCGATTGCGCAGCGACTCGGTGCCAATGCCAAACGAAGTGCCGATGTAGGCGGGGAAGCGCGCAGTTTTCTGGCGGTCGAGGTCCGCGGCCTTTTGGTTCACCGCCCAGGCGCGATAGAACAACGAGAGAATACGATGATGAAAAACATCGAGGAACTCCGTCAACGTCGGGTCATGTGCATGGCGCTGCCGCTCGCGCGCGTATTCCGTGATATGCAGGGGAATTGGCCCGTTGGGGCCGAACAGTCCGAGGAAGTTGACCGAGAGTTTCGCGGGTCGTTCTTTCCCGTTGTAAAACTCCGCCAGCGCGGAGGGCGCAAATGCCAGGGACGGTATCTGTCCGAAACGCACGGGGTCATCGCGAGGGTTCAGAGATTGGCCGATGCGCGGCTTCTCCGGAAAGCGGCATTCGATCAGCCGCAGCGCCCGGAAGAAGTCGAACGCGAATGGCTCAGCGGCGAGCCGCTCAATCAAATCAGATGCCTGTTGCCCGGTTGAGTCGACCATCGCATGATTTCTCCCCTTTGACTGGTACGGATCACCGTTTCGGTGAACGAGTTCAGCGAAACGTACCGCGCGAAAAACTGCTCCAACACCGCCCCAAGAAGGAATACACCCGTTCCCTCAAATGCACTTTCATCGAGCAAGACGCCAATCTCGAGTCCGCGCGCGAATGCGATCGGCCCCGGAGCCGGCACCCGGCGCACGATCTGCTTTGCCTTCACCGAGCGCACGCCTTTGATCTGTTTTCGCAAGTGCGCGTTTTCGGGTTCGGCATAGAGGTTCAGGAGATCGCGCAAGGCGACCGCTCCGTCGCCACCGGCGTGGTCGAGCAGCGACAGGTAGTTGAGCGAGAGATGGTTTATGATCCGCCACGCACGCGCGCCTTCGGCAAAAGGGGGCCGCGGCGGCGTGGGTGCCGTAACGCACGTCACGCTGGCAACCGGGGCATGCACATCGAGGGTGAAATCCGTCCTCCCCACACCCACGGCCATCTGAATCGGCAGATGGCGGTTGGTGCAAAGCGCCTTCACACTGAGCTGTTCAAGGCTGTCGCTGTAGGGCGCGTCGGCCCCGTCAACCAACGAGAGATATACCTCGCTGCCCGCGTAGGGTGTCGCCTGCCCAAATTTCTTCTCCTTCTCGGAGAGCACCCTCGGAACCCGATTGACGGCATAAAAAGCGCTGCTCCCGAGATCCAAATCCCGGGCGAGATAGAACGGATAGATCTGCTGCTCCTCCTCAGCGACTTCGCCGTGCCCGGTGACCGCCTCGATCTGATAAATCTCAAAATCGACAGGTCGCGTCCTGTCGACCACCACGTGGAATTCCGACACCCGATCGACGAGGGCAATCCGGTCAGTGCGCCGCGGAAACAGGTTGATTGCCGGCGTGCAAAAAAGCTCGAAATTCGAGGCGTCCACCCGGTTCTCCAATCGCACATCCTGGTCGTCGAGGACGATGATCAAGTCCATCTGATTACAGTCAAACCGGCGGATCGCATCCTGGAGGCCGACTATCTCAAAAAACAAGAAACGCTGCGGACACGCAAAATACTCGTGCAACAAACGATAGCCGCTGAATCCGCGTGGACCATACGGCAGAAGAGCTTCTTCCTCGCGGAATCCGACGCGCCGCAGATTCGCCTGGGGGAGAATGACGGTCGGCTTCATACGCTCAGCCGTGAGCCCTCGTGCGACAACGGCCGAACCTTGCGAAAAAATCTGCTCGCAAATCGCGACGGGTAGCTCATCTGTCCCTCGAAGGAAAAACGTGAGCTGATCGAGCGGGATCGCTTTCAACGGCGCATCGCCAACACTCTTAAGGCGGATCCGGAAAGCCGCGCGGCCCCCGGACCCGCTCGGCAATTCCAGTTCGGCAACGTCGCGAGTGTAGTATCGCGCCTCAATGATCTGAATCGGCCAGAGCGTTACTTGGTGCGCGGTGCGATACTCGCAGGGCGTGTGCTCCTCGGGTCCGATGAGGCTCTTGAGTGTCGTGCCACGCGGGATCGAAAAACCCTCCACGAGCTGTGCCGGCTCGAAACGCACAACGGCCATCGAAGGCGTTGGACATAAGTAGTGCGGGTAGATCGTCTCCAGCATGGCTTGCGTGAAACGTGGAAACTCAGAATCAAGCTTCAGTTGCACGCGCGCGGTGAGGAACGCAAAACCCTCCAACAGTCGCTCGACGAAGGGGTCCGGACAAATCTCCTTCGCTTCCCGATCCAACGCCAGGCGGCCGGCAATTTTCGGAAATTGCTGCGCAAACTCCGCTCCCATTTGCCGCAGATGCGCAAGCTCAATGTTGTAATGGTTAAGAAGACGGCGGTCCATTTACGTTGCTTTAAGCTGCCTGAGGCGTCGCCCTACGAGAATGACTAACAGACACAAGAATCTCATGCGGAATACTCGCCTGTATCAAGGTCTATCTCGCTGCGGAGGTACAGTTGCTCGGGGATCGGATACGCCCAGAGTTCGCCCCGTATTTCGATGGAAAGCCCGTTTGAATCGCGCTTCGTGCCGGCGACGGCTTTTACCTCAAGTGTCCGCGGATTGATCCTCGGCTCGAAACAGCGAATCGCCTCGGCAATCTCGTGCTCCAGATCCCCCAAATTCATGTTCGCCGAGATCAGGCCGCACAGATCGCGTGTGCCGAAATTCAGGACCGAGCGCGCTGCAAGAGGAAACTCTTTCAACTCCTCCTCGTCCGCCGTGTGCGACTTTCCGTTGAGCAGCCATATCAAATCTCGGAGAACCCCGTCGCGGTAACGCCGCACAGAGATGATCCGCTCGCTCCGGCTCTCCTTTTGCGATTCCGGTTTCTCGTCCGTAAGACGATCCAAGAGGCAAGGCTGGATCTTTTCGATGATCGCGTCGGGCATACCTACCAGTGAAGCTTCGCCTCAAACCGGCGATCTGTGGATGAAACAGACGGAGCGCCGATTGAAGTCCAGACGCCTGTAAACAAGCCGCAGGCCCAGTGCCGTTGTAGAAGCGGTTGTGCCAACCGCCTGACTTTCAAGGCCCTTGACATAAGGGCCTCTACAAATGTCGAACGCCTCGCCAGGCATGCCCGCCTGGGCTCCCGGACAGTCTGCTTGTCCCGGTTTCGATCTGCGGAAATCTGCGTCATCTGCGAATTTAGAAACTTACTGCGACAGCTCGATCTTGCGCGTCTCCGTCAGCGCGATCTCGGCTTGATCTGTCGCGAACATGCGCTGTCCAGAGCCGATGTAGAAATCCTCGCCCCTATCCATCCATTCAGTCTTGCGCGCCAACCTCAGCGAGCTCTCGGTCGCATTCTGCGTGCCAGGATATCGAGTCGGAACAAAGCCCGGTGATTCGCCGCCATTTACCCATACAAACTGGGCGGCGGTCCACACAAGGTCTCGCAAATCCTGCGGTGGCTCCGTCCGAACAGAGCGCACTCGAAAGAATGGCACCCAATAATACTTTCCATCGATGATCGCCTCGATCATTGGGCCGAGACGCGAGTCAGCGTCAGCGATCCATTCGAAGGCCTGGTCATTTATGGCTCCCGGGGTCGCCGGCGCTGCTTCGAAAGCCCGGCTGCGCAACTCCGAAGCAGCGGCAGCCTGCCCCTGAGCCAGCATTTGGTTGGCCTGCACGAGCAGGCCCATCCATTCCGCCGGCTCGCCGAAGACCAAAGGACCTCGCCTTCCGGCGAAAACCTCTTCGCGCAACGCCTCGCATTGCAAGACCGGCCGGAACACCTCAGCCAGCAGCATGCAACTCGCATCCATGTCCTTCAGCACATTAAGCTGTGTCAAGGCACGTTCCCACTGACCGAGCACACTGAGAAGCTGGAAGAGCAAAATGCGAGGGCGAGCCTCCGCCGGCGCCTTCCGCACGCTCTCCTGCGCAACTGCTAATGCCTCATCAAGATTTCCTGCTTTGATGCATTCTTCAGCGTCCACTAAATTACTCCTTAAAGGGCTTGCACCTCGAGCCTAGGTTAATCAGATTTAGAGTCTCATCAAAGATCGAAGTCGCCAAGGTTATTCTCAGCAAGTCGGCCGATCTCAGACCAGTTGACAGCGATGCGCGGAATGACGTTGCGCGAGATCGCAGACCTGCAATCAGCGATCTAGCGCCGCACCCTCGATCAAGAACGTTCGCCCAACAGGCAGGGGCAAGGCCAAATTGATCTCGACTTACAAGCTCTCGGACACGAGATTTCTTCGCTCGCTCGTGCAGGAATCTCAAAACCTGGCGGCAATAAAGCCGTAGTAATGCCTCTCAAGCGTTTTCACCGGCATCCAACCGCCACCCTCAGGCACTGATTGTACTTTTCCCCAGCTAAAAACCTTGAAAGCGAGAAATTTCTCAGTGGCGTCGAAAGTAATCGGCGTGGTCAGTCCTACCCAATGATTCATTGTAGCAACCAAGGCTTCGCTATCTTGCTTCGCCTTTTCAAGGACTCGGTAGTCGATGCTCAGGACGACCTTATACCCAGCCGCCACATATTGTCCTGCAATCTTCAGATGTTTGGCGTCGCATCTCGACCAAGTGTTAGCGTAATTTTTGACTTCCCGATAACCTGCTCGAGAAAAGAGTTTTGCAACGTCGCCGGGATCGGAGAGCCCCCGTATGGCGCTAAAAAAGAGCCAGCCTTCATCGGCCCGATAGTTGAGAGCGACATTTAGATCCTCGCGAAGCGAAGCCATAATAATCCAATCGGCGGGATCGACAGTCTTTGAGGTTGCCGGATCCGCGACTTTGGCAAGTACCGAATTCTTGAGTTCCTGCGACGGTCGGATGACTCTCCCGGTGCCTCCCCTTCGAGCTAGATTGCCAACCCCCTTTTCGTATAAGCAGATCGCCAACCAGACATAACCAATCGGGTCATCTTGCAGCCATTCTCTGACAAAGGAAGCCATCCCACAAAGATTCGTAATACCTTGATCGAGGGCATCAGGATTATTCAGGCGCTCACGCAAGCCTTTTGCCAATGCCGCCCTTTCAATATGCGTCCAGACACCCGCTCCCCAACGCGCATCAAACTGCTTGACCAGATCCAGCGCCCACTCCTTGTCTGTCATGCTTCTGTTTCTCCAACCAAAAGGGAAAATGACCCTCCTTCGTAAATCGCACCGGAGGACAGCGCGTTGCCCGAATTAACGTCCTCCCACCCGGCTCCACCGTGAACCGCGCCGCATGGGCTGTCCTCTTCAAAGCTCCCAGATGCAGTCACTTGAGTTCTTCTAGGAGAATAGGGTTGGTTCATAACGAACTCGTAAAGCGCACAAAACCCAGAAGATGCCTGAGCGAGCGCCTTCATGGGCGCAGGGTGATGTTAGGGGCCGCGCAGGTCAAGCTAAAGAGAGGGAGCAAATTCACGCATTTTGTGCCTGGTAATTCTCGCTGAGTCGCGTCAGCGATCCGGCTACAGCGTGTAGCGGGCACCGTCCTGCCGGCTTGTGCGACTCCTTTTGGCATTTGCTCTAGATCTTAAGATGCCTCATGGTTGATTACCATGACCGACAGGCTCGTCACGGCCAACGTCAAGCTGGCCAGTTCGGACTGGGAGATGGCGTTTCAGGTGGACGTAGCGGAGGGGCCTATTTCTGTGAAAGAGCTGCTACCCATGGCTCAAAATCTGTCGGAGGACATCGTGAATGCAACCGTGCGGGAGATAGAGGCACGCGGAGGAAGGATTTCTTGCTGCAAAGGGTGTGGAGCCTGTTGCCGTCAGTTGGTCCCGATTTCAGAGGCGGAAGCCAGGCATATCGCGGAGTTGGTCGAGTCACTTCCGGAGCCTCGACGGTCACAGGTTAAGGCTCGATTCGAGGACGCCGCGAAACGTCTGGCCGAGGCGGGCCTGCTCGAAAAGCTTCGCCAACCAGATCGCTGGTATCGAGAAGGTTATCGCGCATTCGGCTTGGAATACTTCCGCCAGGCGATTCCGTGCCCGTTTCTCGAGGATGAAGCTTGCTCCATCTATCCCGATCGCCCCATCACCTGCCGAGAGTTTCTGGTCACAACACCTGCCATCTACTGCCAGGACCCTGCCCACGAGCCTATCCGGTCCGTGAAGTTGCCGATGAATGTCGGTCCTGCCCCGGCGAAGATTGGAGCTCCGGAAGACGGTTCGTGCGAGCCACGCTGGGTGCCCCTGGTGCTCGCGCTGGAATGGAACGAAGCCAATACAGAGTCGTCGCCGAATCGCAGCGGCCCGGATTTGCTAAGGGAATTGATTCAGCACCTCGCGGGCAAACCAGCTCCACCGGTAGAGCCCGGAAGTATTATGGGATCTGCTCGAACACGAATCGCGAGCCTAGAGGAGATTTCTTCTCGATCTCCGCCGCGGGCGGCGGTCGGGACACCGCCGCTAAAGCAACTAGATCAACGTGGGAACCCTCCTTAGGATCCCTGCATCTTCTTCAGGTCGAACATGGCCTTGACGGTGCCGCCAAGAGTTCCTCCTTTTGTCTGCTCCTTGTACTCGTGCTCGATCTTGGCGAAGTTAAACGAAACCTGATCGGTCGGGTTAACACTCCCCGCG
The DNA here is from genome assembly GCA_963784465.1 of uncultured Verrucomicrobiae bacterium. Classification (GTDB taxonomy): domain Bacteria; phylum Verrucomicrobiota; class Verrucomicrobiia; order Chthoniobacterales; family Terrimicrobiaceae; genus DASTFP01. The sequence goes on from CAWASQ010000016.1 coordinate 19,712, forward strand.
CTGCCACCGGTTTGAAAAGAGGAAATGAGAAGATCGTAAAATGAGACCTTCATGTAATCCTGCTGGTCCTTCCCCGCCTTGCGGGCCGTTAACACCGCCGAAGGAATGTGCTGGCCCGTGGCGCACGCGAGCATCAACTTCGGACTGGCTGTCCCATGATATACCGTGAAGTGGAAGTCCTGCATGGCCACCTTACCAGCACCGCCACCACCTCCCTGGGCAAAACTGCCACTCTGCGTGGCACCCCAGGAGAAGGACTGGATTTCGATTTCGCCGCCGTGTTTCGAATCCTGACTCTCTCCTTTGATTCCGTCAATTTTCAGGAAGTAATCAACTGCTGACATATTAGTATGTTCTATCTTTTTTCCGAACGTCGGTGCCGACCGTTCGGCATGTTACGAATTGCGATAGCACCGCGATCGCAACGAGTAGCGTGGGTAAGTCTCGCAAAGTTTTTTTCGACCTGAACGAAATGTCGCGCCTCCACTTTCACTGAGGCGACCTTGTCACGAAGCGCAAGATTAGACGCGTGGATGCCGCCTCGGGGAATGTTCCTTCCATCCAAGAAAGAGGTTCGTCCCGAGGAATTCCATTGGCTCCGTTTCTTACCAAGCAGCTGTTGCTTGAGTTACACCCGAATCGAATCCCACACTTCGTCCCCACGATATGTATACGCGCCCTCGAACGTAATTTGCGCGCAATCTGCAAAGCGAATTGCAGACATAGCGGCTCACAGATCAAGGTGCGTCGAAGACGCGCAGAACTTCTGGAGGCAGGCCCGCTCGAGAAACTGCGCCAACGAGGCGCGACCGAAGTTCGGCCTCTAGAGATTAGGAGGAACCGTATTCCCGTCGGTTCCTGGAGCTCCGCCGGATCACAGCGGTCTCAACTTTGCCGAGGGAATTGATCCGGCACCTCACCGGCAGGTGTTCATGCAAGGCCCGACACGACAATGGCACGGTTTTAACGGCCGACCGCCGGATTTGGAAGACGAGTCCTATCCCCTGGCGTTCTCCGCGGCGGTGGGGACACCGCCGCTACAGCAACTAAACAACGTGGGGATCCTCCTTAGGATCCTTGCATCTTCTTCAGGTCGAAGACGGCCTTCACGGTACCGCCAAGAGTTCCTCCTTTTGTCTGCTCCTTGTACTCGTGCTCGATCTTGCCAAAGTTGAACGAAACCTGATCGGTCGGGTTAACACTCCCCGCGCTGCCTCCGGTTTGGAAAGACGAAATGAGAAGATCGTAAAATGAGACCTTCATATAGTCTTGCTGGTCCTTCCCCGCTTTGCGCGCCGTCAACACCGCAGAGGGAATGTGCTGGCCCGTGGCGCAAGCGAGCATCAACTTCGGACTGGCTACCCCATGGAATACCGTGAAGTGGAAGTCCTGCATGTTTACCTTCCCAGCCCCGCCACCACCTCCCTGGGCAAAACTGCCGCTCTGCGTGGCACCCCAGGAGAAGGACTGGATTTCGATCTCGCCGCCGTGTTTCGAGTCCTGACTCTCGCCTTTGATTCCGTCAATTTTCAGGAAATAATCAACTGCTGACATATTAGTGTGTTCTATCTTTTTTCCGAACGTCGGTGCCGACCGTTCGGCATGTTACCAATTGCGATAGCACCGCGATCGCAACGAGTGGTGGGTAAGTCTCGCAAAGTTTTCTTCAACCTGAAACGAAAGGCTGCGAATCTCCTATGACGCTCCGCTTTTCACCGAGGGCAACTTCGTTACCAGACGCAGGGAGACCGTCAAACCTTCGAGCTGGAAATGTGGGCGCAGGAAGAATTTGGAGGTGTAGTAGCCCGGATTTCCTGCAACCTCTTCGACCGTCACACTGGCATCGGCAAGCGGATACTGCGCTTTGATTTCCTCGCCGGCCTTCGCGTCGGCGGTGACATAGTTCATGATCCATTCATTCAGCCAGCGCTCCATGTCCTCGCGCTCCTTGAAGGAGCCGATCTTGTCTCGCACGATGCACTTGAGGAAATGGGCAAAGCGGCACGTCGCGAACAGATAGGGAAGACGCGCGGAGAGGTTGGCGTTCGACGGTCGCATCGGGATCGTCGTATTCCTGTGGTTTCTGGAGCGACTGTGCGCCGACGAACACCGCGTAGTCGGTGTTCTTCCAATGTGAAAGCGGAATCAGCCCTGACTTGGCAAGTTCCGCCTCCCGGCGGTCGGTAATCGCGATTTCCGTAGGGCATTTCATGTCCACCCCGCCATCGTCCGTGGGAAACGTGTGCACGGGCAATTGCTCGACCATGCCACCGCTTTCCGCGCCTCGAATCCGCGCGCACCAACCATAGAGCTTAAACGCCCGGTTGATATTCGCGCCCATCGCGTAGGCGGCGTTCGACCACACGTATTTGGAATGATCCGCCCCTTCAGTGTCCTCCTCGAAGTCGAATTCCTCGACCGGGTTGCTCTTGGCTCCGTAGGGCAATCGGGAAAGTGTCCTTGGCATGGTCAGCCCAAGGTAGCGCGAGTCCTCCGACGCACGCAGAGAACGCCAGGCGGCGTACTCCGGCGTCTGGAAGATCTTGGTGAGATCGCGCGGATCCATCAGTTCCTGCCAGGTGTCCATATTCATCAACGTCGGCGAACCCGCCGCGATAAAGGGAGTGTGCGACGCCGCACAAATTTGTGCCAGGCCGCCGAGCATCTCGACATCAGGCGCGGAATGATCGAACTGATAGTCTCCAATAATGCAACCGTAGGGCGCGCCGCCCGGAGTGCCATATTCCTCTTCGTAGATCTTCTTGAAAAGCGGGCTCTGATCCCAGGCAGTACCCTTGAACTTTTTCAAGGTCCGCGCGGCATCCTTTTTCGAGATATTCATCACCCGAATCTTGAGCTTCTCATCTGTCTCGGTATTGCTGACGAGATAGTTGAGGCCGCGCCAGGTTCCCTCCAGGCTCTTAAAATCCTCGTTGTGAATGATCAGGCTGATCTGCTCGGAGAGTTTCCGGTCGAGCTCCGCAACAATCGCTTCGATGGAGCTTACCGCATCCTTGCTGATGAGCGCCGTTCTGGCCAGCGCATGCTCTGCGAGGGTCCTGACTGCAGTCTGAACCGCCTCTCGAGCCGTGTCGCTCTTCGGCTTGAACTCTCTGTTTAAAAGAGATTCAAACTCGCTGATTTCCTCCGTCGCTGCAACGGGTGACGCTTCGGTTTCAGTCGCTGAACGGCTCTCAGCCATATTAGATTACTCCTTGCTAATTGTCGCCTCATCGGCGGCCGGCTTTGGCGCAGAAGCCAAAGTCTTCAACAATGCGGGGTCGTTCAAAAGCTTGGAAACCAGCTCCTCCGCGCCGCTCTTGCCATCCATATAAGTCACAAGGTTGGCGAGCTGGCTGCGCGCGGTCAGAAGCTGGTTCAGAGCGTCGACTTTGCGGGCCACCGCGGCAGGTGAAAAGTCATCCATGCTTTCGAACGTCAACTCCACGTTAAGGTTTCCCTCGCCGGTGAGCGTATTCGGCACCTGGAAGGCGACGCGTGGCTTGATGGCCTTCATGCGATCATCGAAGTTGTCGACGTCAATCTCCAGGAACTTTCTTTGATCCACCGAGGGCAAGGCTTCAGCTGGCTTGCCTGAAAGATCCGCCATGACCCCCATCACGAACGGCAGCTCGACTTTCTTCTCAGCGCCATAAAGTTCAACGTCGTATTCGATCTGAACTCGTGGCGCGCGGTTTCGCGCGATAAATTTCTGACTGCTTGCTCGGGCCATATACTTATCCTCCAAGGATTAACCAAGCTGAAAGGGGGTTCGACCAAGAAATTGGAACGACTCTCACAAAACTTAGTATCACCGTTTGGAGCTGAAAAGGCAACCCATTTTATCGCTCTGCGAACTCCTCAGGAGCCTTCGGTTTCGCCACTTTCGCTGGGTTTCGCCCCAAGGATCGTATCGAGGTGCGTGCGTGCCTCCGGAGTCAATTCGTCAATGATTTGAAGGAAATCCATTTCCGCAAGCCGCTGCGCCCGCCGCAACAGGAAAGGCAGGGGACTCGAGGGCTCTGTGCGCGCGTAGTATTCGCAGATGCGGTCGAGCGCACGAACGACGTCCTCTCTTGATCGTATGGCACCGCTCCCTGCTCCTCCCTCGCTTGTCGAGTCGGCCGAGGTTTCTGTCGGGCCTTCGATGGACTCCTGCATGAAGCTCTTTGGCAGGTAGGGAGCGAGACATTTCTCGATCTCTGACAATGAGGCCACGAACGCATCCATATCCGGGGCGCGGTCCGCCCCGACCGTGGTGGTCAAAAAATTGTCGATATCCTTCGCGAACGCGATCGAATCGGAGATGGCCTGGGCAGTCGCAGCAAGTTCCTCGGTGCTTGTATCACGAAAGACCGCTTTGACCTGCGCCGCGGATACGGGAGGCTTCTCCCCTCCCTCGGGAAGGGGAATCTTGTCTCCGGCAATTTCCGCGAGGTTGAGGCGACCCATCTGAGCCGAGTTTGCCAATGGAATCTGGCGCAGACGCTGCAAGAACTTCATGGGATCACCAAAGGTGCCCAGCGGTGTCGACAAGGAGGCGAGTATGTTGATGCGTTCAAGCGGATCGTTGTTATCCTCAGGGTCCAGCTTGGGATAGAGATCGGGCCAGTAGCGCTCCAGCATGCCCTTCAGCAATGCCAAGCCCTCGCGCAAGCCGAAAGCCCCCTCGAGGTTCAACAACGCCAGACAGAGCGTCACAGCGACACGCAGGTTTTTCGAGCGCTCGAACAATTCCAGGCATGCTTCGCGAAGAGCCCTCCAATCGGGCTCTTCCGCGACCGAAAACTGCGTCTCGGGTTTTCCGGCAATAAGAGCGTCCAAGGCGAGAAATCTTGGATCGTAGGAGATGTCTTCCCCGCAGGGACTCTCAGCGGAAATCGGGTTGAGCAAATCCTCAGCACTTATCATAAAGACTGCCACACAGCGGGAGATGATCGTAAGAACCCTCGCCGCTTGGCAAGCTCACTCTTTTAGCTTCTCCTACGCTCGAGCATCCATGATTGACCAAACTCCAGACGCTTACAACGAAGTCCCCTACCCGAGCGCGGCCCACGTTCAAACGCATCCCGATCGACTGGCAACGATCGCGACGCTCTTCGGCATGCGGCCGCCGCCCGTTGAGCACTGTCGCGTGCTGGAACTTGGCTGCGGTGACGGCACGAATCTCGTCGCGATGGCCTACGCACTGCCGCGGGGCTCGTTTCTCGGCATTGATTTGGCGACTCGTCCGATCACGGAAGGAAACCGGACGATCGCTGAACTTGGTCTGCAAAATGTGCGGCTCGAGCGAGGCGATATCGCCGATTTCAATGCTCCTCCGGAATCGTTCGACTACATCATCGCGCACGGGGTCTATTCCTGGGTGCCCGCCGCGGTGCGCGAACGGCTTCTTAGCGTCTGCCATAACGTTCTCTCCGCAAATGGCGTCGCCTACATAAGCTACAATGTCTATCCGGGGTGTCATCTGCGCGACCTGACCAGGGAGATGATGCTTTTCCACGTGCGCGACCTTCCCAGAGCCGAGGAGAAGATTGCGCAGGGCCGCTCCCTGCTGAATTTCCTCGCCGGCTCGAAAAAAGAACCCGATCTCTACCGTTTGATCCTCAAAAAGGAACTCGAGAAGGCCATGGAACGCAACGACGCGGCATTCTATCATGACGACCTGGGGTCTATTTCTCACCCGGTCTATCTTCATCAGTTTCTTTCTCACGCCGCGCAGCACGGGCTGCAGTTTCTAGGGGATGCGATGTTCAACGAGATGCAGCCCGAGGACTATACACCCTCCGCGCTGGCCGCGTTGCAAGAACTCGGTGACGACATCATTGCGCGTGAACAGTATTTGGACTTCCTCATGTGCAGACGCTTTCGCCGGACGCTGCTGTGTCATAGCGAAGTCCCGCTGGATCACAGGCCACGCCCCGAGGTGATCGCCGGCCTTTACGCGGCGGCTGATGTTCAGCCCGTCTCCCGGAGACCCGACATCCAATCACCCGTCATCGAGGAGTTCCGCGCTCAGAAAGGAGCAGCAATCCAGACCAATCGTTCGCTGGACAAGGCCGCGCTCTCGTATCTAGGCGAATGCTGGCCTCGCTCAGTGCATTTTTCAGAACTAGAGGCGGCTGCGCGACGCCTGGCATTTTCGGCGGAAGCCCCCGATTCCAAAGAGAAAAATACCGCCGTCCTTTGCGATCTGCTCTTGCGCGCTTATGCCGCCGGAATCGTCGAGCTTCACCTCTGGGCGCCACGTCTTGTCACGCAGATCAGCGACCGCCCTGTGGCCAGTCCTGTTGCCCGGCTTGAGAACCGTCTCGGAAAGCGGGTAACCACGTTGCGCCATACCGGGCTTGAACTGAGCGACCAGATCAGCCGAACCCTTCTCGAGCTTCTGGATGGTACGCGAGATTTTGAGGCGCTCATTGATTCGCTGGCTGGCTCGATTGGCTCAGGCAAAGCGCAGATCCAGAGCGAGGGCGAGCCGGTGACGGAACCTGCCCAGGTCCGTTCGATTCTCGCTAGCGAACTTCCGTTGGCGCTCCAACGCCTCGCACGCTGCGCGCTTCTCGTCGGCTGAGGCAAACGCCATCAACGCTCAACGCGCAACGCTCAGCTCGGCGGTGGGGACACCGCCAATACAATCAGCATCACAACAAGCAAACCGGCGCGAAGAAACCGCTTGACCAGTGGCAGGCCGACGGTCGCGGCTGCCGCGAAGTCTGTTCCGTCTCTTTCTCCTACCGCGGCGATCATTTCACGGATCGTCCGGCTCCCATTGCACTGCGACAAGAACATCAGCACACGCGGATCGATAGAGGCGCGCCGCTCGATGCCCTTGGCGGGCATGAGGATCAGCGCCTTGGCTGATCCAGCCGTCCTCGCCCGCGACGAGCTTTTGCTCGAGCACATGGTCGGGATGTAGCGCAACACGGCGGTCAAGCAGGTCGTCGTCGGTGGCCAGGGCAGCCAGAAAATCCTCGGCAGCGAACACCCGTTGAATTTGCTCGCCGGCGTCGGTGGCGACCGCGGCTCCGGCGAGGTCCTCGCAATGAATCCAATTTCGCGCCGCGCACCGTTTGCGCAAGATTGCCGCGCCGAGGGCCAGCCGAGCAATTCCCTGGTCCCGATAGTAATCGAGCCAGCGGTCGAGTTGCCTCCCATACGAGGCGCTACGAAGCGCCTCCGTTTGGCGAAGCGCGTTCGCCGCATACCCAAGCGGGCTCTCGCTGGTCGCTCGCAGCAGCCAGAGATCGCAGCCGGAGCCTGTCGCCCACTCGCCGGGACGTTTCGGCCAGTCGCTTTCTTCCTCATGATGCCAGCTGATGAGAGAGACCGCACGACCCAGATCATTGAGATGCGCCGGAGATTGCCTCACCATCAATTCCGAAACCGCATCGCCGCCCATCCCTGGATTCTGAAACATCAAGCTGGACTCCGGCGAAATGATGAAAGGCGGATTGGACACGATCAGATCAAACTTTTCATCGCGCACCGGCTCGAAAAAACTGCCCAGCCTGAACGAAATATTCTCGATGCCGTTCAGCAGCGCGTTCATCCGAGCAAAGTTGAGAGCGCGCGGGTTGGTATCGGTCGCCACGACATGCTCGGCATGAGTCGCCGCGAGCAACGCGTGTATCCCCGCACCCGTGCCTAAATCAAGCACCACAGGCACCCGATCCCGAAACGTGATGCGCGCGAGTGAAAGCGACGAAGGGCTTGCGCCGCTCATTACGAAATCAGGCGACAAGGATTCTCCCTCGGCCGGGAGGAAATCGCTCAATAGGAACAAATTCTTCCACGGCGCCAGGCGCGCCGTCGCGCGTATGCCACCATCAGAGCGCTGGAGAAGCCCGCTATCAACAAGGGATTCGACACCCGCAGGGACCAACGCCAAGCGCGTGTCTTCTTCGTTCACCTCCACTCCGAGGATGAAAAGGCGGATCAGAGAATGAAGCGGCGATGCCTCCGCTGTGCGCCTGAGGGCGCATTGCGTATCGATCATGCGATCGCTCCTCCCCTCAAGGATGCCCTGGACCGCGCTCTCTTCAAAGCCGGCCCTTCGAAAAGCTTCGCACAGCAGAGACAAATCGGCTCCTCGATCGGTCCGAAAGGGACCATCCCTTATTGAGCTTTCTCCTCTGTTCCAGTCTTCCTTCGCGTCAACTTGAGTCATTTACAGATTCCACCGTAACAGGCCCGCCGCTTTGCGATGCTCAGCGCCGAACAAATCGCCTTGAATCGGGCAAACCATTTCCAAGGGCGCCTTTCCTATCCGGACTCCGAATCTGAGCCCAGAATCCTGTCGACAATTGCCTGAATAAGACCTTTGTGCGCCTTTCGGAATTCTCTTGGAACCTCGCAGGCAACCTCGCTCGCCACACTCAGGATCTCGGAATTCGCGCGCAAAGAATAAAACTCCCTCGAAGCCGGCTCACCGCATGTCGCGTCAACCCACGGTTGCTCCAACGGCAGGGTCAGCAGCAAGGGGACGTTCTTCTGGAAAAGACGCTCCAGGAACCGACTCCAGAAGCCCAAAGTCTCGCCGCTCATGCCAACCACGGAAGGAAGGCGAATCTGGCCGGCGCCGATATCGCGCCCACCTTTCCCTTTACCACCGGTCACATAGCCGGCAAGCTCGGTGTAGATGCAATACACAATTCGGAAAACTTTCTCATAGTCCTCGTCCAGACCGAGGCGTTCAGCCAAAGCTCGAGCCTCGGGCTCTTCGAACGAGGTTTTGCCGTCAACGTGCGGGATCGAGCTCCTTAGTTGCTCGAGAGACTGTCCGACAGCCGCTCGCACCTCTTCAGCGAGCCGCGTGCTCTTGCATCGACCTTCGACGCCCTCAAGACATTGCGAAACATTAATCAGCGCCCAGTTGAACGGAATGCTAATGCAATGAGCGCATACGACCATCGGATATTGTGTCCGGTTTTTCCCGTCGCGAGATGACCAGATTCTTCCCATCAGGAAGGCTTCACCACGCTTCCACAGGAAAACGTGTTTGAACTCTCTCAACCGCTGAGCCTCGTCGAGCCTTTCCCACTCCCCGCTGTCAATCTGGCCTCCGATCCCTTCAACGTAGAGGATCTGCTTTGCCAGCAATAGACTCTCGGTCTCCAATCCAATGTCATCGATGTGATCATCCCACCCGGGATGCTTCCCGAACGCGCCGAGCCAAATCTGTGGCCTGCCTCCCCGCGCAAACAATCCCTGCCCCTCCCGAAGAAACCTCTTCCAGAATCGACTCATCTTGGGTTGCTCGGGAGGACGCTTTGCCGCGTCGGCCAATTCGGCAGCTTCGGAAGAGCGTATTCAAATACAAAATTGACAATGACCTCGGGATGCGCGTCATCGATCCGGATCTCCCAATTGATTCCATCCTGCGCAAAGGCGGACGTCTCCTTGGTCTTGATCAGCAATCGCAAGGCGCACCAGTTTGGCCCGGAGCGGGACCTCGTGCCTCTTGGGATCGTAACGATGAAAGTGAAAGACTGTATCGATAGGCAGCCGATCTGAATAAGCACTCTCGCCTGACCCAAAGGGACTCTGCCCTGCCTGCCGAGATTGTAATGATCCCCCGAAACTGGCGTGCCGGATCGAAGCTCGTACGTGACATCGGGCGTTCTCTGCGGCGCCTCCGTGCCCGGCTTGCTTGTCGCCGGAGTGGCCGGCCGGCGCCGCCGGCATCGAAATCGAGAGTACCGCGATCTTCCCGTTTGGCGACACCAACCCGCGCAAGACCGGGTCAAGGAGCGACAATTGCTTGTCAAACGCTTCGAGCGGAGCCTTGGCTTCGAAGGGATCTTCTTGAAAGTTTCGGACCGCAGGTCCTTATGAATTGTCGCCACGAGCTGGCCCGCCGCTCTCAATTCGTCGGTGGTCAGCGCCCGCTCTTCCGGCGGCCAAACGAGCGGGAAGCGCAGCACTGGCGCGATCGCTTCCCTCGCCTGCTTCAAGTAGGCGGTGCAGAATTCATTGATCTGATGCCGTTCCGCATAGGCAAGCCAATAGTCGCAAACTGATTGCGCACTCCTTCTGGAATTCCCCTTCATAAGCGACGACCTCTTTCCGCACCGTTGCGACATCTTCAATGACCTTCTTAAGGCCCGCCCAATCGCTACCGATCAAACGGTCGAACTGCGGCTTCGCCTGAGTTGCACCAAAGCTTAACGAGTAGAGATTGAAGCGGAAGCCTGCGACAGGTCCCTGCCCTGCATAATCGCCGAGGTACGCCTTGTCGAGCGTCTTCAGTTCCGCGAGATCGAGCCCTTTAAGTTCAACCCGAATCTCCTTCAAGATGGCATTCAGCCGGTCTTGGATCTCCTTCAACAGCAACGTCGGCTGACTCCCCTGCGTCTCCACGGAAACGGTTTCGCTAAGAAGCTCGTCAAGCATCGACTTAAGTATCCCCTGCTGGTCCGACCGTTCCTTCAGAATCTGCTCATACGCCGCACTAAGCGAGACCAGCCCATCTTTGAACAATCCGGCGGCCTTGGCGTTCTGAAGCTTATCAGTCAACGCCGTGCTGGCATTGCTTAGCTCCTTAAACGGCATCACCAGCAGCGGATCCCGCTGTTGGATGCCGCCTTGATTGACCGCCGCCTGAAACAAGCTCCTTTCTCGCGGGGCGTATTCGTTCTTCAGGAAATTCGCGATCTCAACGATAAGCTTCCATCGAGTCTCTGACTCGGCGAGCGACTGAAGAGCGCTCTTCCTGAAACGCTCAAGACCCAGATCGATTGGCCTGTTATAGCCAGGTCTGTCGCTGGCAAGGGTTTCGCCCCCGCTAAGCCAGCCGGCAGGCCACTTTTCTGCTCCGTCACCTTTCGAGTAAGTCCAGTTGGCGAGCTCGGCTAACCTTGGATCAAGTTCCCCGCCCGTCGTGTAGACAAGGAGCGGCGCAAGCACTTTGTCCGGGGGCGTAATTTTGTCATTCAGGCTTTGCTGACGCTTTACGATCCCTGACTCAATTCTGATAAGACTCACCAATGCGTTCGCTTCGATCGCTTCGAGCTTCGGGTCACGACTCGGCGGCGCGGCTGAGGAAATCTTGCTGCGCGCCGCTTCGACGAGAGGCTTTACCACGCCTCCCTCAAAGACGATTCGCTGAGCGCGTCTCTTTTCCTCACCAAGGCTTCCTGTGAGCCGATAGAACGGACGGAATATCGGCGCAATGCGCAATTGCGACCCGGTAAAATCCCGAAGCGCGGCATGGAATTCGACAAGGCTCTTCCCTGCCCCATCAAAGAGGTCCCTCGTCTTGCTCCCTGTTCCCCTTCCGATGGGCTCATGTCCGTTGTAGCGAAAGCCTGCTTCAGTTGGCGTAACGATCGGCATCCATTCGTTCTGAGGACTCCAGCCTTCGCTCGCGCGGAGCCAGTATCCGCTCTGATGGCCGATGCTGTCTTTCATGGCCCTGTAGCCGAGCAGCGACAAGAATAGAAACACCGCGAGAGCCAGACCTCCGAAACCAAAGATGGCGAGCTTTCGCCGGCGTAACATGCGCAGCGTGTTCGTGGCGCGCGTAACCAATCCCCACTCGCGGAAGATCTTTTCGACGAAGAGATCGCGCAGGAACAGAGAAGTTTCGCGCTCCCAGACGCGGCCCGACGGCAACTCATCTACGGAGACGCCGATCGCCTGTGCCAGTTCCTGATCGAGCTCCGAGCCCTCGCGAAGCGATGAAGTGAAGTAAATGCCCCGCAGGAAGAGAGGCCGTGTCGACCATTCGCTTTCAATGAAGATCGTCGAAAGATAACGGCGGAGACTCGGCGTGATCAGCGAGATGCTGTTTGGAAATGCATAGAGCCGATCCACTTCATCCGTCCGGCGCTGATCGGAGTTCCCGGCGACCGGATCCTCCAAGAGCTTAAGCCTTCGACGCCGCAATCTCTCGACCACGGTCCGCAAATGCTCATCCATCTTCTCCAGCGCAAACGGCGTGTCTATCGCATCCGGATTCGACCAACCCAGCATCTGCCGCTTCGCGGCCGGATCATCGACATCTTCAAAGAATTCGCGAAAACCATTCAACAGGTCGCATTTCGCGATAACCACGTAGACCGGAAACCGAATATCGAGCTCACGCTGGATATTTTCGAGCTTGCGCGCAATCACCCCGGCCCGCTCCTCGATGCGCTTCTCCGAGTCCTTGACCAAACTATCCGCCGGTATGACAAGCAGCAACCCGTTGATCGGACAGTTCGGCCTGTGCTTTCGCAATAGCCCGAGAAACTCCTTCCACTCACTGGTGGTTCCCGGCGCCACCTCCTCGAACAGAAGGCGCCCCGCGGTGTCGAGAATCACTGAGTAGTTGGTAAACCACCAGTTCATATTGATGGTTCCGCCGACGCCCTGAAAATCATCCTGCATGCCCGGAGGAAAACCAACGTCACAATGCCTGATCGCCTCCGACTTTCCGGCAGCCGGCTCACCAATTACGACATACCAAGGCAGCTTGTAGAGGTCCTTGCCGACTGCCTTGAACTTGTCGAGGCCCTGCTGAAAGCGCTTTCGCAAGTCCTCGAGACGCGCTTTCCGGGCGGGATCGCTGATCGCAGATGGCGTTGCCTGGCTATTTTGCTGGAGTTCCCCGCCGAGCGCAGCGGTCCGCGCTTCCTGCCGACGCTTGAGAAGATACGAGTAGATGCCCAGCAAAACGACAGCAAACAGGACGCCGATGCCGACGATCACCGCCACGGTCGGGCTGAAGCTGATCCCGATCCCCAGCACACTCAGAGCGCCAAGAATGTAGATGCTGTTCCTGAGCCAGTTCGGGAGATTGGAGAACAAACCAAGTATGTAAAATAGCTGGTTCATGAACGGCTCTGGCCTTTCACACTTACTTCATCAGATCGTGGCGCAAAATCTCCTGCAGCGACTCGGTAAGGCCGATCAAACCGATCCTGAACAAGTAAAAGTTAACCGCCAGCGCGACGAGACTTAGCGCCAGGAATGCGAGCGCTATGGCTCCAATCCTGGATCCCGGAGGTTCTATAAGGTTTCGAGAATCGACATGCTCGTAGGCCTCGGGACATATGCGCGCAGCCTTGTTAAGCTCGTCAACACCAATGCGCTTCGCGACCGTCTCCATCTTCCGCCGGAGATACTCCGGCTGGCCCGCGTACCAGCCGGTGAACCCCAACCCCATGCAGACGTAATAGATGAACAGCCGTTCGGTCGCCTCGGGACTGGGGTCGTTCAATGTCTCATCGAGCAAGTCGAAAAACTTTTCGTCGCCCGCGAGTTCGTTGTGCAAATAGGCGATGCGATTTTTATGCCACTGCGCCGCACATTGCAGGTTGCTCTCGGAAATCATTGAGTCCACGAAAAACGTGACAGGCATCTCCAGCTTCTTCGCTTGCAGCGCCAGCAAGGGATCGGTCTGCGCCCGTTTGTTGATGGAATCCAGCAGGGAGACGATTTCTGTCCGGAGCGAATCGTATTCAATCGCTTCGTTACTTCCCTTCCTTGCGATGCGATTGAGCATGCAGATGTACTGGAAGAGCGGTTCGTAGAGGTCGAAGAGCGTCACAAGGAAGGAAGCTTATCGATGATCGGAGCCTGCGGGCAGCGTCATATAGAGGCTGATATCAAAGTCCGAGACACCTTCGTCTGGCCAGCGAATCACAGCGGCTTTTTCCGCCTGAATCTGGTCCCAAGCGCGTGTTGAGGCGCTTCTTAGCAATCGGAAATAGTGCAAATTGCCTTTGGCCGGAAGTTCCAGGGGCACGAAGCGTTCCTCCTTCAGCAGGACGCCCCGAATCGCGCGCGAAGCCATGCTTTTCGGCATAAGCTTGAATTCGTCGGGGTTCTCAACCAACGCCGCGAGCGCTCGCGGGTCCTCCTTTGTTTCTATACCCAGGAAGTAATCGTTGGGGAGGGCGAAATGCTTGTCCTCGAAGACCGCCGTAACGATCCCACCGACGTTCGCGAAAGGAACCTTCATGTAAGTCGGAGCGACCGTTCCGCGCAGCAGCGAGCGAATTTTTGCGCTCAGCTCGCCAAACGCGAGATAAGGATTGTCATGGTCATATGCCGGGACGTCGAATACGTCGCGATCTGGATGCAGCGCAGCCAGCTCGCCGAGCAGTTCCCGAAGCTCGAGATACATGAAGAACGGGGAGGTGTTTGGCGCTTCGGCCAGGGACGGTAACCGCGCGCCGAAACGATTCAGAGTCCGCAATCGCATGATCTGTTCAAACTGCACGCCCCGAAGATTCTCGAGGCTGAACCCGCCGCGCGTCAGCTGAACAACGAGTTCCTTCCTGCTTGCCTCGACCTGGCTTGCCAAATCTCTCGCCAATTCCATGAGTATCGGCGAGCCGCCCAATACAATGCACGGCCCGCAATACTCGGGGTCCTGGCGCGGCAAGCCAGCATCCTGCCCTGCAGCGCGAACCACGCGGAGCAACGGAATCACTTCAAGATCGGAAGGATCTTCATTCTCCAGAATTAATCGCGCGTTGATCCTGCGCATCAGGAGCGGCTTCGAGTTTTCACCAGTGTTTTCGTCGGCACACTCGACTTCGTGCACGCGATAAAGGACTTTCGCCCGCGCGTCCGTAGCGCTCCCCGATTCGACGCTGTTGGCGCGCGCCTCAAACCAGATCGGGACTGCCAGCGAAATATCGAGCATCCCCCCGCTGGTTGCGAAAGACTGTTTGATGTCGATGGAAGGCAGTTCCGCTTCGGCCGGGAAATTTACTTCGACGCCGCTCGGCATGATCGCGCGGAGGCGATCAAAGCGAATGCGCATGTTTTCGAGATCATCGGGGTTCAATCGCGCCTCAACTACGCCATACGGGTAAGCCCATGAAAGGCGGCGTTCGGCAGATATTGCGTCTGCCAGGCCTTTCTGGCTTCGCTGAAGGTGATGAGCTTGAAGAAATAAGCCTTCATGCCAATGAATCTGCATACTAATCCTCTAAGGTGTTAGCAACATCAGCGCCCAAAACGAGCTTTTCCGTATACTTCTTGATCGCATCGAGGACCTCTCTCTCGAGGGCGGCCCTGTTCAGCGAATCGAAAACGCCAGTATACTTTCGCCAGCACTTCTTTTCAAGGCTTTCAAAGACGCCGGAGTCTGCTTCCGCCAGCTTCCTGATGGTTTCCGGCGACAAGCGATCCAGATACTTATTGGCGGTTATTTCGCCAACGTTGCCCATCGCGGCCATTAGGCCGGACACGAGCTTTCGAGTCTTATTAACGATCTGTTTGATCTGTTCGGTCGAAACCTCGGAGTCGCCCGAGAGGTAGGGTGCAAGGGTCTTGCGAAAGTCAGTGTTGGCGCCTGCCTCACGCTGAATAACAGACTTGGCGGCAATATTCTTCCACACCTGCCATACCAGTTGATCGAGGTTACCGGTGACCTCGATCAGAATATCGAGCAAACGAAGAGCTCTCCGAATGTCCAAATCCTTGCCGGGCGCGAGCTTCTCCATCCGCTTTCGCAATTCTTCAGGAACCTCCAGAGCTCCCGCATTGGTTGCGGCGGGCAACAATCCGGAGTCCTGAATCTGCTTTCCAATCGCCGCGCTTTCCTCCGGCGCCATGGTTCGAAGCGAATTCAGAAGCTGCTCGGCAAGGGCGGCCGGATCGCCGGGCGGCTTCGGCACGTCGATGGCCTCAGCGGATGCGCGCGGCGCGCCCGTCGCAGGCTCAGGCGCCGGAAATTGCTCCGCGAGAGCCTCGATATATTCCATGCGCTTACCCAGCGACACCGCTTTGAGGGCCTGTTCAAGTTCATCGATCAGAGTCCGCTCGCGCATATCTGGCGAATCATCGGCGAAGCTGGACTGGAGCAATCGCAACCGCGCGGCGACTTCAGATGCCCATCGGTTCGTTTCTGGCGGGGTAGCCCTCACAAAGAGAGGGTATAGCGGAACCCCAAACGGCTGCAATCGACATTTCCCTTGCCCCGAAGGCCGCCCGCGCAAGGCAAAAAGGCTTTATTTCCAAGGAAAATTCAATACTCAAAGCCTGTGGCATCTCCTCCCGGCAAAGAAACTCCCGGCCAACTGCAGAAAGGATATCGTGCCGTACCGATTTCCGACGCCGACGCGAAAAGGCGCCCTTCGGATGTGCGTGATCGTTTGCGAGGCGCCGGATCCGGTCGCCGGAGCATTTGTCTTGCTAAGGGATACCCTCGAGGCGTCGGTTTATCTCGGATGCCTGGTTGACAACGGTGGGTATGTCCATGACTGGATTGAGCTCTGGATCCAGAACATCAGCAGTCTTGAAACGACTCTGGATGCCTATCGAGAGACCTTCTCGAATCGTTCACTGGACCAGCGCTGGAAGAGGCGGGCCGAGTTCCTTGCCCGGCTCGACAGGTCCAGCAAGATTGAGCTCCACTTTGAAGGCGTCCACCCGCTGCCAATCTACTTTGACCTTGCTCTTTCGGGGCCGCTGAACCCAAGGGATGCGGCTTCCTCGGAGCCTTGGGAGCTTTGCCTCGACGACCGGCTTTTGGAGGAACACGGTCTCCCCCCATTCAGCACGTCCCTCGCGCGATATCTCTACCTCCGCGAAACTTCCAAACCCCCGTTCCTGCCCGTCACAACGGGCTCTCCGGAGAATGAGGCAACCCAGGAGGCAAGACAGACCTTGGGACCGCTCGTCCCGCTGAATCCCGACGGAGGCCTGATGATGGCACGCAAGTTTGCTCCGCTAAGCTTTGAGAGTTACGTGGACGTCCTCGGGGGCCAGCCGTGGAAGGGAGTTGAGGACGGAAGCAAGGTCTTCAAGCTTGCGGGGGTTTACCGCACCTTGCACAATGCGGACGCGATACAGCAAGGAGGCGGGCATCTCTTTCTCGGCAAACAGGGGCGTGGAGGCCGCCTGATCGAGACCTTCCACCTAAAGCTGGATCTTCTTCTCCAGGCATTCCGGCTCGCGCGGGAGTTCGTTCGCGAAGAGCAGCTCCCCTTCCTGAATCTGTCCGCCGACAGTTTCCGCGTAAGCCTTGCCGAGACCAGCCACAATTTGCCATTTTTATGGACGGCAAAAGTGGGTTTGTCCGCCCTTGGCTCTGCTTTCGCCCTCCCTATCGAAACGAGCGACGTGCGATACTTCGTCGCGCCCGGTATCCAGACGACATCCGTCTACAGCCCGGTGACTTCGAGCAATCCACTCAATGCCACTGGCGCCGTGCGAATTCGCAAGGTCCTTTCGCAGAACGATGACACAGTCGTCCTGGAGGGAACCCTCTCAACGCAAGAGAGAATCGCGATTTCGCAGACCGATCTGCTCTGGCTTCGTTTGACGTTGTCGCTGGGCCGGGTCGACTTCTACGCGAACCTTACGGAAGGGCTCGCGCATGGCGAGCGGCGCTTCCGCACCCTGCCGCAGAGGCTGCCCGAACATATCGCGGTGGCGATTTGCTCCGCCGAGGGGCTTCGATTTCCGAACGTTCCATTCGAGACTTTGCCGATGACGAGTTCGCCGTGTGATCTTCATGCCTTGGCGACCCTCGGCGTTCGCACCTTGCTGGTGAATGATCAGAACACGCTGCCGATCGCTCTCGACGAAGTTTTCAGTCTCGCGCAGGCGGTGGCTGCCGAGCTTCAGGAGGGCGAGGAAATCTCCAAGCGGGTGAGCGAACTTTGTGCATCGGATGCGCGGTGGCCGGCTTCTCTCGGACCTCACAGACTCCTGAATCCCCAAACGCTCACGCCCGAGGAATCGCTGGCGTATCTGCCTGGCGAGCTCTGGTGGGATTCGATCGCATTGCTCATCCGATGCTTCCCCGGATTAACCCCCGGCGCATTCTGCGGCGACCTCGGCGACGCGCCGCCCCTCGCACTCCATTCGGTTTTCGAACCCGCGATTCAGGCGCTGGAGAAGCTTTGCTTGCGTTCGCGAAGCCTCCTGTTCGCTGATTGGAGATTCAACGCGGAGATTAGAACCGTGATCACCGCAGCACTTGAGCGACACCGCGCAGGTCTCGGCTAGCGAGCTGAAACTTAGACATGGGCTAATTCACGGACTTCGCTCACATCGTCTATCTTGACGGAGTATCTTCGCACCGCCGGCCTCGAGGATCTGGCCCGTGACAAGCGGCGCAATCTCATATGGGGCCAGAACAAGACCATCAATGGAAACCGTATCCCGCGCCCTCTGCTCAATCCAGAAGCATCCACGATAGTAGTGCAAGGCCCCGGTTTCCTGGCCGCCCGCCTGCGGCGAGAAATCCAAAGGCAATGCCTTGCTGCTTCTGAAGGGCGCCGTTGTGAGAAGCCAGACCGCCATACGCACTTCGTTCAGTTCAGTGGGCAAAAACAGGATTGAACCGGTCACCGAAAAGGCACTCTCGCGCTCGGGCCCTCTCCAATTCCCGAGGTTTGAAATGTTTGGGGGATCGGTGTGCTCGGAAATGCGAGGAGAGACTCTGATGGAAAAAACCTCAGCCAGCTGTAGATCGCCAGCTTTGAGGAGTGTCAGCGGCGCTTCTGTCGAAAGAGCCTTCCCGTCGAAGGTGGATCCGTTGGCGCTCGGTGTCACACTGTCGCCGTCGAAAAGAAGAATCTGACCTCGCTCGCATTTTGCGGTCACATGAATTCTGCTCAACCGCTTTGTCTTCGTGTCATTGGCGCTGCCGCGCGGAAGAAACCGCGTGGGCAGATCGGCCCCAGCGGCGGCGGATCTGCCTATTCGGAAACGATTCCGCGCGCAGACCACCAGTTGTTCACCGCCTTCGCCTTCACGCTTCAATCGAAGAACGGTGCCCGGCTGCGCCGATCCAAGCAGCTTTGCCGGGATAACCAGTCCTCGAGGCTTCGGCGCGGCGGCAACCTCGACTCGCGCAGCAGGCGGCACCTCCTCCCTTGCCTCCACCCGAGTCGATTCGAGAAAGGGCAGATCCTGTGTCATCGCGGCACTGTCCACTGGTTCCTGCGCCGGTAGAGCAACGACCTCGGGCTGCAGTCGCTTGGGCGCTTGAAGCACCTTGTCAATCGCATCACGGAGATCCGCGAACGTCGCAGTTCGTCCCGCGGGATCGTGACAGAGAGCGTTCCTTAGTATGTCAGCCACCTGGGGAGAAAAGCCGACCATATCATCAAGCGAGACCTCTTCGTTTGCCAGGGACTTCGCCCGAACTAGCTTATAACTTTCCGCGCCGGCCAACATATAATAGAGTAACGCTCCGAGCGAATAGACCCCCGATCTTACGTCGACGGCTTTGCCAGCGATCTCCTCCGGGGCGGAAAATTCGCAGTCATGCCGAGAATTTGATTCGTGCGCCGCAGCCGTTCGGGACGGTAGCGCGAGATCAAGGACTTTGACCGAGAAATCCTCGTCCTCCTGCATCAGCATGATGTTCTCTGCGCTGATGTTTCGATGGAGCAAGCCAGCCGAGGATGCCAACTCGAGGCCAGCCGCGACCTGGCTCATTATCGTTAGCGCCGGGAGCATCTCGAGGGGACCGTCGCGCGCTACGCGCGATGCCAGCGTTTCGCCGTCACAAAACTCTGTGGCATAAAGGTACCGTTGCTGGATCAATTCCAGCGGAAATACCGAGGCCAAGCTGGGATGGTGGATATGCGAAGCTGACCGAGCCTCACCTACGAACTGGTTTCGCCCTTCGTCACTCGGGAAAGCGTCATAAGCGATAAATCTCAGAGCCGCATAGCAACGAAGATCATTGTTGAACGCCTTATGCACCGTTCCCCATGCGCCGTGCCCCAGAATAGCCGGCGCTCCGGTCCCGTCCTTCAGAGGACTATAGCGGCCAAACGCGTCGAACTCCACTCATGCAGTCTGCCAACAAATGGCCTGCCCGCAAGCGCCTTTGGCGTTGCGGCTAGAGCTTGACTCCGAAAGCTCCCGCAAGCCTGCCGAGGAAGGGACGGAGGTCCTGCGGGCACTGGGATCGCCACTCCGCCAGACGCTCGGCGAGCGACGCATCTCCTCGGCGGGATCCGCGATTGAGGAATACCAATGCCTCCCATCCGCGTGGGTCTGCCTCGAACAGAGGCAAAAGCTGGATCGCAATAACGGTGTTTCGCTCGCGTCCAGCCGGGTTTGCTCGGAGGGCGGGCTCGTTCTGCTTGAACCAGGTCGGGAATGGCGTTCCGGGCGGGAGGTGGTGCCCCGGTTGCGCAAGGCGCTGCTCCGCATAGTGGTTGAGCCATCGGGCGTAGTTCTTCCAAGCCGGATAGGGCGGGGCGATACCCCACGAGCGGCTCATGGCCCGCAACGTAAACAAAGAAGCCGTTTCGCACAGGCTCTCTTCCAGCCAGGAATTGGCATGTCTTGGATAACGCACCGACCGCCGGGTATTGTCGCTGAAGTTCGCCAGCGCGTGGCAAAACTCGTGCGCAAATTGAAAGCCATACTGAGCCCAACGGGTATTTCTGGCCGTCAGACCTATCGCGACGCGGCCGCTTGGCTCACGCTCGAAGTTGGTTATCGGATAACCCGCTTCGATGGTAGACGTCGATACCCGTAAGCTGCGCGCGCGCACAGTATCGCCAAATCTCGCTCGCCGCGGACTCCAGGACGGCCGCAACATCCGCGGCACTAACGTTCCCAAACCCCGCAACGTGGACGTGAATGGCGGGTCGTCTTGATGAAACGGGATTCTCCGCCGCTCGTGTGCCGGCGCAAAACGCGAGCGAAAGAAGCTCGAATAGAACGATCCCCCACCTCGCGTTTCCTGATGAGAGCAAACGCCTAAAACGTTAGTCGAAAGCCCGCCGAAATGTTGTTCGACAGGAAGTTGGTGCGGAAGAGTTCGCCGTCGTAGTAGGCGTAGGTGCTAATGCGATCGTTCCAATGAATGGCAAAGCCCGCACCGATCAACATGCTGTCGCGACCGATTTCCGGACCGCTCACCGTGAAGCTATTGCCAGCCCCGCTCGCAAAGCTCGAAACAAGCGAGTAGTCGGTGTCTCCGAACTCATGCTGCCAGGCAAGGCGGAGCTCCGGGATGATGTGGGCGGGTCCGATCTTCCAATCGTAGGAGGCTCTCGCGCCAAAGGCCGTGCGGAAGGATTCCGCGTTCTGACTCGGATACGCCAGGGGAGCCAGCGAACCGGTTTCGCTAAAGCCATCAAAGCCAATAAGCGTATACTGGAAACTCGCCGTGGGGCCAATGGTCAGGCCGCCCTTCTTCCAGTCGTAGCCCCCCGCCACGAGCACGTTGAGGTCGCCGCCCAGAGTCTCTCCCCGGGCTGTGCCCTCGAGCGCCGTGCGGCGCGTGTCGTATCCGCTCAGGCCTCCAATGACCGCGGTGTCCAGATAGAAGCCGCTACTAAAGGCGGTCGCATAGACGCCCAAGCTTTCCGCCGTTGACCCCGATGCTGCTCGTCATTGACGAGATCGGCACTCGTGTAGGCATAGCCGCCGGTCAACCCGACGGCAAAGTTTGATCCGATGCGATAGTCAACGCCCATCGTGAAGCCTCCGGTGGCAAGGTCGTAGCCGCTCGCATTGAAGGTGCTGTCCACGTTCGTGAACTCGCCAAGGCCCGTCGCAAATACTCCCCAGCGATTCTGCGGGACCGGCGCGAATACCGCGGGACCGCTCTTGCCCTCGGGTCCGCTCACACCGGCAAAACCCTCCCAAAAGCTCGGTCCGCTGCCACTAATCGCAAATCCGCCCGAGAACCCGGTGCTGCCCGCACGAATGTCGGTCATGCGCCTCTCCAGATTGGCCGTCTGCACGTTGGCAAGCGACACGCCGATGACAAAAATCGAGGTCAGCGACTCGGGCGAGATTAGATCAATGTCTTCGCAGAGGTCGGTCAGAGCTTGGTTGTTAAGAAAATCGATCAACTCCGAAGCCCGCGGATCACCGACCGCGCTATCGAGCGCCTCCCCCACTGCGATCGCGTTGGGCGTGCCACAGAAGAGGCTGGCAAATTCCGCAAAGGAGCCCTGCGTGCCTTCCAGAACGACCACCTGGGTTCCGGCGAGAACCGCCGAATTCGCCAGATAGACGACGTCCAGGACCACGATGGAGTCGGTCGCAAGGAAGTCGTTCTCGACGTTGCTGAATGTCCCGTTCACGCCGCCGCTGGCGGTGAGGAACGCGATCCGATCGCCCACCTGTAACCTGAAGTTACCCACACGAACGAGCTGAAGCGTGCCGGCGAGAAACGCCCGCCCGTTTACCGCAAGCACATCATACTGGCCCGCCGAGGCGCCCGCCACCTCAATGCGCAGATGTGCCGCTCGCCGTTTGCCGGTAGTCGCCGTTGATCGTGAGCGTTCCGATCGACGCCCCCGGAGAGACGATCCCGCTGTTAAGCACGTTGCCGTTGACAACGCCTGTCCCCTGAAAGAAGCCCGCATTGACCACGCTTCCGTTGATCCTGCCAAAAAGCCCCAGAAGAGCGCTCGGCCCGACGTTCACGTTGGCAGCGACGGTGCCGGGGGCGTTCACAACCAAAGAGGAGCTGTTGTTGACATTGACGTTCGGAGAGGTCAGCAGTCCGTTGACAACCGCTGCAGCGCTTCCATTCAGATTGATGTCGTCATTGGCTGTAAACGCGCTGTTCACCACGAAGCCGCTGCTATTGATGTTCGCGGCCCCCGGGACGTTGAAATTGGCGTTCACGATCAACGTGCCGCCGCCGCCAAGATTGAAATCGCCAAACGTCTGAACCGTGCCGCCGCTGACGCTCGCCGTGCCGGGCGATACCGTCCAGTTGCCATTGACGTTAAGGAGATTCTGAACCTGGAGCGCTGCCCCATTTCCAAAGGCCACCGGGCCCGTTCCCAAAGCCGAAGCGTTCTGGGTCAGAATCGTGCCTCCAAGAATTGTCGTTCCGCCGGTGTACGTGTTGTGCCGCCCATGATCAGCAGACCGGGTCCCGATTTGGTCCAGGTCGCCCGGACCGGAGATGAGGCCGCTTAGCGTCGATGTGGTGCCAGCGTCAGCCAGGAAAGCTCCACCGCCCGCGGCAAGGCTCACCGGTTTGCTTGAAGTAATTCCGCCGCCAGACGCGAGCGCCTCGAGCGTCCCGCCATTGAAGCTCAGGGGTCCGGTTCCCAAGTTACAGTCGCTATTTACCGCGAGGATTCCTCCGTTGAGGTTGGTGCCACCGGTATAGGTGTTCAAACCCGTCAGTGTCAGCGTCCCAGCGCCGACCTTTGTCAAGGAACCGCCGGTGAACGGCCCTGCCCCTGTCTGCAGAAATCCGGCAGCAAGGGGCTTCTCCGTCGGCAATCACTCCCGAGAAAACTGTGCTCTGCTGATTGCCTGCCGACCGTGAGGTTCTTTGAGCCCAGATATATCGTTCCATTCCCCGCGATTGAACCCACCGTGGTTCCCGCAGTGTCCAGTTCTGCGATGGTGATAAAGGCTGTCGGGTTCGCATTGATGAGCGCCGCATTTCCGCCGGAGGCTCCGAGATTAAAAGCGGTGAACGAATTGTCGCCGCTATTGGTGATCGTTGCATTCGCTGCGGTTCCGTTGCCCGGTTGCACCGGCCCGAAGGCAGGGATAGGCGCGCCGAACAACGTAAAGCTTCCTGCTCCACTGTTGGTAATCGTCGCATTCCCAGCAGAAGAATTGCCTTGGAATTGGGTGGAAGTTCCGTCTCCGACGTTGTTGATTAGCGCGTTTCCGGCAGTTGACGCTTCCTGGAAAACAGTCTGTCCAGCGATCAAATTGTTGATCGTCGCATTTCCGGCACTTGAATTCTGAACAAATTGCAAATTAGACGAGTTGTTGATCGTCGCATTTCCGGCACTTGAATTCACAATAAAAGACAAGAAAGCCGAGTTGTTGATCGTTTGCGCGACACCAGAATTGTTTACGATCCCGACACCCTGAAGGGTAAGGAATCCGGCGTTCTGAATGGCAAAGGCACTCGCACCCGGATTGAATGTGATTGAGTCGATCGTAACGAGGAGCGGAGCGCCGGTGACAGAAATCGTCGGCGAGAGTTGATTGGATTGGGTGAAAATCGCATTGTCTCCAGGCGCTACCGGCGCATGGTCCGGCGCACAGGCGTAGACCAGTTGTTGTAGTCTTTCCAGTTGTTGGTGGAGGGCTGAAGAAGCCGAGTACTATCGAAGGCGTGCGCGGCGCTGACGAGACAGAGGGCGCTCACCGATGCGGCACGCGCACCGAGGTTCCTTTTGTATGGCGCGGTGAGAAACCTATATTTTTTCATGGCAAGAAAGTCGGAATAGCTGACGCTTTAAACCCGTGAGGGCAGCCTGCCTGAGGAAAGGAAACTTGCGAACCGAACCGTTGCCTGCCGAAGTCACGCAGGACATGCGGGGAACATCCGAAGATGGGAGTTCGGTAACGCAACGGCGGGTATGCTCAAAGTCCATCGCGCAATTGTCAAGCGATATCGCAGCGAGTATGGAGAGCGCAGCGTCTTCGTTTTCAATTTCCCTTCTCGCAGGTCTTCCGATCAAACTAGCCTAACCGCCAAGCGAAACTCTTGAATCTCATGCTTTGGATGATCGAAGGGCTTCCACGCCTCCAAAATTTTACCAGGCGCGCGTCGGTGTGAAATCCGATCGCAACCATGTATGCCGGGCCGTGGGGCAATCATGCAACAAGCCTTGAGTCCGGCAGCCTCCCGCGATTCGCATAAGCCATTTGACTATTAACATGCCCTCCACTGGTCGCAACGATCCCTGTCCGTGCGGCAGCGGAAAGAAATTTAAGCACTGCCACGGAGGAACGAATGGCGCTCATCCCTCCTCAAGCTCGGGCGGCGTCCCCGCTCTCCTGGAACGAGGGCAAGCGCTTTTGCGTGCCGGTCGCTACGCAGAGGCGGAACGCGATTTCAGAGTTGTTTTACAGAGCGCGCCGGCCCATTCCCTGGCGCTGGAAAATCTGGGCATCCTCGCGTTGCAGCGACAAAATCCGACTGAGGCGATAGCCCTCTTGAGCCGCGCAGCCTCTTTAGCCCCCGAGCGCGCAACCGCTCTTTATAACCTCGGAACGGCTCACATCGCAGCCTTTCATTTTCAAGCTGCCAAGGAATGCCTTTTGAAAGCGATCAAGCTCAAACCCGCATTCGCGGAAGCTCACAACAACCTTGGCAACCTTCATAAATACCTCGGCGAACCGGACGCGGCGATCCGCTATTGCGCGCAGGCGCTTGCCCTTGCTCCAAACAATGTCGGATTGCACAGTAATTACCTCGTTTCGCTCCACTTTTCCCAATCATCAACTGCGGAAGAATTCCTGAGGCAGCACCAAGCCTGGGCAGAGAGGCACGCCAAGAAACACTACCCGCGCGGCAAGTGCTTTTCAAATACGAGAGATCCCGAGCGACGCTTGAAGCTGGGCTTCGTTTCTTCCAAATTCAACGGCAACATTGTGGGCCGGTTGCTTCGACCGGTTTTTTCCGCACTCGATCGTAACAACTTTTCTATCCACTGTTATTCGAATACCTTAAAGGAAGACACAACCACGGAAGAGTTGCGTGCGGCCGCAGAAACGTGGACTCCCATTCAAACGCTCGAAGACTCTGCGGCGGCGAAGAAGATCGAGGGGGATGGAATCGATATCCTCTTCGATCTTTGCGGGCATGTGCCCGACAATCGCCTTCTGATTTTTGCGAGAAGACCTGCTCCGGTGCAAGTCACCTGGCTCGACTACTTCGACACTACGGGCATCGAGACGATGGACTACATTTTGAGCGACCCCGTCACCACGCCACCCGGATCACCGCAACGGTTTGTCGAACAGGTTCTTTGCCTGCCTACGCGCCTGTGCTGGTCGCCCCCGCAACTTGCCCCGGATGTTGCGGCGCGGGATGTTACCGGGAAACTCCGCTTCGGCAGCTTCGGCCGGCTCGATAAGCTCAACCCGGACACCATTGAGTTGTGGGCGTCGATAATCAACGCGACGGACGCGTCGTTGCTTTTGAAGAGCCGGGCGTTCTCTATTCCAGAACTCTGCCGGCACGTTTTGGCCCAGTTCGCTGCGCGAGGCGTCGCGGCTGAGCGGATTGAATTGCGCGGCCCTTCGCCCTACCCGCAACTCTTAAAAGAATACGGCGATATCGACGTTGCGCTTGACACACACCCCTACAGCGGAGGAGCAACGTCCGCGGATGCGCTTTGGATGGGCGTACCCGTGATAACCCTCTCCGGCGACTGCATGATTTCGCGGCAGACCGCGGCGATGCTGCACTGCGTCGGTCTCGATTCGTTTGTCGCGGAAGATCCCAAGCAGTATCTCGAGATTGCCATCAGAAGTTCCGCCCAGCGGGACCGCCTCGCAGAAATTCGCGCCGGCCTGCGATCCGCCATGCAAAATTCCGCGCTTGCGAACGCCGACATCTTCACCCAGTCGTTTGCGGCTTGTCTTCGCACAATCTGGCGGCGCTGGTCTATTGGGTACTAGAAAGGTTCATTGGCCGCCGGCTTTCCTCTGCCCGATCCCTGTCGAAGCGTCCGCGCGGGACGAAGGATTGCGGGATCCGGATTGTCATTTGCGCGTACCTCGAGCGCGAGGGCTTTAAGGCGAGATAAAGAAGGAGAAAAGCCAACAAAATAGTCGCCCACGACGCGTCGGGCCAGGTCGCCTGAAAGACCGGCATTAAAGGGTGGTCGAATTGCCGGTTGAAGGCCAGCAGGTGGTAGCCTATGGGAAGAAAGGCTAGAAAACTTGCGACGATGTGCAGCAAGGTCGCTCCGGGCGATACGCCCGCTCCCACAGCAGTGAGCAGGGCTCCCCAGACCAGATAGCGGTCGTGCATTTGCGCCAGAAACGCGAACTCAGAACCCACGGCGCTGCGAACGCAATGAGAATCCGGCGGTCGTTTCGGAGATCGTGCCGGGCAAGTCCGAACGAACGAAGGAGCGACG
Organism: uncultured Verrucomicrobiae bacterium; assembly: GCA_963784465.1. Classification (GTDB taxonomy): domain Bacteria; phylum Verrucomicrobiota; class Verrucomicrobiia; order Chthoniobacterales; family Terrimicrobiaceae; genus DASTFP01. The sequence goes on from CAWASQ010000016.1 coordinate 46,504, forward strand.
CCATCACCAATATCAATGCCGCGTCGCACGGAAAGCGACAGGCCGACCGGCCAGCCGACCAGCGTATCAAGCTTCGAACCGAGTTTGGTGTCTAGCAGGGCAGCTGCGTTGAGGGTGGGACCCATGATTGAGGTCCTCGACGCCCGAAACGGAGGGCCAAACTGCGGTGAAAAGGGAGGGCTCCCGAGGGAATCAAAGGCTCGGCAAGCCAGAATTGGCAACCGAAGTGGAAGTCCGGTATACAAGTCAGCCGCGGATGGGGTGACGAGCCTATGACGTTTAAAAGAAGCTCAAATGCCGTGTTCAACATGAGCAGCGGCCAGATGACCGTATCAATCGATTCAGGTGGCACCTGCTCGGCAATCGAACTCGCCCACACCCAAACCGCAATAAGCAACAAACGCCCCGGCGGATAATCGAGCTGATACCGCCCATCGACGCTGGCAGCGATTGCCGCGTCGTATCGGGTAAGATAGCTGCGATAGACTTGCCCCAATGTGGGCGACGTTTTCGAAATATCCGGACGTGCTCTCGCCGCATCGAGGATTATCATTCCCTGTTTCCATGCGTTGTTCATATCCCAGCGAAAGCGGTACGCCTCGCTGGCAGGGTAGATCCATTCGCGAAGCCACAGCCCGCTCCAGAGGGCCAAGGCTACAATGATGCCAAGCCCTATGCGGCGCTTGAGAGAGGACGTCATGCAAGCCGGATCCTTCGAGGCATGCGGACTGCGCGATTAGAAGGCGCTCCGACAGGCTGATCGCTAACAGATATGCGCCGCGTGCGCAAGGGACTCGCCGTTTGGAACCGATCTGAGCGCCAGGACCAAATGACGAAAAACCGCTAACTCCCGGAAGGGCGCAATTCTCACCGCTTCTGCTACAACAAACTCAGATCCCCGAAGGGTCACCGGCATGGCTGCAAAAGTCCGCTTCACAGGAAACGATTGAAATTGTTCACCCTACAAACTACCAATATTTTATGCAGGGCGACGGATTGCCAGATGATCTGGATCTGGCCGGAACGATACAAATCCCTCGGTTCGGGGCGGGTCAACGAATTTTTCGCCGCTACACTTTGCAGAAAATCATCGGCCGCGGCGGCATGGGCGTGGTTTGGCTTGCGCAGGATGCTTACCTCGAAAGCCCGTCGCCCTCAAGGTGCTTCCCGACACCCTTCTCCACGATAGCGCTTCACTCGACAGCCTGAAACGCGGAAACCAAAGCTCGGTCTCAGTTTGGCCCATCCGAACATCGTTCGGATCTACGACTTTCCAGCACGACGACCACGCCGCCGCGATTTCCATGGAGTATGTGGATGGGGGCAATTTGTCCGACCTACGAGTTACAAAAGCAAATAAGATATTGACTCACAGCGATCTACTTCCATGGATTGAGTCATTATTTGACGCGCTCGAGTCACGCGCATGTCCGGCGACAGATCGTGCATCGGGATTTGAAGCCACGGAACCTGATGCTTAACCGGCGGGGCGAACTAAAGATCGCCGATTTCGGCATTTCTCGAAGCATCAGCGACTCCATGACGATGCTCACGGGCAAGCTCGGTTCCAGTGGTAGCCCACCTTACGTCAGTCCGCAGCAATGGGACGGAGAGCGGCCCACGCCGCTGGACGACATCTATTCGCTCGGAGCTACGCTCTACGAGCTCTTGACGAGTAAGCCTCCTTTGCTGGGAGTTATCGATTGGCAACAGGTCCACCACAAGATCGCTCCGCCGATGTGGCAGCGACGGATTGATCTCGGTATCTCGGGTGCTGAGGCAATTCCGCCCCAATGGGAAGAGGCGGTCGCGGCGTGCCTCGCAAAAGACCCGAAAGATCGTCCGCAATCTATACGCGAACTAAAGGCGCGATTGCTGATCGACGGCTTGAAGGCTTCCGCACCTGCCACACGCTCCGCGGGCGATCCCACTCGCTCGCGAGAGGCTGCCTCGATCGAAGATGATATCGACGACCGCTTCGAGATGACGATCAAGGGCAGTGCCAGCCCAGCCGAGTCATTTGGAGGACGATGAAAGCCTCTTTGAGGCGCCCACTCTGCGCCAAGTAAGGGACCGTCCGTCGACCGCGCAGCCCTCCGACGATCTGGATACCGGCCTTACCATTCGAAGTCCGAAGCCGGAGGGTTCAGCACCGCAGGAGACGATCGAGCGTGGCGCCATAGCTGACAGGGCGAAAAAGAAGCCGGTCTTGCTTTGGCTGGCTTTGGCCGCCGTCGGCCTGCTTTGCGCTGTCGGTTACATCATTTTCAGACCTGTCGAACCCGTCATTGCCACGCCCATCGCTGCTCCCGCGGAGCTTGCGGTGGAGACCGATCCCGCCGGCGCGACGATCACGTTGGATGAAGGTGCCACTGCCCAGGCACCTCACACATTCGAAGATGTTAAAGCCGGAGCGCATCGGATCACCGCGAACTTGGAGGGATACCTCCCCGCACAGCAGGATCTCCAATTCGACGGCAAAACGTCTTCGAAGATCGTTCTCAAGCTCGAAAAACAGTCCCCTCCAGTCGAACCACCCCAGCCGTCTCCTCCGGCCGAGCAATTTGGAATGCTTTCGGTCACCACCAATCCACCGGGAGCGTCAATCTCCCTGGACGAAGGGCCACCGAACGAGCCGCCAAGTACCTTTTCAGGGTTCGATTCGGCAAGCATAGGCTCACGGCGAATCTGGACGGCTATGAGCCGATCTACCAGGAGCTGCAAATTGATTCCACGAGACACCGGTTCAAGGTTCTTGAGTTGAAGCGCACTCAACAATCACTTCGACTGCAAGAGCTCGTCGACCAAGTCAAGAATGCACGGCGATACCGCTGATTCCCCGCAGTACATCACGGCATGCGCGAAGTATCTTCTGCATCTGTACTATCACAGAATCTCCGCCCTCCCGAGAACTGCCTCCCGAGGAACTAAAACAAGACCTCGAAAGGATCATCGAAGGGCTCCGAACTCGTCAAGCTGTCATGAAACCGTCTCTGAGCGCCCAAGAATTTCAGAAGTACAGGGAGGCGATTACCTACGCCGCCAAGCTGGACATTTCGCAGGCGACTCTGATGTTGGCCGAAAATGAGAAGGAACAGCACAAGAAATTCAGCCTTTTTGAAAAGGCGGCGACACAGAAAAACGACCCTGGGGCAATGATGATGCTCGGCATTCTCTACGCCAAGGGTCCCGGAGACATTTCCGGCAAGCCGGATTATGACAAGGCACTGGACTGGCTTCAAAGAGCCGCCAAAGCTGGGAACAAAGAGGCTGCCGCGTACTACAACGAAGCGTTCTCTTCGTAGACACAAGAACCCCTCGCAGTGAGGGTGAGCAGGAGTCGGCCATCGAAAGCCTAAGGGAATTGGCTCAACAAGGAGTGCCTCATGCCAAAGTGGTGCTAGGCGAATGGTGTCGACGCAAGGCAATTGCGGCGAAGGATAAAGCCTCGCGACTCAAGCTCTATCGCGAGGCCGCGGACTGGTGGAGGAAAGCGAAAGGGCCCCGCGAATGGAGAGCCTGTTACTATCTCGGCGTTCTTTACGAAAGGGGTCGCTCAATGAGGATGGGAAACCGACTGAGAACGACCTCAATGAGGCGAAGGCCTTATACCAGGAAGGAGCGGACAACGAGGATCTCGTGTGCATGTTCAACCTGGGACGCTTCATCTGGGAGCATTCGGACGCATCCAAGAACGCCGACGAAAGGAAGCAGGCGTTATCGTTGATCAGGAATGCAGCCGCCGCGGGCTCCGAAGTCGCGAAGGCCTGGCTCCAACGATCTGGGCAATAGCAGACGTAATTGCCCTTGACGAGCCTGCAATTCGGCGCGGATGCGGCGTTCCTCCTGAAAAATCAGCTCGATCACCGGCCGACGAAGAGCAGCGGCTCATAACCGTCCACAGACATCGCCGTTTCGGGAGGCAGAGCGCTTTTGATTGTGTATACGTATTTGTTCACGAGCGAGCCGCTGAGTGGGTCATAAATCATTATGTCGTCTGTCTCAGGTGTCTCTTCGGCTCTTCTTTGGGCACCCTCGGCCCGGGCTTAGATGGCGGTTTTGCTTTTGTAACCGGGACTGCCCAGTACCTCTTCTTTTTTTTGATCTCCGTCTTTTGTCTTTTGTGAGAGCTGGGCGTAGTGCACGCCGCCGCTCTTTGTTCAGCCATGCGGCGTTCAGCCTGAGTCGCAACGCGCCGGATGAACGTGGTCTGGCGCTGGATGTTTGTGAACATCGTGCGCTCCCCCCAGGCAAGTATTGCGACGACCTCTGACGGAGGAACTTCCTTGACCATGCCAGACAAGGGGTCGGCGTTACTGTTCATCGGCGGCGATTCGGCGGCTAAAGTGCAAAGGGAGATGCAGGCGGCAATCGCTATGGTCCGGAAAACTCCGCTTTCCATCTTCAAAGACTTTCTTCTAGCAGGCGTTCGGGAGCGCATCAAGACTTTAGGTTCTGCGATGCTTTGCGGTGCTGCTAAGTTGCGGATAGGCGTCGCCAGAAAGGTCAAGATCGTTGCAAGACTCTTAGTCTCTATGCCGAGGTTAATGCGAGTGTCCACCCAATGGTCTGGGCTTGTTTCTTAGTGTAAGAGACGCCGTGAACTTTCCGTCCTTGGTCGTCGAGCAGCGTTATGATTCCGCCTTGGTTGGAGAGCACCATCGGCTTTTGCACCTCGACGCGGAGCGTCTCACCCGCCGGCGGCTTGCCGCTTAGCGGCATTTTCTGCTTTTGCTTGTCGGCCGGTTTCCGCCGGCGAGGTCGATCTCGCGATTGCTCGTGTTCAGAATCGTGACAAACTCCCCCAGTTCCGGTGACTCCACGGCGTTGACCAGCGCGCCCACGATGCGCAACAGCCCGTCCGGCAGTTCTTCAGTCGGTGGTCGGTCTGGAGTCGGGACGTTCGGTCCCTGGCCGTTGCCGGGCTGATCCGGTGGCTTAGGCAAGGCGTGTCCAGTCGCGTCGTCCGTGTGCCAGCTCTGGCTCTGGAACGCCGTAAACACGGCTACCCATTGCTGCTGTTCCGGAAAATGAAAGATGAGGCCGCCGTCGTTCCAGACACCGTCGCTTTCACGGAACTGCTGGCTGTTGCCTTGGTTCATGTGGACCTCATGAGATGCCGCGGCCGGGACGAAAGCCGAAATAACGGTCGGCTTGTTGCTCCGGTCCCCACGGGCTGCCGTAAGCGAAGATGAGGGCTGTCTCGTCGGCCAGGGCACGCTGAACCAGACCGTCGAACTTTTCGTTAGGTCATTGTCCGGCCCGGGCACATCGTGGGGAAGCGGTTCCGTCTGAAGGGATCGAAGAGATTTCCCCGGATAAAATCGAGCGCCCCGCTCATGGGCGCCGCGATCGAGCTCATGAAAGCCCTGCTCGATCCCCGCAAGAAAATTTGTCACCGGAATGCTCGAATCGTTCATTGACGAGATAGAGCAGTTCCGATGGGCTTTGGCGGCTCTTGACGTTGATCGCCACGCGAAAGTGTTCTGTGCCGGCGACCGCGCGGATCTGGTAGTGCGGCGTCTGGCCTGCGCCGAGGCGGCGGTCAATCGGCCGCGCTTTAAGGACTCCGTAGTGGGGAATGGGCGTAGCGAAAGATCAGTGCTCGGATTTGTTTGGCTGGCAATCGCGAGGCAGCCATGAGCGACACTCCCCACCCACCGGGGACTCCCCGGGCGGCTTTTGCGAAGAGCAGTCAACCCTGCTTACACTCATAATCTAAGTCCTACCTGACGGTATAACGTGCGACAATCGCGCAGTTACGGGTCATTGGTAGCAAATCACGCTGACGCGGCCAAGCCCTCTTTTCTTATTGATCTGTGAGCCCGATTTCGTGACGGCGACGCTTCGTCCTCGAGTGCGCCTTTCAATCAATTGGCCGTCGGGCATCCCCGATGGATCCTCAGCGCGCAGACCTAGACAGCGATGTCTTCGTTCCAAAGCTCCGGACGGTCGGAAATAAACTGCCGCATCATCGCGATACACTCGTCGTCCTGGACGACCTCCAATTCGACGCCCTGACTTCGGAGCCACTCCTCCGCCCCAAGAAAAGTCACATTCTCGCCGATGACGATCCTCGGAATTTTGTAGAGGAGCGAGGTTCCGCTGCACATCGGGCACGGCGAAAGCGTAGTATACAGAACGCACTCGCGATAGACAGACGCCGGCTGGCGGCCAGCCTGCTGGAACGCGCTCATCTCTCCGTGCAAGAGAGGATCGCCTTTCTGCACGCGCATGTTGTGCCCGCGGCCGATGATGGTGCCCTTGTAAGCGATCACCGAGCCGATTGGGATTCCCCCTTCGGCCAGACCCTGCTTCGCCTCGTCGATCGCAGCTTGAAGAAAAGGATCGCGCATTCGCTGACTATTACCCGGAGGAATATCGCAAAGTCCAGAATTCTGCACAGCCGGATCTTACAGCGTCCAATCCTTGGAAATTCGTGATAAGATGTGGTGAGGAGTGGATTGGCAGCGGCCTCGCAGCCATAAGCAAAGAGACGCGATAATGATGGCCACATTAGTGACACTGTTTCTGTGCGGCGACGTGATGACGGGTCGCGGAATCGATCAAATCCTTCCCGGTATCAAATGATCCCGTCCTGTTCGAATCGTATGTGAGAGATGCCCGCAAATATGTCGCCATCGCCGAGAAGCGAAACGGACCCATTCCCGACGACTGTCGACTATCGCTATCCCTGGGGCGACGCGCTCGACGTCCTGGAGGAGATTCGACCGGCAGCGCGGATCGTCAATCTTGGAAACCAGCGTCACCACGAGCGCAGATTTCTGGCCGCGAAAAGGCATTCACTACCGGATGCATCCCGGAAACGTCAGGCTGCTGAGCGTGGCCCGAATCGACTGCTGTGTTCTCTCAAACAACCACGTAGTCGACCTGCGGGCTTGGCGGGCTACAGGAGACCCTCGAAACGCTGCGTCAGGCGGGAGTCAAGACCGCCGGGCGCCGGGGAAAACGCCGCCAGGGCAGCGTCGCCTGCGATCATCGAGATTGCTCCGGAAATCAGGCTGGCAGTGTTCGGCTACGGCACGGAATCCTCCGGCGTCCCTGCATCCTGGGCGGCACGGCAGCCATTCACCAGGCGTGAATTTCACTTCCGGATCTTTCACCGGGGACCGCCGCGGAAGTTATCAGAATCAATAAGCGGCCAAACCCGTCCGGAAGACCTGGTGATTTTCTCCGTGCACTGGGGCGGCAATTGGGGATACGACGTCCCGGAGGAACAAGTTCGCTTTGCGCACCAGTTGATCGACTCCGGAGCAGTTGATGTCGTGCACGGTCACTCTTCGCATCACGTGCGCCCCTTGGAGGTTTACCGAGGCAAGCTGATCTTGTATGGGGCCGGCGATTTTCTCAACGACTACGAGGGTATCGAGGGAAACGAAGGCTACCGCGACGACCTCGCTCTCGATGTACTCCCCACATTCGAGTCGGGGACTGGCCGTTTGGTCCGACTCCGGATCGGTTCCGCTTCAAATTTTCCGGTTCAGCCTGCGGCGGGCTTCGGTGGCTGACGCCACATGGCTCAGCAATAATCTCAACCGAGAGAGCACGCCAGTTCGGAACAAGGGTTAGTCTCGAAAATGGTCGCCTCGAGATCGAGCTTGAACCCAATCGACCGTGAGGACAGGTGCGCCGGATTTCGCGCTCTACTCGATCGTCGATGGAGATATCTCACCAGATACGACGACGCTGTAGCTACGGACATCTTCCACCGCGGGCGGAGTGCAGCCTTGCCGGTGCCAAGATCGAATTCTGCGCCGTGCCAGGGACAGACCACGCATCCGTCGCTCACAACGCCCTCACTCAGGGGGCCGCCGTCGTGCGTGCAATCATTGTCGATGGCGTGAATCGTTCCCTCAACGTTGAATAGCGCTACGGACCTGCCAGCGACCTCAATGGCACGCGCACTGCCGGGCGGAAAATCCCCAGTCGTTGCGACTTTATGCAGGGCCATAACCGATTTCTCGATTGAGTCTACCTCTGGGGATGCGAATTGCAATCTGCCTCATGGGCGCAGGACCGGCTGCCTACTTTCAATTGCCCGCTCCACGATGCTGGCTGCTTGTGAGAGACCCTCGGCACGGGCGATCTCCGCTTTCCATTGCTGCGCCCTGGCGCGGTAGTGCGGCTCGCTTAAGACTCGCCGCACTCTTGCGCGAAGACGCGAAACAGTGAGGTGTGATGGCTGGATAACTTCCGCAACACCCAGCCATTCCAAACGACTCGCAACTCCTGGTTGATCGTTCGTAATTGGAATCGCGACCATCGGGACTCCCTGTGCCAGGGACTCGAGCGCAGTATTTAGCCCGGCATGCGTGATCGTCAACGCAGCACACCGGAGCAATTCGAGTTGTGGCGCGAATGGCACAACGATCGGTCTCCCGGCAAA
>CAWASQ010000017.1:0-124050 GCA_963784465.1 uncultured Verrucomicrobiae bacterium
CCAGACCGACCTTCATTCCGGCGACGAGGTGAGCATCCTCGCCTTCCTCCGGCAGCACGTGGAGCCGCTCTTCGAGCACATCGCGAACTTCGGCCCCGCCGTGCGCGAGCGCGTGGAGGCGTACCGGGCTGCCCTCGATCCGCAGGTGGGCACGATCTACCGGAAGCGAAAGGACTACGAGGAGAGCGTGACGGCCATCAACGAGAGCGTCTCGGCCTACCTGGACGCCGAGCAGGAGATGGCCCAGGCCATGTTCCCGCACTACTTCGAGAAGCAGCGCACCGACGGCGTGGACTACAGCATCTACGTGGGGGCATCCCTGGTCAACGGGCCGGCCTACGACGAGCTGTACCTGCACAACCTCCGACTCTGGCAGCTCCTGGTGGCCTGCGGGATCGCCCGGCAGACCGAGGTCCTCCGCCAGCGCCTGCCCTTGGCCCTCGAGACCACGCACCTCATCCTGGCCCACCACGCGCCCCTGTCCATCCGCTTCCGCTTCGACGAGAAGCGCTTCGACGTGGACGGCGCCTACAACGTGCGCTACGAGGTCATCAAGAAGCGTATCGACAAGGCCGTGGTCCGGGGCTCGGGCGAGCGGGTGACCCAGCCCGGCCGGATCGCCATCGTGTACGCCCAGCCCATGGAGGCCCAGGAATACCGCGCGTACCTCGACTACCTCACGGCCACGGGCCACGTGGTGGGACCCGTGGAAGAGCTGGAGCTGGACGAACTCCAGGGCGTGCATGGTCTGCGCGCCTTGCGGGTCGCCGTGGACCTGTCGGTGCCGCCCCGCCGCGAGCGCCCCGCGATCGAGGAAGCGATGATGCGCTGAGCGTCGTGTATCATCGGGGCCACGCGCGGGAGGCCTCGCATGAAACCCTTCGTCGTCAACCGCTACGGCCAGATCGTCTTTCCGTTCAACTTCATCCCCGAGCTGGACTTCTCCGTGTTCGAGACGCTCGAGGAGTTCGCCGCCGTCATCCGGCGCGACTTCGAGGAGAAGGCGCTTTCGGAGGCGGAGATCGCCGAGCGCGTGACCACGGGCGCTTACCCGCGGTCGCTATGACCTGCTGCGCGACCTCGCGCTCGATCTCTTCTGGGTCAACCGCTATGGCATCACCATGTACGACAAGCGGCCGACCCGCTGGCGCGACGTGCCCCGCCAGCGCGACGACGTCTTTCTCCCGGTGGTGTCGTCCTGGGAGGGGAGGCGAGCTGGCCACCACCATCGAGGCCGGCTACCGGTCCCTGCCGCCCACGTGGGACGAGGGGACGGAAGACAAGATCGCCCGCATGCTGCTTGACGTCTTTCGCCACAAGAAGGGCGCCGGGGCCGATATGGAACCGCTGAAGCCGACGGTCGGCGAGATCCTGGCCAGCCCCAAGACTCTCACCTATCAGCTCCTCGGCCACAGTCCCGACTATCCGGGCTACGGGTACGACGACATCATCGAGGTGAGCCACCGGGTGCCGGGGCTCGAGGCCCTCATGCGCCAGGCCATGGTGCTCCACAACCAGTACCGATGGGATCGCACCAAGGTGCGCGCCATCGAGGTGGGCCAGCTCCACGACGACGACTTCGTCGTGGTCTATCATCCGCGCAGCTACGACGTCGTCCAGTTCATCCGGCGCGTCCGCGGCGGGCGCCGCACCCGGGCGGCGCGGCCGGCCCCTCTTCCTCGACGGGCCCCGGTGACACCGTTTTGCCGGTCGACGTCCGGCGCCGCTTCGCCGTCATGCCGCGCCTGGAGGCGCTGGCCTGTTGCAGGGCGAGCACGTCTGCACGAACGACGATCTCATCCGGAACGCGGCGTACTGCTGGTCGCCCATGACGGCCAAGGAGATCGAGGCGCGGATGGTATTCGTCAGCGCCTCTACACCGAGCTGGGGCTCGACCAGCTCGCGCTCCTGGCGGCACAGCGGGCCCTGGCCAAGGCCGGACGGCAACCGGAGAAGGAGTCGGCGCCGTGCTGCTCCTGTCGTGCACCAGCACGAAGATGATGCCCTCGCTCGCCACCTGGCTCTCCGGCCAGCTCGGCATGTTCCAGACGCACGTCTCCTGCGACATGGTCGCGGCGTGCGCGGCCTCCCCTACGGCCTGGCCGAGGCGGTGCGCCTGCTCCAGGAGGTCGAGCGGCCGGTGCTCGTCGTCTGCGGCGAGAAGTTTTCCGACAAGATCGGCACCGTGCGCACCTCGCGCATGGATCCTCGGCGACGGGGCGGCCGCCCTCGTGGTCGGCCCGCTCCGGCGGGGGCCGCGCCGGACGTCGAGATTACCAGACCTACGCCAGCGGGCCCATGAGCGAGGTCGACTCGATCATCTGGCCCAATCCCGAGTTCGACAACAACATCCGACGGTGTTCGGTCCCCAGGTGCGCGCCCTGGTGAAGCGCTATCTGTCGCAGATGGTCGAGGAGTTGCGCGGGCTCCCGCATCCCTCGGGGTCCGGCACGCTGCTGGACGCCATCGACCTCATCGTCCCTCACCAGGCCAACAAGGCCATGGTCCTGCACTACGCCGAGGCCAATGGCCTCAGCGCCGAGCGACTCTACTTCGACATCGAGACGGTGGGGAACACCTCGTCGGCGAGCATTCCCATCGCGATCGAGGACGCCGTCCGCGAGGGCGTCATCGATCGCCCCATGCGGGTCTTCGGGCCCGGCTTCGGGGCCGGCGCCGTGGGCGGTTACGTGGTGATGCGCGTCGACCCGGCCGTGGTGGCGAGCGCGTGAGACGATCTATGCGGGGGCCCCACATGGCCCCCACACCGCCCGGCGCTCGGAGCCCCCCGGGAAGCCGTGGCGCTCCTCGATTCCTGCTTGCGCTCGCCCACACGGACCTCGTCCGTACGCGCCGCTCGCCGGCGGCGCAGCGCCGTTTCCGCGCCTGCTCGTTCGTTAGCTCTGGGTCGGCTGGAGCCACGCTCGGCGGACGGCGGGGGCCCGCCATGCGCACAGGCGGTCCAGCAGCGCGTCCGGCAAGGTGGCGAAGAGCAGGAGGGCGGCGTGCTCGCAGCGGACGAAGCCTTCCGCCTCTGCGTGAGCAAGCAGTTGGCGCAGCCCCTCGTAGTAGCCGAGGACATCGAGGATCGCCCACCGGCTTCGCATGAATGCCGAGCTGGGCCCAGGTGAGGATCTCCAGCGTCTCCTCGAGGGTGCCGAGCCCTCCCGGGAGCGCGACGAAGCCGTCCGCCAGTGAGGCCATGGTGGCCTTGCGCTCGTGCATGCTGTCGACCAGGCGCATCTCGCTGAGTCCTGGATGGGCCAGCTCGCGCGGTGGCCAGCGGGCGCGGGATGACGCCAATCACCTCACCGCCCGGCCCTCGAGCACGGCGTCGGCCAGGGCTCCCATCAAGCCCACCGAGCCCCCGCCGTACACCAGCCCCAGCTGCCGCTCCACGAGCGTGCGCCCCAGGAGCCGCGCCGCCTCCACGTACTCCGTGGCGCGTCCCGGGATTGGACCCGCAGAATACGCAGACGCGCTTCACGACGTCGTCCTGACGTAGGCCGAGCTCGAACTCCGCGCTCAGCGTCCCGGTGCAGACCTCTTCACCGGCCCCTCCAGGCGCAGGGACCACTCGGGTCTCACGTGCACGACGAGCTCACCGCCGCGCATGCGCACCCGCACGCGCCCGTGATCGCACAACCCGTTGCGCACGGCGGCCGCCGCGGCGCGGCACGAGGACGATCCGGAGGCCAGGGTCACCCCGCCCCGCGCTCCCAGATGATGATCTCGAGGTCGTCGCGTCCGTGCACCTTGGCAAACTGCACGTTCGTCCGCCGGGGAAAGGCGCGGTGGCGCTCGATGAGCGGGCCGAGGCGCCGGACCTCTGCCTCATCGAGCCGCTCCCGGAACGCGATGCAGTGCGGATTCCCCACCGAGACCGCGGTCACCGTGAGGGCCGGCCCCTCGGGCAGGGCCAAGGGTACCGCCACCGCCTCGGGGGCGGCGACGTCCATGGGAATGTCGGCGGGCCGGAAGGTGGCTCGGCCCATCTCCACGGTGACGAAGTTGACGCGGCCAGCGTGGACGTGGCATTCGCACTCGACGAGCCCGCCGAGGGTCTCCACGGTGAAGGCCGGCCCCTTGGCGTGACCGTGGTCCCACAGGTACTTGGCGAAGATCCGCAGCCCGTTGCCGGACTTTTCCGCCTCGCTGCCGTCGGGATTGAAAATGCGCAGCCCGAAATCGGCCCGCGCGCTGGGAGCGAGCAGGAGGATCCCGTCAGAGCCCACCCCCCAGTTGCGGTCACAGATCTTCACGATGGCCGCTTCCGTGAGCGGCCCCGGCAGATCAGCCTCATTGACGACGAGGTAGTCGTTGCCGAGCCCGTGGCCCTTCGCGAACGGGATCATGCGCGCGCCAACTCCACCCGGCGCTCGGCCACAGCCGAGACGCCGCCCGCGCCGATCACCTCGACGACGTCACGCGCCACCGTCGCCCCGGAGAGCGCCGGGCGGCGAGCGGTGATCGCCCCCACGAGGTCCCCCCGGTCCGCTGGCGACGACCCGGCCCGGTGATGCGCCGCCCGCTCAGCGGCGGTCGAGCGGAACGTAGGTGGCGTTCGTCGGCCCCGTGTACTCGGCCCGCGGTCTGATCAGGCGGTTGTTGCCGTGCTGCTCGAGGACGTGCGCCGCCCAGCCCGGCCACCCGGCTCACGGCAAAGACCGGGGTGAACTGATCGGTGGCGATCCCCATGGTGGCGTAGGCGGCGCCGGAGAAGAGATCGACGTTGGGGTAGATGTGCTTGTCGTCGCTGACCACGCGCGCCACCGTGTCGAGGATCTGCACGTTGTCGGTGTTCCCGGCCTGCTGGCCCAGCTCGGTGGCCAGCCGGCGCAGGTGCTTGGCGCGAGGATCTTCCACGCGGTAGACCCGATGGCCGAAGCCCATGATGCGGGCCTTGTCGGCCAGGGCCTTCTTGATCCACGCCTCGGCCTTGGCCGGCGAGTTGATCTTCTCCACCATGAGCATCACCTGCTCGTTGGCCCCGCCGTGCAGCGGACCCTTGAGGGCGCCGATGGCGGCGGTGACCGAGGAGTGCATGTCCGACATGCGTGGCCGCGCTGACGCGGGCCGCGAAGGTGGAGGCGTTGAACTCGTGCTCGGCGTGGAGGATGAGGGCCACGTCGAAGGTCCTGGTGGCCAAGGAGCTCGGGGCCTTGCCCGTGAGCATGGTCAGGAAGTTCGCGGCCAGCCCCTGCCGCGGATTGGGCGCGACGAGGGCCTTGCCGCGGCGGATGCGTTCCCACGCGGCCACCAGGGTGGGCATCTGCGCGGTGAGCCGCAGGGCCTTGCGCAGCGACGCCTCGCGGGAGTTGTCGCCCGCATCGGGATCGAAGGCCGACAGGGCCGAGACCCCGGTTCGCAGCACCTCCATGGGCGTGGTCTTCCTGGGGAGCTGCCGCAGCATGCCCACCAGCTTGGGCGGGAGCCGGCGCGTGGCCGTGGCAGAAAGACGCCTTGACGTGCGCCTCCAGCTCCTTGCGCGTGGGCAAGGTCCCGTGCCAGAGCAGGTACACGACCTCCTCGAACGAGGAGTGCTCGACGAGATCGTTGACGTCGTAGCCGCGATAGAGCAGCCGCCCCTCGCGCCCGTCGATGAAGCAGATCTCGGAGGTCGAAACGACCACGTCCTCGAGGCCAGCTTTGAATTCGCCGCTTCCACTCATACGATCCCCTCGCCGCTCCGGTGTGAGAACGGTTTCTTCTATCATACGTTCCGGGACCCTTCAAGGCTAGAGCGGCTCAGAACCAACAGGCTCAGAACCAGCAGCGTGGACATTCTCGACTTCTACGACCGCCATCCCATCAGCGAGGCCCAGGTGCTGGCCGCCGTGGCCCGCCGGCGCGGACGGGCGCGCCGGCGCCGTCGCTCCGGACGACCTCTTCGAGTTCGACCAGGACCACTACGGCGGGCTGGCCGCCGTCGAGGCGCTGGCCGAGCGGGCCCGCATCACGTCCGGGTCACGCGTGCTGGACGTGTGCGCCGGTCTCGCCGGACCGGCGCGCTTCCTGGCCGCCCGCCGGGGCTGCCGGGTGATCGGCCTGGAACTGAACGCGGGCCGGGCCGCCGGCGGGGCCCGACTCACGCGGCGGGTCGGACTCGCAGGACGCGTGATCTCGGTGCGCGGGGACGCGCAGTGGCTCCCCTTCGCCGACGCCAGCTTCGACGCCTGCATCAGCCAGGAGGCGTTCCTTCACGTCGCCGACAAGGCCGCAGTCCTGGCCGGCTGTCATCGCGTCTTGCGGCCGGGCGGCCGCCTGGCCTTCACCGACTGGGTCGCCCACCCGCGGCTCGCCGATCGGGAGCGGGGACGCTTGAGGGAATGGATGGCCGCCACGACGCTCCAGACCCTCGACGGCTATCGCACTTTGCTGGGGCGCGTGGGCTTCGCCTGGGTCAGCGCGGAAGATCTCACGGCGGAGTGGGCGCCCCTCCTGCGCCACCGGCTCGCGATGTACCGAGGCTCCGCCGCGACACGGTGGCCCGCCTCGGCGAGGCGCGCTACCGCGACTACGACCAGCTCTACGCCTTCTTCGTGGGACTGATCGAGGACGGCAAGCTGGGCGGCGGCCGCTTCTGGGCGGCCCGCTGACCTGGCCAACTCAGCAGCTAGCGGAATCGCCGCAAGAGCTCGGTGAAGTCCGCGCTCTTCTCGATGGCGATGCCCGCCGCCAAGAGCGAGGAGCCGACCGCCGTGCTCCTCGCCGGAGGCTCCCGTCCCGCGGCCGTCGATGGCAAGGGCGCTGCGGCCTCCTTCACCACGCCGAGACTCGCGACGTTGAGCGTTCCGTCGGCGCCCTCCACCAGCCGGATCAGCGGGCGCTCGAGGCTCAATTCCCCGAACTCGAGTACGCCCGCCGAGCAGAGGGCGCAGACTCAGGGACACGAATCCGCGCTCCAGCGTGATGAACGGCGCGGTCCCGAATTCGGGATCGTCGGCGACCTCCAGGCTGCGCAGCTCGACCTCGGCATCGGCAGGAGGCGAACGGATGCGGAGGCGAAACGGACCGGGCGTCCAAGAATCCGACTCACACTCGCGGCGGCGAGAGCCTGGACCCGTGGGAGGTCCAGGAGTACGGCAGGGCCAGACACCGTCAGGATCAGGACGGCGAGGGCCGCCGCCCGATCCGACCCAGAGGGCGAGCCGCTTCACCGCTCGCCGCAGCGGACGCCTACGCGGTCTGGATGGCCGTGAGCTGCCAGGGGTTGTTGCCGACCGGGCGCGTGAAGGTCCAGAACTCCTCGACGTTCTGGGCCGCGCTCTTCGAGCCGTCCACCACGGCGCCCGAGGAGTCGTCGACCGTGTAGTCCAGCAGCGACGCCGCGATGTGGGCGGTCACGAAGTCGCGGCCGCTCTCCTGCCAGGCCTCGGTGACCTGTGCACGCTGGATACGGATCTGCTCCACGTGATTGGTGTGTCGGGCGGCGCGCAGGCGGTCACACTGGGCCTGGAGCGTCGCGTAGAGCTCCGGGGCGATGCGGTCCCTGAGCCAGGTCACGTCGCGCTGGGCCACGCCCTGCTGGACCTCGAGGAACGCGTTGCGCGCGACCGTCGCGAAAGCCTCGGCGTCGAAGCGCGCATCCATCTGTCTGATGTGGCCGAGCCCGCGATCGAGATCCGACGGCGCCGCAGGCGCGTCCATCGTGCCCGCGGCGCCCTCCACCGCTTGGTCCCACACGCTCGGCATAGCCCGCGTACGCGGCGGCCGGACCGCCGGCGGTAGCATAGGCCGGCTGTGGCGACTGGGCCTGGCGCCGACGCATGAACTTGATGAGCAGGAAAATGCCGGCGCCGATCAGGAGCATCTCCAGCAAGCCGAAGCCGAACCCGTGGCCCATCCCGCCGAACAGCATGCTCCCGAGGAGTCCTCCGAGCGCGAACCCGGCCAGTCCCCCCATCAGCCCGCCGAAGAGACCCGGCGTCGCTGCGAAAGCGGACCGGGCGCAGGCTGCCCGTAGCCGCGGGACGGGGTTGAGGGCATCGCGGGGTTGACGGAGTCCGGGCGAGCCGGCGACGAATACGACCGCGATCCGCGGCTTCCGCCGCCCCCCGCCCTCGCCCAGGCCTCGCCGGCTTCGGCGAGGACGAACGCGCACATGACAAGCCCTGCCAGCGGTATCAACACTCTACGCATGAGCGGCTCCGAGAACTGGTAGGCGCGGGAATGGGCACGTTGAGCTGCTCGTTTTTGCTTTCTCGAGAACGGCGTAGCTGCGACCTCGAAGACTTGTTCGATCTTCGACGAGTCGAAGACGTAATCCCCTCGTTTTCGTAGGCCATCTCATGACTCTGCCTCAGCGTAGGAAGAGGCCTATGAGTTTTATCATAGGCCGCGTAAGCGTAATGTGCCGGGAGGTCCGACCTGTGGCTTGCGCGCAGATGTCGATCAACTCGCGCCCGGTTGAGCAGGTCGGCGGGTGCCAGACCTGTTGATACGCTCGATCGTCGAGGGCCAGGCGGACAAGTGCCTTGCCTGCGCCCAGCCAGGGTGAAGGTGAAGGACTGTTTCGGTTGCTGAGCCACCATGCCCGCTTTCCAGCGGCAACGCGGTCGATCACGAGGGGGTTGGTATGTTCGTAGGGCAGCTGGGCCGTAGAAATGGCCGCCCGTGCGATCATTTCCATGAGATTTCCGGCCCTCCTCCATGAGGCGCGTCGCGATTTGCGCTCGCAGTTCGCCTTTTCTGCTGCACGGGTTATAGGGCGTCTCCTCGGTCATGAGTCCATCGACTCGGCCGTAGATGTAGACGTTGTCGAAGAAGACCAGCTTTCGCTTTGTGGGCTTTGCAGGCGTCGATCGCACAAATAGACTATTGCGGAGCCGCTGATGGCTTCGAGCGCTTGCCCGTAGTCGGGAAAGATCGGCAGCATTGCCTTCGAGAAGGCCAGACTGCGCAGTCTGGCGTCGGCTGACAAGGCGCACGGATTGTTTGGCGGCGAGAAGCTCGCGGGTGAGTTCGGCGCGCAATGGCCCCACCGGCACCAAGGACCGTATGCAAACCTCTGGAGGAAGGGGCCGAATAAGAATCAGTTGTCATAAGTCAGGTTGGTTATTGGAATGGAGAGAGCGCGGCAGCGAGAGCATAAAAAACCGGGTGCAGCACAAATCCTGTGGATGGATTCACGGCCAGCCAGAATCAAAGCGTTCGAGTGCGCTGGCGGGATCGAGTTGCCTTTAAAAGAAGTTCGGCTCCACCGGGTTCATCGTCCTCGGCCGATCGCTTTCTTTTCAGAGCTGGGGTGAAGATTCGTCGCAGTATTGTTCTGTTTTATCCCGGCTCCCAACCTGCCTCGCTATCAGACGGCTTCACCAAGAACGCTCCGCGCAGACCGTTTACCCATATTTTGAGGGTGTGCTGAGCGGTCCCGCGTAGTCCAATTCGTCCGCCTGCAAAATGCGGTAAAATTGACCAGTTCAGAGACAGGAAGTTATAGCGTATGAATAATCTAACCAACTACCCACTGCTTGTTTTCGCGCTCGCTTTCTTTGGGCTGTGGCTCTCGGCGCGGATCGGTTCCTCCTTCCTCAAGAGGCAGCGAAAGCTGGAAGAAGACGTGCGGGAAGACTTCAGCGTTATCCTCACCGCTACGCTGACATTGCTCGGTCTCATCATCGGATTCAGCTTTTCGATGGCAATAAGCCGGTACGATCAACGCAAGAATTATGAGGAGGCAGAGGCCAACGCGATCAGCACAGAGTACCTAAGGGCCGACCTGTTGCCTGAGGCCGACGCGGCGAGAGTGCGTGCGCTACTCAGCAAATATCTCGATCAGCGCATCTTGTTCTATGAGACCCGCGATAAGCAACAGCTTCGGCAAATCAATTCTAATACTGCTCAATTGCAAAGCGAACTGTGGTCTGCGGTCCGGGCTCCGGCTGCAGCGCAACCGACACCCATGGTCGCCTTGGCCATTTGGGGCATGAACGATGTGCTGAACTCGGCGGGATACACCCAGGCTGCCTGGTGGAACCGAATCCCCCTTGCCGCTTGGGTCCTGATGGCATTGATCGCCATCTGCTCCAACGTTTTGGTCGGCTATGGTGCGCGGCGCGCTGAAGCCGAACGCGACCTGATGGTTGTCCTACCGCTTGTTGTGTCCATCTCGTTTTTTCTCATAGCGGACATTGACAGCCCACGTGGCGGCGTCATTCGCGTGCAACCCCGAAATCTAGTAAGCCTCGCTCAATCCCTGGGCGCGCAGTAGTCGGAAGTCATTCAGTTCATAGGACCTGATAACAATCACAAATTGGGAACAACATTGGGCTCCGAAATGTTTCCGAGCTCTGCGGGGTTCCGTAATACCTCCGATCTTTCCGATCACGGCCTCTTGCTGCATTCCCGCGCATTATCTTGAGCCAGCTTTCCGCCTTTCGCACATGGGATAGCGCTACTAAGACCGGTCTTCTGATGAATGCGCCGCTCGCTTTATCAGCAAAAGTCCGCTCGCAGCCGGAGAGCGGTCGCGAGGCAGCGCGATGTCACCTGTTCCGCGGAAGCGCTCATTACTGTGACCGACAGCCTCGTCCCCTCCACTGGTTCAGGGGTGATCGATGCACGCGGTCTTCCCGGATACACCTTCGAGCGTGCGTCCGGCGAATTATGGCGCTCCCGCTTCGATGCGACGCGCAACGTGATCGTCGTGAACAACGGCCATCGCGATTTCGTGTTCGCCTCGCGTACCCAGGCGCTCAAACTGCGCTATCTCGTAAGGCTCTATGTCAAGGAGCTCGTGCTGCGAAATTTTAGCGGCGTTCCCGGGGATCAGCTTCTCGAGCGCATGATCGAGCTGTCGCTCTATACGGAGGACAAGCTTTGACTCCTCCATGATGGGGCGCTCGAGATACTACGATGACTGTCCCCGCGGTTGCGACACGCCTCACCCGGTTTCCGCCACGGCCGACGCACGCGGCTTGGCGGCGGCCTCGACGGCATTTGTCATCTGGGGCGTGCTGCCTCTTTACCTAAAGCAGCTGCAACATGTCCCCGCACTGCAGATCACGGCGCATCGCCTCGTTTGGGGATGCCTCTTCGGAATGCTGCTGCTGGGCGTCCGCGGCGAGCTGACCCGTGTGCATTCCGCCTTCGCCGACCCGCGTGTGCGTTGGCGCTTGTGCGCCAGTGCCGCGCTCGTTTCCGTCAACTGGCTGATCTACGTGTGGGCGATCGGCAATCACCGTGTCGTCGAATCCAGTCTCGGTTACTTCATCAATCCACTGCTCAATGTCGTGCTCGGGGTCGTGGTGCTGTCCGAACGAATCGGGCGCGTGCAATGGACCGCGGTCGCGATTGCGGCGGCGGGGTGCTCTGGCTCACATGGAGCGCCGGACACCCGCCCTGGATTGCCGTGGCACTCGCGCTGACTTTAGGCTTGTACGGGCTCGTTCGCAAGACGGTTCCGGTGGATGCCCTGCCGGGGTTCGCCGCCGAAACGCTGCTCCTCCAGCCTACGACACTCGCCCACCCCGACTTTTTGACGCTCTCCAGATTGTAGAGCCGGCGGTGCGCCACGTTGGTTGCTGCCCAGAAGGACCATTGGAAAATGTTGTTGCCCGAAGGCCGTCCTGATTTTTCGCGGTGCCTGGGGGCTTTCGTCACGCTTCCAAATTCCGAAACGAGGCCCGAAGATGGCCCGCATGAGAAACTGCGCGATCTCTTGCGTTCCGCCGGCTGGCAGGAATTTACGCTTCTGCTCGCGGTGGCTGTCATCTGCAGCAGCGTAACGGTTTTTGTCGCGGTGACCGACGTGGTGCGCGAGGGGGAGTTGCATGACGCCGAAACTCGTTGGATGCAGGGCCTGCGCTCGCCCGATGATCCGTCACGCCCCCGAGGACCGCTCTGGCTGGAGCGCATGTGCCATGACATGACGTTACGGCGCTGGGAAGCGGCACAGTGCTGACGCTGATCACTTTTCTTGTCGCCGGATATTTGCTGATCGAACGATGGCTTTCTTCCGCCATTTTTCTGCTGGTGGCGGTCGGCGGCGGGATGCTGCTGACATTCAGCCGCTGTGTGTGGTCTTGACCCGCGGTCAACTGCGCCCGAATTGCCCGATGCGAAAAAGTCAACACCCCAAATCTCAAAACGCTGCTTCCAATAATATTGCCATTTGCTCTGCGCTCCGAACGGCACGCACGATAATGACTTCTCTGAAAGACTCGCGAGAGGCATGTCAAGAGGTGAAGTGTGCCGAATGGGTTTGGAGGGCAGATGATGGTAGGAACACTTCTCTGCGGGCGGGCCATGCTGGCCCCCGTCCATTTATGACCCCAGCCGAGCGGCGCAATATAGACGAGCAGCTAATCAGGCAGCGTTACGCCTGGGCGCGAGGCTCGGCACCGACGTGGTCGAGTGGTGTTCCAGAGGACGCTTGATTTGGCTTGCTTTGCCGAAATCTTGGCGTGCGCTAGCCTTAAGGCGGAGAAACCATGACTTTTCCTCCCGAAGCCTCCGGTGACGGCCGCGTCAAAACATCGATCTGGATTGTGAGACTTCTCAGTCTCGGCACCACCATACTCCTAGCCTAGGGGAAGTGCTATCCTGTCGCTTCTTTGGCCTAGGAAAAGGAGCGCTGAGATTGGAAATCCTGGTGGATCGGATGAGCTCAGCGGCAGGTGCCTGGACACTCGGACCAAGGGATCGAGGGATTCGCCAACACCGATTCGCAGAGAGGCCGAAAGGATTGAGAGAGGCCAGAGAGGCCCTGAAACCTGCGACGGTCAAGGCAGAGGTCGCAGTTGCCGGCGTGGCCTGATCCGCGTTCATTGCGTCGGAAAGCGATTGTTAGGCCGATCTATGGCTGACGTCGGGTCCGCCTCTTTCGGTCGACCCGAAGTGGATGCTGAGAGAAGGCTCTCCCGGACCTTGCGGGCGATATCGGGATCAACCTGACCGGACTCGAAGCGCTGGGAGGTCCTGGCGAGCAACTGCCGGGCGTCACTCACCATAGATCCGTTGTCCCATGTGGCCCGGCAATCGGTGGCGCGAGCACAGGCTTCTAATTCCGCACGCCATTTGGTTACCGCCGAATTGGCCCGGCTGAATGTCCGGGCGATCTCCTGCAGCTCCCAGGGAAAAGTAAAGGGACCGACTTCCCCGCGCTTGACTCGCTCCAGCGTGCGGTTGCTGTTATGAAGACGAGCCAGGAGAAGCTTCGCGCTCGAGCAGATCGGCAGGGCGGAAATCCAGTCAAAGAGTGGATCAAAGTGATACGGCCAGGCTCCCGAAAGACGTAAGTCTTCTTCACCTGGGGCAATCTTTCCTGCGCTCGCCCGGCATGGGAGGCGGTTGGCATTTGCCCTCCAGGAGATCGGCGTAGAAGATCTCGGCGCTCAAGGTATCAATCAGAAGCGTGCAGCCCCGTCCTCCCTGTCTCAAGATCTTCACGAAGGGCTGCCCCCTGCGTGTCCAGTAGAGAGCACGCTGGCCGATGCGCGGAGAGCGCAAGGCTTGGAAAAACTCCGCCTTTGTGATCGCCAGGGGTCTGCACCCCTTGATGATGATCGGCGATGGTGGGAGCTGCCCTCTCTGCATAAGACCAATAGGAACATAAAAACAAAAATTGTAAACCGTATATATGCCGTATACCTTCCCATGATCACTTCCGTTCTATTTCGTTCCATCTGAGAAGATGAAAAAAAGATCCAAACTGATGATCTATGTGCGGGCTGAACTCGCTCCCGATGCGATTCGCTGGGCGATGCGGCTGGGCCAAACCATTCCTACGTTCTGCAGCCAATGCGTCGGCTATTCCCTGCAAAACATGGAGCGTGGACTCAATGTGTGGCGGGATGTACCGCCCCGGCAATGGGAATTTGTGAACATTTGGAAATTGCGGCAGGGCAAGAAGGTCAAGACGAATCTTCCCGGACCGAGCATTCGACGCGCCCTCGCGTTGCAACGAGGCCGGTATCGCCAGGCCCAGGAAAGGCTCAAAGAGTTCGAGAGAGCGTTGCGAGCGGGACAAGCAAACCTGAAGGTTGTCTTTCAGGTTCAAGAGGGCCAGGAGGGAAACCAGAAAGTGGAACGCTGGCCGGAAAAGCTCCGGCGCATGGCGAAGTACTTTGGCGTCAAACCCAACGAGCTTGCGAACCGAATGATCGCTGCGGGAATCCTCGCCCTCGAAAGAGAAGACCCTGACCACGAGCCGGATTTCGTCCTCGAGTATCGGCAAAAGGTCGTTATCCCTAAGATCGAGCAATACCAGAGTGAGAAGAAACTCGCCGAAGCCTTCAATCCGTATTCGGATGTTCCGAAGGAACTGGAGAGTGATGGCTGGGCCTTCATGGGTCTTATTGAAGTGACCAATCTTCACCATCGTGAGCTGGTTCAGGGCCTTCTAGAGGGCAAATCTGTCGAGGAAACGCTCTCCGACATCTCGCGAGATACGACACTGAGCCATTCCTACCTCGACAAGCTCAAGAGTATCTATGTCAGCACCGCCTATCAGGACTCGATCGAATCTCACCCACTGCGTGAAAAAAGCCTCAAGAAGGAGATCATCGACGCTTGGATCAACGAGTGGCGAAGAATGAATCGCTCCAAGCGATCGGAGCGCTCAATTATTGCAGACATCGCCGCCCTGCTGCCACAGTTGTCGGAAGATGGACTGCGCAGGGTCCAGGCCGAGGTCAACATTGCGCTCTCTGTGCATAGTGGGAAACGGGGCTAGAGGGCGAAGGCAGCCCAGGCGATTACGCGCTTTGCAGGAAAATGCTATGCGACAGTTCTGGAGAAGTTCGCGGTCCACTTCGGCAAAATAAAAGTGGCACAATCCCAAAATTGCGCCACATAGCCCGCTTTAGTGGCGCAATTCATCGAATTGCGCCGCTATCGACCATTTTAGTGGCGCAATACTCTTAATTGCGCCCGGTGGAAGCCAAAAGCAGATCCTTCGAACCTCGTCAACATCGCGGTCAGCGCGGCGCGGTTTCTCTACCGGACCACGCTCGGGCGTGACATCGCCGAACTCCTGGCAAGAAATGCCGCAGGAGGAGTCTCCGAGTTGCGACTATTGCCGAAACTTAGAGCTTCACTCGCGTTCGGCTGCGCTGTTGCTCGATTTCAGGAACTCGGATGGCGACTCGTAGGGTTCGCAGGAGCCCGACAAGCAATTGCCCGGAGCAATTCGTCCGATTGAAGCTCCTCGGGCAAGGAGATCAGCCAGCTTTCTTGCCGGTCCGGATATGCAAGCCGCGGCCGGGGATGATTTCGAGGAGCTCGATTTCCGTGAGAGGTAGCGAGCGATTCTCACGCACAGCCATCCCGTAGGTCTTGCACTTTCGCTTGGATTGACGCGGGTTGCTCGTTGCCGCCAGCATCTGCATGGATTTTGGTACGAGCGGACTGTCCGCGAAAACTCGATGGGCATTGTTCTTGTTGAGCTGTTGAAGTTGATGCGGAGAAAATTTCGCGGTGTTCTCCTTGCCTCGCGCCTCGGCAAGCTTTCAAGGTTCCATCGCAGGCAGCGCAAGTGACGGGCGCTACGCCCGGCTTCTGCCTTCGCTCTGATGAGTGCATCAATCGCCTCTTGCAGACTCTTGCTGCCGCCCGGAGGCCGAGAGTGCTTGATGGCAAAACGGCGATATCCTTGAGGCGCTCTCGGTGTTCGATGAGTTCGCCGTTACAAGAACGAGTCTTGTGGCAATCGGGGAGTGCCTTCGACAAACGCCTCGTTAATGTGCAAAACGCTCCTCTTTACTCTGACCTAGAGCTTTTCTCAGGCGCCGCAATGCAGCGCTCTTCGAGGCCCGCTGGCAGGGCACAGATGAACGGAACCACTTCCGGAGCCTATGCGCGCGTATTTGCGGCCAGCCAATCGCCGGCGCAGGAAACGTCCGGCTTCGTAGTCGAGTTGTTACTTATGTGGCATATGGAATATTGGGCTGAGCAAGTCAGCGAAGACCCTCTGTGATGCTTTTGTGGCGCTGACCATAAACCCAAAACGCCACGCCGGTCAGACAGCCCGCGAGGACTCCACATGCCAGCTTAAGCGCACTTCCAAAAAGGAGAGGCACCACGAGACCAGAATAAATGGAAAAAGCGCCCATGACGAAGGCGGATTGGAGCGACGCGGCCATACCACGCCGGGAGGGATAGAGGTCCAGCGTCAGAATGGTCATGGCCGGGGACACGAACGCCATACCGAAGGTGCAAAGCATGATCGGGATGACGGCCCAGGGTATTGCGACGGTGAAGAACGCGGCGTAGAGCGCGTTCACGATCGCTGCACAGATCATGATGAAAAATCCGATTCGGATGGTCCGTTCAGGGCGCCAGCAATGCGCCACGCGACCGGCCGCCAACGAACCGGCCATGATTCCTGTGATCAGGGGAACAAAGAGCCACGCGAATGATGTCTCCGAGAGGCGGAGAATCTGCAAGACGAAGACAGGGGCCGCACTGATGTAAATGAAGAGAGCGGAAGCGGCCAAGGCGATGGCAAGGGACTGAAGCAGAAATCGAGGGTCACTTCCCATCGTGGCGTAGTCCTTCAGGGTCGCCCGCAAGTGCAGAGGCGATCGCCTTGCGAGTGGCAAACTCTCGGGAAGCTTCAACGCACAGGCGACCAACAAGAGAAGTCCGAAGAAAGACAGAAATCCGAAAACCGAGCGCCAGCCGAACACGACTTCCAGCCAGCCTCCGAGAATCGGCGCCAGCACAGGCGCGAGCCCGAAAACAACTGTCGTGTAGGACATAACCGTTTGAGCCTCGGGTCCGGAAAAACGGTCGCGAATCATTGCCCGGCCGACCACCATTCCCACGCCGGCGGACATGCCTTGGACCAGGCGGCAGAGAAGCAGAAATGAAAAACTGCCTGCAAAGAAAGCACCGATCGACGCCGCGAGATATACGGCAAGGCCCGCAAAGAATGACCGATCGTCGGCCGACGGCATCGGATAGGGTGCCATGGAAGAGTGTCATCACTGCCATTGCCAGGAGGAAAACGGTGAGGGTTTGCTGGACGATATCTAGGCCGATCTGAAACTCGGCGGCAATAGACGGGAAGGATGGCAGGTAGGTATCGATCGAGAAGGCACCCAGCATCGACAGGCAGGCCAGGATAACAATGAGTAGTCGATTCTTCATGAACGGCTCCCGCAACCCAGCAGCCGTCGGGATACCAACGTCAAGCCACCATCGACCGGAAGCGTTCGGCTGGTTAGAAACGGATTCTCCATTAGGAATCGTTTTGCTTCAATGCGTTATAGAAACAATACACTTTGTCCAAACGGTACCGAGTCGGTCCTTATTGCCGTGGATGATCAGGAAAGGCGGGATCTCCTTTGTTTTGTTCAGATAGGTAATGGGAACCGTCGGTTTGACTTTGTCAGGGTTCTCCAAAACGTTAACGTCCTCCTATAAGCATCCCCTCCGGCGATTCTGCATTGCGATGATCCTGGGTCGAGGGTTCCAAGTTCATTTTGCTCACATCGATCGGCCCATAGAAGTCAACGATCGCCTTTAAGCGAATAGGCTCATCGGTTGGAGACTCGTCGCTCAGATCCGGGTCGTTAAGAGTGACGCCAGTCATCGCGGCGGTGTGACCACCTGAAGAATCACCCCAGAGCACGATTTTCTCCGGGTCGATGCTGTACGTAAAGGCGTTCTTCATCAAGAAGCGAATCGCTGTCTTGGTGTCCTTAATTTGGGCCGGAAATGGCGCGACGTTGAGGGTCTATACTCGACCACAGCGACGACATATCCTTTGCTGGCGAACTTGGACAATTGGGGTATCTCGTAACCGATCTCCTGCTTGAACCACGCGGACCCCTGAACGTAGACGACCAAGGGAAAGAGACGTTCTTCTCCCTCAGCCTGCTTGGGTTGAATGATGTGAAGATGAAGCGGGACGCCAGACTTTGTCGCATACAAGACATTGGCGTGAAGTTGACTCGCCAGCTCGCTGCGGTCGGCTCTGATCGTGAGAATACCGTCAGCCGTCACCGGTACTTTCTGGGAAGGCTTCCCAACTGCTTGGCTTGGGTTCCACGATCATCGATTTGTCAATTTGTCCATCGGCGTCGGCGCCAGCCGAGAGTGCCGAAATTACCGAGGACATTCTTGACTGAAACGCTTTCATCTGATGGCTGAAGATATTTTTCATGTTGTTGAATCACTTAGCTCCGTCGATCCGAAAATCTTAAGACTGAGCGGGCGAGCCTCGAAAGTCTCTCACCTTGAGGAAGCTGGCCGCCGTTCCTGGTCGAACGCCGCAACCCGCGTGGGGAATCGGCCCTCGCGAAATGTTTGTCATCCGAAATCTGAACAATGGTTGATAATGTCTCCTAACATGCGAAGAGCAGTTGATATTGTCAACAACGATTCCCTGGAGACGGCCGATGAGGTATTCGAACGCGGGTTTCCGCAATGCAGCGGTTTTGGTGGCTGTTCGATCGCGTGGAAGACTCCTCGTCCCGGTTGGCGCGAAACCAATCAGCATCCCTGCAGGCGACCGCCGATTTTGCTGAGGCTCCTGAATGATGTCATAGGGCTCTCAGTCAGTTGTTAATCCGCTTCTCCGTTGAATCAGATTGGCGTTGGTTGCGACGGCGACAAAGCTCGGGCTCACCCGCTGCCCCCTGACGAGATCCAGCTAGCCGGGCCGCCCATCGTGGCGGACCCGTCGCACGCGGCGCATTGGAAATTGGGCTTTTCCACCAGGCGGAAGTGGTTGATATTGTCTACATGAATCGCCCGAGGGTTGCTAACGTCAACAAAAAGACCGCCGAGCTTGCCGAGGACGTCTTCGAGTCCATCCACACCGTCATGCATCTTCTCCGCTCGGAGCAGTACCGCGTGGTCCGCCGGGGCCGGTACGATTTGACGCACATGGAGGGCAAGATTCTCGGGTTCTTTATCCGGCGCCCCGGGGGGACCCTGCGAGATCTTGTCGCGCATTTGCGGCAGGACAAGGGACAACTCGCCCGGTTGATCAGGAGTCTAAAGGATCAGGAACTGCTTGAAGCTCAGGGCGACGCCGGGGACCGCCGGAGTGTCCCACTCCATCCAACCCGCGAGGGCCGCCGCGTCCATCAAATTCTCCAGCAACAAGTCCGAAAGCTTTCAGAAGTCGCGATCAAGGGCTTGAGTGCAAACGAACGCGGTCAACTTGTCGTCCTGCTGCATAGAGTTCGGTCCAATCTCGAAGGCGTCCGTGAAACATCTTTGAGCGCTCGGCGCTTGGCATTGAAGTCAGAGCCCAGCTTCGACCAGAATCAGGCTTGATATTGTTCGTCGGTCACTTTCTCCATCCAGTCGGCGCTCTTGCCGTCGAGCTGTTCGACAAGGGCGATGTGGGTCATTGCCGTGGTGGGTGTGGCACCGTGCCAGTGCTTCTCGCCCGGAGGAAACCAGACGACGTCACCGGGTCGAATTTCCTCGATGGGACCTCCCCAGTGCTGTGCTCGGCCGCATCCGGCCGTCACGATCAAGATTTGGCCCAGCGGGTGGGTGTGCCATGCGGTCCGAGCGCCCGGCTCGAACGTGACACTAGCGCCGAGGGTCCGTGCCGGTTCCTTTGGCTGGAACAACGGGTCAATGCGAACAGCGCCGGTGAAATATTCGGCGGGTCCTTTGCTGGAGGGCTGTGATCCACTTCTTTTGATTTCCATGGTGAACTCCTGTCTTTGGGTGAGAGAAACGCCGGTCTGGGCGCGGAGAATCGCCGGAACGACGAGCGCCGCGGCTGTGGTCCCGGTGATTTTTAGGAAGGCGCGTCGGAAAAAAGGCATCGACGTGTGAATTGTGTGTGACGAAGCAACGCCGGGGAATGCGCTCAGTCAAGAAATGCTTACAGTTCCTGGCGCGTCGGCCGAAACAGGATCTCGTTCACGTCCACTTCATCCGGTTGGCTCATGGCGAAGGCGACTGCCCGCGCGAAGGAATCGGCCGGAATCGCGAACTCCTCATAGAACTTGTGAATATTCTGGGACACGTCTGGCTCGGTGATGCTGCTCGGCAGTTCAGTGGCCACGGCGCCCGGCGAGATGATCGTCGTCCGGATGTTATAGGGCTTCACTTCCTGGCGCAGTCCTTCAGACAGCGCGCGCACGGCATGCTTGGTCGCGCAGTAAACCGCGCCGCCAGGGGTAACCTTGTGGCCGGCCACCGAGGAGACGTTGATGATGTGACCGGCCTTCTTCTGCTTCATTTGAGGCAGCGCGGCGGCCATACCATAGAGCACACCCTTGATGTTCACGTCGATCATGCGACCCCAGTCATCGATCTTGAGGCGCTCGAGCGGCGAATACGGCATCAGCCCGGCGTTGTTGATCATGACATCGATGCGCCCGTATTTCTGCACGGCGGCGTCGCCAAGGCGCTTCACTTCGTCCGCGCGCGTCACGTCCGTTTCAACGGCAAGCGCCTTGCCGCCACGGTCGATGAGTTCTTGCGCCAGCGATTGGATACGATCGGCGCGCCGCGCACCCAGCACCACGGTTGCGCCCTCTGCGGAGAGAAGGCGAGCGGTGGCTTCGCCGAGCCCACTGCTCGCACCTGTGATGACGACGACTTTTCCTGCGATGCCATTGTTCATGAGTGTGACTTTCGTTTTTGGTTTTTGTGGAGTTAGTCTCTTGGCCCAACCGTTCGAAACGGTAAGCCAGTTTGGGGCCTTCGGTTCCTTCATACGCGAGGCGGGCAATGAGCACCGCGAGCGGCTCGGTGTATCGCGCGTTCCTGAGAGGGCCGGCATCGATCGGGTCGAAACCGACATCACGGATCAGAGTCGCGGCGATGTCTTTGCCGGAGTGCCCGCTCGCGCGTTACCGCCGATGTCCCGCGCGAGCCGGTTCAGTTTCTCTTTGCTGCGCGCGTAGCTGAATACGACCTCATGGCCCGCGCGCGCGAAGAGCGTGCCGAGTTTGCCGCCCATCAATTCCGAACCGAGAATGCCGACTCTCATGGGACTCCTTTGCGGTCGATCAGCGATCGATCAGCTGCATATGTTCCTCGGAAAGCCGCGCCCCATGCACCTTGATCTTGGAAAACGCGCTCTCGATCTCACGCAGGTCGGCGGAGGTGAGTTCGATCTCCGCCGCTCCGATGTTCTCCACCATCCGCTCCAGCTTCCGGGTGCCCGGGATGGGAACGATCCACGGCTTTTGTACAAGCAGCCAAGCGAGCGCTATCTGAGCCGGTGTCGCCTTCTTCCGTCTTGCGATGGCGCTGAGGAGATCGAGAACCGGCTGATTCGCCTTCCGAGCTTCCGGAGTGAAGCGCGGGAAGGTTGCGCGGAGGTCCGAGTTGCTGTCGAAGGTCATCTTGGCATCGACTTTCCCCGTGAGAAATCCCTGACCCAGAGGGCTCCAGGGAACGAAGCCGATCCCAAGTTCCTCGACGGTCGGCAGCACTTCGGCTTCAGGATCTCTCGTCCAGAGGGAATATTCGTTCTGGACGGCAGTGACCGGCTGGACGGCGTGGGCGCGACGGATCGTCTTGGCACTCGCTTCGGAAAGGCCGAAGTGCCGGACTTTGCCCTCCTGAACCAGCTCCTTGACCGCGCCCGCCACATCTTCGATGGGCACCTTGGGATCGACACGGTGCTGGTAGAACAGATCGATCACGTCGCTCTTGAGTCGCTTGAGCGAGGCCTCGGCGACCTGCTTGATGTGCTCCGGCCGGCTGTTGAGACCAGGGAAGGCGGCGAGGTCGAAGCCGAACTTCGTGGCGATCACCACTTGGTCCCGGAAGGGAGCAAGGGCTTCTCCGACGAGTTCCTCATTGGTGAGCGGGCCGTAGACCTCGGCCGTGTCGAAGAAGGTGACTCCGCGCTCCACGGCTGCGCGGATGACGGCGGTTCCCTGTTGCTTGTCGACGCCCGGGCCGTAGGCGAAGCTCATGTTCATGCAACCGAACCCGATGGCCGAAACCTCCAGGTTGCTGTTTCCAAGTTTTCGTTTCTTCATATTAAGTCCTGTCTTTGAGTTTGGGTTGAGGTAAAGCGGCGTGGTGATCGTCGTGTGGTCCACCTTAGCAGGCGCCGTCGAGGGCGTCGCACGTGCCTTTGCGCAACCTGTTGCGATATTGCTCGAATCTGCTGCCGAGGGCTTCTGCGCGAGCAGCTACGCCGTTGCGAGCGGTCACCCGCAATCGTTGTAAGTGGCGGCTCCCCACCTTATAACTGAAGCCGTTCGAAAATATGCCGGTTCCAGAGACAACTTCCGCTGAAGCGCTAGACCGCTACCTCCTGGGCAAGAAGATCGCCGCCAGCAAAGGCCCCGCGTGGAGGGACGTTCAGCTCTCCGTCTTCTCGCTCCCACCGGTCTCCGAGATTTTCACCATGCCGGCGGTGACCGAACCCTTCATTGTCTGGATTACTTCCGGCGAGGCTGAAGCACAGGAGCGCGAGAACAACGGGCCGTGGGTCACGAGCCGCCTGAAAAAGGGTTCGTTGTTCCTCACTGCGGCGGGGGCGCCTTACGACTTCCGTTGGAGAACGCTCACCCCTGAGCCGTTTGAGGTCGTGCTCGTTCTTCTCAGCCTACCGCTTTTCGACGAGGCGCTGGAGGACGTGTTTGGTGCAAATGCCGAGCACGCTCGCCTTCGAGACCTTTCGGGCTTCGAGGATCCGCACCTCATTCCGCTCCTGCAAAAATTGCGAGAGGAGGCGACGAGGCCTTCGGCCAGCCGCCTGTTCGTCCGAGGAATCGCTCAAGCGATCGCCGTCCATCTCGCGCGAAACTACGTGGCGCTCACTGAAGCCTTGCGCGGGGAGACCTCATCGCTGCCGGGCTTCAAGCTACGCCGGATTACCGATTGGATGGCCGAGCACATGGCGGAGGAATTCAGCCTCGCGCGACTGGCTGAACAGGCCGGTATGAGCGAGTTCCACTTCAACCGCCTGTTCAAACGCGCCACGGGCGTTCCGCCTTCGCAGTATCAAATCAAACTCCGTATGGACGCCGCGCGGCGTCTCCTGCGCGAAACGAAAAAGAGCGTGATCACGATCGCGATTGAAGTCGGTTATTCAAACCCGAGCCACTTTGCGCGACTTTTCCGGAAAGAAACCGGCCTTTCACCTACTGACTACCGGCGCCAGCGGTAGGCAGATCGCTACCTGCGCAAGATCAGAGACCGGTCATCTTCTCGAGCTTTTCTGGATAGCGAGCCCCTTGCACCGTGATCTTGGAGGCGGCGGTATCGATGTCACGGAGATCGTCCGGCGTGAGCTCGATTGAGACTGCCCCGATGTTCTCCTCCAAGCGATGAAGCTTCGTGGTGCCTGGGATTGGAACAATCCATGGCCTCTGGGCAAGCAGCCAGGCGAGCGCGATCTGAGCAGGGGTCGCCTTCTTCCTTGCTGCGATGCTGCCGAGCAGGTTGATCAGGACCTGATTCGCTTTGAGAGCCTCCGGCGTGAAGCGAGGCAGGGTGCTGCGGAAGTCCGAGCTGTCGAAGGTTGCGTTTTCATCGATCTTGCCGGTGAGAAAGCCCTTGCCCAAAGGGCTGTAGGGGACAAAGCCGATTCCGAGTTCCTCAAGGGTCGGTATCACTTCCTTCTCAGGAGTTCTCGTCCATAGCGAGTATTCGCTCTGAAGAGCAGTGAGCGGCTGGACTGCGTGGGCGCGACGGATCGTTTGCACGCCTGCTTCGGAAAGGCCGAAGTGCTTGACCGTACCCTGCTGGATCAGGTCCTTCACCGCGCCGGCGACGTCTTCGATCGGCACGTCCGGGTCAACCCGGTGCTGATAGAGCAAGTCGATGACATCGACCCTGAGCCGCTTGAGCGAGCCCTCGACGGCCTGCTTGATATGCTCCGGTCGACTGTTCAGGCCGGGCGCACCCTTCATCCCGCGGGGATCGAAATTCGGATTGAGGTCAAAGCCGAACTTGGTGGCGATCACCACCTGGTCTCGGAAGGGAGCGAGAGCTTCTCCCACGAGTTCTTCGTTCAAGAACGGGCCGTAGACTTCGGCGGTGTCGAAGAATGTTACGCCGCGATCAACGGCTGCCCGCAGAACAGAGGTCATCTCCTGCTTGTCTTTGGGCGGACCGTAGGAAAAGCTCATTCCCATGCAGCCCAGCCCGATGGCCGAGACTTCCAGATTGCTGTTTCCAAGTTTGCGCTTCTGCATTTTCTGAACTCCTGTCTTTAAGTTAAAGGTGAGAGCGATTTTACCTCGTGTTTGCGCCGCCGTCGCACGCGATTTTGCTCGACCTGTCGCGATCTTGCTCGAAACGGCCGTTTAGAGCGTGGGCCGAAACGCGTTATGAGACACCCTCAGCCGCGCTCGATTCCACCGAAATTCACCCAAGAAGCTAACGCTGCCGACGGTAGTCGTCGCAACGTCCCTCCTTTTGCCCATCTTGACACGGGCCAGCGATTTCCGCATCCTTCGTTCTCCCCATGCTCGCAGGTCCTCCAACCGCCAACGATGCTGTCCTTAAGAATTGCGAATTGTTTGGAAGCGCACAAAGTTCGCATCCACTCTCGTCGATCACATATTGTCACCCACCATCCAGGAGAAGCGCATGATCCATACTGATTTGAAACCTTTCCCGAACGATTTTCTGTGGGGATCCGCCTCCGCAGCATATCAAGTTGAGGGCGCCTGGAACGCGGACGGCAAAGGTCTAAGCGTGTGGGATGTCTTTACTAAGATACCAGGCAAAACCTATAAGGGCAGCAATGGCGACGTGGCTGTCGATCATTACCATCTTTATAAAGAAGACGTTGCCTTAATGGCGGAGATGGGCCTGAAGGCATATCGCTTTTCTGTTAGCTGGCCCCGAATCTATCCCGCGGGAAAAGGAGAGCTTAACGAAGCAGGCCTACATTTTTATGATTGTCTGATCAACGAGCTTCTCTCCCATGACATTGAGCCGGTTTTGACACTTTATCACTGGGACGTTCCCCAAACCCTGATGGACGAGTATGGGGCCTGGGAGTCTCGCCAAATCATTGGAGACTTTAACAACTATTGCATTGCTCTCTATAAGCGATTCGGCGATCGGGTGAAGTACTGGGTCTCTCTCAACGAGCAGAATTTCAACTCCAAGCATGCCTTCCTCACGGCCATGCATCCGCCGGGCGTGAAGGATAGGAAGCGGTTCTATGAAGCAAATCACATTGCGTTCCTGGCCAATGCCAAAGCAATCGAATCCTTTCGAAAATATGTGCCGGCTGGCAAGATAGGACCGAGCTTTGCTTATTCCCCGGCCTATCCGTCGTCCTCCGGCAGGAAAATATAACGACGGACGTCCTCGTTATCATACGGTGTGCGGGATTCTCATGCATTCGAGCCTGGCGGTTACCACTGAGGGACTGCCCTTGGGATTGACGGCGATAAAGTTCTGGAGCCGTAAGAAGTTCAAGGGAACCAATGCCCTGAAGAAGAGAATCAACATCACGCGGATGCCGATCGAGCAAAAGGAAAGCATCCGTTGGCTGGAAAACATGAGGCAATCCACCGCACTTTTGGAGCAGCCGTGTCAATGCGTTCATATCGGAGATCGGGAGAGCGACATTTATGAGCTTTTCTGCGAGGCGCAACAGGCAAAGACCCACTTTCTAGTTCGCACCTGCGTAGACCGTCTGGCCGGAGACGGCGGGCACACTATCGCCGACGAAATGAAGAATTCCCCGATTCGGGGGCTACATGACGTAGAGGTGCGGGACCGGAATGGAGAGCCCTGCCATGCGAGACTCCTCGTCAAGTATGAGCGCGTAAAGGTGCTGCCTCCCGTCGGCAAGCAAAGGCGCTATCCGGAACTGACCCTGACCGTCATTCATGCGATCGAGCAGGATACTCCACCCAATCGCGAAGCTATTGAATGGAAACTCATCACCGATCTGCCGGTTGACTCCCTTGGGGCCGCAATCGAGAAACTGGACTGGTACAGCTGTCGCTGGAAGATCGAAGTCTTTCACAAGATCCTGAAGTCGGGCTGCAAAGCGGAGGAGTCCAAACTAAGAACGGCTGACCGGATCGTAAACCTCATATCCCTCTTCTGTATTTTGAGCTGGAGAATCTTCTGGATGACGATGATCAATCGAACAGCTCCAGAGGCTCCGCCAGGGCTCGCGCTTACGCCCAGCGAGTGCCACCTCCTGGACCAAATTGTTACAGAAAAGACTACGCCTTTTGCTAAAGGGAAACCTCTTTCTGCCTACCTGATCAAAATTGCAAGGCTCGGAGGATATCTCGCACGAAAATACGATCCACCCCCAGGCAACATTGTCATGTGGCGGGGCATGTCCCGCCTGACCGACTACAAGTCACCCCGATGACATTCTTGCCTTTGAAAATGCCGAAGAGTTTACGAACAATTGGTGGCTCGATGTCTATTGTTGGGCCAAATACCCGCCAGCTGCACTCGACTATCTAAAAGGGCAGGGGCTGGCTCCTACGATAGAGGAGGGGGACTTCGAGTTGCTGCAAAAGGGAGCTCCTGACTTTGTCGGGGTGAACTATTATCATACACTGACTTACGAATCCAACCCGCTCGACGGGGTCTCCGAGGGAGCCTTTAACGTGACCGGTCAAAAGGGCACCACCGAGGCGACCGGATTTCCCGGATTATACAAGACTGCGCGAAATTCCCATCTGGAGACGTCGAATTGGGATTGGGCGATCGATCCGATCGGATTGCGCGTGGGACTTCGTCGCATTACAAGCCGCTACCATCTTCCTGTATTTATCACCGAGAACGGCCTGGGGGAATTTGACGCCTTGGAACCTAATGACGTCATTAATGATGCCCATAGAATTGCATACCTCGATTCTCATCTTGCGCAATGCAGGCAGGCGATCACTGACGGAGTAAATCTGATTGGCTATTGCAGCTGGTCTTTTACAGATTTGCTGAGCTGGCTCAACGGATACCAAAAGCGATACGGATTTGTTTATGTGAATCGCGATGAAACGGATGAAAAGGATTTAAGACGCATCAAGAAGGCCAGCTTCTCCTGGTATCAGGATGTTATTCAGACGAATGGGTCGTCTCTCGGCGGTTCATCCGGAAAGGTTTCGATTTCGAATCAGTCGACGTTGTCGGGCGCGGCATGAGATGGGAGAGATCGGCTTTTGAGTTGAAGCCGGAAGGGCCGCTTCCGCGACGTAACCATCGGCTGGAGGAAGCCATAAACGCGTCTTTTGCATTAGGCATCTTGATTTGAGGCTTCGACCATGAGTGACGACTATTACGGGAGTGCCAAAGAATTGGTGAGCCGGATGACGCTAGAGGAAAAGGCGCTTTTGCTAACCGGTGACGGATGGTGGGCGACGCACCGGATTGACCGGCTCGGGATTCCCTCGCTTTCCGTGACTGATGGTCCCCATGGGGTAAGGAAAGGGGAAGGCGCTGGGCTTGTGAAAAGCGTGCCAGCTACCTGCTTTCCTACGGCATCCGCGCTGGCTTCGTCTTGGAACCCGGAGTTGATCCGGCGGGTTGGGGTTGCTCTAATTCAGCGTGCTCGTTGGCGGCTGCTCGCGGGATCTCCCGCTAGAAGAGACGATTGAGGTTCAGGCGACGACGCAGACCGTCTACCCGAAGCTGACGAGAAACTCCATGCTCAAGGACTTCCAGAATCATCCAAAGGGCAATGCCTTCTATCCTCAATTGCTCGAAGCATCTGGCATGGATATCCCTTTCGGAGAGCGATGCGCCGTCGCCCGAGGAGACCGCCGAAAAAAGGAAGCTGCGTATGTTCGTGCTCGCCTTCCTGGATGAAATGCTCGTGAAAAAACTGCCGGCATTCTCGCAAGGTAGATTTACGGACGAGAAGCTGGATGAAATCCTTCAACAGGTGCAATAATCCAAGCCTGCCCCTGGAGTATTTTGGGGTCGTTTGTCGAGAGTGGTAATGCCATTTTCAGGGCATTCTCGGCTGGCTCCTCTTTATCCCAACCGGGGCAACGCTTGGTTTAGAGGCGAGAAGGTGCTGGAGCCTTTCCGCGAAATCTCACGGGGTCCGTGAAAACGGCGACGACCAGGATAGGAAACTTTTTCTTGTCCCTCCGGGACGTCCACGAGAGATGCGATTCGTGGCGCGAACCATTGCAGGAGATTGAAATGCGAGCCACGGTGCTACCGTGATCCCACGTTGGAAGAGAGGTCCTCATTCCAGAACAACTCAAGTCATCAGGAGGGATTGTGCTTCGCTCCTTGCTCACTTTGAACGTATTGAGATTGCCCCAGAAGGTTCGTTGGACTTTCTCGACATTGGACATCGGAGATGGTTGTCTATCCTAACACCTGTGCGAGAGGATCCCGCAAAACGTCACGATTCCCGCGATACAGTTCAATGGCAGGACTGGGAGATTGAACACGTAGTGGACAAGCTTTGCCGAGACTTCCCCAACCAGCCCCGCGCAGCCATTGAAAGAGTCATTAAAGGCTGCAAGGAGGCGATACAAGCTTCCTCAGGGCGCGAGAGACTCATCGATTGCGCCAGAAGAAACCTATCTTAGGGCATAGTTGAAGCTTACTCAGATATTCCAGCGTATCCCCCTTGCAAGGAGCCGACGAGCGGCGCGGCGCTCGCCTTAGCAATCGCAGGTGGCATTATCGCCAGGCTGGTCCCTCCATAAAACACCATAAGCCTCAGAGGGAACATCGGGGGCGGATTTATGCAGAGGACCCGCAACTTTCCTGTCGAAATGGTTCATTTATACCGCGCAGCTGAGGCGCTCAAAAATTGATTGGCGTAGCCGGGGTGACGTACTTGGTAACCTCGCGAAGAATGTCGAAGGCGGATGCGTCGGTGGTGGCAGTCTCGCTTTTGGTGGACTCAACCACGATGGTGACGCCGTTGGAGAGATTGTAGCCGAGGGCGCCGCTGTATCCATTGATGCTGGGGTTTTGCGCAAGCCAGCCGTTAGAGACGACAAATCCATAGGCAAAATAGAGGTCCGGCCTATTCCTGCCTTTGCCCACCGAGGTCGGAGCGATCTGCTCCTGGAAGTGCTCCGGCGAAATCAGACGTCCGGTCCCGAAGATCGGGCCCCATTTGCCCAGGTCGTGAATGTTGGAGGTGGGCAAACCTGGCGTTGAGCCCCAGAACGGGTTCCAATAGGTGCAGTCCTCGTAAACCTTGCGATCCTTTGTGAATGCGTGCAGCACCGGGCTCTCCTGATTGACCGGAAACTGTGTGTCTTTCATGCCCATCGGACCGAAGATATTCCTATCGTAGAGCTCCTTCATCGACTGCCCAGTGGCCCGCTGAATAACCTGGCCTAGAATGACGTTGTCGGTGTGGGAGTATTGCTGGCTCGTGCCAGGCGCGAAGTTCATCTTGCCGTCGCGCACCGAGTAATTGATTAACTCATCGTCCGTAAACGTGCGAAACGGCTCGGACAATTGCAGGTTCAGGAAGTCCTCCACGGTCACGTAGTCGATGTAGCCGGCGGTGTTGGCGACCAGCATCCGCACCGTGACCTGGTCGGCCGCCAGGAGATTCGGGAACCAGCGCGAAATCTTGTCGTCCAGGCTGATGCGCCCCTGCTCGACCAGCATCAACAAGAGCGTGGACATGAATGTCTCTGCGATTCCCCCGATGCGATAGTGCATGTCCGTGGTCGCAGGCACAGTGGTCATCGAGTGTCCCAGGGCCATGGTCAGGATCTCTTTGTCCTTCACCCACATTCCGAAAAGGACCGCCTTCGTGCCGGCCTTCTGGGCCTCGGCCTGGACGATGGCCCGCAGTCGATCCGGATCCGCGTTGGGCGCGGGGTCGGATTTGGCCTGAGCCATTGCTGTCTGCTCCCCCATGAAGCAGAGAGAGAGGCCGAGGAGCAAGAGCTTTGTCTTCATCGAATACTGTTGGGCTGAAGTAAGTCCTGTTATTTTGACGCCGAGTTAAGCAGCATTTACCTGGAAGGGGGCCTCGTAGAGATAACCGTAATCAGAGCTGGTGCTGGTTACTTTAGGGATGACAACAACCGGCGAATCGCCCGTGGCGATCGTGGCATCCACGGTATATTATCAGAACGCCATCGCCCCAGTATTGATTGTTGGTGTCAAGAACAGGTTGCGCCAACTCAGCGACGAGCACCTTTGAGGGGTTCTGAATATCATCGACAGGAAGCGCGATCATGGACAGGCCGTAGTTGGACGAGAATGGGCTAAGGGTTTTGTACCAGGTCGAGGTTGTGCCCTGCAGGTAGGTTTTCCTCGGCTGGTCGAGCCACTCATTCTTATGCCTGTGCCAGCCAATGAAGCATTCCGAATGAAAGATGTCAGACATGATGGGCCAGCAGCCGGCCTTTGCGCTGTCCGCATCGCTGGAATAAGGATACAGATCGGGCAGACCGAACAGGTGGCCCACCTCGTGA
Source organism: uncultured Verrucomicrobiae bacterium (assembly GCA_963784465.1). Lineage (GTDB taxonomy): Bacteria > Verrucomicrobiota > Verrucomicrobiia > Chthoniobacterales > Terrimicrobiaceae > DASTFP01. The sequence continues at coordinate 30,288 of CAWASQ010000017.1, forward strand.
ACAAGATTGGTATAGCGGTTTGAGTAGCTGTCGGTGCCAAACGTGACAGCCAGTCTCATTTTTCCATACGACTGGGTGCTGAACAGTTGTTGCGCCGCACCATTGCCCAGCAGGTGGTCGGCAACATCCGTTCCAGACGCGCTACCTGCGGGGGCATTTGAAAAAGCTACAAAGATCATGACAGCCTTAACTGTTCCGGCAGGTTTCTTGTAAAAGTCAAAGTCGGTAGGTCCCTCCGATTTATACACACTTCCCTTTGGATCCAAGGGCGGGATAGGGTCGTTATTCTGTACCTTCTCTATCTTGGTCAGTGTCCAGTGCTGGCCCATATGGTCGCCGGCGTCCATGAATGGCGCATGTGTGTCACTACACGTGCCGAGCGACTTAGCTGGCCCTGTAAAGTCATTGACGAGCTTACATGTCGCATCGTCCCATTCAGTTACCGACCGGTCCTGACCCGAGTAGTTACCGGTCTGGGCCACGCAGGGCGTAGTATTGATTCCATCGTTGATTATATCCAGCGAAAAATCATCGCCGAGAATCGCCGAGATAGAGTGTGCGGAAAGCGTACCTGTCCCCACCCAGGTCAACAGGTTTCCAGTACTGGCCGCTGAAGGCGCCGACGGGGGCCATCATCAGGCGGCCGCTGCCGTTAGGGTTCACATCAAGCGCCGTATTTGTGCCCAGGTAACTATTCGTCAGTCGGTAATAAGAGGTTGTGTCAACCAAGTTGCTAATCTGCGCGATCCTTAGCCTTTTCATTTTCCCAGCGCCTAGCTAATAAGTTGACGATTCAGGCTGTCGGGAACGGATTGCGTTCGGGGAAGCCTTTCTGGTGCCAGTACGGGTAAGTCGGTGTTCTTTTGCTGGCGGAGTCGAGTGCAGCAAGCTGCCCCGGTGTCAGGTTCCAGCCAACGGCTCCGAGGTTTTGCCGGAGTTGCTCCTCGTTGCGCGCGCCGATGATCACGGTCGAGACTGTCGGACGCTGCAACACCCAGTTCAGGGCAACTTGAGGAATGGTCTTGCCTGCTTCCTTGGCCACTTCGTCCAGCGCGTCGACGACATCGAAAAGGTAGTCGTCATCGACCGGCGGGCCCGCCTCGACGTTCTTCGGATCGTTGAGCCGGCTGGTTTTCGGTCGCGGTTGTCCACGGCGAAGCTTGCCGGTAAGGCGTCCCCAGCCGAGAGGGCTCCAGACAACAGCGCCAACGTTCTGGTCCAGCGCCAACGGCATCAACTCCCATTCATATTCGCGACCGATGAGCGAGTAATATGCCTGGTGAGCCACATAGCGCGGCCAGCCATACCTATCCGAAACCGCCAGTGATTTCATCACATGCCAGCCTGAAAAATTCGAACAGCCGACGTAGCGGATTTTTCCGGCGCGAACGAGGGTATCCAATGTTGAGAGCACTTCTTCGACAGGCGTCATCGCGTCGAAACCGTGCAATTGAAAGAGATCGATGTAGTCCGTAGCGAGGCGTTTAAGGCTCGCCTCGACGCCCCGGATGAGATGCCAGCGCGAAGAACCGACATCATTCGGCGAATCGCCGTGTCGAAAGGTCGCCTTGGTGGAGATGAGCACCTGCCCGCGCCGTCCCTTGATTGCCTGGCCAAGAACCTCTTCGGCAAGACCATCGGAGTAAACGTCGGCCGAGTCGAACATCGTGAGCCCCGCTTCGATACAGATGTCGACGAGTCTCGTGGCCTCCTCGACGCCGGTTGAACCCCAGGCTTTGAAGAATGCGTTGTTGCCACCAAAGGTGCCTGTTCCGAGGGTGAGCGCAGGGACTTTGAATCCCGATCTGCCAAGTCGTCTGTGTTCCATCGTGATGTTTCCGGTTGTTCCTTAAGGCGCTGCCAGTATCCCTTCGGGCGATGAAGTTCGTATATGATCGAACATTAGTAAGATTGCGCGCCCCGTCAACCAGTAATTTCGATCTTTTTCGAACTTTACAGTTGTGCTAAGATAATCTGGCACAATGAAAGCGTACACTCATCCCTCTCTGGACGACGTTTCCCTGACGGCGGTGATGCAGGCTTTGTCGGACCCCTGTCGAGTTTCCATCGTGCAGGCGCTTCTGGCGGAGGAGGAGCGGGAACTCGCGTGCAATGAAATTTCGTTGGACGTCGCGAAAGCGACCCGCTCGCATCATTTCGATGTCCTCCGGGAGGCGGGGATAATCTTTACACGCTGCGAAGGGACCAGGTGCATGAGCTCGGTTCGCAGGAGGGAGTTGAACAAGCGCTTTCCTGGCCTCCTGAAACTGATCTCTGCATGAGGCTTGAATTTCATCGAGGCTGGGGCCAGCCTCGATTCGAAAGGGCTTCGGACCAAGAGCAGCACATCAAACACGCGGAGGCGTTCCAGGCAAGCGCTTCATTGCCGGAAACTGCGAAATTGGCGTTCGGCGGTTCGGACCCGAGCGCTGCTTTTGCTTGCGTGCGACTGCCGGTTGGCGTCGCGATATTCAGTCGGGCCACGTAAGCAGCTTTACGAAGCGCCTACCGGAGGAAGTGAGGCGCGGAGCCGCTGAGGGTCCGGTCACGATATTTTTGGTGATGCGAGCGTAAGGCTCACCGGTTGCTTTGACCCACGCGACAACGGGCTCGGTGACGACGGTTTGTGCAGCCTCGATTTTGATCGGAACGCCGTAGCGTGAGAACGTGACCGTCCAGGCCGGGGGGTTTGCAATCTCGCCAGGCGCCACGAGCCACGGGTTGGCGCGAATAAGGTAAAAGTTTGGCGAATTCCTAATAGTAATTTTGAAAGCGGGTTCAGCGCTGGCAAAGTAGTCGGAAATCCTCAGGGCGGGATCTCGGTGTGCGGCGAGGAGCAAAGCTGCCGGATCGGCGCCGACAAGATTCAGGCCATTGTATATGCCGTGGCGGTTGGGATCCTTTGGAAAATTGACATTGTGCCAGGCCTCGAAGTTTTTGCTTAGCATTATGCAGACCTCGAAGTGGGTATGTGCGCGTTCCCGGTCGATTCCGGAGCCCGTGAATCCCATGATGCCGAGAGACTCGCCCTGGCGCAGCGACTGGCCCACCCCGACAAGGATAGAGGCGAGGTGCGCGTAGAGAGTATAGAACGAAGAGCCGTCCCAGACGTGTTCCACGACAACATACCTGCCGTAGTTGGAGGCGCGTGCCTCGTGGCTCACGTGGACGACGGTGCCTGCCGCGGCGGCGCGCACCTCATCAGTCGGGTTCCCCTGGGCGTCGCGATGCACCGGGCGGATGTCGATTCCTTCATGAAGCTGAGCATAGCGAATTTTGCTCCCATCACGCACCGGTCCGCGGACCAATCCGAACTGTCCGCCCTGCCAGGGATATGACCTTTCGCCCTCGAAGTCGCGATTCACGTACATGAAGAAGTCTTGCGGCCGTCCTTCGAGCAGGGCCCGGTTGTCGGTGGGAAAATCGAGCAGGGGCTCAGCTCGCAAGCTGGCGAGTGCGAGCAAAAAAACCCCGACCGCTCGCGCCGCACTCATTGCTGTGCACCCTTGGGTGTTGGCTTCGGCTTGGCCTGCCGTTTTCTGACTTCCTTGAGAAGCGCGAGAGCTTTCTTTTGTTGTTCGGGAAACTCCTTCTCTTTGCCGATGATGGGATAGCGGGCCTGGAGCTCGACAATCTCTTGGGGAAGAAAGCCCGAGTGAACGGGCATGATTCCGTCGCTGATCTTCTGGCCGACCATCATGGCGCAGGCGACCCGTCCGTTGATCAGGGCCACCACCAGCGTGTCGCGGAACTCGGTGGTGTGTTGCAGGAGCTTGTTTGTTCCGCTGGCATCGAGCTTGAAGTAGCAGCCGATGGTGCCATCCACCGCGGCGAAGGGATAGAACCCGACGATGTCGCGCTCGGAGATGAGGGGAACTTTGCGAATAACCGTCTGCTTGGGTGGATTCGTGAGCGTGACCGGAACGACGAACGTCTCGCCATCGCGCGGATTCCCTTCCGCGTGCAGCCGAATCGAAATAGTCGACGGTTTCTTCCTCTCGGCCGCTTGGAGGCTCAGCAAGGAAAGCAAGAGAAGTGAGAGGAAGCAGCGCATGGGCGGACGATAATTATCAAGAAGGGATTTGCAACTGTGGTCCGGGTAGCCTAGCAAGTTAATGTCATGAAGTTCTTGGCGATGCTTTTGGCTTTAGTTGCCCCTGGAATTCTGCTGGCGCAGCAGGATCCGGTCCCGAAAGATTCCTCAGCGGCATTTGCGGTTAGTCCGCCGGATGAGGGCAGTCCGTTTTTCGCGGAGCGCCAGTCTGCGAAGTATCAGATGACCCAGGAGGGTCAAGAATTGCTGGAGTCCGAGCGGGTGGCCGATTTTCCCAAATCCAAGGACAGTCCGGATAGCGTGACGAGTATTTTCAAGAGGTTCTTCACAGACATGTTTGCTTCCGTGAGGCTTGGCCGGCTGCGTCCGGAAAAAACGACGCAGGAGTTGGTGGCGGAACCCTCTGAATTCTCACTGGCCGAGCGTCGCGAGCTGGATGCGACCTATACCGTCCGGAACAACACGAAGAACCTTCTCCGTCTGGACTTCAACACGACGCAGCGCATTGACATGCAGACCGACGACTCCTCGGGAAAAGTGATCGAGAAATGGTCCGAAGATCGCGCGTTCATGTTGCAGGAGGGGATCGTAATCATCAATCCGAAGGAGCGAATCGAGTACTCCGAGAAAGTTGCCACGAGGGAGATGAAGCCCTCGGAGAGCTATACGATCAAGGCCGACGTTATCGGCTACCCCGACTACACCGCCACGACGACCGTCACGCCTTCGCCCTAGAGGGTTTTCTCAAGACGGCAGGGACGCCAGGAGACTCCGCAAGCGTGTGCCGAAGCGCACCGGAGCTTTTGCAGGCATCGCGAAAGAGCGGATCATGACAGATTTTTTACGCTTGACCTCCGGGCGGAAGCGGCATTTTTCGGTCCCCGCCAAGTTTGCAAATTATTTGTTGCCAAAGCTCCTGACGAACACTAGGCCTAGCCACTGAATTATCACCTGCCATGTCCGAAAAAACCATTGAAGAAAAAGTCAAAGACATCATCGTCGAGCAATTGGGAGTGAACCCCGAGCAGGTTACCCCCACCGCCTCATTCATCGAAGATCTGGGAGCCGACTCGCTCGATACTGTCGAGCTTGTCATGGCCTTTGAGGAGGAGTTTGGTGTAGAGGTTCCGGACGAGGACGCTGAGAAGCTCCAGACGGTCGGCGACGTCGTCAAGTACATCGAAGAGCGCAGCCAGAAATAGTTCTGCCGACTGCCACCTTTCCTCGTCCCGAGCGCGCGAGTGTCTCGGGACGTTTCGTTTTGATAGCGGCAAGTGCCGGCTGCGGGCTCCGAAGGCGGCGCTAGAGCATTTCCATGGCCGGGTTGGTTGTTCGTCCGCGAGCCCGCATCCTTCATGGGCATGACTGGGTATATTCCAGCGAGGTTCTCAAGATTTTCGGCAATCCGGCGGATGGCGATGTGATCTCCATCAAAGATGGGCGGGACAAGATGCTGGGATCAGCGATCTACAATTCCAGGTCGCAAATCATTGCCCGGCGATTCTCTAGACGACGGCAGATTCTTGACGCGGACTTTTTTTCGCGGCGGATAAGACAGGCGCTGGCTTGGAGAGCGCGAGCCGGTTGCGATCCGAACCTATGCCGGCTTGTCTGGAGCGAAGCGGATGGCCTGCCGGGTGTGATTGCGGACCGATACGGCGACGTGATCGTTCTGCAGACGCTGACGCTTGCGATGGACAGGCACAAGGAGTCGATTGCAGGGATCCTGTCGGAGCTTCCCGAAGTGCGCTCCATCGTGGAGCGCAACGATGGAGCCGTCCGCACGGCCGAGGGATTGCCGCTCGCAAACGGAATTCTTTTGGGAGGAGATCCCGGAGAGCGGGAGATCAGCGTGCGTGGAGTGCGCCTTCTTGTGGATTTTCTTCACGGTCAGAAAACCGGCCTGTATCTCGACCAGTTGGAGAACTATGCGATCGTGGCGGAGCATGCGCGTGGCCGCCGTGTTTTGGATTGCTTCTCCAACCAGGGCGGTTTTGCGCTGACCTGCGCTCAAGGCGGAGCGCGTGAGGTGACGGCGGTGGAAAGCGGGGCAGACAGCGTCAGAAGGCTGAAGGAGAATGCCAAACGAAATGGCTCCGCTCTCTCTGTAAGAGAGGAGGACGTTTTTGACTTTCTGAAGGCTTCCGAAAGGCACGGCGATCTTTACGACATGATCATTCTCGATCCCCCGTCATTCACACGGGCGCGCAGCAAAATAAACGATGCGTTGAGAGGCTACCGAGAGCTGCATCTGCGGAGCGCCAAGCTTCTCTCGGCGGACGGTGTGCTGGCAACGTTTTCTTGTTCGCATCACGTGTCGTCCGTCGAATTCGAGGGTGCTCTGGCGGAGGGGTTTTCCGACGCCGGGCGGTCGGCGCGGATTATTCGCAGATTGAGCCAGGGAGCGGACCATCCCATCCTTGTTCATTTGCCGGAAACTTCTTACCTCAAGGGTCTTTTATTGGAAGCAATGGCAGGACGGTGATTGATTGTGCTGGAAATTTTCGTTGGGCGTAGTCAATTTTCAAAGCGCTCCAATTTTTATGCCACCGGATCCCAGCAAAGCCTCAGACCCCTATCTCGATTTGGAAGAAGAGAATCCCGAAGACCTTGGCGAGGAGGTTCAGAAGACCAATACCGAGCTGGAGAAACTAAAGCGGCAGCTCGAGGACATAGAGAAGCAGAAGCTCCGCCTTGAAGAGCTCAAGAAGCGACAGGATGAGCTCGAGGTTGGCCGCTCGGAAATGGCAGACAAACTCACCCGTTCGCTCGTCACCGTGCAGCGCGAAGCGGAGGAAGCCCAGAAACGGCTCGAACAGCTCAATTTCATTCACAATTCCTTCACGCAGCATCTGCGCCATATTGAGGCAATCAATCCTAAGGCTTGGGGTGCTGCTGATTTGCCCAAGGAACTTAGCAAGGCGTTGAGCGCTGTTGAAGACGCGCGGGTGGAATATGTGAAAGCTCAGGCAAGGATCGCCGCGGAGAGTCCGCCGGATAGCCCTGCGGCGACAGGGACTCTGCCCAGCCCCTTTGAGTCGTATTATAACGATACTGAGGAACGAGGGTTCAAGTATTGGATGAAGTCCGGTTTCGCGTTCACGTTGCCGATACAGATTATCGGAGTGGTGGCGCTGGCCATCTGGGCCTGGTCAATTTTCGGGACAAACTAGCATGGCGAAGCCAACAGGATCCAAGCCCAGCCGCATAGCCGCGGAGGAGCGTTTACTCGAGCAGCAGCGCGAGGAGATCCTGCGCAAAGCGCAAGAGCTCGAGAAGAAGCTGAAGCTTTTGCCAACGGTGATGGAAGCGCAGGAGGAGCAGAAACGCGAGTTGGCAAAGCGTCGTGCGGCTTCCGCCGGCCGCGCGATTTCACCTTACGCCATGGGGGGCGGCGGGCGCCGGACGCGCGCCGGCAGTCTGCACACCCCATCTCGCCAGCGCTTTGCGGCACAGGTCAAGACAGCGGCTCTGTTGATTGCTCTGGTGATTATTTTTCTGCTCCTCTGGCGGGTGGTTCCGGCGACCTGAGCGGCACTTGGGATTGCGGGCCCTCGAAGGCTGACCTATCTCTAGCGTGATGTCATCTGTCGGCGCGCGGCTCAGCCCTAAACGCGGTCAATACCTGAGAGCCTATCGCTTCATGCTTCTGGCGCGGGTCGCCGAGGAGAAGCTGGCGAGCCTCTATCGTGCCGGTTTGATTAAAGGGGGCGTTTTTTTGGGACGAGGGCAGGAGGCGTTGAGTGTTTCGGTTGGTCTTAATCTTCGCAAGGGCGACATTTTTGCCCCGCTCATTCGAGACCAGGCTGGCCGGATGGCATTCGGGGATTCGGTGCTGGACACCTTTCGGACCTATCTTGGCTCGCAGCTGGGCTCCATGCGCGGCCGGGATGGAAATATTCATCGCGGGCGCCCGCGCGAAGGTTATTACGCGATGATCAGCCACCTCGGCGCAATGATTCCCGTGGTCGCGGGAGGCCTGATGGCGCGACGCTTGCGCGGAGAGACGGGCGTCGTCGGAGCGACATGTCTCGGCGATGGGGGAACGTCGACGGGCGCATTTCACGAGGGGCTCAACGTTGCCGCTGTGGAAAGGCTGCCCCTGGTGGTCGTTGTCGCGAACAACCAGTACGCTTATTCGACGCCCAACGACCGGCAGTTTGCCTGCAAGGATTTACTCGACAAGGCCGCGGGTTATGGAGTTGCGGGGCATCGCCTGGACGGCACGGACCTGGCCGATTGTCTAAGGGTCGTCGGTTTCGCCGTCGGAGCGGCGCGCAGTGGAGGCGGCCCGCAGTTCGTTGTCGGGGATTTGCTGCGCCTGGTCGGACACGGCGAGCATGACGACGCCGCTTATGTCGATCCCAGATTGAAGTCAGCCCATGTGGGACGCGACTGCCTGAAGGTGAGCGAGGAATTCCTGATCGAAAAAAAGTGGGCGTCTGCCGAGCAGATCGCCGGCTGGCGAGCTGAGGCCAAGAAAGAGGTGGACACCACCGCCGCCAGAGTGCAAAGGGAACCGTCACCGGATCCGGCGGAGGAAGACTGGCGCGCCGTCTCAATCGCTTCGGGGGATGTGGCGCGGGTATGATCACATACCTGGAAGCCATTCGCTCCGCATTGGCCAAGTTGTTGGCGGACGATCCCCGCGTGTTCCTTTATGGCCAGGATATTGGTTCGTTCGGGGGCGCGTTCAAGGCCACGAAAAACCTTGCCAGGGAGTTTCCGGGACGGGTGCTTGACTCGCCGCTCAGCGAGGACGCCATTGTTGGCGTTGCCATTGGCGCGGCCATCGAGGGAATGCGTCCAATCGTGGAAATGCAATTCGCGGATTTTTCCGTATGCGGTTTCAATCAGATCGTCAACCACGCGGCCACTTTGTTCTATCGGACGGAGGTTCCCTGTCCGATTGTCGTGCGGCTGCCGTCCGGGGGCACTCCAGGCAGCGGACCGTTTCACAGTCAGAGCATGGAGGCGATTTATGCGCACTATCCTGGCGTAGTTGTAATGACCCCCGGCACGGTCGAGGACGTGTATTCCATGCTGGTCGAGGCGGTGGCCATTGATGACCCCGTGCTTTTCTGTGAACATAAGTTTCTTTACAACCACCTTAAGGCTGAGCGGCTGCCCGATCTTGTCACGCCAGCTTTCAAGGCGCGGCTCGCGAGACAGGGACGCGACGCTACTATCGTCACGTATGGAGCGATGTTGCACGAGTCTCTTGCAGCGGCCGAAGAACTTGTCGCGGATGGCTATGAAATCGAGGTCGTGGATTTGAGAACGGTAAAACCTCTGGACACCGACACGGTGCTGGCATCCGTGGCGCGAACCGGGCGAATACTTTGCGTCAGCGAGGCCTGGCCCTGGGGTGGAGTGGCCGCAGAGATAGTCGCCCGTGTCACCGCCGAGGGATTTGATCTTCTCGACGCGCCGCCACAGCGGCTGAACGCGCGGGATACCCCGGTGCCTTATCATCCTGATTTGTGGGCGGCTCATCGCCCAACGGCGAGCGCGATCGCCTCCGCGATGCAGCGCCTTTTGGAGATGTAACTATGGCCCAGGTCCCGATATTAATGCCACAGCTCGGCGAATCCATCGCCGAGGCGACAGTCGTAAAAATCCTTGTCAAGGAAGGCGACTCCCTCGAAGCCGATAAGGACATCATCGAAGTGGAGACGAACAAGGCCGTGATGGGAGTCACTTCGCCAAGCACGGGAACTCTTGTCCAGGTCCTCGCCCAGGAAGGCGAAAGTTACCCGGTGGGAGCGATTCTTGGATATGTTGAGGTCTCCGCTGAAGAGGTTCGCCGGCTGGGGCTTGACGAAGATTCCCAGGAGACCCGCCAGAGGAAGCCGAAGCAACGCCGTCCAGAACCCGCTGCGCCCCGCCAGGTGGAACCAACGGTAACAGGCCTTCCGGTTCCTGCGCCTGCCGGTGGAGTTACCTATTTGTCACCGCGCATGAAGGCGCGCATGACCGAACTCGGACTACATGCTGCGGACCTTGCCGGGATAGCCGGGAGCGGTGCCGGGGGGCGCGTAACGATTGAAGACCTGGAAAAGTTCCTGGAGGATCTTGAGCGAAATCGCATCACGCCGGCTTCGTCCATGCGGGTGGCTGTGGCTGATGCCATGCGGCGCAGCGCCACGCGGCCGCTGGCGACGGTTGTTCTTCCCGTTCGACTCGATGAAATGCTCGCACATCGCAAGGCGAATGCTCCGCGGAAGGCGGGTCCGGCTCTTTACGCGCTTCGCGCGCTGGCGATCGCTCTTTCGGAGAATAGCGCCCCGGCGGGCCGGTTGGTCGGTGATCGTATCGTCCATCCCCGTTCAATTGACATCGGCTTTGCCGTGGAGGCTGAGGATGGGGTGCTGGTTCCCGTGATTCGAAACGCGGACCAATTCACGCTAGCCGATCTTGTGGACCGCTATGACCGGCTTGTCGATCTGGCACGGCGGCGACGTCTTCCCGCGCAGGATACTGGCGGTTCCATCGCTACGGTCACTAATTACGGGGTGTTCGGACTCACGGTCGCCACGCCGATCCCGCTGCCCGAGCAAACCTTGCTGCTGGGCATGGGCTGCGGGCAGGTGGTGCCGCATTGGAATGCCGCAAAGAAGGAATTCGTTCCCGTGACCGAAGCGGCATTCACCTTGAGCTTTGACCATCGAGTGCTCGATGGCGGAGCCGCGGGTCGCCTGCTAAAGCGCGTCGCAGAACTGCTCAACGCGCCTGCCGGCCTGTAGATTGCCTAACGCTCTCCGGATCGACGCAGGTTCGCGAGAAGCGTCATTCATTCGGCAGGCTGGGGCAGTGCGCCGGCGTGCTCGACGACTTCCTTGCTGCCGGACTCCGCCACGGCAAGTCTTGCGCAACCGGCAAAAATGACCGCGACGACCAGGTAGCTCAATGCCACGGTCGGGTCGTGGGCGATGCCGATTTGATGTCCATGCATGAAGCCGAAGAAAGTCAATATGGCGCCTGCGAGAGCGAATCCCGCCGCCTTCAGGAAGTTCCTGTCAATAATGCAAACGGCGACGGCTCCAAGAATGAGGCCGCCGAGGATCGAGCCTCCTCCCAGAATTTCGAGGCCCCGATAGAGGACGCCCTGGTCCTTCATTTTGCCGGCAAGCTCGTCAGTAACTGCGAGAGTGCCTGCTGCGGCGAGCGCACCGTTCATGAGGGTGACTGCCCAATGCGCCAGGTGCGGAGTGAGAGCGAGAATGATCGCCGGAGCGTGTCTTTTGGGAGTCTCCTGAAATGCCTGTGAACCGATCAGCATGCCGATGTAGAGCAGGATCGGCAGGATCGCGATCGTCGGAATAAGCGCCAGCATCAGCGAGATCGTGCCGAACCAGCACAGGAGAATCACGCAGATGCCTGTAGCTGCGGAGTAGCCGATGCGCCCACCCATGGCCTTCCAGCCCGGATGGCCAATATAGACTGCGTTGATGAACGGGTTGCCCATCAGGCAGCCGATAAGGCTCACGGCGCCATCGGCGGTCAGGACGCGTGTGGTCGGAAACTCGTCGCCGGCAGCGGCAGCGCTTTCGACGTTGTCAAGGGCCTCGACGAGATCGTAGATGCCAAAGGGAATTGCGGTCACAAGAATCACGCCCAGAAATTCGAAACCCGAAAACACGTGGCCGAAAGCGGGGATTGGAACCCGAAAGCCGAAATTGGCCACGGCGTCGACCAGACCTTTGAACACTCATCCCACCGTAGTTCAGGCCCACCAATGTCGATCCCCAGGCGATAGAGGTGCCCACAGCGATTGCCACCAAACCGGCCGGCACGCCCCTGTATTTCACACCGCCAAACCAGCTGAGCAGAATGATTGCGAAACAGATAATGCCGATGAGCGGCGTCGTGAACATTTGAACCGCCGGCGCCATGGAAATGAAAGTGATGGAAACGCCCGCAAGCGTGCCAAGGAGGGCGGCGCGAGGAGTAATTTTTCGGATAACCGGCCCGATAAATCCGCCGATCATGAGAACAAAGCTCTGGATAAATACCCAGGTGAGCCCTGCTTCCCAACCCTTGATCGGATCCCCGGTCTTCAGAGCGATCGGAAGCATGATCACGAAGGTGACCACGAACATGTGCGGCACGCTGATGCCTGATGGCAGGGCGCAGACGTCGTCGCGGCCAGTTTGTTTTGACGTGCGATATGCCAGCCACGCGTAGTAAAGCGTGGAAAGACAGAGCATCAGACCCGTGGCAGGCAGGATGCGACCAAAGACGATATCGTCCGGCATCTTCAGCACAAACCGAAGCAGGGCTGTCAAGGTCAGCAAGTTGACAAGGATGTTCGTCCCGAAGCCAAAGAAGGCGTTCCAGTCTCCGGCCACCCAGAGTCTTGGCTTGGTCAGTGTCGTAGTCATGGTGGTTGTTGATTAGAGGTGATTGGAGCCGGCCTCATGCGAGGGCGGCGAGGATTTTGTCAGAGTGGGAAACCCAGCCGAAAATGCCGCCTTGGGCCTTGATCATTTTCAGGCCCATTTCCTGGAACTCGGCAAAATAGGAACCCACGCAATCCTCGGGAACAAGACAGTCGTAGCCTCGATCATTGGCCTCGCGAACGGTCGTGTTGACGCAGACCTCGGTGGTCACACCAGTGACGACGAGTTGCTGGATTCCGCGATTCTGTAGAATGGCATGGAGATCGGTGGCGAAGAAAGCGCCCTTGCCCGGCTTGTCGATCACGGGTTCGCCAGGAAGCGGATAGAGTTCCGAAATGATGTCGTGCCCGGCCTCACCCCGCACCAGAATTCGACCCATCGGCCCCGGATCCCCGATGGACATCTTGCTGCGGCCGCGTGTTTTCTTAGCTGGCGGCAGATCGGTCAGATCGGGGCGGTGACCTTCCCGAGTATGGATGACAGCTAGGCCCGCCTTGCGCCAAACCTCGAGTAGCCGGCGGTTCGGATCGATCGCGCGGCGGAGCTGGGAAACATCGTTACCCAGCATTTCGCCAAAGCCGCCCGGTTCCAGGAAATCGCGCTGCATGTCTATGATGAGGAGCGCGCAGCGGGAGGGTTGAATCTCATACGGATAAGGTTCAGCCTCGATACTCAGGGTCGATCCGTTGGTCATGGCGGGTCTCGTCGGATGGAGAAATTTGGAAGCGAATTCTGTGCCAAGATTGGCAGATAGCTGGAGCGCGATCGAACCTGGTAGTTCGTCCGTCCCGTTTTCTGAATCTGTTTTCCTCAAACATCCGCATTAGTTGGCATTTCATCTGCTTTCTTTGTCCATATGGGCACCTCATGTTTCCGGTCTACCGGTAACAATTCGACCGCTTTGCCGCGCGATCCCTTTCAATTCAACTTCGTGAGCCGCAACTCAATCCCGAGCGACGGCCGTCTGAGGCGTTCCTCCTGACGGTTGTGTCCAGCCGAGAAGATCTATGAATGAGCGATATGTTGGAGCAGACCCCTATCCGTGGCCTTGGAATGGCGACCTTCGGCCTGAGAATACGGTGTTTCTTATCATCGATATGCAGACCGACTTTTGCGGCGAGGGGGGTTACGTCGACAAGATGGGATACGACCTGTCCCTGACCCGCGCGCCGATCCAGCCGATTCGAAATGTCCTTGAGACGGCGCGAGCCAAGGGATTCCACGTCATGCATACGCGTGAAGGGCATCGTGCAGGATCTCGCGGATCTTCCGTCCAACAAGCGATGGCGCAGCCGTCGGATCGGAGCCGGAATCGGCGATCCGGGTCCGTGCGGGAAAATTCTCACTCGCGGCGAACGGGGGTGGGATATCATTGGCGAGCTTGCTCCGCTCCCGGGCGAGGCGGTCATTGACAAGCCCGGCAAGGGCTCCTTTTATGCGACGGACCTCGATATGCTGCTGCGCCAGAAGGGAATTCAGAATATCGCTCTGGCCGGCATTACAACAGACGTGTGCGTCCATACCACGATGCGCGAAGCCAACGATCGCGGATACGAGTGTTTGATCCTTTCGGATTGCACCGGCGCTACGGACTACAACAACCACCTGGCGGCCTTACAAATGGTGAAGATGCAAGGAGGAGTCTTCGGAGCCGTGGCGGATTCAACGGCGTTCATCAGGGCGATTGGCGGATAAGTCGCTGCGTTTGTCAGCAGTTCTCGCCGGCGCGGCAGTCTCAGAGTAAACCCAAGGTCCCGTGGAACCCGATCCCGCCCCTCCTTTTGAGCGTTTGGAGCTGAAGAATCTTTTTCAGATTGGCGAGAACGCCGACTCTATTCCGTGGCAGCCATTTCGCGACGGCGTTGATATTTACCGGCTGTATGGAGATGGAGTTGTTGGCCCGACGGCGGCATTGATCCGGTTCCGCGGCGAAGGGAGCGGTTCCAATGCACGTGCATTTGGGTTACGAGCATATTCTTGTCCTTTCCGGATCACAGCGTGATCAAAACAGCACAGCAACTGCCGGCACCTTGATGATCAATGCCCCCGGGACGCGGCACAGCATTGTTAGCGAATCGGGTTGCATCGTCTTGGCCATCTACGAAAAGCCGGTGAAGTTTGAGGCAAGCGAGGTCTCGGCACCCAGCAATTGATTGGCGAGGCGGGAAATCCAGTCCCGCAAAGAGCGGCTTCCGGCAATTTCCTCGTTAGCGACCCGAGGCGCGAGATGCCGCGAAAATAAGCCTTTGCCGGAGCATTCTCACTTGTGTAGCTTTCGCAACCCCTAACTTCTCCACATCAATTCAATGGGCAGAATCTACAACGATATCGTCGAGACGGTCGGTCGAACACCGTTGATCAGACTGAACCGGGTCACCGAAGGCCTCAGTGCAACGATCGCGCTCAAGTGCGAATTCTTCAATCCGCTCGGCAGCGTCAAGGACCGGATCGGAATGTCGATGATCGAGGATGCCGCGCAGAAAGGAATTCTGACGCGCGACACCGTGATTGTCGAACCCACGAGCGGCAACACGGGCATCGCCCTGGCGTTCGTGGCGGCCGCCAAAGGCTACAAGCTTATTCTCACCATGCCTGAGACCATGAGCCTGGAACGTCGCACGTTGCTGGCGATGCTTGGCGCCAAGCTCGTTCTTACGCCCGGAGCGGAGGGAATGAAGGGCGCGATTGCCAGGGCCGAGCAGATCGTCAAAGAGACGCCGAACGCCTGGATGCCCCAGCAGTTCAACAACCCCGCGAATCCCGAGATTCACCGCAAGACGACGGCGGAGGAGATCTGGGAGGACACCGAGGGGAAAGTAGATATTCTCGTCTCTGCGGTCGGCACGGGCGGGACGATCACGGGCTGCGTCGAGGTCATACAGGCCACGAAAGCCTTCGTTCCAGGCGATCGCGGTGGAACCCAAGGACTCGCCTGTCATTTCGCAGACCCTTGCCGGCCAGCCTCTCAAGCCCGGGCCGCACAAGATCCAGGGAACCGGGGCGGGCTTCGTTCCCAACAATCTCCACCTGAAGGGAACGAACGGCGATCCTCAGATCACCGAATGCATCCAGGTCAGCAATGAGGACGCCTTTGTCATGGCGCGCCGGCTCGCCAAAGAGGAAGGTATTCTGGCGGGAATCAGCTCGGGCGCGAATGTCTGGGCTGCCATTGAGGTGGCCAAGCGCCCTGAGAATGCCGGAAAATTGATTGTGACTGTCGCCTGTTCAACCGGAGAGCGCTACCTCAGCACGGCGCTGGCGGAAGCGGCGCGAGCGGAGGTCGGTGGCTGACGCATGGCTTCAAGGAGCGACCAGCCGCCGGCGGACGAGCGAACTTACGACTCCGGAAGCTTCGACGCAGAACTTTTCTGGCACAGACATCGCACCGCCATTCTTCTGGGCGGGGCCGTTATCCTTGCCATTGCGGCGGCTGTCGCGATCTGGTTCTTTAGTCAGCTAAGCGCGCGCCGCGCGGCTGAGGCGCTGTTTGCCGAGGCCCGGGACGACGCCGCATGGCGCGCAGCTCATCTCGAAGTATCCAAAGTCGATCGCCGGCTGGGAATGCCTACTTCCTTCTCGCAGATTCGCTGCGCTCGCAAGGGAAGCTCGACGAGTCTTCGTCGCTTTATCAGAAATTTCTTTCCGTGTTTCCGACCAGTCCTCTGGCCGGAGGCGCGCGGCTTGGGCTTGCCGAGAACCTTGCCGCAGCTGGGAAGGCCGAGGAGGCGCTGGATGCGCTGCGCGAGGTGCAGGCAAAAGATTCCACCAGCTACGCTGCGCCGTTCGCTGCGCTTCTGGAAGGCCGCTCCCTGGTTCGAAATGGGGAAGCTCGAGGAGGCACGCAAGGTTTTCGCGAATCTCGTCGCAACCTACCCGCAATCGCCTCCCGGCCGGGCGGCCGGGGCACAGTTGGATGCGCTCGCGCCCTTTCTGGCGCCGGACGTCGAAAAAACCGCTCAATAGGCGGGTAGAGGGCGGCTGGTAGCGGAGGGGTCGGACTCGTCTTCGGGCTTGAACGATTCTGGCTTCGCCTGCGGATGGATTGAGGTCTCGGCCAGCAGTGTTCCGCCATGCTCGACGACAACGGAGCTCGCGGAGATCCGTCCCTCGATTGAGCCGCCGCCGGCAATCCATACCCGGCCGGTGCATTCGAAGGCTCCAGCGGCCTGTCCATGAACCGTCAGATCGCCGGATTTGGTGGGATAGGTGAGCATCAAGCGAGCGCGTTCTTCAATGACCACACTTTTCGCGCGAATCTGGCAGTTCAATCTCCCGGAACACTCGAGCCGGAGAGTCGATTCGCAAATGAGAGTGCCGCTGACTCGCCCGGCGATCAAAGCCTCGGAGCATATTGTCAGCGCGCTGGAGACGTGTCCCGAGTGCGTGATGGTGAGATTGCCGCGTATGTCGATGGGCCTTGAAGTAACCGAGGAAATTGTGGCATCGCAAAGATCGATCGCGATGTTGCAGTGGGGGCAAAAAGTCGTTCTGGCGTGTTCGGAGACCCCGTGCGTCTTGCCGCAGCGATAGCAGTGAATCGTGCGAGCGGGCGCGGAACTCGCGTGCAACCACATTGCGTTCGGCACCCGCGGGAAATGATTTGAAGCCTTGCGACTCGCCGAATTTGGCGCCACCACGTAGTGCTGCCCGCAGCTTCGGCAAAAGGTGGAAATGAGATGCTCCGACTCCTCCTGGACAAATCCGCAGTGGGGGCAGCGGAAAGGCGCCTTGCGCGGAAGCGGCATCGGCAGTTATGCGGTGACAGGAACGGGAGAAATCTTGCGAGTGAGGTCCTGGGCCGCTGAGGTTCCGGCACGGTCTGCCTTGGACTTTGGAGTAACCTCCGACTTTCCAACGAAAATCGCGCCTTCTTCGATGATGATACGCACGGCTTTGAGGTCGCCGATGAGCTGGGATGTCGCTTTGAGCTCGCAGCGCTCCACCACCTCGATATTGCCGGTGACGGAGCCGTGGACCACGATCGACTTGGCCTTCAGTTCGCCACGGACATCTGCATTCTTGCCGAGGGTGAGAATTCCCCCTTCGGAAGTAATCTCGCCTTCCAGCTTCCCGTCAAAGTTTAATTCCGCATCGAACTTGATGGTTCCCTTGACGTCCACATCACTTCCCAGAACGTTCTTCGAAGGTGAGGAGCCACTATCGGGCGCGAAAGAGCCGGTGAGATTGTTGAGATTCATAAGAGGGGCGTTTTCTGGATTTTAGTCGGGACTTTCCGGCAGGTCAATCCCTCGCCGCTCGCTCGAAGTCAGGCCGACCTGTGCGCTCCGGGCAGAATGACCGCCGATTCCGGTGAAATGTCCGCCAATTCTTCGGCCGGATAAAGCCAGATTTCGCTGAGCGTAGGGTGGTAGTGGGGAATTGCGGCGAATTGCCCGGCTGTGGCGCGGAAGCGCATCGCGACGACGACCTCATGGATCAATTCCGATGCGTCGGGACCGACAACGGAGCCGCCGAGGATCTCACGGGTGGATTTGTCAGCCAGCAATTTCACAAAGCCCTCGGTCTCGTCCATGATGAGAGATTTGCCGTGGTCGTGAAATGGATAGGTTGCCACCAGATAGTCGATGCCTCGGGATTTCGCCTCGCTTTCTGACAAGCCAACGGCCGCGACCTGGGGCTCGGTGAAAGTGATGTAGAGCTTCAGCCGGTAGTCCATCGATTCAAAACCGGAATCGCCTTTCAGGAAACGCACGGCATTGCGCGCGGCGCGTTCTCCTTGTTCGATGGCGATGTGCACGACTTCGAATGGTCCGCAGCAATCGCCCGCGGCAAAGATATGCGGTGCGGATGTTTGCTGGTGGGCGTTCACCGCGATGGCGTTATTCTTCCGGTTCGACTCCGGCTGTTTCGAGTCCCAGCCCGAGAATCTTGGGTTCGCGTCCGAGCGCGTTGAGTATTGCGGCCGCCTCGATACTCTTCCCGGCTCCTTCGTGTTCGAAGGATACACGACGACGCTTCTTCGCTTCGCTCGACGCGAAGGAGTTTTGTCTTCGTGAAGACCTCCATGCCCCTCTTGCGAAAGGCTTTTCGACGACCTCGGCGACGTCCCGGTCCGTGCCTTTGAGCAGCTGTGGCTACGCTGCACGATGGTGAGACATGCGATCCCAGCGCGTTCAGATAATGGGCGAGTTCAAGCGCGACGGGACCCGCGCCAAGAACGATGACGGACTCGGGAATATCCGCAAGATCCAGGACATCGTCGCTGGTCAGGTAATCGGCGCCCGAGCCAGGCCGGGAATGTCCGGAACGCTGATGACGGAGCCCGTGGCGATGAGAAATGACCTCGCGGCGACGGTCTGCTCTGATCCGTCAGGACCTTTGACGCGGAGGTGTCGTCTCGTCGACGAACGAGGCGGTGCCGCGAAGGAAATCGAAATCTCCCTGCTCGAGCTGATCTCGCCGGTAGTCGGCGAATTCGGCAATCAGCCGGCGTTTCCGGGCGATGATCTCGCCGGCATCGAATCCGATTTGTTCGGCGCGCAGTCCAAATTCCCGTCCGTGACGTATCGCGCGGAGACGGTTTGCCGACTCGATGAGGGTCTTGCTGGGCATGCAGCCGCGCAGAATGCAAAGCCCGCCGACTTCGGTCCCTCCTTCGATCACGCATGTTTTCAATCCGAGAGCCGAGGCTGTTCGGGCGCCCGCGTAACCGGCGCTGCCCCCGCCAATGACGACAAAATCGTATTTCATGCGGTTTCTCCTGTCCGAAACGCTGGGAATGTCACACCGCGGCCGAACGGGCAAGCCTGCGCAGCATTTGCCTGGCGTCAGCGGGAAAGGGCGATTCTTCGGTGCGGGATCTCAGGGCGTGGCAATCGCTCGCATTTCGGCTCAGTAGGCAGCCTGCGCGCCCCGGATATTCTTCTTCTTGATCCAAGGCATCAGCCCGCGAAGACGGGCGCCGACTTTCTCGATCGGATGCCTTTCGCCGGCCTTGAGGAGGGCGTTGTAGCGCTTGTAGCCACCCTCGTATTCCTTGATCCACTCCTTCGCGAACTTGCCGTTCTGGATGTTCTTGAGGGCGGCCTTCATCCGTCTTCTTGACCGACGCATCGATGATCTTCGGACCGATGCTGACGTCTCCCCACTTGGCTGTTTCACTGATGGAGAAGCGCATGCCCGCGATGCCCGACTCGTTCATGAGATCCACGATGAGCTTCAATTCGTGGAGGCATTCGAAGTAGGCCATCTCGGGGGAATAGCCGGCTTCGACGAGCGTCTCGAATCCTGCCTGAACGAGCGCGGAGGCTCCCCCGCAGAGAACTGTCTGCTCGCCGAACAGGTCGGTTTCGGTTTCCTCCTTGAAAGTCGTCTGAATGACGCCGCCGCGAGTGCCGCCAATCGCCTTTGGCCCAAGCGAGGGCGATCTTTTTAGCGTCCTTGCCGGGGTTCTGATAGACAGCGATGAGAGCCGGCACGCCCTTGCCCTCGGTAAACTGTCTGCGCACGATGTGACCGGGTCCCTTGGGAGCGACCATGATGACGTTGACATCTCTTCGGCGGGAACGACGGTCTTAAAATGGATGCTGAAGCCGTGGGTGAAAAGGAGCGTCTTTCCCTTGGCGAGATTCGGGCCGATGTCCTTCTCGTAGGCGGCGGCCTGCTTGGTGTCGGGGATGCCGACCATGATCACGTCGGCAAGCTTCACGGCCTCGGCGGTGTCGTGGACCGGGAATCCATAGTCTTCGGCGACTTTGCGGCTCTTGCTGCCGGGATAGAGACCAATGATGACTTTGCAGCCGCTGTCCTTCAAGTTGAGGGCATGGGCGTGTCCCTGAGAGCCGAAGCCGAGCACGGCGAGGGTCTTGCCTTTGAGAGCCGCCAGATCAGCGTCTTTGTCGGTGTAGATTTTTGCGGGCATAGGTTGATTCGGCGTAGGTCAATCTGTTCGTGCGCGGCAGTGCGACCTTCCCCGTGCGGGTCAGTTCCTTGATACCAAAGCGGTCCATGAGCATGAGGAATTTTTTCATCTTGCCGTCGGTGCCGGTCACTTCGATGGCGAGCGTTTCCGGCTGCACGTCAATGATCTTGGCGCGGAAGATATCGCAGATCTGCATCACTTCGGAGCGAGTTTTCGAAGTTGCGGTCACCCGAAGGAGAACGAGTTCGCGGTCCACGTATTCTTCGTCGCGGAAATCCTGCACGTCGATCACGTCGACGAGTTTTTCGAGCTGTTTGATGACCTGCTCGAGCACCTTGTCGTCGCCGCGAACGACGATTGTCATGCGAGAGGCGGTGGCGTCGAGCGTCGGGCCGACGTTCAGCGTATCGATATTGAAGCCGCGGCCGCTGAACATTCCGGCGATGCGGGCGAGAACCCCGAACTTGTTTTCGACGAGGATGGAAATTGTGTGGCGCATGGGTCAACAGGGGCGAAGATACTGGACGGTGAGCGGCAGGTCGTCAATCCAAAGGGTTAGCAGGCGTTTTGTTTGCGCGCATCGCGCTGCACGTAACTTTTCGAGCGAGGCGTTGATTTCATCCAGGCTTCGACCATCGGAATTCCGCTTTGCGAAAGCTTTTCGACGAAGCCGGTGTGATACTTGCCGCGCCGAAAATCGGAATTTTGCATGATCGCCTGCTGGAAGGGAATGGTCGTCTTCACGCCGGTGATCATGTATTCGCTGAGGGCGCGAGACATCCGGTGAATGCAGCCTTGCGGCTCGAGGCGGTGGTGATGACCTTGGCGATCATCGAGTCGTAGTGCGGCGGGACGGGATATCCGGCATAGGCATGGGAATCGACTCGCACGCCGCGGCCGCCGGGCGCGTAGTACATCTCAATCTGTCCCGGGACATGGCATGAAGTTGTTGACGGGATCTTCGGCGTTGATGCGGCATTCGATGGCGTGGTGCCGCGCCGTCGCATCGACGATGATGCCTGGAAAGGTGCTCTCCCGCGGCCACCTGAATCTGTTGCTTTGACCAGATCACATCCGTAGACCTCCTCGGTGATCGGATGCTCGA
Organism: uncultured Verrucomicrobiae bacterium; assembly: GCA_963784465.1. GTDB lineage: Bacteria > Verrucomicrobiota > Verrucomicrobiia > Chthoniobacterales > Terrimicrobiaceae > DASTFP01. The sequence continues at coordinate 51,731 of CAWASQ010000017.1, forward strand.
CCTGGATGCGCGTGTTCATCTCCATGAAATAAAAATGCCCGTGGTCGTCCACGAGAAACTCGATCGTGCCGGCGTTGGCGTAGCCGACGTTCTCCGCCAGCTTGATCGCGGCCGCGCCCATTCGCGCACGCAGTTCGGGCGTCATCAGCGGGGAGGGACATTCCTCGACGATCTTCTGATTGCGGCGCTGGATGGAACAATCGCGTTCCCCCAGATGGACGACGCGGCCATGTTCGTCCCCGAGAATCTGAAATTCGATGTGATGGGGATTCTCGATGAACTTTTCGATGTAGACCTCGGGATTGCCGAAGGCCTTGTCCGCCTCGAGGCGCGCGGTATGGTAGCCCTGCACGAGGCTCCCTTCGTTGCTGGCGACGCGCATCCCCCGTCCGCCGCCGCCGGCGACCGCTTTGATCATGACGGGAAAGCCGACCTTCCTGGCGATCCGGATCGCGCTTCTTCCTCGCTGTCCACCGTCCCGTCGCTGCCCGGGGCAACAGGCACTCCCGCTTTGCGGGCGCATTCGCGGGCGGACTTCTTGTCGCCCATGAGACGAATGGCACTGGCGGGAGGGCCGATGAACTTGATGTTGCAGCTCTCGCACACCTCGGCGAAGTGCGCGTTCTCGGCGAGGAAACCGTAGCCGGGATGGATGGCATCGACGTCGGCAATCTCTGCGGCGCTGATGATGCGATCGATCTTCAGATAGCTCTGCGGGCTGGGCGCAGGCCCGATGCAAATGGCTTCATCGGCCAGCTGGACATGGAGGCTTTCCAAGTCGGCCTCGGAGTAGACGGCGACCGTCCGGATGTTGAGTTCCTTGCAGGCGCGAATGATGCGGACGGCAATTTCGCCGCGATTGGCGATGAGGATTTTCTCGAACATGCTTGACGGTCGATCGGGCGATCCCGAGACGTGTTGCGCCAGGCGTCGTCGATCTATTTGACGCGAAAGAGAGCCTGCCCGAACTGGACCGGCTTTCCGTTCTCGGCGCACACTTCTGCGATGACGCCGGTGATCTCGGCCTTGATCTCGTTCATCACCTTCATGGCTTCGATGATGCAGACCACCGTGTCCGGCGTCACCTCCTGACCGACCGCGACATAGGGAGCCGCTTCGGGCGAGGCGCGGCGTAGAACGTGCCGACCATGGGCGACTTGATTTCCTTGTGCTGGGAGCTTCCGTCGCGGGCTCGGCTCGCTCGCGCTCCGCCGTCTGCTGCGAGCTGGCCGGCGCAGCCTGGCTGGCGACAAGAGCGATGACTTGGGCGGCGCTTGTCCGCACTTCCGGTTTTCAGCGTGATCTTGAATCCTTCGCGCTCCATTTTGAAGACGGACAGCCCGTTCTTCTTCATCAGGTCGATCAATGTTCGAATCTCTTTAAGGTCCACAGGCAGCTAGATTAAAGGGTAGTGAGACTCTCACGATGCGCGCGGCGGGTCAAGAGATTCGACAGGAACGACCTTTACAAACTGAAACGCATGGAGCAGTGTTCGGCTCTTTCCGATATGTGGTTGATTGTTCCCATTCTGCTGGTCCTTCATGTGATCGTCTGTCTGCTGCTGGTGCTGGTCGTTTTGATGCAGCTTCCTCGCAGCGAGGGTCTTGGGGCCGCGTTTGGAGGCGCTGTCACGGAGAACATCTTTGGCGCGCAGACGACCCATGTGCTGGCAAAGTTCACGGTCTGGCTGGGCGTGGCGTTCTTTGCGATCACCCTGCTTCTTGCCATTGCGTATTCGCACAGGGACAGCGGCCGGACCAGCATTCAACAGGAATTGCTTGAATTCCGCGCCCGCAGCGGCCTCGTTGCCGGCAGCCACAGCCTGCGCCCACAGCCGCTCAGGCTGCCAGCCCCGAAACCGCCGCGCCGTCTGCCAAGCGCCGGCAGCGGCGACGGCGCCCTAGCGGGTTTCTTTTCCCGGCGGGAAACGTGAAACTGGCGAAGTCTCTGGCATCGGCGCGTGAATATTGCGCGAGCGCGGGCGCCCGCTGGTTCTTGTTCCCACGATGGGCGCGCTGCATGATGGCCATGCCGCGCTCATTCGCCGGGCTCGCAAGCTGGCGGGTGAACAAGGCAAAGTCGTCGTCTCGATTTTTGTCAACCCCACCCAGTTTGGACCGAACGAGGATTACCTAAAGTATCCCCGCTCGCTAAGGCACGATCTGGAGATTTGCAAGCAGTGCGGAGCAGACCTGGTATTCAGCCCTTCAGCTGCGCGGATGTATTTCGAGGACCGCTCCGTGTTCGTCAATGAAGATTCAATGTCGCGAGGTTTGTGCGGGGCTTCGCGACCCGGTCATTTTCGTGGAGTCTGTACCGTGGTCGCGAAGTTCTTCCTGATTGCTCGACCGAATATCGCGATCTTTGGCGAGAAGGATTGGCAGCAGCTTGCCATCATTCGCAGGATGGTGCGCGATTTGAATTTTTCTATTCGGATCGTCGGGCATCCGACCGTCCGGGAGGCCGACGGGCTGGCGGTCAGTTCGCGAAACAACTATCTCACGCCGCAAGAACGTGCCGTGGCGCCCGGCATTTACGCGGCTCTCCGGGCGGCTGCCGCCGGAAAGCGAGTCGCAGACATCTTGAAGGCCGGGCGCCGTATGATCGAAGAAATTCCCGGGGCGAGGCTCGACTATCTCGAACTCGTCGACGCAGAAACGATCGTCCCTGCCAAGGATTTCCGCCGGCCGATGAGGCTCGCGGCGGCGGTTTTTCTCGGCAAAGCGCGCTTGATCGATAACATTCCAGTGCTCCCACGGCCCTGAATCCGTGTCGCTGAACCCAGAGATCTGTCGAGTCATGCGCCTTCCTGACGGCTTCGGCCTGCGGTCATGAGAGAGTTTGACTTCATCGTTATCGGCAGCGGTATCGCGGGGCTCACCTTCGCGTTGAAGGCGGCCGATAACGGCACCGTGGCACTCGTGACGAAACGCAAGCTCTCCGATTCAAACACCGCGTGGGCGCAGGGCGGTGTGGCTTGCGTCGTGAGCGAGGAGGATTCCTTCGATCTTCACATTCAAGACACGCTGATCGCGGGCGCTGGTCTCTGTAACGAGGAGGCCGTGCGCGCCGTCGTCATCGAAGGCCCTGCCCGCATCGCGGAGCTCATGAACCTGGGAATGCATTTCGATGAAAGGGAGCTGGCAAATGGCGTGCGCGAACTCGATTTGGGCAGGGAGGGCGGGCACTCCAAGCGACGGGTCTTGCATTTCCAGGACCACACGGGTTCGAAATCGAACGAACGCTCGTCGCGCAGATCTCCGGCCACTCGAGCATAACCGTTCTGGAAAATCACATGGCGGTGGACTTCCTGACGACGGGAAAACTCGGGTACGCGATGCAGGACTGCTGTGTCGGGCGTTTATGTGCTGGACGAGGAGAGCGGCGAGGTCGAGACGCTGCGCAGCGACATCAACGTTCTGGCAACGGGAGGATGCGGGAAGGTGTACCTGTACACCACCAATCCGGATATCGCGACAGGCGATGGAGTAGCGATGGCGTGGCGCGCCGGCGCATTGATCGCGAACATGGAGTTTGTCCAGTTTCATCCGACCTGCCTCTACCATACAGAGGCCAAGTCGTTTCTCATTTCGGAAGCCGTGCGCGGTGAAGGGGGCATTCTTCTCGACGCGAAACAGCGCCGCTTCATGGAGCAGTTACCATCCGAAAAAGGAACTTGCTCCGCGCGACATTGTCGCGCGCGCCATCGATGCGGAAATGAAACGGACGGGAAGCAAATACGTCTTTCTTGATATCACTCACAAACCGGCGCAGTTCGTGAAGTCGCGATTTCCGTCGATCTACGAGACCTGCCTAGGCTACGGCATCGATATTACCTCGCAACCGATCCCCGTCGTCCCGGCCGCTCACTATCAATGCGGCGGCGTGAGGACGGATCTAAACGGCGAGACCACTTTGCGCGGATTGTATGCGATCGGCGAAGTGGCTTGCACCGGCCTTCATGGCGCGAATCGTCTCGCCAGCAATTCGCTCCTCGAGGGCCTCGTTCTCGCACACCGGGCCTTCGAGAAATCGACTCGCCATCGCAAAGCCGCGCGTCGACTTCGATCTTCCCGAGTGGCGCCCGGGCCACGTGCAGGACCTGGACGAATTCGTCGTTATTTACCACAACTGGGACGAAATTCGGCGCCTGATGTGGGACTACGTCGGTATTGTGCGGACCGACAAGCGGCTGCAGCGAGCCGCCACGCGGCTTCGGAATCTGCACGCGGAAATCCAGGAGTTTTACTGGAACTTCAAGGTCTCGACCGAACTCCTGGAACTTCGCAATCTTGTGACGGTGGCCTCACTGATCGTGGATTGCGCCATCAGCCGCCGGGAGAGCCGAGGTCTGCACTACACGCTTGATTATCGCGAGGCCGACGCGCGTTTCGCTCGTGATACCACGATGCGAAGGACCTGAGGGTTTCTGTTTTTCTGTTGCCAGGTCTTCTCTCGTTGGCCATACTGAGCGTCCCCATCGATTCAATTCGACATGAAACTCGCTTCATTGACACTGGCAGCATTCTTTGTGACTGCCACTCTGAGGGCGTCCGAGGCCCAGTCCGCGATTTCGGCGAGCACGGATTTTCAGAAGGCGGCCATGCGGCTGCGAGAAAACGCATTGCTCAAGCTCGAGCCTCAAGTGGTCGCGCCCACGAATTTTCGCTCTGGATTTAATCGCTATCCCTGGAAGCGCGGGATCGTGACGACGGTGTTCTGGGTTGGTGAGCGTCCGACGGCCAGAAATCCCGTTCCGAATTACAAGAGCTCTTGGGATGTTCGATGGGCTCAGAATTACGGGGGACTCGATAACCCCGATCCGTCCCAGAGAAAAAATTACATTCCGGCCAAGTTCGTTCCCCGCCAGAATCCCTTTTACGTTGCACTTCCCTACAACGACGTGACCCGCGGGACTACCAAGCCGGAAGCCCGCAAAGCGATTCCGTGGTTCAAGCAGGCGTTCGAACGGCCGGGAAAGTCCGTGCTGAAAGGTCGCTGGGTTGCGATCAAGCGAGGAAATCGGATTGCCTATGCGCAATGGGAAGATTGCGGCCCGTTTCGCACCGACCATTGGCAATATGTGTTCGGCAATCAAAGGCCGCTTGCCAATCTGAACCAGGGCGCGGGATCTGGATGTTTCGCCGGCCGTGCGCGACTATCTTGGAATGGGGGGCAAGGATGTCTGCGATTGGAAATTCGTCGAGGCGCGTGATGTTCCCGTGGGACCATGGTCGAAGCATGGCGAGAACAATACGTTCGTGCTTCAACGCCGCGGAGCGAATCTCTTCATGGTTGATCGCAACAACGCGTACGGAGCGAGAAGACAGGTGATTGACCAACGCGGGCTCGGCGGCGCGCGTCAGCCGTGGCTCCATGAGGGCGAGAATGGCCCGCGCGGCCTCTTCGGGTGCGACGGCGTGCATGCAACGAAAATCGAGCGGACATTCACGGAGAAAGCAGGGGCTGCATTCGACCTGATGGCGCAGGACGGTGCTTGTCGGGGAGCGGGGACCGGTCAATCGCGGTTCGGTTGAGCCAAAGATCGCGACGAGCGGAATCCCAAGACAATCGGCGAGATGCATTGTTCCCGTGTCGTTCGTGAGGAGCACACGCAGCGTTCGAAGCCGCTCGATCAATTCATCGAGCGAAGTCTTGCCGGTGAGATCTTCGGCTTTTCCGCCGAAACCCTGCAGAATTTCGGCGGCAAGATTGCGGTCGTTTTCCATTCCGACAATCACCCAGGAACAAGCGACCTCTTGCGAGACGAGCTCCATGGTTTTTCGAAACCGCTCGACCGGCCAGCGTTTCGCCGGTCCGTATTCAGCGCCGGGGCAGACACCCAGGACAAGATCGGCCTTGGCGTGATCGCCCGTTGCCGGCAGGAGGCGGCTCAGCACCGCCGCAGCTGTCTGGCAATGTGCAAAGTACCGTTCAGCGTGGTGTTTGGGCCGCGCGGCCTTCTTTTTCTTGGGCTCGTCGATTATTTGAGTGAGCAACATCGATCGGAAATGCCCGCGAAATCCCACCCGCCGCGGAATCCTGGCAAGCCACGCCTCGGCCGCGCTGCGAAACGAATTGGGGAAGAGGATCGCGGCCTCGAAGCGTCCGCGTAGTCTGCCTGGCGACGGAGAATACCGACTCCTCCGGTGCGAAGGAGATCACCTCATCGACCTCGGCGACCGATTTCCAGAAGGCGTCCAGTTTCGCCGGAGTGAGGACGGCGAGCCGGGCGTCGGGGCGTCCGAGCTTGAATGCGCGGGCGGCGCGCAGGCTCATGACGGCGTCGCCGAGCCAGTTGGGCGAGCGGATGACGAAACGAAATGGGTGGAGTTTCGCAGGATCGGTGCCGGGCGGCAGGTAGATGCCGCGTTTTTGCCTGGCGATGAAGGAGATGCGGCCACGGTGTCTTCCAACGGTTGTGGACCCAGAACCAATCCGCGGGCGATTGGCGGATCTGGCGCTCGAGAACTGCATTGATATCCGCAGGTGAGTTGCTCGGGGTTGCTTCGATCGTAGGGGATTTCTTCGTAGTAGACGATGCGCCAGCGGGCGAAGCCGGAAGTAAAGATGGCGGCGGGCACGACAGCGGAATTCGTGCGGATCGCCAGGGTGGCTGCAAGAGGAGAGGTCGAGCACAGGCGGTTGAAGAACGGCATCCAGATTCCTCCGTGGCCGGCGCTTTGGTCCACCAGCACTGCCGTGGATCCCGGCTTGCGCAACAAGCGCGATGGCGGCCTGGAATCCTTTCTTCCGATCAAAGGTCTCCACGCCTTTGCGACGGTCCCGATTGATGAGTTCGTCCAGATAGGGGTTGCGCAGGGCCTGATAGATCGTCCCGAAACGCGTCTCCGGACGCTGGAAGGCAGCCTGCGCGTAAAGCTCCCAGCTGCCCATGTGGCTGATGGCCAGGACAACGCCTCGACCCGCCAAAATATTCCTCTCGACAACTTCGCTGTTCATCAAACGGCGCGATGCGGAGGATGGTATTCTGCGGAAGCACGGCAAATTTGAATGAGCAGATTCCGTTGGCGCCGAGTGTCGTAAAATGACGAAACGTCAGTCGCCGGATTTCCGACGGCAGACTTTTCGTTTGCGAACGACCGCGGAAAGATTTTCCCTTGCGAGCTTGCGGTAGCGGGGCAGGATCGCCCACAAAAACGCGCCAATGACCTGGCCGAGCACAAAGCACACCGCGAGAGGGAGCCGGCGAATCACGGTGATCGCGCCCAGTGCAAGCCAGTATATCAAGCGATCCATCATGCAGAAAAAAGGTGCAGCCTCTTAGCAATGCGGATTCCGCATCGGAAGGAATTTCCATCGGACCGGGCTCGACGGTAGGAATTCTCGGCGGCGGGCAGCTTGGCCGCATGTTCGGGATCGCGGCGCGGAGGATGGGTTATCGGGTCCATGCTTTTGAGCCGAACCCCGACAGTCCCGCAGGCCAGATCAGCGACGTGGAAATCAACGCGCCCTACACCGACTCGCTTGGCCCTGAAGCGTTTCGCCCGGCAGGTGGATGTCATTTCCTTCGAGTTCGAAAACATTCCCCTGTCCGCGATCAACGAAGTTGCAAGCCTGCGCCCGCTTGCGTCCGCGGGGCGAAGTCCTGCACATCTGCCAGAACCGGGAGCGTGAGAAGGCGTTCCTGGCCCGGCACGGCTTTCCTCACGCGCCTTTCGCCGTGGTGGATTCCGCAGGAGAGCCTCGGCGCAGCGCTCGCGAGACTCGGAACGCCGTCGGTGCTGAAGACGGCGGATTTCGGATATGACGGAAAAGGTCAATTGAAAATCGAGGGAGACGCCGATCCAGAAAAGGCCTGGCAGGAATTCAACGCGCCGCGCGGCGTGCTCGAAAAGTGGATCCCTTTCGAAGCGGAACTTTCCGTGATCGTCGGGCGTGGACTCGACGGGCGCATGATCGCATTTCCGCCATCGGAGAACATCCACAAGCGTCACATCCTTGACATCTCGATTGTGCCCGCCCGATTTCCGCCGGCCGTGTGCGAAGCCGCTGTCCGGATTGCGTCCGACATTACGGACTCGCTGGATGTTGTGGGACTGCTGGCCGTGGAATTCTTTCTTGCGCGGGACGGCGAGCTCCTGGTCAACGAGTTGGCGCCCCGTCCTCACAATTCTGGCCACTACACCTTCGATGCGTGCGCGACGAGTCAGTTCGAGCAACAGCTGCGGGCTGTCTGCGGCCTTCCGTTGGGGTCGAGCGCCTTGCTCACGCCGGCCGTGATGTGGAACCTGCTCGGTCACCTCTGGGAGAGGGGCGAACCGGACTGGCGGCTGATTCTTTCCGAACCGCGCGCAAAGCTTCATCTTTACGGCAAGGCGGAGCCGCGCCCGGGGAGGAAAATGGGACACGTCACCGTGCTGGCCGAAACCAGGGAAGCGCTTCGCATCATCAAGAGCTTTCAGGAGCGGCCTGGCTTGATTGTTGATTCAAGTTTTTATTCGGACTGCTAATAGCGCTAAGAACCCCATGAATTCGCGCGTGATCAAGACGAGGCATCCTCCGCGGGTCATCGTCGCTGCTGTGCTGATAGGGTTGTTTCTGGCGGGTTTCATTGTCCTCGCGGTCTGGCAAAGCGGAGCGCAAATCGAGAAGGCCAGAATGACCGGTCGGATCGTGGCAAAGGAGTTCGTGCCGAGAGCCGAGCACCAGGTTACCCTTGGGCGCAGGGGCGGCCTGACGTCACAGGACTCCGACGGGCGAATACATCCTCACCGTTGAAGTCGTGTACCGGCGGGACGACGAAACCTTATTATGTCTGGGTGGACAAGAGGCGTTACGAGAGCCTGAAGATTGGCGATTCCTTTGATGTCGGGCCCTATCTGGTGCGCGAATAAAAAATGAACGCCGTTTCAGAGCCGCTGTCTCAGGTTGTAAATACGGCATTAACTCGGTTTTGGTATTTGTCATGAGTATTCTTGCAGAGCAAACAAACAGTCAGGTTCAGGAGGCGCGCCAGTGGGTTGAGCCTCTGGTTTCAGAAGTCAGCAAAGTCGTCGTCGGCCAAAAAAAGCTCGTTCACCGTCTCCTTACGGGGCTCTTGTGCAACGGCCACGTGCTTCTTGAAGGCGTTCCCGGGCCTGGCCAAGACCTTGACTGTTCGAACGCTGGCTTCGTGCATTCGGACGGGTTTTCAGCGCATACAGTTTACCCCCGATCTTCTCCCCGCCGACCTTATCGGCACCCTGATCTACAATCCAAGAGATGGCGACTTCATCACCAAGCTTGGCCCCATTTTCTCAAACCTGATCCTCGCCGACGAGATCAACCGGGCACCTGCAAAGGTCCAGAGTGCGCTGCTCGAAGCGATGCAGGAACGTCAGGTCACGATTAGCGACACCACGTATCCGCTGGCCGATCCTTTCCTTGTTCTGGCCACGCAAAATCCGATCGAACACGAGGGGACTTACCAGCTTCCCGAGGCGCAGCTCGATCGTTTCATGCTCAAGGTGAACGTGGGTTATCCGACGCGCGAGGAGGAACGGGAAATTCTGAATACGATGGCGACTTCGACGCCCTTGCTGAGCGTTCAAGCTGTCGTTTCTCCCGAGGAGATTCTTCACGCCCGCAGTGTCGTCAACTCCGTTTACGTGGATGATCGGATCAAGGATTACATCGTGAATATCGTTTGGGCGACCCGCGATCCCGCAGCCTACAAGCTTAAGCTCGATGGCATGATCCGTTTTGGGGCCTCGCCGCGCGCGACGATTTATCTGACGCTTGCTGCGAAGGCGCAGGCCTTCATCGCGGGGCGCGGCTATGTGACGCCTCAGGATGTCAAGTCCATCGGCCTCGATGTGCTTCGCCATCGCATTGGTGTAAGGTATGAGGCGGAAGCCGAGTCGGTGACGAGCGAGATGATCGTCGAGAAGATCTTTGCGGGACTTGCGGTGCCGTAACGGTTGGTGCGCAGAGCGTTCGTTTCTCCTTCACGAACGCGCTCCCTTGAACGGGCGATTGGCAAGTCGCGATTCACCCAGGTCCATGAATCAAGACCCACGCGAGATCCTCAAGAAGATTCGCCGCATCGAGCTGCGGACGCGCCGGCTGGTCAATGCGTCCTTCTCGGGCCGTTACCACAGCGTCTTCAAGGGCCGCGGCATGAACTTCGAGGAGGTCCGCGAATACGCTCCCGGTGACGACATTCGCAGCATCGATTGGAATGTCACGGCGCGAATGAATGCGCCGTACGTAAAGAAGTTCACCGAAGAGCGTGAGCTTACGGTGATGCTTCTTGTGGACGTCAGCGCGTCCGGAAGTTTCGGCAGCGTCGAATTGAGCAAGCGCGAGCTTGCCGCGGAGGTCGCGGCGATCCTTGCTTTCAGCGCCATTAACAACAGCGACAAGGTCGGGACTGCTTCTGTTTTCCGACGACGTTGAGCTTTTCATCGCTCCCAAGAAGGGACGCCTCCACACGCTGCGCTTGATTCGGGAGATGCTCTATTTTCAACCCAAGGGAAAGCGAACCAATCTCGCCGCGGCTCTGGAGTATCTGAACAAGGTCATTTCGCGCCGCGCGGTCGTGTTTGTCATTTCGGACTTCCTTGCACCCGATTACACCAAGCCCCTCACGGTTGCGAGCCGCCGTCACGATCTCGTGGCTATGCCGGTGCTCGACCCCGGGGAGGAACGCCTCCCGGACGTGGGCCTGGTTACCTTCGAGGATGCGGAGACCGGCGAGCAAATCGAAATCAACACGTCCAGCTCCGCCGTTCGGCAGCGCGTTCGCCGCCGAAGAGGAGCGCCGGCGCAAGAGTCTCGACAAACTTTTCGGCTCGCGCGGAATCGATGTCGTGCCGCTTGCAACCAACGAGGATTACCTTGTCGCGCTTCGCGCATTTTTCGAGAGACGCGAAAGGAGGCTGGCCGCATGATGCCCACCGCCGCCGCAGCCAACGCCGGCGCCCATCCACGACATTGCCGGCCCGATTTGGCTCTTTCCCTATCCGGTGTGGGTGGTCGTCGCCGCGGCGCTCGCGCTTCTTGCTTTGATCGGCCTTATTTTTTGGCTGACACGGCGTAAGCGTCCCGCTGCCTTGCGAACACCGCGGCAACGCGCTCTGGCGGCGCTCGAGGAATTGCGTCGCGAAGGCCCAGAGGCCGATTCCTACGCCTTTGGCGTGAAGATTTCCGATGCCTTGCGCACCTACATTCGCGACCAGCACGGTCTCGACGCCTTGACGCGCACGTCGGTCGAGTTTCTCGAGGCCCTGCGCGAAAATGCAGCCTTCACGGACAACGAGAAGGCGGCGCTCTCCGAGTTTCTCGAATCCGTAGACTTGCTCAAATACGCGCGACTGCCCGCGGCTGCGGAGGACATTCAATCTTTGCTCGACATCGCCGAGCGCTTGGTCCGGGGAGAAAATGCCACCCAAACCAGCGCAGCGAAATGAGTGACGGTAGCCCATTTGGTTTCAGTTTCGCTCATCCGTGGGTGCTGCTCTTTCTGCTCTTGCTGCCGATCTCTGGCCGTGTTGAAGGGTCGCTTCGGAGGAACACCGGGCGTGACGTTTTCGAGCACCTCCGCGCTGTCTGCCTTGGGGCGACGGCGCCGTTCACGGGCCGGAGCCTTGCTTGCCTTGCTGGCTCATCTTGCCCTGGCGAGTCTCATCGTGGCGCTTGCCCGTCCGCAGCTTGGCCGCACGCTCACGCGAATTCAGGCCAGCGGCGTGGACATTATGCTGGCTCTTGACGTGTCGCGTTCGATGCTTGCCGAGGACTACAACATCGGAGCGCAGCGAGCCAATCGCATCGATGCGGTCAAGCAGGTCACCGAACAATTCATCCGACAGCGTCCGAACGATCGAATCGGAATTGTGGCTTTTGCAGGGCGGCCTTACCTTGTCAGTCCGCTCACGCTCGATCATGACTGGTTGATCCAGAATCTTGATCGGCTCCGGATTGGGATGGTGGAGGACGGCACAGCCATCGGCTCCGCGATTGCGTCAGCTGCGAACCGACTCAAGGACAAGAGGCGAAGAGCAAGTTGATCGTTCTGCTTACTGACGGCGACAACAACGCGGGACGTGTTACTCCCCTTACGGCAACCGAAGCATCGAAGGCGCTCGGAATCCGGGTTTATACGATCGGCGCAGGCACAAAGGGCGAGGTGCCCTTTCCCTTCAATGATCCGTTTGGCAGGACCGTCTATCGCAATGTCCAAATGGATTACAACGATGATTTGCTCAAGCAGATCGCTTCGATTTCCAAGGGGAAGTATTTTCGCGCCGCCGACACGCATTCCCTGAAGGAGGTCTTCAATGAGATCGACCAGATGGAAAAGACAAAGATCAGCGTCGAGAAGACATCGGACTATCGTGACCTCTTCCCGATCTTTCTCCTGGCCGGCTTCGTTTTGCTTGGATCGGAGGTTCTTCTTTCCCAAACCGTATGGAAACGTCTTCCCTGACATTCTCCCAGCCCGCCTGGTTTTTGGCCTTGGCGATTGTGCCCATCGTCGCGGGGCTTTACGTCTGGTCGCAGCGGCGCAGTGATGCCTTGCTGTCGAAGGTTGTTGCGCCGCGACTGCGGGCGCAGCTCGGCGGGCGCGGTCAGCATGGCACGGCGGACCCTGAAGTCGGTGCTGATTCTGACGGTATTCGGTCTGGTCGCCGTGGCTCTGGCGCGGCCGCAATGGGGATTCATCCAGCGCGAGGTCAAGCAGCGGGGGCGCGACGTGATCGTCGCGATCGACACCTCGCGCAGCATGCTCGCTACGGATGTCGCCCCGAGCCGGCTTGGCGCGAGCCAAGCTCGTCGCGCAGGATTTGCTTCGCCTGGTGCGCGGCGATCGAATCGGTCTGGTGGCCTTTGCCGGCTCGGCTTTTCTGCAGGCTCCGCTGACGCTCGACTATAACGCGGTGCTGACCTCGCTTGACGAACTCGACACGACGGTCATCCCGAAGGGCGGAACAAACATCGCGGAAGCGATTCGCACTGCCGAGCAGGCTTTTGGCAAGGGAGAGGGGCAGACGCGTGCCCTGATAATTCTCACGGATGGCGAGGAACTGGATGCGGATGGCGATTTCCGCTGCGAAGAGGGCCGCGACCCTTGGCGTGCGCATTTTCACGGTGGGAATAGGTTCCGGGGAGGGTTCGCTGATTCCTCTTCGCACCGAAGATGGCGGAACGGATTTCGTCCGAGACACAGGCGGCAAGCCCGTCCAGAGCCGATTGGATGAGAAGCGGCTCAGGGAAATCGCGGAGGCTGGCGGCGGATTCTATGAGCCGCTTGGCCCTGATGCCGCGCGCAGAGATTTTCGAGAAAGGAATTCTCAAGCTCGATGAGGCTGAAACGGGAATCATGACGTCCCGGCAGCCTATTGAACGCTATCAATGGCCGCTGAGCGTTGCCGTCGGCTTTGCTTGTCCTTTGGCTGATGCTGAGTGACAGGAAGAGACGCCTCCGCCCTCCGAAAGGGCGCGGTGGCCGCAGCCGTGCTCGCTCTCTCCGTTTCTGCTTCCCCAGCCGCCACGGGTCTCGAAGATTACCAGGCGGGAAATTTCGACAAGGCGAAGGCGGAGTTCGAGAGGCGTCTGCAGGCGGCGCCGGAGTCCGAGAAGCTGCATTTTAACGCGGGGGCCGCTTCGTATAAGCTGGGCGATTTCGCCAAGGCGGTCGACCATTTCACCAAGGCGCTGCTGAGCGACGATCAAAGGCTGCGCGAGAGACGCGTCCTACAACCTTGCCAATTCTCTGGTGCGTCGCGGCGAGGCGGCCAAGGGAAATGAGGAAAAGAAAGTCGGATTGGAAGAACGCCATCCAACATTACACGGAGGCGCTGAATCTCGATCCGAAAAACAAAGCAGGCGGAGGAGAACCGCGAGCATCGTCAAAAAGATGCTCGAGGACCTGCAGAAGCAAGAGCAAGCAGACAGAGCAGAAGCAGGACCAGCAGCAGAAGCAGGACCAGCAGCAGAAGCAGGACCAGCAGCAGAAACAGGACCAGCAACAGAAACAGGACCAGCAGCAGAAGCAGGACCAGCAGCAGAAGCAGGACCAGCAGCAGAAGCAGGACCAGCAACAGAAGCAGGACCAGCAACAGAAGCAGGACCAGCAACAGAAGCAGGACCAGCAGCAGAAGCAGGACCAGCAGCAAGCAGGCCAATGGCGGAACCAGAGCCAGGATCAGTCCGGGCGCGACGAGAAGAGAACAGGAAGACAACCAGAAAAGGAAGCAGCAAGATCAGCCCAAGCAAGGCGACGGCCAGAAGAAACCTGATCAAGAAGGAGAAGCTCAGATCAAAATGGCGATGAACCGAAGGATCAGGGGCGGCAGGAAATGGCCCAAAACCAGACACAGGAAAAAGGCCAACAGCCGCAACCAACTCCAGCAGCCAGACGCCCGGTGAAAAGAAGCAGGGCGATCTAAAGCCCAATCAAGGCGAGCAGCAGAAAGCCGACTCTGTCGGCAGGCGCGGGTTCCGAAGCCGAGCCTGTTGAAAGAGAAGGCGAGATGAGCGCTGCTCAGGCGAACGGTTTGCTAAATTCCCTTCGCTCGGAAGAGGAACGCGTGCGATTGATGCAAAGGCAGGAAACGGAGGACACTCTGAAAGATTGGTAATGAAGACTCGAACGAAGAAGCTTCTCGGCTTTTTCTTGATCTTGTTGTTCGGTTTGATCCGCGCTGGCAAGGCTCAGCAGGTGCAGGCCGAACTTGTCGCAGGATTATTCCGCGGTCGGTCAGCCTGTGCGGCTGAATATCTCGGTTACGGGAGCGCGAGGCGCCCAGGTTCCGCAGCAATTGAACATCGACGGCATCGATGCTCGCTTTATCGGAAAGTCCGAACAGATGCAGTGGCAGATGAAAGGCGGGGGCGTCAATTCCACTGCGACTTCCACCTTCAGCTATCTGATCGTTCCGTTGCGGCAGGGCGAGTTCACGATTCCTCCCAATTCCTGTCAACGTAGGCGGGAAGACCGTCAAAACGTTGCCGCTCACCTTGCGCGTTTGGGCGGTCAAGGCGTTCCCGTCCGTCCCGCGATCCCGGTTCCACAAAGCCAGACGGGGCGACAGAGCGTTTCCCCTCCGTCCTCCGCGCAAGCCACGCCTCGCTCGCAAGGGTCTCAATCCGAAGAGAAGAAAATCACCTTTGGAGATCTGATTATCCCCAAGAAGACTCTCTATGTCGGCGAGGTTGTGCCGGTTGAGCTGCGGTTCTACTTCGACGCCGGCTATCCGGCGCGTCTGCCAGACCGGCCCATCATTTGCGGGTGAAGGCTTTACGGTGATGCCTTTTTCCAAACCGATTGAGAAGCAGCAGGAAGTGGACGGACGTGTCTACAATGTCGTCATTTTTCAAACGGCCATTTCGGCCGCAAAGGCGGGAACCCTTGAGATTGCTCCGGCGACTATCGATTCCCAGGTTCAAGTTCCCGAGCAGGTCCCCTTCGGGATTCGATGACTTTTTCGGCGGCTTCTTCGGTAACATGATGTCGGGCGACATTCGTCAGATCACGGTGCGAACTCAATCTGCAAAGCTGGAAGTAAAGCCTCTGCCGAAAGACGGCCGCCCGGATGACTTCAGCGGTGCGATGGGCCAATTCTCGCTGCAGGCCACAGCGGCTCCAAAGCAGGCTTCGGCAGGCGATCCGATTTCGTTCAACGTCGCGGTATCCGGGCGCGGAAATTTCGACGCGATGGCGCCGCCTGTCCTGCTCGACGCCGAGGGATGGCGCTCTTATCCTCCCGGCGAAAAGTTCGAGGCAAGCCCCAGCGATCCCGTCGGCTTCAATGGCGAAAAGCGATTCGAGTTCATGATCGTTGCACGCGAAGACCGGTCGAAAACACCTGTGGCGCGACTTTCGTTTTTCGATCCGTCGCTCGAGAAGTATGTCACGATCAAGAGCACTGCGATCGAGGTGACGGCAAAGGGAACGGCCGATCCCACGGCCGTGGCAGCAACCACTCCCGCAGCTCAGCCGACCCCGGCCGCCTCACCCGCGGCGATTCAACAGGAAAGCCTGCTCGCGTCCGACTTCTCGCCGGTATCCTTCACGCCGTTCGCCCATGGTCGCAGCTTCCTTGTTGCGAATGGCGCTCTGGCCGTCGTCTGGTCGGTCACACTGATGTTCGGTTTGGGGCGAGCGGCGGCGGCCTCATCCTTCGCGAAAAAATCTGCGGCGCGACGGGACAGCCGCAAACTCTTCCGCAGGATGCAGGATCCCGATTGCACGCGCGGAACAGTTCCTCGATATGGCCGGAGAGTTTGTCTGCAGCCGGTTGAAGTCGAATGGAGCGCATTCGGATGTGAGCGAACTGCTCGAGAACTCGCGCGCGAGTGATGAGACCAAGTCAGCCATTCGCACCGTTCTCAACCGGCATGATGAAGGCAGGTATTCCGCCAATGGCGCGAAACTCGATGCCGCCGAACGCAAGCAGATCCTCGATCAGCTCAAGACTTTTGACCATGAATTGCCCAGCTAAGTTGTTCTTCGGTTTTCTGTTCGTGGCGGCTCTGTGCGTCAGGGCGGAAACGATCCAGGACGGGAATGCGGCCTTCGCGAAAGGTGAATTTGCGGCGGCAATTCGTGCCTTTGAATCGGCCCTCGCAACCCAGGGCCCAAGCGCCGGGCTTTACTATAGTCTCGGAGTAGCTCAGCAGAAGGACGGTCAGCGCGCGCAGGCGGCGGTGAACTTTCGCCGTGCCATAATGCTCGATCCGCGCATGGTGGATGCCCGAATGGCTTTATCCGAGATCGAGCGTTCGCAGGGAGTGCCTCCCGCGCGTTCAACCTGGCGGGAACTTGTCGCCGAGCGAATGCCGCTCGAGGCCGCTCATGATTGCGGGATCCGTCCTCGCCTGGTTGGGAGCCTTTCTGACTCTCTTCGTTGTCTTCGTCAAGGCGGCTCGCTTGTGGCCCTTGATCGGCGCAGTCGGACTGATCATCGCGCGGAGCCGCGCTCTTCTTGACCGGCTACCTCGCCGATCCGCGTGTTTTCGAGCGAAACATGGCTGTAGTTTCGGACAAGGGAGGAGCTACGCTTCTTGCCGCGCCCGCGGACCAGTCAGCGACGGTGCTACGCCTGCCCGGTGCCGCGCCTTTGCGGATGATTGGACGCAGCGGCGAGTGGACTTTTTGCAGCGCGCCGAGCGGAGAACGAGGGATGGGCTCCGAGCAAATCGCTCGAGGCCGTTTTGCCCTCCGCGTGAAGCTGGTCCTGGCGGTCATCACGCTGGCCGCCGCGGCCCTCTCCGTTTGCGAGTCTGCCGAGCCATGGAGCGACCGAATCCGTCCGGCAGTTCCCGGGCCCTTTCCCCTGGTAAGACCATTTTCGGGCGAATTCCGCTTTGGCTGGTCGGACATCGGCGCCGCGAGTGCAAAGGCGAGGCTTTGGTATTCCGGAGATAGCATTATCGTGGAGATCGAGGGAGGGACGGACGGCTTGGCGCGGGCGCTTTGGCAGCTTGATGCAAGGCACAAAGCCGTGATTCTCAAGGAGGGTCTCAAGCCGGTCGCATTTGAGCAGTTGGAGAAGTATGCCAAGAAGAGGGTGAGGACGGAGGCGGTTTTCAAACCGGATGGCCTCTGGCGGATTCGCGCCGTAACCCCAGATCCGAAGAACGTGGCGAAATGGAAAAGAATCAAAGTGGAGCCGGTTCGCGACATTATCTCTGCCATGCTGTTCATTCGCAGCCAGGTCTTGAACGATGGCGACACGATCGGTGTCGTCGCATTTCCCGGCGATGCGCCGTTTCTGGTGGAAGTCACCGTCGCCAAGCATGAGCAGATCAGGATCGCCGGCGTTTTCGCAAGGCGATCAAGCTTGATTTCCAGATTCAGCGAATCGACGTGAAGAAAAACATCGTCTCGCACCGCATGGGAAATTTCGGAGCGGATCGGTCTGGATTTCCGATGATGAGAACAGGATTCCGTTGCGCGCGGAGGTTGACGTCTTCATCGGTTACGTCTTCGGAGAATTGGAAAGCCTGCGATTCGATTGAACGATTTTGAGGATTCCCGTGGCAGGATTTTTCTGATTAACTTCCTTCGAGTAACCGAATGATGTTAAGCCGCAAATCTTCGCGATGGCAAATCGGCGCAATCGTTGGGTTGATTGTTGCTGTCGCGCTTTTTCGGGTGTTTCGGGCCACCATTCTGCCCGGTCTGCCGAATTTTTCACCCTTGATGGCGGCAGCTTTCTGCGGTGGCTTGTTCCTGCCCGGAGCGTTGGCCTGGACGTTACCGATTGCGGCGATCGTCATCTCCGATCTCGCCCTGAGCCGGGCCCTTGGCTACCCGTTTTTCGATATCGGGCAGATGGCGGGATGGGTTTGCCTGGTGGCAGCGGTGGCCGCCGGCCGCTGGGCGGCGCGCTGGAAACACTTGCGGTTCGGCACTTTTGCAGCGCTCCTTTTCGCAAATGCGCTCGCATTTTACCTGGTTACCAATGTCGTCTGTTGGGCAATTGAGCCGGCCTATCCGGGCGGGTTTGGCGGACTCGTCCAGGCACTGACGACCGGACTTCCCGGCTATCCGCCTACCTGGATGTTTTTCCGGAATTCGCTCGCTTCGGATTTTCTCTTTGCCGCGCTTATTTTTGGCGTCGGTTACCTGGCCTGCCGGCCGAGTAGAGATCCTGTGACAGCGTGATCAGTTGGGGGAAAGCCGGTCATTCCCAGCCTACTTCTTTGAGTTGGGCGACGTGGTGGTGGGCCACGAGGCGCTCCTGACCGCCGTGAAGCAGAATGCGAAGGTTGGCGTCGGGATCCAGTCCCAGGAATCGTCCGGCGATGGTCTCGCCGGCGATCAGAGCTGATTTCTACCGGTCGCTCCGTGGTCCAGTGGGCATTGATCTCACGCACCGCATTGGAAAGACCGCCCTCGAGCATTGCCTGGTGGGCATCGTAAAGGGCGTCGAGGACGAGGACGGAAAGCGAGTCGATGTCTGGAACTTGCGGCAGCAGATCCGCCAGCCGGGTGCTGGTGTCGGCCAGGGAGGCATCCGTGCTCCCATGGGCGTATTGTGTACGTTCATGCCGATGCCGACGGTAAGCGATTCGCGAGATCCCTGCTCGATGAGAAGACCGGCAAGCTTTTTCTTCCCGCTCATCAGATCGTTGGGCCAGCGAAGCCTCACCTCCGGGACCGCAAGATTCTCGAGGAGGCGAAGCAAGTGACAGCCAACCATCAAGGAGAATCCGCCCACCGGGCTGCGCCGCCTTCGGCGGGGAGCGTCGCGGAAAGCCACAGGCCGCCGGGATCGGAAACAAACGAGCGCCCGAAGCGTCCGCGTCCCGACGTTTGCAGCCACGGCGCGAACCGCGCTCCATGGAGGCAATTCGCGGGCGAGATCGTTGGTCGATGCCACCGTCTCATAAGAGGAAAAGTCTCCATCCTGCGGAGCCGATGACTGCCGCGGAGGTGGCTTTTTCCGAGGGAGCTTGGCGCCATGCTTCGTGATGGGTTGGCGGATTTTGCGGTTTCAAGCAAGGCAAACCGCAGACGGGAAACTGTTGCTTGATTTGCAGTTGAGGGCGGTAAAACTCCGGCGATGATCGAATATCTCAAGGTTCTCCGGCTGGATCATTGGCTGAAGAATGTCTTCATTTTCTTTGGACACCTCGTCGCGATCGCGTTGCTTCCCGCCGGAGGTGCCTCAAGGCACGCTCGAGCTCGCCTCACGCATCGTTTTGTCGCTGGTTCCCGCCTGTCTGATCGCCTCGGCGAACTATATCATCAACGAGATCCTCGATGCGCCCTTTGACCGCATGCATCCCACCAAGCGGTTGCGTCCCGTGCCCGCTGGCACGGTGAAAATTCCGGTCCTTTGGATGATCATGGCGGCGCTTACCGTGCGCCGGCTTTGCCCTTGCGGCATCTCCTGGTTTAACACCGGCTACGTTGTTTCCCTTGCGCTGCTGCTGTTAAGCGGCGTTGTGTACAATGTCGAGCCTTTCCGGCTAAAAGACCGAGCCTATCTCGACGTGATTGCGGAGTCCTTCAACAATCCGATTCGTCTGTGGCTCGGCTGGTTTGCCTTGCTCCCTGCGAATGTCTTTCCGCCGCTTTCGATCGTTCTTGCCTGGTGGTTTTTCGGCGCGCTGCTCATGGCGGGCAAGCGCTACGCGGAGTTTCGCTTTATCGGAGACGCGCGCCGCAGCGGCGACTACAGGAAGTCGTTTCGTGTTTACACGGAACGCTCTCTCATTCTCTCGATGGTGACCCATGCGAATTTTTTCTGCTTCTGTATGGGCGTCGCCATCGCGGTCTACCGCCCGAATCTCGTTTTCGTCTTCCCGCTCGTGGTCGTCGCGATCTGCGTCTATCTGCATCGGGCAATGAGCGAGGAGGGGGCCAGGCTCGAGCCGGAGCATCTTCTCAAGAGCCCGCTCGTCATTCTTTGCACGGTCGTCGTCGTCGCCATCTCGGGATTTCTTGCCTGGACAAAGACCGACCTCACAAAACGGTCGCATTTCTTTGAATTGATCGGGGTCAGACAGGAAACGAATCAATGACTGATCAGAAGAGGTCCCACGCGACCTCCGCCCTCCGATGGTTGGAAGCGCATCGCTGGCATGCGCTGGCGTTGACGCTTCCGATGGTCGTTGCGATCCATCTGGTCGCCGCGGCGGTGACGATTCGTCATTCGAACCAGGATCCCGTGGCCTCGGACCAGGGTGCGGAAATGTGGCTTGCGGCGACAGCGCGCGACGACTTCTTGCCACAGCGGACAGATGGCGTCCGGCATCCTTTGTGGTCATGGATCGCGCGTTTTGCCTACACGGAGGGAAAGCAGGAATTCTTTGAGCGCGGGAAATGGCTCAACACGCTGCTTTGCGTCGCCTTTCTTATCGGTCTGGCGTATCGCCGTCACGCGCTGGCTCGATCCGCTGGCCACCGCGAATCTGCTTTTGCTGAGCAGCCTGGGAATTCTCCTGGTTCGAGGCACGTATTTTCAGCCGGAGCCGTTGTATTACATCCTGCTCTTCCTGGCGGCCGTTCTGGCTTGGAGGATTCTGCGCGAAGGGTCCCTATGGCTCCATGTTGCTTTCGGCATCGTTTGCGGTCTGGCTTATCTCTCGAAGCCCTCGGTGGCGCCGTTTCTCGCGGTCTATTGTGTGGCGTTTGCCCTGCGCGCGGTGCTGGCACTTCGCGCTCCGGATTCCAACTGGAGCGTTGGCCGAAACATCGCCGGATTGGGTATGGCTCTGGCGATAGTTACGGTGATGCTCGTCCCGCTGGCAATTTTTAGTGCGACGCATTTCGGAAAGCCGCTCTTCAACTACACGAAATACTGGATGTGGATGGATGACTTCATGACGGAGGCTTGGCCGTTTCAGGACAAGTATCCGGGACGGGTCCAACTCGAACAGCTTCCCCTCGAAGAGACGCCCTCGCTCTCGTGGTATTTCCGGCGTCACGGAATCGGCGAAGCTGCGAATCGCCTGGGCGCCGGGACGCGTGAGGTTGTTGTCCGCTTTTTCTTTCCGGAAGCCAAGGTCCCGCTTCGCGGGATTCTCTGGCGTCCTGCGGGCAAGAAATGGGAGCAGCCAATCGCTCATCGCGGCATTTACTTGCTTCTGCTCGGAGTCCTTGTGCGCGTTCTTGATTGCGGGCTTGAGATCGCAACGTTGATCGACAGCTTGAATACGGCCTGAAAACGTTTCCTGCCTTGCCTTCGCGATCTTCTGGCGATCGTCTATCCGGTTCTTTATGGCTGGTATTGGCCTATCGGGCGCGGGGATCGCTTCATGGGAAGCTTGTGGATTCCCTGCGTTTTCGCCCTCATCTGGACGGCGCACTGTGCTTCGCCGGGCCAACAACTGGTTTGGCGACGCGGCGTATCTCGCGACGCACACAGCGATCCTCCTCTCACTTTTGTGGCAGGCAGCCGGAATGCTTTGGCGGTTTTCGGAGGGGTTCTTTCTTGTAACACGCAATTGAGTCGGTTGATTTCGGCGCGCATCGACGATTGATCCATGTTGACTTCCTGTTTGACGGCCTTCGGCAAACCAGCAGATGTCCTCCGCGTTCGGGAAAGTGCGCGCCCGCGAAGGCCGGTCCGGCAAGGTGCTTATCGATTTGCGCGCTTGACTGGCATGCCAAAAACGCTTTGCAGAATGGCCGAACCGCGCCAATTTCGACGGCTTATGCGCTCTCGATCCGCCTCGCATAGGAGAATCCTTCCGCTGACCATGCAAAATCTGCCGGGATTCCGTGACTTTTATCCCGACGATTGCGCGCGTCGCAATTACATCCTTTCGACGTGGCGCGAGGTCGCCCGCCGCTACGGCTTTGTCGAGTACGACGGGCCCGTTCTGGAGCCCATCGAGTTTTACGAAAAGAAAAGCGGCGGCGAATTGCTCGGACAGCTTTTCGATTTCTACGGACAAGGGCGGCCGTCACGTCGCCATGCGGCCGGAGATGACGCCGACGCTTGCACGAATGGTGGCCGCGCGCGAGAAGGATTTCAAGAAGCCGCTGAAGTGGTTCTGCTGCCCGCAGTTCTTTCGTTACGAAAAGCAGCAGCGCGGACGCCTGCGCGAATTCTACCAGTTCAATGCGGACATCATCGGCGAAAGCTCCGTTGCGGCGGATGTTGAGCTAATCTCTTTGGCAATCGATCTCTTTCGAGCCTTCGGATTTACCGAGAACGACTTCATTGTGCGGATCTGCGATCGCTCGATGTGGGTTGAATTCTTCCTCCGCAATGGAGGTAGCGACCTTCGATCGATCGAATTTCTTCAAGTTATTGACAAGATAGAGCGAGAGGATGCCGCAGTCGCTCGAGGCGAAGCTGAAAGTGTTCGGCATCAGTCTGTCTCAGAGTCAAAGAGTTCATGGCCGAGCCTCTGCAAAGGTGAGGGCTTGAAGAGCACTTTCAACGAGTTGGAGAGGAGAGGCTTTGACAAGTTTGTCGAAGCTGGATGCGGCGATCGTTCGCGGACTAGCCTACTACACGGGCTTGGTGTTCGAGATTTTCGACAGAAGCAAGAACGAACGCGCTCTCGCCGGAGGCGGCCGCTACGACAACCTCTTGAGCCTGATGAGCGATGGGAAAGTGAATCTTCCAGCTCTCGGCTTTGGCATGGGCGATGTTGTCCTTGCGAATCTCATTAACGATACGCCGCATGCCAAGGCGAAGATGGAGGCACTGGATCGCGCAGAAAGCACGCGGCCAATATTTTCGTCGTCATCGCGAAGGAGGAGCGGCGTCCCGAGGCGCTGGCCATCGTCCAGCAACTTCGCGACGCCGGCCTGCGCGTTGATTTTCCCCTCACGGCTGCGAAGAGTCGGCAAGCAGTTCCAGACCGCCGAGCAGGTCGGCGCGGAGTTGGCTGTGCTTGTTGGAGACGAGTGGCCGGAGGTGAAAATCAAGGCGCTTGCGACACGCGGCGAGGATCAGATCCCGCACACGGAGCTTGCGGATTGGCTTCGAAACCGACAAAAAGACGTCTAACCACAGAGAACACAGAGAACACAGAGGAAGAAAGTTCAGCCTCTGTGACCCTCGGTGTTCCCTGTGGTTAATTTTTCAATTTATGAGTTATCGCACGAATCATTGCGGCGCTCTGCGCAAAGGGGACGCCGGAGCGCGTGTCACTCTTTGCGGCTGGGTGGATTCCCGCCGCGACCACGGTGGCGTCGTTTTCATTGACCTTCGCGATCGCAACGGACATCACGCAGGTTGTCTTTCGTCCCGAGGAACATGCCGACGCGGCCTCGACGGCCCATGGCCTCCGGAGCGAGGACGTGATTCAAATATCGGGAACGGTCGCTCCGCGTCTTGCCGGAACTGAGAATCCCAGGCTCGCCACCGGCGAGATTGAAGTTGTCGCTGACGCGCTGACCATTTTGAACAAGGCGGATGTTCTGCCATTTCCCCTGGGTGAGGAGTCGGTCAGTGAAGATTTGCGTCTCGAGCACCGTTATCTGGACCTGCGGCGCCCTGAGATGGTGCGCAATCTCACGCTGCGCCATCAGATCACCAAGGCCACTCGTGACTACTTCGATTCGCAGGGCTTTCTGGAAATCGAAACTCCCGTGCTCTCGAAGAGCACTCCCGAAGGAGCGCGCGAATTTCTCGTGCCTAGCCGAATCTTTCCAGGAAGGTTTTACGCGCTTTCGCAGTCTCCGCAGCAATACAAGCAATTGCTAATGGTGGGGGGCATCGAGCGCTACTTCCAGATCGCCAAGTGTTTCCGTGATGAAGATCCCCGTGCCGACAGGATCACTGAATTGACGCAGATCGACGTGGAGGTGTCCTTCGTGACCGAGGAGGAGATTTTTTCACTGATCGAGGGGTTGCTCGTGCAGATTTTCCATTCCGTCCGGGGCGTCGAGGTGTCGCGCCCCTTTCCGCGCCTGACTTACCAGGAGGCTATGAACCGTTACGGAAGTGACAAGCCGGATCGCCGCTTCGGAATGGAACTCGTTGCCTTGGATGACGTTTTTCGCGAGAGTCAGTTCAAAGTGTTTCGCGCGGCTCTCGATTCCGGTGGCGTTGTGAAAGGCATCAACGCGAAGGGATTCGCGAATATTACGACGGGTCAGATCGATCATCTCACGGAGATCGCGCGACAATGCGGCGCCCGCGGCCTGGCCTTTATCAAGGTTGAGAACGGAGAATGGAAATCGCCGATTGTGAAGTTCTTTTCTGAAGCCGAGAAGAGCGCGCTGGTCAGCCGGCTGGATATCGAGGAAGGCGATCTCATCCTTTTCGGAGCCGACCAATGGGAAGTGGTCTGCACCGTTCTCGGCCGAATTCGACTTCAGGTTGCCGAGATCCTCGGCCTCACGGGCAAGTCCACAGCTCTGGAATTCCTGTGGGTGACGGATTTTCCGTTGCTGGCTTACAGCTCCGAGGAACAGAAATGGAATGCGGTTCACCATCCTTTTACGCGACCCAGAGGGGAAGACATCGCTTTGCTCGAGGCAGGGGAGTTCGGAAAGGTCCGGGCGCAGGCCTATGACGTTGTTCTCAATGGCGTTGAGATTGGCGGCGGCAGCATCCGGATTCATGAACGGGATTTGCAGGCCAGGATGTTCGAGGTGCTGGGCATTCCTGCCGAGAAGCAGCAGATTCTCTTCCCGCATCTTCTCAGAGCCTTCCGCTTTGGCGCGCCACCCCACGGCGGCATCGCGCTCGGCGTGGATCGCCTCGTGATGCTGGCGGCGGGTACGGACAACATTCGCGACGTCGTCGCGTTTCCGAAGAATAACCGGGGAGAGGATTTGATGATGAATTCGCCGAGCCCACCCGAGCCTCGGCAGCTTCGCGACCTTGGTCTTCAGATTGCGAGAAAGCCTTGATGGGAAGAAAATCGCCAGAAGCTCTTGTCGGTTTGCAAAAATTTTGCCGGCACGATAAACACATTGTCATGGGTCTGCGCGCTCCGGTGCTTCTTTTGACTGCGATGCTTGTTGTCTCGGACCTCCGGGCGGATCTCCTGGATGAAGTTCCACAGTACGCCCGCGATGAACTGGCCGAGGGTCAGATCGTAGTGAAAAGCGAGAATGTCCCCGGCGCACCCTGGCCGAGACTCAAACTCTACAAGGTGGTGGACGCCCCGCCGCAAATCCTGACCGCCCTCTTCTCCGACTATTCCGCCGCTCCCTCCTATACGCCCGGAATGTTGTCCGCCAAGGTGATCGCGAACAATCCGGATGGAAGCAAGGATGTGGAATACAGGGTGAAGGTTCCCGTGCTGCAGAGCATTTCCTACACCGTACGAAACACCTACATCCAGAAGGGGAAATCCTACGAAGTCAAATGGACCCTGCTTCGTTCTCCCCTCGCCAAGTCAAGCGATGGCTCCCTCCGCATTGAGCCCTACGAAAAGGGGAAGACTCTCCTGCGCTACACGAATCTGACTATCCCTCTCACTAATTTGGTAGCAGGACTGAAGAACCAAGCACTTAACGAAGCGAAGGCTACCGTTCGTGCCATCGCCGCGGAGGCGGAGCGCCGAGCGCAATAAAAGGCTAACAGAAAAAATTATGAACTCCTCTTTCTCTCCTTTCCGCGAAAAAATGCAGGCAGCAGGTTTGAGCGAGGCGGCGATTGCCGCATTCGAACGCGCTTTCAAGATTCTCGCTTCCAAGGAAAGCGGGGTGATCGAGGAAGCTTCCATTGCTCCTGTCGAGCAATTGCCGACCTACGAGGAGATTTCCTCGGGGCCCGCCGATGCGGGACTTCTCGCCAAGGCTGTGATGCTGAAGCTCAATGGGGGTCTCGGCACAGGCATGGGCCTTGAAAAGGCGAAATCGCTCCTGGTTGTGCGCAATGGCGAAACCTTCCTCGACTTGATCGCGCGCCAGGTGCTGGCCGCCCGCAAGCAGACGGGCGCGAATTTGCGCTTTCTCCTGATGAACAGCTTCAGCACCAGCGAGGACACTCGCGGCGCATCTCGCCCGCTATCCGGAGCTTGGCGATCCCGGCGGACCTCGAGCTTCTACAGAACAAGGTGCCGAAGATCGCGATCGACACACTCACGCCCGTCGAATGGCCCGCGGATCCCGATCTCGAATGGTGTCCGCCCGGGCATGGCGACCTCTATCCGGCGATACTCGGCTCGGGCATTCTCGATCGCCTGCTGAAGGAGGGATATCTTTACCTTTTCGTGAGCAACTCGGACAACCTCGGCGCGACGATGGATCCGGCTCTGCTGAATTGGTTCGCCGGTTCGGATATGCCGTTCCTGATGGAAGTTACGACCCGGACCGCTGCGGATCGCAAGGGCGGCCACCTTGCGAGGCGGGCCAGCGACGGCCAGCTCCTCCTCCGCGAGTCCGCCCAGTGCTCGAAGGAGGATATGGATGCCTTTCAGGACATTGAGCGCCATCGCTACTTCAATACGAACAATCTCTGGCTGAGGCTCGATCATCTGGCTGAAGCGCTCGAGCGCAACGGCGGCTTGCTGCCTCTGCCGGTGATCACAAACGAGAAGACCGTGGATCCTCGCGACAAGAAGTCGCCCGCCGTTTATCAACTCGAGACCGCCATGGGCGCGGCAATCGAATGTTTTCCGGGCGCCGGCGCGGTGGTGGTGCCGCGCACGCGATTCGCCCCGGTCAAAACGACATCCGACCTGCTCGCGCTTCGCTCGGACGCCTACGTGATCACTGATGACGGCCGTGCAATGCTCGCGCCGGAACGCAACGGAATTCCACCGGAGATCGATCTCGACAGCGATCATTTCAAGCTGGTGGACCAGCTCGAAGCCGCGCTCGCCGGCGGCGTGCCGTCCTTGCTGCGCTGCCGCAAGCTCACGGTGCGCGGCCCGGTGCGCTTTTCCTCCTCTGACCGCTTCGAGGGCGACGTTGCTCTGGAAGCCTGGACAAGCGTCTTTACTTCAAGGGCTCGGAGACGCGGACGCCTTCGGGCGGCTGGAATTCGAAATCCTCCGGCGACAGGTTTACTCTGCGTTCGTTGGAGAAGCTAATGACCGTGCGGTCGCCGTCCGTGCCAACAATTTCCAGTCGCTTTGCGGAAAGCTCGTTGGAGATATCCACGTGAATTTCGGAAACCGCTTTTCGCAGGCTGGAGGTCTTTGGGGTAAGCGTGGCGCGGTAGCCGTCCGCAGTTTTCCACGCCTGGACGTTATAGTTCTTCGAAAGGTTTTGCAGTCCGAAACCCGAGGTCATCGCCGCGACGGATTCGCGAAGAGAGCGATTGGAGGACAAGGTGTATTTTTCCGCCTCGCCGAACTGCGGGTAATAAAGCCACAAGATGTCGCCGTCGCAAACCGTCAAGGTCCCACCGTCCACCTGCCGGCGAAACTTGTCGGGCGGAAGGAAAGAAACGGTTCCGGTCTCGATGACGGGCTTATTCATCAGTGCCAGCCGGCGTTCCTCGCGAAAATTTGCCTGCATCGCGGCGCCTGCCCGACTTTCAGACAACCGCGCGAGCAAAGCTTCCACTTCCTTCGCGAGAGTTCCTGCGCGTTGAGGGCCGAGGCGGCGAGGAGGACAGCCAGCAGCTTCCTCATAGTCCGACGGGCACGAATTGGTACCACTGCCGGGGCGCGCGACGAATCTCTTCGAACAGCGACGTGCCAAGTTCGCGAGTGCAGCGAGCAATTTCTTCGTCGCGCTGCGCGTGCGGGACGCGCTGCGCTTCAACGGCCGGCTTGGCGATGATCCGGTAGCGTCCATCGGACAGACGGGTGACGATGACCGGCAGAATCTTGCATCCGGTCATCCACGAGAGCAGGGCGGGTGAAGAGGAAAGCATCGTCCGGCCGTTCGGCAGGTCAAAGGAAATGCCGCGCTCGGCAATTGGCCGGTCAGCGAGCATCGCCATGCAACGGCCTTCTCCGATGGCGCGAGCGACCTGAAGAGATGAGAAGGGATCTGTCCCGACGGCAATCGTCTCGGTGCCCCAGCGCCGTCTCCACGCCGCGCGCCAGGCGGTAAGCTTATCCGATGGCTCGGGGAGAGTCGCGATAGTCACTTTCCGGCCCATGCGTCCCAGAACAACGGCGCCGAATTCAAAGAAACTGAAGTGGCCCGTGGCCAGGATGACGCCATGGTCCGCCGACGTGGCGGCCTGGAGATGCTCGATGCCTTCGTGCTCGGCGCAAAACGCGAGCGCTCTTTCCGAGGGGAGCGCGCCCACCGCCACGTAGTCGGCGATGGTGGCTCCAAAATTGACGAAGACTGAAATGGCGTCCTGTTCGGAGACAGGTTCCTTTCGAAGCAGCGAGAGATTGTCGCGAACGATCCTGCGGATCGACTGCTGTGTCACCGCGTAGGCCCATGCCACCGTCCGGCTGAGAGCTTGAGCGCCTGGGCGGCGGAAGAAAGGATAGATCCGTGTTGCCAGCTCAAAAATGTTCGCCGAGTAGAGCCTGCGGTAGGCCCATCGCTCCGTGTGCGGTTTCTCGGCGGACAATGGAGCGTGCATCAGCGAAGGGCGTGTTCGGCGGGAAGCACGGAACGATATCCTGCCGTCGGCGAGCTTTTCCAGAAGGCGCGTCAGGGTGAGGAGACGGTGTCTCGATCCGCCGCCCTCATGGAGAAGAACGATCGCGCCCGGACGGATCGCACGCATGATTCTGTTGACGATCGATGTCGGCGCGGCCGGGCAACCGTCGCAGCCGTCCGCGGACCAGCCTGCCACACGAAGGCCCAGTCTGGCCGCAACCGGGTGAACGGACGAGTTGTTCATGCCCACGGGAGAACGAAAAAACCGGGGCGCCTGTCCGGTCGCCGAAAGGATCGCGTGATAGCCCGCCTCGATTTCCCTGCGCACGAACGGTCGCGGCATAGCCCACCACAAACCGGCAGGATGCGAGTAGGTGTGATTTTCCACGGTGTGACCCTCAGAAACGATCCGGCGGCAAAGGGCGGAATTCTGTTCGACCTTTCTTCCGATGACGAAAAATGTCGCCTTCGCGTCATGCTTGGCAAGCAGGTCCAGGATTGCTGGCGTGCCTTCTGCGTCGGGGCCGTCGTCGATGGTGAGCCAGATCGCGCGCTCAGAGTGTGGAAATGAGTAAGGACTTCACCGTGCCACGCGCAGTTTCTTCGCAGCGTCGGATACAGCCAGAGAAAATCGTGCGTGCCCCAGGCGATGGCGCGCGCTCGTCCGCGCATCGCGAGGACGCCCAGGACGGCGGCGAGCCGGCCCG
The DNA here is from genome assembly GCA_963784465.1 of uncultured Verrucomicrobiae bacterium. GTDB lineage: Bacteria > Verrucomicrobiota > Verrucomicrobiia > Chthoniobacterales > Terrimicrobiaceae > DASTFP01. The sequence goes on from CAWASQ010000017.1 coordinate 81,332, forward strand.
CTAGCACAAGGTGTCGTGTCTCCATCGTTTTCGCAGTTTCCAAACCGGCCAAAGGCGCAGGAGCATTAGAAGACACAACCGGGTATGCGTTCCTGCAAGCAGCAAGTTGTCACGAAGATATTTGAAATGTGTCACGCCCCCTGCCACGCGAGGAGGGTAGTGAACGGGAACCGGCTGGTTTATCGGGCGGACTCCCGCCCAGAAGAGCCTAACAACGAGCTCGGTGTCGAAGTCGAATCGCCGCGCCGTCCGGATCGATTCCATGATGCGCACGGCGGGCTTGAGCGGATAAAGCCGGAAGCCGAAGAGCGAATCGTGCACCCCGCCCCAAAGGGTTTCAAGGTTGGCGAACCAGTTTCCGATGCGGCGTCCCTTCACTCGTTCCGGAGGGGCATCTGGTCCGAAGACCGGCACTCCGAGGACCATCGCCTCAGGGTGATTGCTTGAGATCTGCATGAATGAGCCAATCCGGTCCGCAGGATGCTGGCCGTCCGCGTCGACCACCAGAGCGTGGGAATATCCTGCTTCGAGCGCCGCCCGCATCGCGACGAGAGTCGCGTCGCCCTTGCCATGGTTACGGTTCAAGGTGAAGAGTCGAAGTGCCGCGTGCTGGCGCGAGAGGTCGTGGGCTTCGGCCACGCTGGAATCTGTGCTGCCATCGAGCACGATCCAGACGGGTTTCCAATGTTCAAGCACCGCGCGGGCTGTCTGCGCCAGCAGGGGACCGCTATTGTAACTGGGCAGGACGACGAGGTGCGAGCCGCTGCCCGTCGAGGCGAGGGATTCAAGAGGGCTTGAGAAGGCGGACGTCCTCGCCCGTGTTTTCCAAGTGCTCGCGAAAATAAAGTTCAAGGCGCGCGGAGAGCTGCTGGGCGGTTTCTCCGGGTCCGGGCTGAATAACTCGCCGAGGTGGAGCCGGAATCGAATGGGAAGCTGAGAGCGGGCGAAAAGAGAAACGCCCTTGGAGAGGTAGCGGCCCTCGCGCTCAATGAAGACGGTTTGGATCGATGCGCCAGCCTTTTTTGCGATGAGGGCGAAGCCGTTCTTGAAAGGATTGATCGCCTGTGCGCCAGTGCGGGTTCCCTCTGGAAAAATGAGGAGATTTTCGCCCGCTTCGAGCTTTCTCCACGCCCTGCCGGATGAGCGCGGACCCCTTGTCGTTGGGAACGAAACCGGCCAGCCTCGCCGCCCCCCGAGAAATGGGCTCTGAATCAGATTCGCTCGCATGATGCAAACGGTGCGCGGAACAATCGAAAGAAGAATGACAGCGTCGATTAGGCTCGGATGGTTCGGAGCGAGCACCGTGCCGCGAAGTTCCCGAAGTTGTTCCGCATCAGGAAAGCAAATGTCAAATACACCGATTCTGCATGAGAAACGCAGCCAGCCTTTGAAGAGTCCGCGTATGAGACGCTGGCCCACGGAAGGCGGGATCTTCTGCCGAAACATCGCGAAAGCAGGGCACAAATCGGACTCACCACGAGTCCGATTCCGAAGAACAATACAATGCAAAAAACCTGCCTCACGTAGGCCCAGCATGCTCGCGGCGAAAGAGATCGAGGAGCAAGGTGCTCGGCGAGAGGAGTTGAAGATTCGGCTCGCGCGGAAGACATGCGGGTAGTCTAACGGAAACTTTGGTGGAAAAAAGCGCAGAGATGAACCAAAGATTTCGCGGGTTTTCCTCCCGGCGGAACGCGATGGCACACTGGACAATGGTTTCTCTCGATCACTTCGGTAGAACGCGATTGCGTGGGTTGAGGATGTTTCCGGCATGAGACAATGGGGTCCTCTTCTTGTTCAATCGTTGGTCAGCGTGGCGTTGTTGGTATGGATCTTTTGGAAGGAGGATTTTCGCGTTCGGACATGGCAGGTCTTGACCTCGGCGCATCCGGGATGGTTGGCGGCGGGTTTTCTGGCGGCCGGCGTGGGCAATTTGGTCGGAGTTGTGCGGTGGGGGATCTTTCTTCGCGTTCTTGGAATCCGGCTTCCCGCCTGGGATGTGCTTCGGCTGAGTTTCGTCGGCCTGTTCTTCAACAATTTCCTGGTGGGCGCAGTTGGAGGCGATGCGGTGAAAGTCGTGTGGCTTGCCGCCAAGGGACATGGCAAGACGGCTGCCCTGCTTTCGGTTCTCATGGACCGGATGAGCGGATTCGGGGCGTTGATCTTGTGTTCGCTGATTTTCATGCTCTGGCGTTTGGACTGGCTTATGCGGAGCGCCGTGGTCGCCGGCCTGATCAAAGGAGTATTCGTTTACCTTGCCGCGGTGGTGGTGTTCATGGCGTTTTCATTCCTGATGAGCGCGAAGGGTTTCACTCGTCGCCTGCCGCAAGGTTTTCCAGGCCGAAAAATGATCATCGATTTCACCGAAGCGTATTTTCAGTTTGTGAGCGCCTGGCGGCAGACGCTGCTTGCCTCTTTGCTTTCGATGGTGATGCTGCTCGCTTATTTCCTGACCTTCTACTCCAGTGCCCGCGCTTTCGGATTGGCCGTTCCTTTGGGCGAGTTCCTCGCGTTCATGCCAGCGGTTGATATCATTTCAGCCCTTCCAATAAGCCTCGGCGGCTTTGGAGTGCGTGAGCAATTGTTTGCGACGGTGCTGGGTGACCTTTGGGGCGCTCCTGCCGCGCAAGCGGTCTCCATTTCGCTGGGAGGTGCATCGCTATCGCTTCTGTGGGGCTTGTTCGGCCTGGCCCTGCTGCCGGCTTACCACCGGGCGCTCGGGAAGCCAGTCAAGGCATGAGCTCGCCACTTCGCGAAGCTGCTTCGCGTTATCGGCGATGGCCGAACTTGTATTACTATTCCATCGGAAAGATCGCTCTGGACCCCGCCTATCCCGCCGTCGCCGCGATCCTGCGAGACTCGCAGCTCCCCTTGCTGGATCTTGGTTGCGGCATGGGACTGCTTGCCTCCTACCTCCGAGCGCACGGCCATCGCGCGCCGATACTTGGCTTGGACATCGATGAGCGAAAGATCAAGGTCGCACAGCAGGTGCTTGCCGGAGCGAGCGAGAAGTTTCACGCCGGCGACGCCTTGAACTTTCCCGCGCATTCCGGCGACGTCGTCATGCTCGATGTGCTTCACTACTTCAGCGATCACGATCAGCAGCGCCTGCTTAAGAAGATCGCAGCCAGTGTTGCGCCCGGCGGGGTCGCGTTGATCCGGCTCGCTCTCAACGAATCCAATTGGCGATTCGCTGCCACGCGGTTGGAGGAATGGTTTGTCCGCTTCAGCCGCTGGATCCCGAAGAGCGGTTGGAACTTTCCGACGCGGGATGAAGTCCTTTTGCCCTTTGGCGAAGAAGGTTTTGCCGGCGATGTCCGTCCGATGTGGGGCCTGACACCCTTCAACAGCCATTTGTTCATCTTTAGGCGCAAAGAATGAAGCCGGCGCCTCAAACGGATTTTCCGGGGCGAAGGCAAAAAAGGTCTTTCCGGTTTAGGTCCTCCGAGTTATTCGGGACCAAAGGGGGAACGTTTGCCATGAAAACTGTGAACGAAATTTTGGCGGAGAATCAAGAGTCTGCGCGGTGCGCTGAGGGTGTTGACGGGCAAGACAAACTCGGGAAAGCGCGCCATCTATATTTCCGGAAATCCGGCCGGTTTCCGGCTGCTGGCGCAGATTCTGCAGGCCCAGGCCGACTCGGTCGGAGGTAGCGGAGACGACTTCAAATCCTTCGTCAAATTGGAACGCGACTCGGGGGAACTCTTCTTCGAGACCGACGATTCGGTGGAGATCTTCGAAATTCATTGCGACCACCATTTTCCTGAGAAGCACGAGACGCCCCGCAAGGGCTGACTGCCTCTCCCCGAGCGAATCGGGCCGCGGTTCCCGTTGCTGTGAATCGCTGAGACAAACACCGCCCGACTATCGGACAAGGTAACCTGCCGCGAGCGCTTCGAATTCTTTCACCTGGCTTGACGCCCAGGCGCCGTCCTTGCCCAGCTCGGTCGCGAGCAGACTGGCTGTCGCCGGAGCGGCCTCGATGGCTGCCTCCGGCATCGAGCACGAGCGCCCGTGTCCGGCGGGAGAGCACATCCTCGACGGTAAGGGCCATCTCTTCGCGTGCCGCCCAGACGACGCTGGCCTTGATATAATCGAGGCGCGGATGGAGCGGTTCAGCCAGGGCTGGGTCTTCCTTTGCGAGTTGCTCGACCTTGGCAGCATCGGTTCCGTAGACCGCAAGGTCCTCCGGAAGAGGCGCGGCGTTTGGACTTCGCCAGCCGTGAAGCTGGAGATTCTCTGTCACGCATGGCTTGTTGTCGAAGCCGCCGATGAGCGAGGCGTGGTTGAGAGTGTCTTCGGCCATCTTGCGATAAGTAGTCCATTTCCCGCCGACGATGGTGAGAAGGCCGGAACTGGAAACGAGAATCTCGTGGTTGCGGGAGATAGCCTTGGTGGCAGCGCCTTCCTTCCCTGGCGGCCTCACGAGCGGACGCTGCCCGGCAAACACGCTCAGGATGTCCGCTTTTTGGGGATCGCGGGCAAGATAGCGGGCGGCGTTTCGGAGGATGAACCCGATCTCGTCCTCGAGCGCCCGAGGTTCCAACTCGGCCTTCTCCATCGCCGTGTCCGTGGTGCCGACAAGAACTTTACCGTGCCAGGGGATCACGAAGAGGACGCGCCCGTCATCCGTGTGCGGAACCATTATCGCCGAGTTGCCCTGAAGAAACTGGCGATCAAAGACCAGATGCACGCCCTGGCTCGGCTGCACGGCGCGCGCGGCTCCGGGTTCGTCCATCAGCCGGATTTCATCGGCAAAGATTCCGGTGGCATTTATGACCACGCGCGATTTGAGTTCGTGGGCTTTTCCTGTTTCCGCATCCTTGCATTGGACACCGTTCACCATTCCACCGGCCTTCGTGAGTCCGGTTACCGCAACGTAGTTTAGCGCAGTGGCGCCATGATCGACGGCCGATTGAGCCAGAGTGATTGCCAGACGGGAGTCGTCGAACTGTCCGTCAAAGTATTCGACGCCTCCCAGCAGATTCTCCGGCTCGATGTTCGGGATTCGGGAAAGCGTTTCTTCGCGCGAGAGAATTTTTGACGGCGCGAGATTCAGGCGGCCCGCGAGGGCGTCGTAGACCTTCAACCCGATTCCAAAGAACGGCCCTTCCCACCATTTGTAGCGCGGAACAATGAAAGAGAGATGACGAACGAGGTGCGGAGCGTTTCGGTGCAACAAACCCCGCTCGCGGAGGGCTTCCAGGACCAGGGGGATATCGCCTTGCTCGAGGTAGCGGACACCGCCATGGACGAGTTTGGTGCTGCGGCTCGAGGTGCCCTTGGCGAAATCGTGTGCTTCGAGAAGGGCGGTTCGCAAGCCGCGCGTGGCCGCATCCACGGCCACCCCGAGACCCGTCGCCCCGCCGCCAACGACGATCACATCCCATTCCCGTTCAAGTTCAAGGGTCCGTAGGAGTTGGTGGCGATTCATGAGGTAGAAGATACTTACCCGAAGATCGAGACCTGTCGAGCGACCTTGGGCCAGGACCCCGATTGTACCCCCGGCAATTGCACGTTGGAAAGGTAGAACTCTAAAGCCGAAAGAAATTTCCAATTGGCCGAAGCGAGCGCTGGGGAGCGCACGCGTGGAGGGGAGAAGGGGCCCCTCCCCCTTCTGCGCGTGCCATTTCCGGCGTCCCGCCGGAAAACCCTGTTCGGCGAGACGCCGAACACCACACGCGGGGACGCGTATGCTCCCCAGACCCTTCGTCGCGCCACCATTTTGGAAGGCTATTTCGCCATTTGCTTTGCTCTCGGCGGACGCGCCTTACCCCGATGAGACAACGCGCGGATCTGCGACGAATTTCTTTTCAAGCACGAGCCTCGTTCCGCGCCGGCGCGGTTCATACTTCACGTGGTCGAAGACCTGGCGAATGATGTGCACTCCGACCCCGCCCGGACGCACGTCTTCGAGATCCCGGCCGCGAATGTGCTTCGGATCACAAGAGCGCCCGTAGTCCCGGAGAACGAAACGCACGCGGTCCCGCAGGCGTTCCATCTCGAGCCGGACCGGCTTTCCGTTGTGACCGTAAGCGTGCCGGATGATGTTCGTGCACGCCTCGTCCAGGCCCAGCACCAGGAGTTCGGTCAACGCACTCGTCGAAGTCGCACTTTTCAAGAAACGCGCGCACGCAGCGGCGCACTTCTGCGAGTTGGCAGGGATCGCTGGGAAAGGTGAATTTGAGTCTTCACGCCAATCCTCCCACCAGAATCGTCAGATCATCGTTCTGCCTTCTCGTGCCGCGGTGCGTGCGTTCGCGTTGTATCAAATGCTCGACGATCATTCTCGGCGATTCAAACTTCCGCCCCTTGATTGATGGGATGATCTTTTGTTCGAAGATTTCGTCGGCGGAGTTCTTCGATTCCGAAAGCCCGTCCGTGTAGCAGACGAACCAATCGCCGGGATGAACATCGATCTTGCCATGCCGGTAGGGAACCCTCGGCCAGAATTCCCAGCGGCAGAGAGCCATCGGTCTCGATCTCGAAAGCAGAGCCGTCCGCGCGCAGCATCACCGGTTTGCAATGGCCGGCGCTCGCCAGTTCGATTCGGTTCGCGGAGGGGATGATGCGTCCCACGATGGTCGTGACAAACATTCCGCGGACGATGCGCTCGCTCAGCGTTGAATTCAACCGCGCCAGAGCATCGGACGGGCTTGTCGTCGTGGCGAACACGAGTTGCATGGCGCTGAGGGTTTGCGCCATCAAGAGCGAGGCGGAGATCCCCTTGCCGGAAACGTCTCCAATCGCAAAGTATGTTTCGTCAGGACTGCGGACGAAGACGTTGTAGAAATCGCCGCCGACGTTCGAGGCGGCCTGTGTTATGCGCGGCAAAAATCGCTCCGGGGATGCGCGGGGGAATCGCGCGCGCGAGAAGTTCGCGTTGGATGTCACTGGCGATCGCGAGGTCGCGCTCCACGCGCTCCTGTGCGCGCATGCTCTCGAGCGTGCGCAGTTTTTCGATGGCGGTGGCGGTCAGATTCGCGTAGGCGGTGAAGCCTTCCAGTTCCTGTTCATCGAAGCTTTCCTTGTCGCGCGGATTGAGGATCTGAAGCACCCCGATCACTTGGCCGTTGTGCTTGAGGGGCGCGCAGAGGATTGACCGTGTTCGAAACCCGGTCTGCTGATCGGCTTCCTTGTAGAAGCGGGCATCTGCGTAGGCGTTGGGAATCAGCAGACTTTCTCCATGAGTTACCACCCATCCGACGATGCCCATGCCGCGCGGGACGGAGATCCTTGGGTTCGACGAACTGGCCGTCGGCGAACGATGTGATGGCGAGTTCCAACGCACCGTTCTCCTGATTGACGAAAAAAGAGCGACGCCGCTTCGGCGAGAATCACGCGCCGCGCGACGTCGAGAATCGCGCGGAGGAGCTCATTGTAGTCGGTGATCGAGTTGATCAGACCGCTGACCTCGACCAGACCTTTGTAGATGTTAAGGGATTTGCGAAGCGATTCTACTTCCGCCAGCATGCTTACTTTTCGCATTCGCGGGAGCTTACCGCCAGCCGGATTTTTTGCGTGGAAAACTCCACCGTTGTGCGTGATGGTTTGCGCGATGCGGAGGATTCTAACGTTTGCATTTGGCTTGTGTTTGATGGCTGTCGCGGCCCGGGCTGACGGCGGAACTGCGTACTTGGCGCTCAAGGCGGCGCAGAAAGGCGCTGACAGCTCGGCGAGGCTCATCGAGGTCACTGGCGAGCGGGGCGAGCCTCAGCCGCAGGAGTGGAAGGTCATTCTTAGCGATCCGGCGGCCAGGGGAGGGATCCGGGAGATCGTGGCGTCCGGCGATGTGATCGTTTCGCAGCGCACTCCGGTAAAAGGCTACACGGGCGTTGGCAGCGAGCCGTCGATTGCGCTCACGCGTCTGAATGTCGACTCCGACCGCGCGTTCGAAATCGCCAACAAGCAGGCGATTGCCCGGAAGATCGGCTTCAGCTGGGTGGACTACACTTTGCGGGCAAACGCCGAAGGCGGCGCGCCCGATGTGGATTCTTCGTCTCCAAAATAACATGGGATCAAAAGTCGGCGTCGATCCAGATCTCCGCTGAGAACGGCTCGGTGGTCGATGCCGCTGGAAGCTGAGCGAGCCTGCCGTCCGCCGAATCTGCTGAGCAATTCAGCGACTCCTCGACCGGCAGAAGAGTCGGAGGCTTCATCGGCAGGGTTGGCGGAACTCTCGGCAGGTGTCGCGAAATACCGTGAAAGACACGACGCTGCGGACGGTGGGAACGGTTCAGGAATTTTTAACCGGCGAGCGGACCATTGGACCAAAGGATGAGGATGACGAATAGCGGCCGCGATGAGACTTCGCGCGTTGACGAGCCATGGGCCCGTTTGAAGCAATCGTCGTTCTGATCATCGTCGGCTTTCTGATGCTGGCGGCGGAAGTGTTCGTGCCGGGCATGGTTCTGGGATTGCTCGGAGGATTGTGCCTTTCCGGCGCCGTGATCGTGGCGTTTCTGTACTATGACGCCGTTACCGGTTCATTGGTTTTCGTCGGCGTTTGCGTGCTGACCATTGCGGGCTTCATCGCGTGGATGGCGGCGTTTCCGCACACGGCGATCGGGAGAAGAGATCATGCTGCAGAAAACCCATCCGAGTGGCGTCGGCGAGCGCGCGTCTCCCTCCGACTTGCTGGGAGCCCAGGGCCGCTCTCTTACGCCGCTTCGCCCCGCGGGCTCGGCATCCATCGGCGGCAGAAAGGTGGACGTCGTGGCCGAGAGTCGATTTTATCGCCCGTGATGAGCCGATCGTCGTGGTTCGCCAGGAGGGGCTGCGGATCGTTGTTCGAAAAAAGGTGTAGCCGAATCAAGGCCAAGGCATAAGCTTTGCCGCGAAAATGCTCGACTCAATGAATCTCTTCGCTCTCATCCTCGTCGGCATCGCCGCCGTCATCGGCGTCGTGCTGCTGCTGATCCTGGCCAACTTCTTCGGCGTGTGGCTCCGTGCCAAGATCGCGGATGCGCCGGTGCCATTTGCCAAGCTTATCGGCATGCGTCTGCGCAAGGTTCCCGTTGGACTCATCGTCGACAGCCGCATTACGGCGGTGAAAGCCGGCTTGCCGCTGGATACTGATTCCCTGGAGGCGCACTATTTGTCAGGGGGTAACGTCTCGCATGTCGTTCTGGCGCTCATCGCAGCGGACAAGGCAGGCATCACGCTCGACTTCAACCGCGCCTGCGCGATCGATCTCGCCATCAAGGGAACCAGCAAAACCGTGCTGGAAGCCGTGCGCACGAGCATCAATCCCAAGGTGATCGACTGCCCGAATCCTCAGCAGTCCGGCGGAAGAGTCACGATCGATGCCGTGGCGCGCGACGGCATCGGGGTGAAGGTGCGCGCCCGGGTGACCGTGCGCTCGAATCTCGACCGTTTCGTCGGCGGCGCCACGGAGGAAACCATCATCGCGCGCGTCGGCGAAGGCATCGTGACCTCGATCGGTTCCGCGGTTTCCTACAAGGACGTTCTGGAGAATCCCGACCGCATTTCCAAGGTCGTCCTTCAGAAGGGCCTCGACAGCGGCACGGCGTTCGAAATTCTTTCGGTGGACATCGCCGACGTCGACATCGGCGACAACGTCGGCGCAAAGCTTCAGGCCGAGCAGGCTGAGGCCGACAAGGTCGTGGCCCAGGCCAAGGCGGAGATGCGGCGCGCGGCCGCCGTCGCCAGCGAGCAGGAGATGAAGGCGCGCACGCAGGAGATGCGCGCCAAGGTCGTCGAGGCCGAAGCCCAGGTGCCGCTGGCAATGGCCGAGGCCTTTCGCAGTGGAAATCTTGGCGTCATGGATTACCTTAGAGATGAAGAACATCCAGTCCGACACAGGCATGCGCGAGTCTATCGCCGGAACGGAAAAACCAGGGCAAGGCCATTAACTGTAACGGATTAGGCCCACGTCGCGAATGGAGCAACTCGTCATTCTGCTGCTGATCGCACTGATCAGCTTCATCAACTGGCTCGTCAAGAAATCCGCTGAGATGCGCGAGGCTCGCAAGCGGGAAAAGGCCGCTGACCAGGGCGTCGAGAGTTTGCCGCGCCGAGTGCCCCGCCTGCCTTGCCCGAAGCCGAACCTGAGATTTCCATGCGCCGCTTGCGCGAGGCGCTGGGTCTGCCCAAGGACGCTGGAGCCTCCCGCTCTTCCTAAGAGAGTGGCAGCGAGATCCAAAAACCAGTTCCGCCACCGCTGCCGCCCCCGCTCCCTTCCCGCAAAACCGGTTATTTCTCACGTTCCAGTTGCCCGCGCTCAGGTCGAACCTTCCCATGGAGAGTATCGCTTTATTGAAATGCCTCGCGGGTTCATGAAGCCGGCAGAGCGCCAGCATCGAAGTCGCGGCGAGGGAGTCGCGCATTCGGGAACTGCTCGGCTCGTCGGGAGGTTTGCGCGACGCTGTGGTGCTCTCCGAAATCCTGGGTCCGCCGAAAGGCCTTCGCGCTCAAGGACAAGTTATTCCAGATGAATGAGGTATTCTCCGATTTGCATGACGCGCTCCGAGAGCGGCTGAGGATTGTAGCCGATCACGACTTGCGCGATCGCGATCCTCAGGCTCACCTCGACCAGCTCAAGGTCGGCAGCCTCGCGGCTGGATGCGGCCATCGCTCAGCTTCCCGCCCAATGCGATCCGGAGCTTGCGCCACTTCCTCCAGCAGGCAGAGCTACGTCAAGGCACTGGCCTGGCTGGAGAGCCAGGATTGAACGCTCGATTTATTCTTGCCAAGGCGAGGAGCGGTTGCCTATTGGAGTCCGACAAGATGAAAGCTGCCCTTTCCCTCCTGGTCTTGGTCGCGACGATGAGTTTGGCGCGCGCGGGAGAATTCGCCGGTCCGCCACCGTTTACGAACGATTCACCCTTGCAAAGCGGCACGGATGGCACCTATCAGGCGATCGCTTCGGGAACTAACTTTACCGGCGTTTTCTCATTTGTGATCAGCGGCGGGATTCAGACATCAGATCAGAGCGCGACCATTAACAGCTGGGTCTTCTTTGTCGATGGTAACATTTTTCAAGGCTCGGTTGTCGCGGCGATTTCTCGAGGAAAGGTCGCTGGCGTTCTCAATGGGGGAGCGACCAGCGTTACCGTTCGAAAATGGCGAACCCTGACTCTCCCTTCCGCATTTGTCATTCCTGGCAACACAGCGTCTGGAGAATTTAGTGGCTCAATTGGGTTGAATTCTCCGTTGGGCGTATTTGAAGGCAAGGGCACTTTGCAAGGAACGCCGGCGCGAACAGGATCAGCTTATCTTTATTAATGATCCTACTACCAGCAGTAGTTGATCACAACTGGTACTTCTACCATTACTGACCGATACTCCTAGCACAGACTACCAGCCCGTTTATCCCATCGATATTCCAGGGACGGGCTATCGCCGAGACCCGTTTCAGGTTTAACGGGACCCGCGTCTCTATAACACCTGCCACCCCGCCGGCTCCGGCTGCTGCGCCTGCGGATGGCTGGTGGCTCGCTGCTGACTGGCTCTGCTACCGGTCTCTCTAGGGACACCTCAGGCGCTAGCAAGCAGCCGGAAGCGCTTTCGTTTTCGTCTGAAGTTCTAGAAGGTTCGTTCTTTCTCGCTCCGTTGCTTGATCGAAAGGACTTTGCAGCGTCATTCTCGCGGCGCCCGTGCGCAGAGGCTTCGTCATTTTGGCTTTCACGCTGACTGAACTCCTGGTTTCGATCGGAATTATTGCAATTCTGGCTACCCTGACCGTTCAAGGTTACTCGAAGGTTGCCGCCTCAGTTGCCAAGGGAAAATGCATTGCGAATCTGAGAAACCTGCATGTGGCGTTCGCGACATACATTCAGGATAATGGCTATTGGCCCCAGCAGCCGGATTTTGAAAGCGCCTACTCGCAGCAGTATCAGGATTGGTGGCTGAACGACGATGGATCCCTACACCAAGTCCCGCGAAGTGTGGAAGTGTCCGCTCCTGAAGAAATATGGCGCCTACGACTCCGGAGGCAAAAAAGCTGGAAATTCATTACACTCCGACGCGGTTTGACGCGAGGCCCACGACGCCTTATCGCTGGGAGAAGCAGCCCTGGCTCATCGAGGTGAGCAGTATCCACGGCAATGGCCCTCTGCTCTTGATGCCCGATGGGAGCGTCAGGAACCTCACGGATTTGGTGCCCAATTTCTACAAGACGAAAAATTGATCGCGTTGGTCGATCACCCTTTTTCCTGCGCGACCCAGTCGATCGCGAAGCGGACCATCTCGCTTGCGTCCTTGAATCCGAGCTTGTCTTTGATGTGGGCGCGGTGCGTTTCGATGGTTTTCACGCTGAGGTGAAGTTCGGAGGCGATGCCCTTTGTTCCAAGCCCGCGCCCCAACAGCTCAAGCACTTCGAGTTCCCTGTCGGAAAGTTTGTCCACAGGAGAACCCATGCCGCCTTCAACGGATTGAACGGCCTGAAAGATGAGGCGTTCACTGAACTCCGGGCTCACGTAGATTTCGCCCTTGAGCACTTTGCGCAGTGCGGCAAGGACATGGGTCAGCGCCTCGGCTTTCATGACGTAGCCGAGTGCGCCGGCCCGGAGCGCTCGCAGAGCGTAGAGCGATTCGTCGTGCATCGAGAGCATGAGGATCGGCAGGTGGGGCTGCTCGGCTTTCATCAGCTTGATCAATTCAATGCCATTCGTTCCGGGCAGCGATATGTCCAGCAGTGCCACATCGGGCTGCAGCGTTCGCATCGCTTCGAGAGCGGAGGGGGAAGAGGATGCCTCCCCGCACACGGCGAGATCCATCTCGGCATTGATGAGCGCAGCAATGCCATAGCGAAAGACGGGATGGTCATCGACGATCAGAACACGTCTCTTGGGCGCTTCCGAAGAGTCGTTGCTCTGGGTCTCTGTCATGTTGGAACTCATGCCATGCAGGGAAACGTGCAGCTGATTTGCGTTCCAACCCCGCCGTGGAACTTCGCGCGAAGCCGCCCGTTGATCACCTTCGCGCGGTAGTGCAGCGCTTTTGAACCGAAGGAGTCTGGATCGGCCGTCAAGGGACCCTCCTTTATGCCATCGTCGGCGATCTCAAGGCGGATCGACCCGCTCTTTTCTGAGAGGCGGATGGAAATCTTCGTGGCGCCCGTCTCCTGCAAGGCATGATCAACCGCAGCTTGAGCCATCCGATAGGCATGCAGCGCGGGGTCGGAATTCTTCATGGGCGCGTTTTTCACGCAGTGAAACTCGCAGGGGATCGTGCGATTGACCCTGGTTGCCAATCCTTGAAGCGCAGCCGGCAATCCGCCGGCTTCCAGTTCGGCGGGATTAAGGCCGCGGGAAATGTCGCGAACCTGAACGACGGCTTCGTTGACGAGACGAGCCAGCTCGTGCAACCGACCGGCGTGACGGGATCCTTCGCGATCCAGGTCACCCGCGAGAGCCTTTACGGCGAAGGCCGCCCCCAGAAGGTGCTGGCACAAGTGGTCATGCATCTCCCTGCCAATCCTCTGCTGTTCGCGCTCCTCGGCACCCAGAAACGCGTTTTCCAGGAACTTTAGTTCGGTAACGTCGCTGATCAGGAGAGGACGCCGGGCAGCGTTGGCCGGGGTCGGACAGCTCCAGATTCTCACAGCAACGCTTTTGCCCGCCTTTGTCTGGCACGAGCACTCGAAGTGCGCGAGCTGCGGCGATGCCAGAAAGCCTTTCAGCCCTCCCTTCGGACCCAGAAGGGAAATCCCGTGACCAACGATTTCCTCCGCTTTCCAGCCGAAAATGAGCTCCGCCGCGCTGCACCAGGACGTGACTTCGAGCACGTCACTAATGCTGATCAGAGCAGTCCGGCTCGCTTCGAGGAGACCTAGGATTTCGGCCCATCCTTCAAGCCCTATCGCCTCTCCTGGTATCGAAGCCGTTTTCCGGACTCATGAGCGAAGAACTATAGCAGGGTATGCCAGCAGTGTCGCTTCCCGTTTCCAATAGGCCCGCCTCTCTCAATGACCGTTCTCCAAACGCATCTTTATGGGCGAGGAGGGCGTCCGCGGAAAAGGAAGGACGCCAGAAATAGGATGATAAACAATACGAAGAGAACTTGCGCAATCCATGCGGCAGAACCGGCGATTCCTCCAAAGCCGAGTAATGCTGCGATAAGTGCGATAATCAAGAAGGTAAGCGCCCAGCTTAGCATAGAAATTCCTTTCTGTTTTTACTTGAGATCGCGTGTCAGGCTTGGGGCGGGTGTATGAATTTAGGGATTCCTGTGAGAAAAGAGCCGGGCCGCCTGCCAACTGTTCCGAAGGAATCGCTTTAGCAAGGGCTGGCGCGCCGAAGAGTCCGGGGAGCATACGCGTCCCCGCGTGTGGTGTTCGGCGTCCCGCCGAACACGGTTTTCCGGCGGGACGCCGGAAATTGCACGCGGGGACGCGTGCGCTCCCCGGATTCCTTCGGCCCCGTCACCATCTCGGCAGCATCGGAAATCGAGCCTAGGACGCTTCGGGGCTGTAATGGCGGTCTGCCAGCCGCCTTTAGGCTTGGCCGCTAAGTCCCAAGGCGGCTTGTTCCAGCAGGGGATCGAGGTCGTCCGGGAGGAAGGGCTTCGTCAAGTGGTGCCTGTATCCGGCCTCACGGCTCTTCTCGTGATCCGCGCAAGCCCCGAAGCCGCTCATCGCGATTCCGAACGGCTTCGGGTCGATCTGGCGGATCAATTCCCAGCCATCCCCGTCAGGGAGTCCTATGTCACTGATCAGGACATCGAATTTCGAATCAGAGAACGCCTGTATGGCGGAAGTCATGTTCCGGACGCCGCGGACCTGATGCCCCTGGTGCTGCAGATACTCCGTCAGGTAGGTCAACGTGTCTTCATGGTTTTCGACAACAAGGATTCGCAAGCGACGTGAATTGGACTGCGACATCACGGGCAAACTGTGGCAAGTTCGAGTCGAAATGTCGCGCCCTGATTTGTGTCGCCGCACAGAGTGAAGGCCGGCGCGGCAGAGTTTTTTGCGTCGATCGAGGACCGCGAAGCCGGCTTCGATCGATACCCGGAATATGTCAGAGAACAGATCAATTAAAACTGCACTGAAGTCGGGAAAGCAGAAGCCGAAGCGCGTGAAAGAGGTCGACCTGCGACGAGCCGAAACCCTTGCAAAAGGGGAGCTCAGTGAAGGAAGCCAGCGAAAAGATGAGATCGCTGAAGACGGATGAACTTCCCGTCGCCTCGGGTGACCGGTTGGTCGGCACCGTTGTCGGCAAGGATTCCGATCGAAAGGCTGCCGGTTTTGGGCATGATCCCGCGACGACGCCAGTTCAAGGTATTATGGCGAAACAGAAGCACTATTGCTTCGAGGAGCAGTCCGTCGATGAGGCGCGGGATATCATGCTCAGATATCAACTCAAGCATCTGCCTGTCGTCGACAAGGATCTGCGGATCGTCGGCACCGTCGCCTTGAGCGACATTACGCGGGGCAAGCGTTCTCGGAAAGAAAGGTAGCTGCCTGCCAGGAGCGCCTCCGAGGGCTGCGCCAGACCCCAAAAGAGAACTCGCCGCCCGATAGGCGCGAGCGGCGCACCAACTCTTCAGGCTCCTGGTGGGCCGGAAGGAGAATCCAGCAAAGGTTCGCGATCGCGTTCAGCGTAGCCGGAGGGCCGGGTTTCCTCGGTCTTCTTCTTGATAAACTCGTAAAGCTTCACAGCTCCAAAAATTACGAGAAGCGGTTTTATCGAAAAGAGTATGAGTTTAAAGATAAGGCGTAAAATTCCACCGATCGGCAAGAGGTTAAGCAAATAACCCACCGCCGCGGAAATGGCGACTGCGATCAGCGGCGTCGAACGGATCTGGTCTTCGACATCGTGAACGCCCTGCGTGAACGTTTCGTTAAAGTTTTGGAAACCTTTTTCGAGGGATTCGAGCGAGTAATTTTCAGAGTTCATAAAGTTGTCACCACCATTTCAATTTCTTTCCTGCCTCCCTGGCCTGGTCAAGAAACGCCGCCTGACACCATAAGGCCGTAGGCTTTTTGGTTTGCGGGAGTTTCTCTACCTGCGGAAGCTTCTCTACCAACTGCGGAAGCTTCTCGGCGAGTTGCTCGTAGGCGGCATCAAGCCACTCTTTGGCCGCCTGCACGGCGTATTTTTGCTTCTTTTTGCGACGACTCGCGTATGCGCCGATTATCGCTCCGATCAGAAGCCCGACCACGAGCAACAGTATGGGGTGCTCGCGGGGATATTCACCGCTTTCGAGGTCTCTCGCGATGCTGTCGAAATCGCTGAAAGACGATGAGGGTTCCTGATCGGAAGGCGGGTCGTATGTCATTGTATCGGCTTTTCGGCTGCCATCGTGGCAGCGGTTGTCTTTAAGGCACTATATTGTGGCATCCCTGTTTGGCAATTCCAGCGATTCCACTGAGTGTTGTCACGAATGTATTCGCAAAAAGCTCGCAGTCGCCGGCCGGGAATTGGCTGGATTCGATCCCGCGCTCTCGCGTGCTGTGTAAACGCCGTGATCGCGATCGGCATGGTGATCGGAGCGGCGCGCGGCCAGTCAAACGAATCAGAATCCTCCCCTTCGGCGAAAGCCTCGCCCTCACCGAAATCCTCCTCCTCGCCGAAAGCCTCCTCCCCGTCCAAAGCCTCGCCTCCGTCCAAAGTCTCCTCCTCGTCCTCGTCCAAATCCTCCTCGCCTCGTCCAAAGCCTCGCCTCCGTCCAAAGCCTCGCCCTCGCCCGAAGCCTCTCCCTCGCCCGAAGCCTCTCCAGAATCCTCGCCCTCGCGGGCGACCGTTTCGTCACTCAAGCCCGAAGACATTCGGGACTTCGAAAAGAACTCGTTGGAAGTGCAGCAACTCCTCAGGGACGCATTGGAGCTCACGGAGCGCAATCTTGACTACGTTTACGGCTCTGCTGAGCCGGCTCAAGGGGGAATGGACTGCTCGGGCACCATCTATTTTCTGCTGCTGAAGCAGGGCTACACGGACGTCCCGCGATCGGCCAGCCAGCAATACGTGTGGACCCGCAAGGCGAATACTTTTCATCCCGTCATCAGCAATCGCCAGGACAGCTTTGAGCTCGACGACCTTCGTCCGGGCGACCTTCTTTTCTGGACCGGCACATACGCTGTGGATGTGGATCCTCCCGTGACGCATACAATGATTTATCTTGGAGCGGCGCAATCCGACGGGCTGCGTCTCATGGTCGGGGCAAGCGATGGCCGCACCTACCGGGGGAAAAAAATGTTCGGCGTGAGTGTCTTCGATTTCACAATTCCCAAACCGAATGGAAAAAATCCGGCGAGCCGATTCATCGGATACGCCAAGATTCCTCCCAAGAATTGAGCTTTCGAGGAGGCTGGGGAGCATACGCGTCCCCGCGTGTGGTGTTCGGCGTCTCGCCGAGCAGGGTTTTCCGGCGGGACGCCGGAAATTGCACGCGGGGACGCGTGCGCTCCCCACGATCGAGGGCTTGCGGGCACAAGACTTGTGCCCGATGCTGTCAGCGGGATTTCCCCAGAGACCTGTTATCCATGAATGTGCCGGAAGATAGAGAATACACAGACAGCCATGAGTGGATTCGAATGGATGGGGACAGCGCAATGGTGGGACTCACAGCAGGTGACCCGGAGAACCTCATGGAAAGCGCGCGTGTCGACCTGCCGAGGGTGAGCAGCGCGGTGAAGGCCGGCGACATCGTTGCCGCCGTTATCTTCTCCCGGGCGCCAAAGCGGGTGGTGCGGGCTCCGCTGAGCGGCACGGTGATTGAGATCAACCGGGAACTCGAATCGCGTCCGGATCTGGTGCAGAAGGACCCTTACGGTGCTGGCTGGCTTTTCCGATTGGAGATTCAGGCGGGGGAAGAGATCGAGCATCTCCTCGACCCTGCCGTCTATCGCGAGCGGCTTCGCGCCGCCGAGACGATGGAGGTTGATTCCCCCTAGGTCTTGTTTAGTGTTCACAGCAGGTCGTCGGTCGGACCTTCGACACCGCGTTCCAGGCTCCGAGTTATCATTTCCGCCGTCGCCGGTCGCCTCGCATTGGCCTCGTTGTGTTTGTAGTTGTAGGAGACGAGGTCGTTGAGGGTAAGAACCGTCGTGGCAGGTCACAAAGTTAATGCGCTGTTCGACCTCCCGCTCCTTGTGACTATAGATCTCCGGACTTCCAACAATTCGATCGGCAAACGCGCCTCACTGAATTTTCCTCACCGCGGAAGAGCTGCGAACGTCGTCGCGGAATCGACCGTTCCACTCCCTCCAACTGTCCCCGATGAAGCTGCCGCGTGATCGATCTTCTTCGAGGATGTAATAAGCGACGTTGTCAATTCCCCGGAAGCATAGGCGATCGGTCGCGTTTGGTCACTCTTCGGCGGCAGGATTGAGGATCTGTCGTCGAGAAGCCAATACGGCCGCGTGCGGCCTCCGGATCCGATCGGTCAGGCAATTTTCAATGCGCTGGATCCCGCCACTCCGGTGTATCAACCCCAGGAGTATGCCGTGGAGACCGATATTCCGGCTCTGCGCAACGAGAGAAGGACGGTCGTTCCCGTAGGCTACTCTGACCCGGTCTGGGTTAACGGTATTGGGCGTGGGGAGGAAATGATTGGGTGTGGGTGCCTCTGGGTGCAGCGTCCCCGCAGGACGTCGTCTGGTCGGACGGCCGCTACACACGACGAATGATCGCCGCTATTGGCGTTCGGGCTATTGGCAGGAAATGTAAGATCCCGGCTGTCTGTCAAAGATGGCGTTGAGGGCTGTTGAAGAGCCCATGGAGGGCTGAGCGTCGTAATAATCAAGCGAGGCATCCGGTTCTCATTCTTCGTTAATCCCGGCTGCTTACTGGCGCCGCCTCCGCGAAGAGCACCTCTGCGCTTAAGGCAATCGGCGATTGCGCCGATACGCGCCGTGGACGCCGGGCATCACCTCTGCAGGCGGCGTACGGCCGAGCTCTTTCGGAAACTTCTTACGAGAGCCGCCCTTAGATTCGAAAAAGAGGTATTCTTATTGGCCGCCCTTGGGACTCAGCGCTTTCCGCCGCAGCCGGCCTGAGGCTGGGACGAGCACAATCAGCATTACGATGGTATAGGCAACAAGCATGATCATGATCTTCGGATCGGAAAAACTCTGCGAGGCGGGGACGAGGGCTACACCGACGTTGCGCGCTGCGGTCCCGAGACCAAGCACTCCTTTTATCTCCACCCGCGATCCCCCAAGCAGGTATCCCGCGGCGTAAAGTCCCGCGAGGAAGACGACGCAGGCGGCTATGGCTCCACTGCCCAAGACGCCAAGCAGGTTACGGAAGTAGAGCGCGAGCAGCAGCGTGAGCAGAACGAGGGCCGAGACGTTTCCGAGCTTGACAAGGATTGGCTGGAGCGCGGCGAGGGGGATTGCCTTTCGACTCTGCAACAGCATTCCGACCGCCAGCGGCGTGAGGATGAACACGACAAGCGGCTGCGCGATGCTCCATGGACTGGCTTGCAGACCCGGTATCATCAAGGGCAACGCGAAGGGCATGAAAAGTGTCGTGCCCACGGTAAGCAGCGTCATGAGCGCGACGGCGAAGCCGAGGTCGCCGCGTGCCCTTTCCACGAGCTTTGGCAGAAAAGGTGCGCCGGCCGCGCCACCAAGCAGAATCAAGCCGATTGCGTGGGGACGCTCGAGGGGAATGACGACGCTCAGAGCAAGCGCGAAGACGGGCGCCGCGACGAAATTGAGCGCAAGCGCGACCAGAACGAGCCGAACGTTTCGCAATGGCGCGAGGATGGCGCGCGGCGTGAGACTGAGTCCCGCGGCGAGCATGCTGCTGACAAGGAACGCGAGCAATGCGATCTTCGCAGCAATCCGGGCGGCGTCGGTCACTTTGAAATCACCGGCCTCATCTCTGCACAGCTGGCACGCAGGCATCGTGCAGGCCTTGAAAAATGCGCGAGAAGTCGCGCGTCCCCAAGCGTGCACGTGTCGCTGATAACTGCCACGCGGCATATCTGCGATCGTCGATTGCTGCGCGGCTCTTTTTTATCGGCTCGGCGCGACATCCAATCGGAAAAATGAGGAGCAGGCATTGAGCGAAATTCGTCGACGTGCAAGCGATTGATCTTGTCTAGTCGCGTCCCACTCTATCCGGCAGTTCGTTGCGGTCGTCGGGCCGGCGAGGAAAGTAGCGCGCAAGAATATCACCCGTTTCTTCAATGGCCCCGACAATAGCCTCCGTAAAAAGTCCCTTGAGGAGCTTGGCGCGAATGCCCGACGCGAGGTCGTTCCAGAACGTTTCGCCACATTTCTCATGAATGCCCTTATCGCCGATGATCGCGAATTGGTTGGCACGGGGTACGAAGTAAAGGAGGACGGCGTTGCGATCGCGAGTAGCCGCCATGCCGAGCTTCTCAAATCGGGCGGCGGCGCGTTTCACAGCATTGTCGCTGCCAAGATTCCGATTTGTCACAAACACGCGGATCTCACCGGAGGTCTTGCGCTCCGCGGCGTGAATCGCGCGCACAACTTTCGTTTCGTCCAGTTTCTGAATGAAATCGCGGGGCTTCATTTGCTACCAACTGCCGCTTGCTCCGCCGCCTCCGAAGCTGCCTCCTCCTCCGCTGAACCCACCGCCGCCGCCTGATCCGCCCCCGAATCCCCCGCCGCGCGAGCCTCCTCCTTGCCAGCCACCTCCTATATCCGGATACCAGACAACGCGCCTGCCACGCGGACCATAGTAGGTGCCACGCCGCAGAGCACCTCTGTTTGCGAGGATCATGAGCCCCAGCATCAGGAGGAACAGGAAGACAATTATCCAGAAAAGCTCGCCGTCTTCCTCGCTATCTGCGACCGTGCGGCCCGATCCTTTGTACTCTCCCCGGCTTGCCTGCATGATTGCAGTCACGGCCCGGCGAACCCCTGAATCGAAATCCCCTGCTCGAAAAGCGGGAAGCATTTCGTTTTCAATGATCCTCTTCGCGATAGCATCCGGGAGGGCGCCTTCGAGGCCGTAACCGACCTCAATGCGTGTTCTCCGGTCGTTGGGAAAAACGAAAAGAGCGACCCCATTGTCGTCCTTTTCTTGCCCGATACCCCAGGCCTCTGCAGTCCGCTGAGTGAAATCCTCCAGCACGTAGCCTTCGGGCACCTTGGGAAACGTCGCGACGATCACCTGATTCGATGTCTCCCGCTCGAAGGCTTCGAGCCGCAGGTTGAGTGCTGTGACGGTGTTCGGCGAGAGAATCCCCGCATTGTCGCTCACGTAGCGGGTGGGCTTTTGCGGCAGTGGGTCGGACGCGAACGCAGTGGCCGCATGAGCGACGGCGATGAGCAACCACCACCGCCAAAGCGGATGTCTCTTCACCCTCGGAACGGGCGGCATGAATCCCTTGCTACTGGCTTGTGGCAGGTGTTGCAGCAGGCGAAGGGGAGGGAGTACCAGTTCCAAACTTAAAATTCACCTGCGGAGCGACGTCCGACCCTTCCCGCGCCGTGAAATACGGTCTTGGGGAAAAGCCCAGCAGCCCGGCAAAGAGCGCGGTGGGCATCGTCTGGACGGCAGTGTTATATGCCTGCACGGTCTCGTTGAATTTCCGCCGTTCCACCGTGATGCGATTCTCGGTTCCCTCGAGTTGCGCCTGCAGTTCCTGAAAATTGGCATTCGCCTTTAGCTCCGGGTAGCGTTCCACGACGACCAGGAGCCGCGAGAGAGTGTTCGAGAGTTGATCCTGCGTCTGCTGGAAGCGCTGCAAGCTCTGCGGATCGGTCGGGGCAGAGTTCGGGTCGAGTTGAACTTTTGTGACCTGTTGCCGCGCCTCGATCACGTCTTTGAGCGTGCTCTTCTCGAAGTTGGCCGCACCCTCGACTGTGCTGACCAGATTTGGGATGAGGTCTGCGCGACGCTGATAGACATTTTGAACATCGGCCCAGCTCCGATCCACTTGCTGTTTGAGTCCCACAAGTTTGTTATAGGTGCCGCATCCGCCAATCAGAATGAGCACGGCAAGAACGGCGAGGATTGCGACGATGGTTAGAAGGCCTTTCATGGACGAGGAATTGTAAAGCGCGTCGTGGGAAATGCGAGTAAAGAAGGTCGTGCGAGGCCTTTCGTCGTTGGAGCGAGGGCGAACGACGAGTTACGATAGAGGGGCTCATTCGCCTGCGAGTGCTGAAACGGCGGACACCGCTTGCCGGATGTCAGTTGGGTCATTGTTGACTGGCAGCCGAAACCAACGGCGACTCGACAAACTCCAGCCGCGGGATAGTTGCTGCTGGCGATTGATCTTTCGGCGGATATGGTGTGGCTCTTTGCAACCATGCGCAGACGAGAACCGCCTCAATTGCCATCCCCGTTCGAGCAAGCAGACCGCTGCCTGGTCGAGCTCGCGCCGGAGCTTGTGGAGGTTCGCCGCCGTCTTCATGCCAATCCGGAGCTCAGCGGCGCCGAATACGGCTCGACTTCCTTCGTGGGCGAAAAGCTGGCCTCGGCGGGAATCTTGCATCAGTCGAGGCCGGATGGCCGCGGGATCATCACAGCTATTTCGAGAGCGTCGGCTCCCGGGGCGCCAGTGATAGCTTTCCGCGCGGACATCGATGCGCTGCCTATTACTGAGGAAAACGACGTTCCTTATCGTTCGCGGAATCCCGGCGTCATGCATGCCTGCGGTCACGACGCCCACACCGCCATACTGCTGGGAGCGCTTCGCGCGCTGAATTCAACGGGTCCAATTCCTGTAGGCTGGCGTGGCATCTTCCAGCCCTCGGAGGAGGCCGGCCACGGAGCGCGCGAGATGATCAAGCGGGGCGCGCTTAAAGGGGTGGACGCTATTGTTGCCTTGCATGTTGATCCCAATATCACTTCGGGAAAGCTTGCATTGACCGCCGGTCCGCAAACGGCGGCCTGCCAGGATTTCGAGCTCGAGGTCCGCGGCCGCGGGGGGCACGGCGCGCGTCCCCATGAAACCGTGGATCCGATTGCTCTCGGGGCCCATCTTGTCACGCTCATCTATCAAGCCGTTCCTCGCAGGACCGACGCGCGCGATCCGCTGGTTGTTACGTTTGGACAAATTCAGGGTGGATACGCGGCGAACGTCATTCCCGATTCGGTGACGATGAAAGGAACGATACGCGCGCTGGACGCCGGCGTTTTGCGGAATGCGCGGGATGCCATCGCCAAGCTCTGCCGCGGCGCAGGCCAGGCGATGGGCGCCAGCGTGCGCGTTAGTTTTGAATCGCAACTTCCCGGCGTTATCAATGACCCCGCCGTGACGGCAATTTGCCTCGAGGCTGCTCGTGATGTCGTTGGGGCGGATAACGTGCTGGTTCAAGGGAGACCAAGCATGGGCGCGGAGGATTTCGCGGATTACCTGGACGTCGTCCCTGGCTGCATGATCAGACTGGGGGTGGGGCGAAGGGGAAAAAAGGTTACACCTTTGCATACCTCGACGTTCGATATTGATGAAGATGCCCTGCTCATCGGAGCGCGCGTCTTCACGAGGGTGCTTCTGCATTGGCCCCGGGCTCTCACCATCTGAATGACTTTCGAACTCCGGCGCTCCGGCTACCCGGTTCGGGGTCTATACGCAAGGCGCGTCCTCCATGGGATTTGGGCCGAAAAGTTCTTTACGCGCGCGCGAGCCGCGCCATACGATTTCCAGCCATGAAGCGCAAAGGATCTGCAATTTGGAAAGGTGGTCTGAAAGATGGTAGCGGAGTTGTTTCAACGGAGAGCGGAGTGCTTTCCAGCGTCCCATACTCCTTCGCAAAACGATTTGGCGACGAGGCGGGGACGAATCCGGAAGAATTGATCGGTGCGGCCCATGCGGGATGCTTTTCGATGGCATTCTCGGGCCAACTCGGTGAAGCGGGCTTCAAGGCCGATAAGATCGAAACGACGGCGACCGTGACGATCGAGAATGTCGGCGGGGGCTTTTCGATAACCGCGATTCATCTCGATATGCAGGCGACCATTCCGAATATTGACGACTCCAAATTCCAGGAGATCGCCAAGAAGGCGAAAGAAGGGTGTCCTGTCTCCAAGCTGCTCAAGGCGGAGATCACGATGGATGCGAAGCTGGCGTGAGTGATTTTGACGCCTCATGAAAGACTCCTCCAAGTCCAAGAGCACGCTCGACGCCGCCGTGCCGCGCAGCGACGCGGCGCGCCGCTTGAGCGAAGACGAAAAGAAGGCGCTGAAACTGGCTGGCCGGGCGGAGCATGAGACAGGTCGCAAGCGCGAGATCTTGCAGGCCGAGGCTCGCCGAAAGGCCGAGAGCGGCTAGGTTACCGGGCACGTGGAAGGCGGCATAAGCGCTGGCGTTCTGTCCCGGAATCGCGCCAGAGACGCAGCGTGATCATGTCGCACGAACAATAGGAGAGTGTCGCCGGAGTGCGGGCTGTTATTTGCCCTCATGCCAGAAATCCGCGTTGGAATCTCCGGGTGGACGTATCCTGGATGGCGTGGGAAGTTTTATCCTGCCGGGCTTCCGCGGAAGAGGGAACTGGAGTTCGCGTCCCGGCAGGTGAGCTCTATAGAGATCAACGGTTCCTTTTACTCTCTCCAACGTCCGGAGAGCTACCTTGCCTGGTACGAGGCAACGCCCGCGGACTTCGTCTTCGCAGTGAAAGCGGGCCGGTTCATTACTCATGTCAAGCGTCTGAAAGAGGTCGAGACGCCGGTGGCAAATTTCTTTGCATCCGGCATCCTGCGATTGCGGGAAAAGCTCGGCCCGATCCTCTGGCAATTGCCTCCAAGCGTCCGTTACGATCGATCGCGGCTCGAGGCCTTCTTTGGGCTTCTTCCCCGCGCCGCCGCCGCGGCCGAGGCTCTCGCGCGCAAACATGACGCCCGCCTGAATCGGCGCGCCTGGACAGAGTCTGCCGGCGTCGGCAAATTGCGCCACGCCCTGGAAGTGCGGCACGGCTCGTTCGAAAACACGGAATTCGTGGAGATCTTGCGCGAGCACGACATTGCGCTGGTCGTCGCGGACACGGCAGGCAAATGGCCTTTTATCGAGGACGTCACCAGCGATTTTGTCTACGTCCGGTTGCATGGGAATACGGAGCTCTACGCGAGCGGTTATAGCCCCAGAGCGCTGAACGAATGGGCGAGGAAGGTTCGCGCCTGGAAGCGGGGACAAACGCCGGCCGATGCCAGGTTGCTCACCTCACGGCCTCACCCGAGACCTGGGGGCCGCGATGTTTTCGTCTACTTTGACAACGATGCGAAGGTGCGTGCTCCTTTCGATGCCATGTCGCTTGCCAGTCGCTTGCGATTGGGTCCCGCCTCAGCCCCGCGGCGATGATTCGCGGGGATGACGCTGACACGGAATTCTCTCCCTTTTAGCGAAAACCGTTGATCACTTTCGCCGCGGCCTCGGAAGCGTGGCCTTCCCAGGAAACAAGGCCGTCGACGACCAGGAACGCGCGCCGTGCTGGAAGGCCGAGGAAGGAATTAACGCCAAAGGCGTTCGCGATCCGGCCGTCACTGTCTGCGAGGAGGCGAAACGGAAGACGGTGCCTGGTTTCGAACCTCTTCAACCTTTCCGGGGATTCGGTGCTGACGCCAAATATCTCAACGTTACGCTCGCGCAGCTGAAGCAATCCGTCACGCAGCCGGCAGGCATGAACGGTGCAGACGGGTGTCCCAGACCGAAAAAAGAAGTAAACCAGCACGGGGCCCTTCGCGTAGTAATCGCTGAGCTGAACGACGGCACCATTCTGATCGATGGCTGTTAGCGCTGGTGCCCGCGATCCCTCCACCAGCCAATGGGCTTTGGCAAATGTCTTATTCACGTTTTTTGTACTTTCTTTGTACGGATTGTGGCCAGCTCGACTTGCAGCCGGGCGAGGTCACTGACCAGGGTCGCGCCAACAGATTCGATAGCTGTCCGGTAGTGTTCCGCGGCACGGCCACCCACGAGGATCGCCACGTTCCTGCGAAGAAAACGGCGAAGATCGAACAATTCGCGCTCCAGATTTGGATCGTCCGCAGGATAAATGATGCTCAACGCTACGGCTTTGGCGCGGTTTTGAATCGCGGCGCCCGCGATCTCCGCCGCCGGCAGGCTTGGCCCGAGATAGATGGCTCGCCATCCCTGCTCCGAGGCCAGCGCCGTAGCCATCACCGCGCCGAGTTCATGAAGCTGCCCCTGAGGTGTGGCGGCGACCAGGGTGGCGTGGGCACTTTCGCCAGCGTATTGCCGCGAGGGATTGAGAAGAAAAGCGCGAATCGCCGCTGTCGCGAAATGTTCGTGCGACATCTTCAGAACCCCATCCTCCCAGAGAACGCCAAGGCGATGTGTAAGCGGTGAGATGACATGGCGCAGAAGCGCATTGTATCCCGAGACGACGGCCGCCCGTTCGAGCAGTGATTGAAGGTTTCCAGCTCGTAAGTCTTCACGGCCTGGATGCAATCCCGGATGATCGGGGCGTCGACCGCATCTGCCGGTTGGCTAGCCGCCGCCAAGTGGCCCGATTGCGATTCGAGGCGCGCGTCGAGTTCATCGAGAGATAGATTCGCCACGCTGCTAATTGGATGCCCCATTAGTGTGAGCTGCCGGAGCATTCGCAACCGCTCCATGTCCTCCTTGCTGTAGACGCGCCTTCTGGTGGCCGTTCGCTTCGGAACGACTGCTCCATAACGCCTCTCCCAAATGCGGAGAACGTGCGCCGTGAGACCAGTCTCACGGGCGACGACCTGAATAGGGTAATCCATGGCGATCAGTTAGACGTATCATAAACAAATGGTCTACGAATTCCAAAATATTGAGACACCTCCTAGCCATCCGGTTGGTGGCTGCTCGGCGGTGACCGCGGCGATGGCGCGCGTGGCCGAGCGGCTTGGCGTGGAGATCTGCCTCGACCGACCGGTGGACGAGGTGCTCTTTGAGGGGCGCCGGGCTGTCGGCGTGCGGACAGCGGCCGGCTTGGAGAAAGCGGCGGCGATCGTGATTAACGCCGATTTCGCGCGCGCGATGTCACGCCTGGTGCCGGATCGGCTGAGGCGTCGCTGGACGGATCGGAAGATCGCGCGAAAGAAGTTCTCGTGCTTCGAGGATCTCGATCGAGTGTATCTCGTCGGCGGAGGCACTCATCCCGGCAGCGGTCTACCCGTGATTTTCGAATCGGCGCGTATCAGCGCGCGCCTCCTGCTTGCCGATCTTGGCCTGGCGACGGCCGTGGATCCGATGCCACGGCCGCCGCTTGAGCCGATGGATCTGGAGCCCGCCTGATGCGCGCGAGTGTTGCTCAGGACTTCGAGCCGGGATCCGTTGCCGGCGCGCGGGAGGGCCAGGCAGGCTGGGCAGCCACCCCATTGAGGAAGCGGCTAAGATTTGTGCGCAGCTTCCGGCATTTGCTCGCCCGACGCGCCGCGTCGTTGGCCAGGGCCGCGGCGGAAGTGAGCGGGCGCCCTGTCGCGGAGAAGCTCGTTTCGGAGATCCTTCCGCTGGCCGACGCGTGTCGATGGCTGGAGCGGAACGCCGCCCGCACGCTGGCTACGCGCTATTTCGGCAGGAGGGGCCGCCCGTTGTGGCTGCAAGGCGCGTCGTTTGAAGTTCAACGCCAACCCTTCGGGATCGTTCTGGTGATCGGCCCCGGCAACTATCCCCTTTTTCTTCCGGCGGTGCAGGCGATGCATGCGCTGGTAGCAGGAAACGCCGTCTTCCTCAAGCCTGCACCGGGCGCATGGGACGTCGCATGGGCCTTCGCGAAACTTGCGCGGTTTGCCGGCCTGGAGCCCGCGCTGCTCACCGTCCTTCCGGAGACGGTGGAAGCGGCGCGCCGCGCCATCACCCACGGAGTGGACAAGGTGGTATTTACCGGTTCGTCCGAGAACGGGCGCGACGTTCTTTCAGAGCTTGCCACCAGCAACACGCCCGCCGTAATGGAACTCTCCGGCCAGGACGCCGTGCTCGTTCTCGCGGATGCCGACGTCTCTCTGGTTGTCCGGGCGTTGTCTTTCGGGACCCGGTGGAATGGAGGAGTGACTTGCATGGCGCCGCGCAGGGTTATCGCTGCCGAACCGCTGGCGAGCGACCTGCGCGCGCAGATGTACCGGGCGGGCATTCTCGCGCTGCCGGTTGAGGAAGTTGCCAGCGAGGAAGCGGCGCTGCGGCGGCTTGCGGCCTCCCGTTTTGGCCTTGGAGTGTCGATCTTCTCGCGCGATATCGCGCGAGCGCGCTCGCTTGCCGGGCGGATCTCGTGCGGCTTTGTACTGGTCAACGATCTCATCGTCCCGACCGCGGATCCCCGCATGCCGTTCGGTGGTGTGAGGGAGAGCGGTTTCGGGGTCACACGGGGCGAGGAGGGCCTGCTCGAAATGACGTTCCCGCACGTTGTCGTGGTGCGCCAGGGCCGGTCTCGCCCTCATTTCGATGAGCTTCGCGCCGATGATGAACGGCTCTTTGCGTCCTACATCCAGGCTGCGCACGGCCGCGGGCCAAAGCGAGTCGAGGCGATCCGTGATCTGATCCGGGCGCTTCGCCAGAACCAAAATCAAGGAGACAAGTCAATGAAACGGGTCGGCATTGTCGGGGGCGGGCTTGGCGGGCTCGCGTCGGCCTGCGTCCTCGCAGCCCGCGGATATGAAGTCGTTCTGTGCGAATGCAACGATTGGCTGGGCGGCAAGGCGGCGGTCCTCGAGAGGCAGGGATTTCGCTTCGACATGGGTCCGACGATTTTGACGCTGCCCGGCGTCCTGGAGCGGATCTTCCGTGAAGCCGGGCGGAAGCTTCGCGCATGCTAAGTCTTGTCCGGCTCGACCCGCAGTGGCGCTCATTTTTCGACGACGGTTCCACTCTGGACCTCCTTGCGGACACGGCGGCGATGGCCTCGAAGCTCTCCGAGTTCTCACCCAAGTCCAAAACCGCCGACGGCTACCGTCGATTCATGGCCTTCTCCGAAAGGCTCCATCGCATCTCGAACAGTTACTTCTTTTGGCGATCCGTGGGTGGATTGCGAGACATGTTCGACGCGCAGGCGACCTTTACGCCCGGAGTGCTCGGCGATGTGCTGGCGATGCGGCCCGGGCGAAGTGTCGCCGGGGTCGTTCGAAGCCACATCCCCGATTCCCGCGTCTCTCAGATGGTCGATCATTTTACGCAGTATGTGGGCTCCGCGCCGGCGGCATCGCCCGCCGTGCTCTGCGGAATCGCACACATGCAGACGGGCGAGGGGGTTTGGTATCCCATGGGGGGCACCCGTGCTATTCCGGAGGCCCTCGTGGCGCTCGCCGAATCGCTAGGCGTCGAGTTCCGCCGCAACGTGCGCGTCGAAAGAATCGTTACGGCCCGCGGCAAAGTTTGCGGCCTCCTGCTGGAAAAGGGTTCGGCCCTCGACGTCGACGCGGTTATTTCAAACTGCGACACGGTTCGGACCCATCGCGAGTTGCTTGGCGGCGCGGCCTCCTCCGCGTTCGAGAAGCGTCGGCGCTACGAGCCTGCGTGCTCTGGGGTTGTGCTCTACCTGGGTTTAACGCGCCGATACAATCACCTGCTGCATCACAACTTCGTTTTCTCGCACGATCCCGATGTCGAGTTTCGCTCCATTTATCAAAAAGGGCAGCCCGCACCGGATCCCACATGTTACGTTTGCGCGCCGTCGGTGACGGATCCGGCGGTCGCGCCGGACGGTGGCGAGGCGCTCTATGTGCTGGTCCATACGCCGTACTTGCGACCGGATCACGAT
This sequence comes from uncultured Verrucomicrobiae bacterium, assembly GCA_963784465.1. Lineage (GTDB taxonomy): Bacteria > Verrucomicrobiota > Verrucomicrobiia > Chthoniobacterales > Terrimicrobiaceae > DASTFP01. Next base: position 110,904 of record CAWASQ010000017.1, read on the forward strand.
TGGGGAAAGATGCTCCCCGAATACCGGCGGGTAATCCTCGAAAAGCTCAAACGCACGGCGGGAATGAGAGACATTGAATCGCGGATCGTCTTCGAAGAGATCCTGACACCGGAGGACATCCACCGCCGCTACCGGGTGCTCCACGGAGCGATCTACGGGCTCGCGAGTCACGGCCACTTTCTCGGCGCGTTTAAGCCGGGCAATCGCAGCCCGGATGTGCGCGGACTTTATCTCGCCGGCGGCTCCGCGCATCCCGGTCCGGGTATGCCCATGGCGCTCATGTCGGGCTGGATCGCTGCCGATACGCTGGATCGCGACGCAGCGGATAACCTCGTCGCACCCGGGCGCCGATAATGAGATCGGAAAAACGGGCGAGAGCCGAGCTGCCGAAAGTGTCCGCGCGGGTCGTCAGGCTCTTCGCCGCGTACAGTCGCTGGTACATTCTGCGGCGCTTCCATGCGATCCGGGTTCTTCGAAGCGGGCAGCCGCCACGCGGCATCTCTCGCCCGCTGGTCATTTATCTTAACCACGCTTCCTGGTGGGATCCCCTCATCTGTCTTTACCTCTCCCGGAAATTTTTTTCATCAAGGAGATCATTTGCCCCCATCGACGCGGAATCGCTTCGGAAGTATGCTTTTTTCACCTTCATTGGCATCTACGGAGTTGAGCAACGCTCGGCTCGCGGCGCCCTGAAGTTCTTGCGCACCACGACAGCGATTCTTTCGTGGGAGGAAAATGTCGTTTGGCTGACGCCTCAAGGACGCTTTATGGATGCGCGGGAGCGTCCGCTTCGGCTCGAGCGCGGGATTGGCGCGCTTGCTGCGCGAAGCGGGGAAGCGGCATTCTTGCCGCTCGCCGTTGAGTATACCTTCTGGACGGAGCCGCAGCCGGAGATTCTCGTTTCCTTCGGCGAGATTGCGATCCCGGGCAAAGAGCCCCCGCGAGACATTGACGGGTGGACGGAGCATTTCAGCTCTGCGCTCGAGGCTGCCCAGGACGAGCTCGCGACCCGATCGTGCCGCCGGGACCCGGCGGACTGGCTCTTGATCGATAAGGGTGCTTCCGGCGTAAGCCCCATCTACGACGCGTGGCGTCTCCTGCGCGCTCGAATGGGAGGGAAAGAATTTGTTCGAGAGCATCAACCGGAGAAGCAAAACTGATGCTCGGTTATATGGCCGCCGCGGGGTGCCTGCTGGCTGTTCTCCCCGCGGCGCTGTTCATTCGCAACCTTGGACTTTACAGGCCGCCCCCTCTGTGCGGAGCGGCTCGCTCGCGCTGTTCCGTCCTGATTCCGGCGCGCAACGAGGAGCTCAACATCGGTTCGACCCTGCACGCCGTTCTCTCGAACACGGGCACTCACTTTGAAGTCATTGTCTTGGACGATGGCTCGACGGATCGCACCGCGGATATCGTTCGCGAAATCGCGCGGGGGGACGATCGCGTGCACTTGGAAACGGCTCCACCGCTACCTGCCGGATGGTGTGGAAAGCAGCACGCCTGTTACCTTCTCTCCCAGCTTGCCTCGCATAGTCTGCTGATTTTCCTCGACGCTGACGTTCGGCTGCGGCCCTCCGCACTTTCTCGAATCGCGGCGTTCATGGAGCGGAGCGGAGTCGCTCTCGCGAGCGGGGTGCCCGAACAGGAGACCAGAACTTTCTCCGAGCAGTTGCTAATCCCATTGGTGCATTTCGTGCTGCTGGGTTTTCTGCCGATTCGGCGAATGCGAACTGGCCTCGATCCGGCCTGCAGCGCCGGCTGCGGCCAACTTTTCGTTGCCCGGCGCGAAGCCTACGAAGCCTGCGGCGGGCACAGCGCCATCCGATCGACGCTGCATGACGGCCCGAAACTGCCGCGGGTCTTCCGCGCCGCGGGCTTCGCGACCGATCTTTTTGATGCCACAGATCTCGCGATCTGCCGAATGTTTCCGACCGGCGCGGAGGTATGGCGTGGCCTCGCGAGGAATGCTCACGAGGCGCTCGGGTCGCCCTGGCTGATCGGACCATCCACGGTGATACTCTTCGGTGGGCAGGTCTTGCCGATTTGTGCGCTCGCGGCGGTCCTGCTTGGCGGATCGGCCTCGCCTATCGTGTTCGCGCTTTCGCTTTTCGGCACAGTCGCCTCTTTTCTTCCCCGCATGCTTGCCATCGCCCGCTTCCGGCAGTCCCTCCGGGGTGCAGTATTTCATCCGGCTGGCGTTTGCGCCCTGCTGCTCATTCAATGGTTCGCTTTTTTTCGTTCTCGTCGCCGGCATCCCGCAGTCTGGAAGGGTCGCAGCTATTTTCAGGCGTCGGCGAAATGAAGGTGCTGCGCGCTGTCGTTGGGCTTCTCGCAATCGGCGCCGCGGCGATTGCTTCCTCCCCGCAAAGCCTGGGTGATTTTGAACTCGCTGACCAGAATGCCGTTACTCGAAGCTACCGATTCCCAAAGGTGAAGGTCACCGCGATGACGGTTGCTGACCGCAAAGGTTCCCAACAGCTTGCGCCGTGGATTCAGCGGCTTTACACGCGCTACGCAAAGCGCATTGACATTGACGGCATTGCAGACGTCTCGGGGATTCCAAAACCGCTCCGCGGCATTGTCTCCGAGGTTTTTCGGAAGAAGCTCACGCATTCTGTAATGCTTGATTGGGGCGGCTCCATTGTGAATCGATTTGGGTACGAGAGGGGCGTCGCGAACATTTACGTGATTGATCGGCGAGGGCGCATCCTCAAGCACGTGGCGGGCCCGGTCAACGACATCGCCGAGCTGGAACTCTTCCAGGCAATTGACCGGGCGATTACCAACTCGCCTCCAGAATGACTTCAGCCGCGAGCCGCGACAGCAACCAGGGCGTCAATCCGCGCGCGCAGGAGGGACGAATCGTGAATTCCCTCGACCAGCCTTTTGGGAAGGCCTTCTCTTCCGGCGGCGCCGCCGAGCAAGGCGCCGATGACCGCGCCGCGGTGGCAATTCTCTCCGCCAACGTTGGTGTTGGCGATGATGCCGGACTCGAAATCGTCGGCGTATTTCCAGGCGAGATAAAGAGAAGCGGCAAACGCGCCGGGGATGTAACACGCGGGACTAAGCCATTGGCCGACCACGACGTCGTCCGGATCGCGCGACCATTCCTCCGCCTTGTCTCGGGAGAGCCAGTCGTCCGCCTCTCGCGACGATCGACTCGCGCAGATCCGCGCCGGAGCAGACGTCACAAAGGATTCGCGCCAGTGTATCGCCGGCTTCAATGGTTTCCGGCGCGCGATGGGTCAACGAAATGTGTTCGCGAACCGCGCGGCGGGCGCTCCTCGCGTCGTTTCGGAAAAACGCGCAAAGGATGCCGACATGAGCAAGACCGCCGATGCAGTTGTCGCGGCCGCCGCTCTCGCGGGGCGCAGCGCCGCGAGCGTAGTTGGTAAAGAATTTCCGGTGACACTCCTCGACGTAGGTATCCCGATGCCTGCCCGGGGTGGTCATGAACTCAATGTAACGCTTGAGATAATCGTCCGCGTCGTAGCCTCCGCGCGCCACGAGCGAATCAATAAGCATTTTTGCAAGCTGGAGATTCAGCGTGTTCTCACCCGCTTGGAGGAATTGGTGATAATGGATCCCTTCGCGCCCCCAGTATTTGGCCTGCCCGTGAAGGATTTCGCCGCGGGCGTTGAGAGCCGCGTAACTGGAGCGCCCGAGTATGCTGTCGGGATGCGGGTTTCGTGGCGCGATGTAGTCGCGGACAACACCGTAGGCGCTGCGCAGCGCCGCCCGGTCGTAGTACCAATGGACGGGCATCGCCAGGGCGTCCCCAATGAAGGAGCCCCAAGCGATGCCGGCGCACCTGTTCTCGAAGTTCGCGACGCCTGACATCCCGCCGAGCCGAGGGATCACTCCGGAAGCTTTCTGGTCCACGATGCCGTGAATATGGCTTTTGATTCATCCTCGCGCAAATTCCGCGCAAAGGCGAAAAGGTCGCAAGGGGAGGAATTTCCTTGTTCAGCCAATTAGCGTTGTTGACTAAGTATACGGGAGGACGCCGTCCAATATGACCACGATCATTATCGGAGACATTCACGCCTGCAGTCGCGAGTTCTCGGCACTCCTGGATAAGATCGCTCCGCGCTCCGATGCGCGCCTGGTTCTATTGGGAGACCTCCTCAACAAGGGACCTGATCCCGTTGGCGTTGTTGAAATTTTCGAATCGCTGGACTGTGTTTGCTTGCTGGGAAACCATGACCGCGATCACCTCAACTGGAAGGCAGGGGGCGTCCCGAAGCCGGAGAGCGTGGTGACAAGGAACTCGATGCCGCCTGACATCTACGAGAGATACCTCGGGCATGTCGATAGAATGCCGTTGTTCTTCGAAAACGAGGATCTGGTCGCCGTCCATGCGGCGCTCATAAACGGTGTGGCATTGGCAGACCAGCCAGTCGACGTGTTGACCGGCGACATCAATCTCGAAAGGACGTGGAAAGATGAGATCACACTTGATCGTCCGCTGATCGCTGGTCACAAGAGGTACAGCGCCAGCCAGTGTGAACCGTATATCGTGGAGGGAAAGTTCTATGGAATTGATACGGGTTGCGTTTACGGCGGCTGCCTTACCGCCCTCTGGATGCCATCCGGCAGGATCATGCAGGTGCGCGCTGCCCGCGCTTACTCGGCGGAAGGGAATTCCTGATTTCCCGGAACAGCCGCCGATGCTTGACCGAATCGTAAGCAAGGCAAACCTTAGAATCGCAATCTCAGCGGGATTACCGGCATGGTTTGCATTGTGAGCGGAAAATGACGCATCCCGCGGCTAAGCTCGGCAAGGCCCGCTGAGCTTCAGGCTCCTGGCAGCCTGGTTGGGCCGGCAACGGTTCCTGGCAATCGCGCGGGGTTGAGCGGTCGCGGCGAACAAAAAACGGCTTGCAAGATCAAGCGGGCTCCAATATAAGGCAAGTATTGGAAGACCCCCAGTTTAACAAGATCCGGCGCGGAGATCGCCGCCCCCTCCGGGATGAAACTTCCTCGTCGCGGCGTATCAACAATTAGTTCACCCCTCATGAAAATCCTCAGTCCATTATCAAACTGGCGCAAATTTGTCGGTTTGCTCGCAGCAATCGCCGTCGCCTCCGCAGTCGAAACTTCCCTGCGGCAGACGCGAAGCCTACTATTCCGATCATTGTCAAGGACACGACTTCGTTCTTTTGGCAGATCGTCCTTGCCGGCGCTCGCAAAGCGGGCAAGGAACTCAACGTCAACGTGCCCGAGCTTGGCGCACAGTCCGAGTCTGACATCAACGGACAGATTTCGATCCTCGAGAATGCCGTCTCCGGCAAACCCGCGGCAATCGTCATCGCGCCGACCCAATTCGCCGCGCTCGGCAAGCCGATCGACGAGGCCGCCAAGAAGGTCATAATTATAGGTATTGACTCCGCTGCCGATTCAAAGGCCTTCACCTCCTTCCTTACCACCGATAACGTGCAGGCTGGCCGGGTCGGTGCCGACGGGCTCGCCGCCGCCATGCAGGCGAAATACGGCAAGCCTGAGGGTGAGGTCGCGTTGATTACCTCGATTCCGGGCGTCGGTTCGCTGGACCAGCGCGCCAAAGGCTTCAAAGAGCAGATTGCGGCCAAATATCCGGGCATGAAACTTGTCGCCGATAAGTACGCGGATGGTATGGCGACGACAGGCTTGAACATGATGACAGACCTGATCACCGCCAACCCTAACCTGCGCGGCGTCTTCGCCTCAAACCTAATCATGGCGCAGGGCGCGGGCCAGGCGATAGCCGAGAATAAGGCCGGCGACACGATTAAAGTGGTCGGCTTTGACTCGGACGACAAACTCGTCAAGTTGCTGGCCGATGGCCACCTCGCAGCGATTGTGGTGCAGGATCCGTTCCGCATGGGCTATGACGGCATCAAGACCGCACTCGCGGCCTCCAAGGGTGAAGAAGGTCCCGAAGGATGTCGACACGGGGGTGAACCTCATCACCAAGGAGAATATGAATTCTGAGCGTTCGAAGGAGCTGCTGACCCCGAAGGTCAAGTAAACCAGGCGCCTGCCAAGCCACTCCTCCGAAGGTCCAGAGAACTAAAAGCCGTCGATGAACCAGACTGCAGCAGGGTGGCAACGATAATAGAAGAGGCGGGAACGGCGCGCCTCTTCTCGTGCTCAAAAAGCTCGACAAGCGTTTCGGCGCCACCCACGCCCTGAAGGCCGTCGATCTCGAATTCGAGGCGGGCGAAGTCCATGCGATTGTCGGGGAGAACGGTGCCGGCAAGTCGACGCTCATCAAGATGCTTACAGGAGTCTATGAGCGCTCGAGTGGCGAAGTGTTCTGGGAAGGCAAGCCGGTGGATCTCGCGACGCCCCATGAGGCTATCACTCACGGCATCAACGCTGTGCATCAGGAAGTCGTGCTTTGCCCGCATCTCACGGTTGCCGCCAATCTTTTTCTCGGCGACGAGAAAGTGCGCTTTGGGCTGCTGCAGCAGGGCGAAATGGTACGCGAAGGTCAGAAGATCCTCGACGAGATCGGCTTTAAGCTGCCGGCCGCCGCATTGCTCTCCTCCCTTACCATCGGCCAGCAGCAATTGGTTGCGACCGCTCGCGCCTCGACGCGTGGCACACGGTTCCTCATTTTCGACGAACCCACAGCCTACCTGACGCGTCAGGAAGCCGCCCAACTCTTCGCGCTGATAGGTCGTCTCAAGGCCAAGGGCGTTACCATTGTCTATATTTCGCACCGGCTGGAAGAAGTGTTCCAGCTCGCGGATCGCGTATCGATTCTGCGCGACGGACAGTTGGTATCAACGCAGCGAGTTGCCGAGACCAACGAGGAAAAGCTCATCACCGGCATGATCGCCCGCACGATCGAACAGATCCATTACAAGGAGAAGATCCCTTTGGCGACGAGATCCTTCGTACGGAAAAACTCACCGGCAAGGGCTTCGAGGACGTTAGTGTCCGAGTGAGAGCAGGCGAGGTCATTGGGCTCTATGGGCTGATCGGCGCCGGGCGCAGCGAGTTCGTGCAGAGCGTGTTCGGACGCTTCCCCAGGACCGGGGGTCAGATTTTCTGGAAGGGCAAACCGGTCGATATTCGGAAGGAGAAGGACGCGATCTCCCTTGGCATCGCGCTCGTGCCCGAAAGTCGTCGCGATCAGGGCCTCTGCCTGAATCTCGGGGTCGGACTTAATCTCAATCTGCCGATCTACAAGCGCCTGACAAAAGGTATAGTCATCAATCCCTTCTCCGAGAAAGCCGCCGCCGATAAGCAGATCCGGGAAGTCCAGATCAAGACGGCGTCGCGCGAGGCTCCCGCGTCGAGCCTTTCAGGCGGCAACCAGCAGAAGATCGTGGTCGGCAAATGGCTTAACCATGGGGCCGACCTTTACATCTTCGACGAGCCGACCGTGGGTGTCGACGTTGGCACGAAGGTCGAAATCTACAAGCTTTTCGCCAGACTGCTTAAGGCCGGGGCGGGGATCATCTTGATCTCCTCCTACCTGCCGGAGGTCTACGATCTCTCCGACACGCTGCACGTGTTTCGCCGGGGGCGACTTGTGGCGAGCTATGACAGCGCCCATGTGAGCGAGAAAACGGCGCATGAGACCATTTTGACGCAAGCGCTCGGCGTCTGACGCGGGGCGAGAGCAAATGATGAACCAGCATTTTGGAGGACAATAAAGATGAGCGTTGAAACCAAAACGAGTAGTGAAGCGTCAGAAGAGGCACGGCTAGCCGCGACACGAAAACAGGCGCGTATGGGCACGCTTCTCAGCCTGACCCTGCTGGCCCTCCTCGCGCTGATGTGGCTTGTGCTGTCGTTCAGCACGAACAGCTTCTGGACATATAACAACATCACCAACCTGCTCCGTCAGGGCTCGATGATCGCAATCCTGGCGATGGGCGAGACCTTCGTCATCATTACGGCAGGCATCGATCTGTCGGTCGGCGCTGTCGTGGGCTTCGCGAGCGTCATCGTTGCCTGGTTGCTGACAAACGGCTTCCCGATTTGGGCCTCGATCATCATCACGCTCGGCGTTCGGCTTCGCCATCGGCGCTTTTCACGGGTTCGGAATCAGCAAACTCGGCTTGCCGCCGTTCATCATGACGCTGGCCACATTGACGGCGCTGCGCGGTATCGGTCTGCTCATCACAAACGGCGCCACCATTTCAATCACCAATGATGCATTCACCGGCTTCTCACGCGGAGACTTTCTGGGCGTGCCTAATCTTTTCTGGATGGTGATTGTGGTTGCTGTTCCCGCCTACATTTTCCTGCATCAAAGCCGGTTCGGCCGCTACCTCTTTGCGATTGGCTCCAATATGGAGGCGGCGCGGCTTTCAGGCGTCAACACGACCCGGATGATTTACATCGCCTATATACTCTCGGCGGTCTGCGCATCCTTCGTCGGCATCCTGCTCGCATCCCGCATTGGAATCGGCAACGCGACTCAGGCGGAGGGCTGGGAATTGCAGGCGATCGCTTCGTCGGTCATAGGCGGCACGAGCCTCTTTGGCGCCGTTGGCTCGGTGCACGGCCCGCTGCTCGGTTCCTTTATCCTTACGACGATCAATAACGGCGCCAACCTGCTTAACGTGAATGCGTTTTGGCAGCGTATTATCACCGGTGTCCTTATTATCGTTATCGTTTACTTTGATGGGTTGCGCGCCAAGAAACGCTAAGGAGGGTCGATGCGCCGTCCACGCGTGAGCTGTGGCCATTTATCGCTGGAGCGCCTTAGCTTAACCTAAGCTGCAGCCCGCAAACGTTATGCTCTCGAATGATGCGTTGGAAGACGTGACAACTGGTACGCACGTTCCCCACTACGAGGATGATCCCTGTCATTTGCCTAGATCCCCTGTATCCTGACCTTCTGACCGAGGAAAAAATTCCGCGTGTCGCCGCCGCCGGCTTTCGGCATGTCGAGTTCTGGGGTTGGCGGGACAAGAATATCTCCGCCATTCAGGCAGCCTGTCGGGAATATCAGGTTCAAGTGGTCAACTTCAGCGGCCATCGCGTGGGAAGTCCCGTCGCCGAGAAGACGCATGCCGCTCTTTTCGCGGACGTCTCGGACGCAATTCCCACGGCGCGCGCGCTGAATTGCCAGACCCTCATGTTTCTGACAAACGCGCTGAATTCAGATGGGAGCGTCGAGAATCGCTACGAGGAGATTCCCGACGGGATCAAGTTTTCCAACACGGTCAGAGCTTTAAAGCAGCTTGTTTCCAGCGTGCCCGCCGACATAAACTTGGTTTTGGAGCCACTGAATACTCTAATTGATCATCCAGGCTACTATCTTGATGATGTCGAGACGGCGGTCGCAATAGTGCGCGAGGTCGGAAGTCCGCGGCTAAAAATCCTCTGTGATTTGTATCATTTCGGCGTCATGGGATCTGATCTGAAGAAGATCGTCACCTCACATATCTCTGAAATCGGCCACTTTCATATAGCGGATTTCCCTGGCCGGCACGAGCCAGGGACCGGCTCGTTTGATTGGGCGGCGATGCTTTGCCATATTCAGGCTCTGGGTTACTCGGGTGGCGTTGGATTCGAGTACTTTCCGAAGAGCGATTCCGATTTGTCGCTCAAAGCGATCCGGGAGTTGTGGAAAGCCGCCGTCGGCAGCTGAGGATCGCGTGGATTTGCTCGGCGTCTCATTTGAGCCTGAGTTAGCTTTCCGATATGAGGCTTAGGCTGTCGGCACGCTGCGTTTGAAAAGCCATTCGCTTATCCAGACTGCGGCGAAAGCTAGAATGATGGAGACGGCAAGCAGGCGAAAGGCATCGTCATCGTGACCGAGTTGGATGTCATTATAGATGGAAACTGAGAGTGTCGTCGTCCTGCCTGGAATATTTCCCGCGACAAGGATCGTTGCGCCAAATTCTCCCAGCGCCCGGGCGAAAGCGAGCACACTGCCGGCAATTATCCCTCGGATTGCCAGTGGCAATGTGATGGTCACGAAGATGCGAATCGGTGAGGCGCCCAGGGTGGCGGCCACCTGTTCGAGTCGTGGGCTAACAGCTTCGAAAGCGATGCGGGCTCCTCGCACCAGCAACGGAAAGGACATGACGGCCATGGCAGCCATCACGGCCCTCCAGGTAAACACGACGTCGAGGTCGAAATTATCATGAAGAAAGCGGCCTACTGGCCCCTTGCGACCCAGAAGTTTCAATAGAATCAGCCCTGTCGCGACGGGTGGCATCACCAGCGGCAAAGCAACCAACGTTTCGGCGATTGCCTTGCCCGGCCAGGATCTGCGAGCGAGGAGCCATGCGAGGGCCACCGCGGGAGGAAGGATCACAAGCGTCGCCAGCGCGGCTATCCAAAAGGTGAACTTAACAATCTCCCATTCCGAAGCGCTCATGGTGCCGGGCGTTGCGGCGCGCAAGTTTCCAGCTTCGTGATCGTGTGCAGGCACGCGCTCGTCATGCGAAGATCAATATCGCCGACCTCGCGTTGCGAAAGTCAATAAGAAGCGAAGGCGGCTTCGCATCAAAGCAAGCGACCCTCAGTCCATCCGCGAAAATCTGATTTCTGGGTCGCGCGAGGGGCGTATCATGCATAGCATCCCTGCGTCATGGCTACATGCAAAATTCGAAATCGCGGCCGCGTCCCGGAGGAGAGGCTTGAAGTGCGCGGGCGGGGGCTTCGCGACGCCGACTAAAAAGAGCCACGAGTTTGGCTTCAGGGCATGCTATTATCACGCAACTTTTTTCTCCTGGTCATCGCGGCGTGCGCCTTGACTTCGCCGTGGGTCCTCGGCGCCTCGTTTTCGACTGTCGTGATCGACGCCGGACATGGCGGGCATGACCGCGGGGGAATTCCATCAAATATTATTCCCGAAAAAGGCGTGGCCCTGGACGTCGCCCGCCGGCTCCGGGCGAATCTGGCGGGAGCTGGTCTCCGCACCGTCATGACGAGGTCCTCGGACAAATTCGTCTCTCTGGATCGCCGGGTAAGCATCGCCAACGCCCAAAGACGCGCGATCTTCGTGAGCATCCACTTCAATTCCGCCCGGCGTGTAGGCGCGAGCGGAATCGAGACATTTTACGGTTCGGCGAAGGCGAAGAGATTGGCACGCCTGATCCAGCGAAATGCGATGCGGACAACGTCCGGGGAAAATCGCGGAATAAAGAGAGCAAGGTATTATGTGCTTAGAAAATCGCGGATGCCGGCGGTTCTGATCGAATGCGGATTTCTCACCAATCCACGGGATGCAAGGCGCGCGTCGAGCAGCGCGTATCGCGACCGCCTGGCGCGCCAAATCGCCAGGGCGATCATCGAATTCCGCAGATAGACAAGCACCGTTCCGGACATACAACCCTTTCCAGGGAAGAGTCGCATGCGTGCGTGATATCTCGAAGCGTCGGGGTCTTGTCGGGTCGGCGGGACTACCGGGAAGCGATCCGGTCGTATGTTCTCAGCAATTCCGCGGCATCAGCCTCCGATAGCTCCTCGAGAGGCGGTCGGACTTTCGACCAACCGGGATCTTTGAGGCGGTGCGCCAGAACGGCTTTCACTGCGGCGACAAATGGAAACCTCGCGAATTCTGTCGAAAGTTCGGCGATCCGAAAATCCTCGATTTCCCCCTTTATCTGATCCGACAGAATTTCAGGGCATAGGTTGGCGAGCCCGCAAATCGCGCCATGGGCTCCCTGTCGAATGCCGGCGGCAAGGTGGCGCTCGTTACCGATCAAAACGATAAGGTCGTCGCCTGCGCTAAGGAGATTTTCGGTGTAGGCCCAGTCGCTGCCGGAGTCTTTAACGCCGGCGACCACTTTGGGAAAGTCCGCTTTCAAGCGTCTGATCAGGCTGACCGGCAGGGGCACCTGCGTCACGGAGGGGATATTGTAGAGGATGACGTCGTGTAATCGATCTCCTGTCGCTGCAAACACTTGTGAAAACCACTTATAAAGCCCGTCTTCGGTTACGCCCTTGAAGTAAAAGGGCGGCGCGAGCAGCACACCGCGACAATCGCGATCAACGAGTGCTTGAGCCTGCTGTGTAGCGTCGCCGACCGATGCGGCGGCCACGCCACCGAGCACATGCTGGCTCAAACTCACCCCGGCAGCCGAAAGCGCATCGAGGACCCTGTGCCGCTCGGCGAGGCTGACTGAGGCGCCTTCGCCCGTACGTTTCCGAACACCGTCACACTCGAACAGCCTGTTTCGAGGCATCGCCGGGCATGCGCCGTCAACCGGACGTGGTCGATCTCCAGCTGGTTCGTGAGCGGTAGCGCGAGGGCGCAAGACAAACCGAATCGAGACTGAGTGACCATAGCGGTTGAATCGTACCATAATCAGTGATTCGCAGTTGTCCTGCAAGATTCGCGTTGATGTGGTGGATGCCGGTTCGACTTTGACTGCTCGGACAGGTCCGTCGCATTGGCACACTCTGTCTCACCGTCCGGCCGATGCAGAGGACCCTTCGTCCCGTTCACCGTCCGACTATCTATCCATTCCTGCGTCGAGGCGTGCCTTATCTAAGGTTGGCCTGAATCTAGTGAAAACGAAGGCGAAGAAGCGCGTCGTCCGCCCAAGCAAATCGTCTTAGACGGCTCGGCGCGGCGCCGATCGTTGATTTCGCTTGCCTCCGTTTCGAAATCGGTAACAATTCGAATAAGAGTGTTTCATTCGTTAGCCTACTTGTTGAACAACCCGCAACATCGCACGCCTCCCTGATATGTCTTCTGCCGCAGCCGCATCCGCTCCGCCCGCAACATCTACGGCAAAACCCCGCCGCTCGATCGCGCAGGAACTCGGCCTCGTTGTGGTGGTGCTGCTGCTGGGATCCATTCTGGCGATCTATGGCTGGAGGGACGCGGGTGAAGGAAGGCCGAACACCTTTCTGAATTTTGACAACCTGATCGACGGCATTGCGACGCCGATGTCCTATTATGCGATCATGGCGGTGGGAGTAACCATCGTCATCGTCGCAGGGGGAATCGACATCTCGGTGGGCTCGATGATGGCGCTTTCTGCTCTTGGCGGCGCAGCGGTCTTGCAGAATTTGCCGCCCGATTCCTCGGCAATGGTAGTGCTTCCGATTGCCCTTCTGGTGCCGTTGGGGATCGGTCTGCTCTGCGGGTTGATCAATGGGGGGTTGATCGTCACGCTCAATTTGCATCCCTTTATCGTCACGCTGGGCACCATGAGCATCTTTCGAGGTCTTGCCAATGTTC
>CAWASQ010000018.1:0-27757 GCA_963784465.1 uncultured Verrucomicrobiae bacterium
GAGGCATTCCGTAGCGAGAGCGGAATGTCCTCAGTGCATGTTACATCACAAAGATTTATTAGGGTTTCGACTCGGCCATTTGTTGGAACGCGCTGCCGACGACTAGCAGCGCGATGGCGACAGTAATGACTGTTTTCATTTCAGTAGACCTGCGGTTATTTGCCTAACACTTAGCGCGAAAGAGAGCGCGCAAAGCTTCGCGACACTCTTCGTCGGCTAGAACTTCTTTCGCGATCTCTTCGGCTAGCTTCTCAATGCTTCCGGACGAGCGTTGCGCGCGGTAACTTCTTCGACGATTCGATTTAAGCTGGCTTTATGCATAATGGTTTAGCTCTTCGACGCTGGCTTTTTAGCGCTCCTCATTCGGACGATAGGCGCCCGTATTACGCGAGACTTGTCCCAACTGCAGTGGGAATTGTCGCGTTTGACGTTGCCATACAAGTCGACGTTCCGAAGAATGCTAGCTCGAGGATAGCCTTTAGGGTTTGGTGTCATGATCTATATGTAGTTGTTTGACCAGTTCTTTCGATGCTACCACCAGAGAGGTTGCCGCCGCTGTTAGCGCTTCGTCGCTCTGTGCAAACGGGGAGCGATTGAGTAGCTTGTTGACGTTCTCGCAGGCTTTCAGCGTCTCGATGATTGTTTCTGCGTTCATGTCTAAAAGCTTTCGTTAGTGCTGGCAAATCGCCGGACTAGGCTGACGACGTTAGATGGCAACGTGCGGATGTTTACATAGAGACCATCCCCTCGACGAGTCACATCAACGGCGTGCCCGTTCACTGTCGCGACGATGCGCCAAAGGTCGTTTGCTGGCTTGCCAGCTATGCGCGCCAAATCGTCAATGTGTAGTGTGTTCATGGTCGTTTGGGTTTAGTTGTTCTGACCTAGTCTCGTCAGCGCGAGATCTTTACAGCGGACCTCTTAGGCGAATGCAGCAAGTAGGCGGTTATGAGAAGAAACAAAAACTCTGCATATACTTATCGACTAGTGCAGTGTAACGGATGATGACCTGATGCTATGCTACGTGACTTCAGCCGCTGCCACGCGGAAGCCGCGAAATCGACCCGTCAGATTCATGCGTTACGCTGCAGTAGTTCCCTGTACCCCGTGAAACGGAAATAACCTTCTGGAGCGGGAAGTCTGATTTCTCTCTTGCCAATATGAACACTCTCAGTCTCATCGTGCGCAGCTCTGGCAAGTGCTATCGCCAGAAGTGCGGCGGCCAAGATCAATGTTTTGATAATCGTCATATTATAAGTGCATCTTATAGAAGATACGTACCTCCGAGCATATATTTGCAAATGAGCATAGTCGGAACATTGTCCTATTGGTAGTAACAGGTTCTGGAGCACTTATTTATGTGTACAGAGTATTTTTCAGAGCGCGAGCTCGGTTTCTCGGGCGCAAGCGCCGAAGTCTTACCTTCGGCGAAGGGATTTGCGGAACCCTGAGTATGGAGAGGAGCGAGAGCACAGCCTTGACCTGGAGGCGGATGCAAAGCGCTTAGACCCTGAGTTGCCTCCTCGTTGGACTCCCTACCATCTTCTTTGACAAGGTATCGAGGGCAAGACCTTCGGCAGCGCCCGAAACACGACCACGCAAGCTTGAATGCTGTTCGGTCCGCAATCCCTCAGCCTCAAGGCTTGTGATCTGAAAAGGTCGGGCACTTCCCAACGCGGGCCGGAAGAGGCTCAGTTTTGCCCCGATGACCTAAAGCTTGCGTATGCGTTGCAGCGCCTTTTGCAGGAAAAAGGTTTCCTCGTCCACCAAGAAGAAGAATTGACCAATAGCAATGCTGCGCTTGTCAGTCGTTTTAGCGGTTTCCCATCTCTCCAAGCAGTCAAGCAACTGCGGGGTGCAGAACCAGGTGTGGGTTGTGATGTCGTTACGCAGGTCGCTAATGGTGTCCGCTGTGAGCATAGCGACCTCGGTCTCTTTTTTGATCTTTCTCATATTTCGGATTAATGAGCTGGCTATTTTGAAGTGGATGGCGCCGGTTCGCTTGCGTTCAGTCTGGCTATTACCGTCCGAGCTTTGCTGGCATTTCGCCAAGTAAGTAAGAGATGATGCTAACGGTTTGCTGGTCGACGCGCTCGATGTCCCTGCGGTGCTCCTGGTAGCCGGCATCGAATGCGATCGGCTCATTCTTGCGTATCCATGTGCCATAGTTGACTCGGTCCGGTATCCTGCCGCCATTGCTCTTGCGTTCGTCGAAAGGGATGCCAGCCTCGTTGAGGCGTCTTTCGTAATCCGTGCGTGCGTAGCGTTTCATAAAATTGCTCAAAAACCGTTATTGGGCGATCCCCAGCGCTTGATGACTTCCAGGTTGTCAGTTAGAACCGTGACGATCCTCGGATCGGTGCTGTGCAGCCTTTGCAGATCGGCCTTGCGTCCGTTTATTGTGGTAACAACTTTCCACATCTCGCCCGAGTATCGGACAATATCGCTAGTATGAAGCGTTGCTTTCATAGCTGTGTTGGTTTTGTTGTTTAAAGATTGATTCAATCTAAAGTCCGAAAAGTTCCAGCTTGCCGAGTTCCTCTTTTCCGTGCTTAGCCAAGCGCTTACAGTGTCTACCGGCGGACTTTGCAGGCTTGCTCATGCGTCGAGGACGCAAGTCTGTCGCCCGAAGGGCGGGCGGCAATTAGTACTTTCAACGCCGCTGCTGCAGCAATGGAAGGGGATTGAGCAGAGTTCTTCATTGTGTGTCCGATGTGAGCTGTCTAGTAGTCTGTCTTATATTATTACGTGCCAGATGTGGAGTATTGCAGCCTCTTCTCCTGATCCTGAAGGGCTTTCCCCAGAATAAATCGAATCGCCGGCCGATATCGCTGTCATAGCCATGGAGTTCGGCCCGATTACATAGCCTGACGGAAGATCCTTTACTTCAAGTTGTTGCAGCCATGTTAGAGGGCCACTTGCGTTGAGTGCAAGGAAGTTGGACGAAACGGGAAACGCGAAAGAAGGTTAGTGTCAGCCAAGTTTTAGCCAGCAGACAACCGAGATACCTCTTAGAATTTTGTCCCATGAGAGCAAAAGACCCCCACGACGACGTGGCCTCGATCGCCGACCGGCGGTTCGTGCCCGAAAAGTATTTTAGGAGCGATGCCCGAAGATGACGAAACAGGTGGAACCAAACTTCATTCAAAGGCAACTGGATCCCGCAAGCGTCCTGGGCGAGGTATTGTTTGGCCTCATCATGGTGCTCACAAATAACGCTCAGGCGAGATTGACGATGGCGGAAGGCCGGGAGGGCGTGGCAATCTTGCTGGGAGGCTGATGGAGAAATCCTCCATCCCGAGCAAAGAGGTTCCGCTCGCCCTGCGCGTGGCGCCGGGGCTGCGAAATTTGCTGGAATATCGGCGGGAATGGCTGCGGCACGATGCGGTGGCGGGCGTATCGGTCGCTGCGGTGGCTTTACCCACGGCCATCGCGTATGCGCAGCTTATTGGCTTCGATCCGGTGGTGGGCCTGTACGCGGCAATCCTCCCGCTGCTAGCGTATGCGGTCTTTGGCACCTCGCGCCACCTTATCGTAAATCCGGATGCTGCCACCTGCGCCATGGTCGGCGCAACTTTGATGCCGTTGACGGCCCTCCAGCCGAATGCGCTGGTGTCGCTCTCCATGGTGCTGGCAGTTTTCACGGGGATCATTTGCATCCTGGCCGGTTTCTTGCGGCTGGGTTTTGTAGCAGATTTTCTGGCCAAGCCAATTCTCGTGGGATTCCTCAACGGCGTGGCCATCCACATCTTCCTTGGTCAGATCGGCAAGGTCTTTGGTTTTGGAATGGAGTCGCACGGGCTCTTCCCTTCGCTCCTGGAGTTTCTTCAAAAGCTGCCGCAGACCCATTTGGCAACGCTGGCCGTGGGCTTGCTGACAATTGGAGTAATCCTGGCGGGCAAGCGGTGGCTGCCGCGGTGGCCCGCGCCGTTGCTGGCGGTGGTGTTCGCTGTGGCGCTCGTTCATAGCATGGGCCTGGATGGAAAGGGGGTCGCGGTGGTGGGCGCGGTGCCGGCGGGATTGCCGCGGCTGCGGTGGCCGGAATTCGACCCTGAGTTTATCAGGCCGCTGTTGGGTGGGGCGCTTGGTGTTGCGCTCTTGAGCTTCAGTAACGCGATGGTAGTCGCCCGAAGCTTCGCGGCCAAGGCAGGTTATGAGGTCGACGCTAACCAGGAGTTTTTCGCCCTCGGGGCCTGCCAGATTGCGGCCGGTCTCTCGCAGGGTTTCGCGATCAGCGGAGCCGATTCACGCACGGCAATGAATTACGCGGCCGGGGGGAAAAGCCAGGTTTCCGCGCTGGTGGCAGCAGGAATGATGGCTGCGGTGCTCATGTTTCTCACTGGCCCGCTAAGCTATCTGCCCAAGGCGGCGCTTGGCGCGGTGCTCATCGTCGCAGCCATAGGGCTCTTCGATGTGGAGGAAACGCTACGGCTTTGGAAAATCAATCGCGCCGAGTTTGCGCTTTCGATCATCACGATGTTCGGCGTGGTCGCGCTCGACATTCTGGACGGCATTTTGATGGCAGTGCTCATCGCCGTGCTGCTTCTCCTGGCCAGGAGTTCACGCCCGCCGGACGCCGTGCTAGGGCGGGTCAAAGGGCTGAAGGGATTTCACAACGTCGTGCATCACGAGCAGCCGCAGACGTGGTCAAGCGTGGTGCTCTACCGCTTCGAGTCGGCGCTGGTGTTTTACAATGCGCCGTATTTCAAGAAGCGCGTGCTGGAGGTGGCTGCCTCGCGTCCCGGCATCAAATGGTTCGTCGTGGACGGTGGCCCGATCAACGTCATAGACAGCACCGGTGCGGACATGCTGGAAGCGTTGGCGGGTGACCTTCGCGCGCGCGGGATCCGCCTCGGCTTCGCCAACCTCCGCACCGAGGTCCGGGCCTTGCTGGAACGCTCCGGCGTGAAAGCAGCGCTCGGAGAGGGGGCTCTCTTTCCCACCCTCAAATCAGCTGTGGCGAGTTGCGAGCCCGGCGGCTTCACGGAAGCACCTGGCGGATAATAAGCGGACCACGCATGGCGTGCGATTACGGGGGCTTTTGAGAAGCGAGTTGACATCGAGCAAGCGCCGCAGCCGGGGTGAGTGCGAACTATTGCTTTTCAGTTGTGGGAATATTGCATTCTCGTATCGAAGTCTTGCATGGGCCTTTGGCCCTACATGTGTCATCTCGACCGTTGGAAGCCAGTCAGTTCGATGAACTCCTGCCTCTGATCGAGCGGCCTGGCGATGTTCTCCTGGATGCGGTTCACCGCTGCGAGGTATTCCGCTTCGCTGATCGGGAAGAGGCTCCTGGCTGCGTTCGGCCTCCGCCTGCGACGCGAGTTGCATTGCTTTGCCCTGATCGAGTTGGCCTTTTGCCTCCGACAACGCTGCAACAAAAGGCCGCGAATCGACCTCAAACAGCACGTCGCCCTTTCTTACAAGCACATCTGGCGGCGGCAAGACCTTGGGTGCCTCTCTTCGCGCTTGCAGGCCGGGAAAATAAGGACGCCTATCGCGAGCGCGACGAGGCCGAGGGTGAAGTGAGGTCGTTGTCTCATGATTGATGGCGAAAGGTGCAGCCATAGAACTGGGGGTTCATGGAGCAGTGGAATTTAATGATCGCGGGTCTGACCGCTTACCGAGCGCCTTTGCGGCGCCCCCCACGACCCGTCTTCATCGTTCCTTCAATACTTTTCCGGTACGAACCGCCGGTTCGCAATCGAAGCCACGTCGTCGTAGGCTTCTTTCTTGGATCGCTTGGGCAGCTCGACCTTGTCTCGTGGCACTTCCTCGTAGGGAATCAGGCTGAGGAAATGCGCAATGAGGTTCAGACGCGCGCGGCGCTTATCGTCGGAGCGCACAATATGCCACGGTGCGTGTTCTGTATCCGTGGATTCCAGCATCTGATCCCGGGCCCGGGAATACGCATACCATTTACTGCGTGAGGGCAGGTCCATCGCGCTAAGCTTCCACTGCCGCAGCGGATCCTCGATGCGCGCTTCAAAGCGACTCTTCTGCTCCTCGTCGCCGACCTCCAGCCAGAATTTGATGATCTGGACGCCGGTATCGACGATGTATTTCTCGACACTGGGGCAGACCCGAAGAAAGCGCTGATGCTCCTCTTCCGAGCAAAAGCCCATTACGTATTCGACTCCAGCGCGGTTATACCAACTGCGATCGAAGATCACGATCTCACCCGCCGCCGGGAAGTGCTGCATGTAGCGCTGCAGATAGATCTGCGTCTTCTCGCGGTCCGATGGTGCCGGAGCGCGACGAGCGGAAGACACGCGGGCTCACACGCTCGGTAAGGGCCTTGATCGCACCGCCTTTCCCGCAGCATCGCGGCCCTCAAAGACGACAATGATGCGCAGCCCTTTGTGCCTCACCCACTCCTGCAGCTTGCAGACTTCGATCTGAAGTTTGCGCAATTCCTCTTCGTATTCCTTGCGTTTGAGTTTTGCCTTCTCGATGGTCGTTTGGTCGGCGTTCTCCATGATCATTATACGCTAAGCATGTGATCGATTTTAGTTAAATCGTAGACTATTTGCGGCTTTTTACGCAAAAGGTGTGATACAGAATCTGGATATGGGGTCTATTGACGAAATGTGGTTTCGATCTGATGACCCGTTCTCGACGGGTCGGGCCACCAGGACCTGAAACAATCGAATAAATGCCGAACTTTCTGTGGAGAAGGACCTTCAGGGGAAAAGTCAAAAGCTCCGGATTGCCAGCGGGTTATGTCGATCAATACGCTCCTTCCACAAGAAAGATCAAGTTTGCGAGATTCTCCCCGGAGACGACACGAGTTGCTCGACACAATTGCTAAGAATTTTCCTCGGAGGAAGTGATGAAGCAGGAAGTAAACTTGATCCGTGCGCGC
Organism: uncultured Verrucomicrobiae bacterium; assembly: GCA_963784465.1. Lineage (GTDB taxonomy): Bacteria > Verrucomicrobiota > Verrucomicrobiia > Chthoniobacterales > Terrimicrobiaceae > DASTFP01. The sequence continues at coordinate 6,866 of CAWASQ010000018.1, forward strand.
TTGAAGACGCCGCGCGCCGCCGCCTTGGCCGGTATTCTCTTTTCGGTTTTCCTGATTGCGGGCCTTTTGCTGTTACGGCTTTCGGTCCGAGCCGATCCGCTGGAGGCAGGGGCCTGGCTGAAGACCAGTTCGAACACAGTCGCTCTGGCGCTGAACCTGATGCCGTTCGCCGGCATTGCCTTTTTATGGTTCATCGGCGTGCTGCGCGACCGTCTCGGAGAGCTTGAAGACCGCTTCTTTGCCACCGTTTTTCTCGGCAGCGGACTTCTGTTCCTCGCGATGCTATTCGCCTCCGCCGCAGTGGGGGGCGGAATCATCACAGCCTATGTTGCAAGGCCCGCAGGGTTGCTCGAGTCGGCGACGTTCGCCTTCGCCCGCGCCGTCACCTACGAGATCATGAACCTCTATGCGGTCAAGATGGCGGCTGTGTTCATGATCTCTACGTCCACTCTCGCGATCCGTACCGGTTTCTTCCCACGCTGGATCGCGCTGCTCGGCTATGCCTTCGCGCTGTTTCTCCTGCTGAGCGGGCGCTATATTGAGTGGATTTTAATGTTATTCCCTCTCTGGGTGCTGTTGATCAGTCTTTACATCCTGATCGATAATCTCCGTCGGCCGTCTCAAGCCGGAGCGACTAGCCCCGGGGCCAACTCATGGCGATGACGTTCTCGGCCCGCAAGGATCCAAGACGACCAGGAACACCAACCCGCAGATATAGCGGTGGAGACAAGCCTAAAAGCTCTAGCGAAAATATTCTTTGCGCTCCTCCAAAACGAGGAGTTGACCAATGCGAGCTTGCTGTGGCAGCGAAGCTGATGGTAGCGTGCCGGTTCGATGGAGAACCTCGGAACCACTGGCTGCTTTCGTCCGCCGCAGCGCAGCTATGGAGACTTTGAGGGCGTGATTTTTGCGCGCTAGCTGCAACAAAGCTTGCACCTTAGTTACCCCCATGACCTGGAACCGCCGCTATCAAGTCAAGAGCTACTTCCGATCAGCCCTTTGGATTATCCCGTTTGTTGCGGTTCCACTCGTGCAGGTGGCTTGGGTGCTGGCGCGCACACTCGACACCCGGTTCGCTTGGAAGGGGCTCGCACTAGGCGTCACCGGTGCGCAGGCGATGTTCAACGCTGTCATCACGCTTGCCCTTTCGTTCGTCGTCTTCACATTTGGGTCCCTCCTTATAGCAATTCAGGTCGCCAGTGGGCAATACACACCGCGGATAATTGCGACGACCTTGCTGCGCGACAACGTCATCCGCTACACGGTGGGCCTTTTCGTTTTCACGTTGCTTTTCGCGATCAAGGCTGCGGACCGAACGGAGACGACTGTTCACCAATTAGTCGCGTTCGTCGTAGGTCTCCTTGGATTAATCTGCATCGTAGCTTTCCTGTTTTTGATCGATTACGCGGCGAGAATGCTGCGCCCGGTCAGTCTGGTCGGGCGCGTAGGGGAGTACGGGCTCAAGGTGATGGAGAGTGTTTATCCGGAACAATCGACGGAAGCGCAAAGCATAGCAGGATCATGGCAGAGTCCCGGGCCGGTGGAGCGGACAATCCTTCATCGTGGCAAATCGGCGATCGTGGTTGCGGTGAACGTGGAGACGCTTGTGGCCGAGGCGGAGAAAGCGAAAGGGGTGATCGAATTTGTTCCGCAAGTCGGCGATTTTGTTGGATCGTCCGAACCACTGTTCCTGTTGCGCGATGGAGCTGGCGCCATCGACGAACGGAAACTGCGGGCATCTGTCGTCCTTGGCGGCGAGCGCACAATGGAGCAGGACCCGCTCTTTGGGTTTCGCATTCTTGTCGATATTGCGATCAAGGCACTCTCAAAAGCGATCAATGATCCGACGACCGCTGTGCTTGCGATCGATCAGCTGCACCGACTTCTACGAAGCGCGGGAAAGCGGAATCTCAGGACCGATCAGATCCTCGATCGAGCCGGGAAACTCCGCGTGATCTTCCGGACTCCTAACTGGGAGGATTTTGTTCATCTGGCTTTCAGCGAAATCCGTTTTTACGGGGCGGAGAACATGCAGATCGCACGCCGGTTGCGCGCAATGATTGTAAATCTTACGGAGACACTACCAGCGCAACGTCATTCTGCCTTGCGCCAGGAACTCGAGCTTCTGGATCGCACGATCGAGAAGCTCTATGTTCTACCCGAGGATCTGAAGCTCGCCAGCATCCCGGACTCGCAGGGACTTGGCGGATCTTCTCACTCTGCAGAGCTGAGTTAGAGTTATGCTAATATCGAGAGGGTCGGAAACAGCCTACATAAAAAGCGGGGAAGCAAGCACTGCTATCAGAGCGATCAGCGCAGCGAGAATGACTCCAGATCAACTTACGCACCCAAGGTGGGAGCCCGGTGCGTGAATCACGCACGCCGGGATCTGTGCGGGGGGTGCTCAGCAATGAGCATCCCTACCGCGATGGCGTAGGGTCCGCAGACTCCGATCCCGACCCGCGCAGCTCCACTCATGACCCGTTGGCAGCCGATACGTCTTGCCCTCAGGCTCAGCCAATCGCAAAATGCGTTGGCATCGTGCCAACTCACTCTTAGCGCAGGATGGTCGGCGCTCTGCTCAAAGTTTGGCTTCTTCCACCTTCTCCACGTCGAATTGCAAAAACCCTTGTAGTCTTTGCCCGACGCACTAGCACCCGGTTCTTTTATGCTCTTCTAGACGAACAGCGGAAGAACCTCGAGCCGTTCGTTCTGCTCGCGCATCGCCTCGTCGGGCGGCGCCGAGTCGAAACGGCTGGCAGCGTCGAGGACCTTCGGAAGGAGATGAATGTCGCCGACAGTCGATAGGAAGATCCCGGAACGCGCGAGGACCCAGTGCACAGCAATATCGATATCGCTCTGGTCCTCAAACGGCTCATACCATGTGGCGCGCGTATGGTCCCGACCCCACCACGGGCGACGTGCGATCGACTTGATCGTCTGCACCGCCACGTTTCGATCACTGCATACGGCAACGAGACGATTGAACGCGGCTGCATAGTGAGCGTCTTGCATCGTGATGTAGCTGTACGGAAGCAAGACTGTGTCGAAGTCGAATCGCTCGAGGCTGCGGAGGTGCGTCGCTGCGATCTGGCTACCGTGGCCGGTGACGCCGATGAACCGCACTAATCCCTGCTCGCGCGCTTGAACACAAGCATCGAGTGCACCCTTCGGACTCAGCGCGATATCCCATTCGATCGGGTCAGCGAGGCTGTGGAGCTGGATCAGATCCACGCGCTCCACGCCCATGCGTTCGAGGGAATGGTGGATGTCGCGCTTGGCGCCGTCATAGGTGCGCGCACCGGTCTTGGTTGCGAGAAAGAATCGGCCGGGGTGCTCTTGAAGCCAAGGAGCGATCCGCAATTCCGCGTCGCCATAGCCGGCCGCGACGTCGATATGGTTGACGCCGTAGCGCAGTAGGATCTCGAGCGTTTGATCCGCTTCATCCTGCGTCACTTCCGACAAAGCCGCCGCGCCAAAGATGGTTCGAGTGCTCTCATGTCCCGTACGCCCGAAGGGTTGCCTGGCAATCATGGCTGCCTCCTCCATCGGGAAAGCAACATCGGTAGGGATGTGACCATTGGTATTTGAGGGAGTAGCTTCTTTTAGCGAAAACGTCAAATCCTTGTCACAGCTGCGGCGTCGGGTCTCCATTCGCATCCTTTGGAGCGCATCCGATCTTCTCAGAAAATTGACGACGCGACCGAGGACGACGTAGAATCTCCAACACCGCTGGCACAAGCCATCCTGTTCCGCCCACTCGGGATTCAGAGCTTTGATCATCTCTACGGTGGATGCGTGGTCATCGTGCCCAGGCATAAGGAATCCCGGAATTTCCGCTGCCCGCGCGGAGTCATGGCACAACGGGCAAACCTGATTGCGCGGCATCTCAGGATGGAGTTTGAACCCGGAGCGGCCCCGTGCGATCGGTTCCCGGATGGCCTTCAGCAATGATTCGTCGCTGAAAGGCTTACGCAGAAAAGCGACTGCACCACTCATCATCGCCGATGTTTGCTCGTTCTCGGTTGCGTGTCCTGAAATGAAAACGATCGGACGTTCACGTTGCCGACCAAATGTCGCTGCAATTCCAATCCGCCCATCCCCGGCATGCACACGTCGAGGATCAAGCACGCTGACTCATCGCACCGGTCCCAGGTGAGGAAGTCTTCCGCAGAGGCATGCTCCTTGGTCTCGTAGCCCACCGATCTTATTAAGCTGCTCCGGATTCGCGGACGCACGGTTCGTCGTCCACGATCGAGATCAACGACTCGTTTGTTCCATTCGCGGCCATTAGTTTCATGCAAGCAAGATTGCCTCGAACCGACTCGCTCCTCAATTGTATGTTACATGAACCCGCTATACTCGGAGTGCAGCGAGCGTTCTACCGGCCGGGCAATTCACTTGCCTTGGCCAACGCCCAAGGTAGCGGCTAGCGGCTCCGTCCTAATCTCTCCGCCATCCTCACCAAGTCGGCTTCCATTTTTGCGCATCTCCTGGCCGTCCTGAATTCTCAAGGTAATCTCGCTTTTCTGAAAGTGGGGGCGAAAAGAGATTTGTGCCTCCTCATTCACTGCTTGATCGTCCCTTTGTGCAAACAGACTACCATGCACGACGTTGATCTACCACCGACAGTCGAGGAGACGCTGGCTGGCATGCGCCGGAATCTCCAAACCCTTTATCAATGCAACCGGGCGTTGATTCGCGCCACCGAGGAGTATGAGCTCTTGCGGTCGGTTTGTCAGATTCTGGTCGACGTCGGAGGATTGCGGATGGTTTGGATCGGCTACCGCCAGTTCGATCAGGAGAAAACAATTCGTCCTGTCGCGATCGCTGGATACGATGAGGGATACGTGGAAACCATAAGAGGCAATTGGGCGGATAGCAAAAGAGGTCACGGTCCTTCTGGGACTGCCATTCGAACTGGCAAGCCCTCGTGGACCAAGGATATTCGAAGGGATGCCAATTTCGCGACCTGGAGGGGCGAAGCTTTAAAACGGGGCTATGGCTCGTCCATCGCTCTCCCGTTAATGTCTGATGGCGAGCCATTTGGCATCTTCTCCCTTTATGCGGCGGAACCGGACGCGTTCAACGAGAACACGCTCGAGCAGTTCACGGAACTGGCTAACAATCTGGCGTATGGAGTGATGGCGCTCCGGACTCGTGAGGAGCGCAAACAGGCGGAAGATAAGTTGCGGCGTAGTGAGAGTTACCTGGTCGAGGGAGAGAGACTGAGCCACACAGGCAGTTGGGCTTTGAATATCTCCTCCGGGGAGCTCTTCTGGTCACAGGAAAATTATCGCATCTTCGGTCTCGATTCAGGGACACCTCTGAATAGGGATTTGCTTACGCAGTTTGATCACCCCGAGGACCGGCTCTTTGTCAAGCAGACGATCGATAGCGCAATTTGTGAAGGAAGAGATTTCGAGATGGACTCGCGCATCGTTCTTCCCAATGGCTCGGCAAAGCATGTGCATACCGTGGGCCATCCCGTCTTCAACGAGTCCGACCTCACCGAGTTTATTGGTGCGGCGATGGACACCACTGAGCGCAAGCGCTCCGAAGAAGCGTTGCGAGAGGCGCAGGCGGAATTGGCCCGCGTTGCGCGGGCGACGACGATGGGCGAACTGACAGCTTCTATCGCCCATGAAGTCAATCAACCGCTCGCCGCGGTCGTCATCAATGCGGGCGCCTGCCTGCGTTGGCTCGCCGCGGAAACGCCGAACCTCGATGAGGCGCGGGCGACCGCGCGGGAGATCGTTCGGGCTGGCAATCGCGCAGGCGACGTAATTGCTCGGATCCGAGGGCTCCTGAAAAAAGGAGAACCGGTCACGGTCCAGCTGAGCGTCAACGATGTCGTTCGGGAAATCATTATCTTAACGCAGGGCGAAGTGCTTCGGCGCGACGCATCGCTACTGACGGAATTGGCGGACGGTCTACCAGCCGTGTTGGCGGATCGTGTGCAACTGCAACAGCTATTATTGAACCTCATGATGAACGCGCTCGATGCGATGAGCGCGGTGACGGACCGGCCGCGCGTCCTTCGCATTCGCACAAGCACCTATGATCCGGCGGCGATTCTGGTCGCCTTGCGGGATTCCGGCGTCGGGTTGAACCCGGGGCAGATGGAGCGGCTGTTCGAAGCGTTCTACACGACGAAGCCCGAGGGGATGGGCATGGGATTGTCCATCAGCCGATCGATCGTGGAGATGCACGGCGGGCGCTTGTGGGCTACGCCCAACGACGGCTTCGGCGCGACCTTTCAGTTCACATTACCGATCGAGCAAGGAGGCGCAGTGTGAAGCCGCCGGAGAAGACCGCCGGGCCCATCGTTTTCGTCGTCGATGACGACGCTTCGCTCCGCGGGGCGCTCAGCAACCTCATCCGGTCCATCGGGCTGCGCGTCGAAGCCTTTGCGTCCGCAAGGGAATTCCTGGCGCGCATCGCGCATCCAGTCAAAGGGGAACACGAACGAATGGCTGGGAGGCAATTCCTGCGGCGGCGAGTGCCGGAAGCGCCTTCTTGCCTCGTGCTCGACGTGCGCCTGCCGGGATTGAGTGGACCGGATCTCCAGCACGAGATGGCTAAGGCGAACAGTCACATCCCGATCATTTTCATCACCGGCCACGGCGACATTCCGATGAGCGTCCGCGCGATGAAGGCGGGCGCGGCCGAGTTTCTGACAAAGCCCTTCCGCGATCAAGATTTGCTGGACGCGATTCAGCTAGCGATCGAGCGCGACCGCGAAGCACTTGCACAGCGGGCCGAGTCGGCAGAACTGCAAGGCCGGTACGAGTCGCTTACACCGCGCGAACGCGAAGTGATGGGCCTGGTCGTCCAAGGCATGCTCAACAAGCAAGTCGCCGGCGAACTGGGCACGAGCGAGATCACCGTAAAAACTCAGCGCGGCCAAGTGATGCGCAAGATGAAAGCCGCTTCGCTTGCTGATTTGGTTCGGATGGCTGAAAAACTGCGAAGCGAAACGGCGTCGTAAACGCTTCTACGCTCGCCTCCCAGCCGGCAAGCGTCGCTGATTCGTCTCAATTCTGGGGATGAGTCAGATCAGACCTAGGTATAATAGATCGCCGAGTCGTTCCGGGTTTAGTTTGCGGCCATGGAAAGCACACTTGCGGCTGAAACAACATCGCATCGTTATCGATCGCTCCGATCGCCCACCGGTAGCACGAAGCTTCGAACCACAGCGCAGACTGCCAAATCATGATGACCCTTCGAATCGTCGCTACGTCCGTTCTGATTCTTGTCTGCTACTTCATCATCGGGCTTCAAATGGCCGTGGTGCCGGGGTTTGTCCATTGGCGGCTTGGCTACAACCCAGTGGCTGCGGGCCTAGCCGTCAGCGTGCAGTATGTAGCCACTTTGCTGAGCCGGCCCATCGCCGGCCGAATGGGTGATACGGTCGGGGGCAAATTTACCACCTGTTCCGGCCTGGTGATTTGCGCTGCGAGCGGCGGTCTCTTTTTTTTATCCGCCAATCTGAGTGATCTTCCCCTGGTTAGCTTGTGCTTGTTATTGCTGTGCCGATTGATCCTCGGCGTGGGTGAAAGTTGTGTTGCGACCGGCGCCACGCTTTGGGGAATGGGTCGCGTCGGAGCAGCGCACACGACACAGGTTATTTCGTGGAGCGGTATTGCCTCATACGGCGCGCTTGCGGCCGGAGCGCCTGCCGGTTTGTGGCTTGAAAACAGCATGGGCGCAGGCGCCATCGGCCTTGTCAGCGTGGGCACGGCGGTTGCCGGAGTTTTGTGGGCTTCGAACATTAGGGCCATTCCCATATTGCCCGGCAAGGAGCTGGGCTTCCGGCAAGTCTTTGGGAAAGTGTTTCCCCACGGACTCAGCCTTGCCTTGGCGGGCGTGGGATTCGGCACTATCGCCTCGTTTATCACGCTCTACTTTGCCAGCCGGAACTGGCAGAATGCCGGGCTCTCGCTGAGTCTTTTCGGCATCTGCTTCGTTTCCGCCCGGTTGCTGTTCGCGAACACCATCAACAGATGGGGCGGATACCGGGTCGCCATCGTTTCGCTGGCGATTGAGTGTCTCGGACTGGTCGTGCTTTGGCTCGCCCCGCTACCCCCCTTGGCCCTGGGAGGCGTTGCGCTGACCGGTTTTGGTTTTGCGCTGGTATTCCCAGCTCTAGGGACCGAGGCAGTGCAGAGTTTCCCACCTCAGAATCGTGGTTCGGCGCTGGGCGTCTATACCGCCTTTGTAGACTTGTCGCTGGGGATTTCCGGACCGATGGCGGGTGTCATCGTGAGTGAGTTGGGATATTCGCCGATCTTTCTCTTCGCGGCGGTGCTCGCTGGCTCGGGTCTGACGCTGTCTTTTCTCCTTTATCGGAAGCATTCCAGGTATCCGGCCGTTGGCGGTGGGATCCGGGAGAGCCTCCGATTTCCACGGCGAAACACCGCTCTTGACGCTTTCACGGTTCCTCGCAGGATCGTCAAAGCAGGAACCAATTTCTAACCGCAAACCTCATCAAACGAGTCACGCAAAACTGCTATGAAAGAATCAGGCTTAGCGATCCCTTCGGGCCTCCTTTACGCCAAGGAGATTTTACTTCAATAATTCAATAACCGACAGAAACGGACTGTTATGAACATCTCAATGTTAGGCTTAGGAATCATCGGAAGCGCGTGGGCAAAAAACCTGATTGACGACCGCCATGTGGTGCGGTGTTGGAATCGGACACCAAAGGATTTGCCGAACTTCCACGGTTCGATCCTCGAGGCCGTCGAAGGAGCACAGGCGATCTTTGTGGTCGTCGCCGACCCACCGGCAGTGCAGTTTGTGCTGGATCAGGTCGAATCGAAACTCAGGCCGGGTCAGCTAATTATCCAGTCGAGCACGATTTCTGCCAAATGGACTTTGCAGTTCGCCGAACAGGTGCAGAGAACCGGAGCGCTATTTTTGGAGGCACCCTTCACGGGAAGCAAACTCGCGGCGCAACAGCGGCAAACCGTCTATTACCTTGGAGGGGAGCCTGCTGTGGTCGAAAAGGCACGGCCGGTTCTTGAGCCGATATCGAGCGCGATCCTCCACATCGGGCGGCTTGGGACGGCTTCTTCGCTCAAACTGGCGATGAACATGAATATCGCCAGCATTGCCCAAGCCTTATGCGAGAGCCTGACTCTGTGTCGCTCCGCGGGCATTTCGGATGAGACCTACTTCGAAGCCCTGTCTCGGAATGTGGCCCATTCCGGCCTGTCCGAGCTTAAAGAGCCGAAGCTGCGACAGCACGACTACGGCGCGCAATTTTCCCTCAAGCATATGGCAAAAGACCTGCGCCTGGCAGTGGAGACGGCACACGATCTCTCGCTCTCGCTCGGACAAACCGAACACCTCAAAGAGGCCTACGATCAAGGTATCGCGGCCGGGTGGAAGAACGATGATTTTATCGGCCTCGTCCGGCTTCTCGAAAAACAGTGAAGCAAACAGCGTCCCTTGTGTTGGCCTTAGACAGAAACTCGGAGCCAGATCGTTTCCCGTGAAAATAGATGAGTGCTTTTTCTGAACTAGCGGCCCCATGGCTCGACGCCGGTGACGATGAGGGCTTCCGTTGCTGCTGACTCGTCGATCGCAAGGCCGATGAGATGATCCTGGCAGCCCTGTGCCAAGGGATACGGGGCCGGACCGTCTCCGCGAGCCCACGCGCCAGTGGCCGTCAGCAACGACGTCAGCGCGATCTCTTCGTCCATGAGCCTGAGACCAAGATAGGGATTGCGGTAAACGACGTCACCTTCGAAGGAGATATGTTCGGTATCGTACCCGTCGAGGTTGAGGTCGTATCCGAGCTGCGAGCGGATAAGCGACGACTTCAGGATCGTTCGCTCTCCGGCGAGCCTCACAACCGTATCGTCAGCGATTTCTCCGTGGCTGCCACGAATGACGATCCGACGGAGGCGCAGCTGGTTGTGCCATTGGTTATCGGTGAAGTCATACAGTCCAGACGCTCTGCCGAAGTCCATGGTCGCTAAGGTTGTCGCCGCTTCCTTGGGAGTGTCATCCCCGGTCCAGCCTGTTCGACTCAGCGGATCGACCAGAGGTGCGGTGAAGCGAAAGGCAGAGACCTTGACGGGCTCAAAGCCGATTCCCAACAGCCCTCTGATCATGGAGACTGCATGATAGTTGTGCGTCGAGGATACCTGCACGGCGGTTGGCTGCCCGATCACGCCGCGAGTGACAAGCTCTCGCCGTGCGGCATGACCCGGCATGAGCAGATACTGCTCGGCCACCTGCACGAGATCACGACCACCTACCTGCGCCCACAGTTTTCGCAGCCCATCGAGGTCAGGAGCCGGTGGCGTCTCGCTGAGGACATGAACACCGGACTCAACCAATGCGGTGACCACCTTAGGATTAGCGGCTGACGGCACGCAGCTGATCACAAAGTCCGGGCGCCGGCTGTGGACCAGTTCCGTGGGAGAAAGGAAGGCGGGGACGCCCCACCGCCGGGTGAGTTGTTCGGCAGCTTCCGAACGGCGGACTGAGGCTCCCACCAGCGTCAGTTGATCGGAGAGCAATCGCGCTAGGCGGACAAAGAACTCCGCGCGCCAACCGGCACCGACGACGCCGAAGGTGAATGGCGTGCTCATGTGGTGATCCTCGTGACTTTTGCTACCTTAGTTATCTACATTGGCGAGCGCATCCTTAGACTTAGCCGCGCTACGCACCCCACGGGCCTGAGCGGCGACCTGACGACGCGCCTCGTCAATCGTCTCCATCACCGCAACGGTCTCATCGAGACTGTGCCAGGGAGACTCGGTCAGCCCTTCCCGAATGTATCGGGCAGCCGCCACCGCCTCGTAACACAGGCCGTCCCTGCCATAGATACCGCTCGCATCTTGCCAACGCAACTTGGGCTTTCCACCGGGCGCATGAACGGTAATTGCACTAGGCATCAGGAATGGGCTGTCAATGCTGATGTGCCCAAGTGGCCCGGAAATTGAAGCCACCGAGGGTGTCTCAGACAGCAGGGACGCGTTCAGCAGCGATTGTGCATTGTTGGGCGAGTCAAGGATGAGAGACGCCTGTGCGTCAACCCCAGAGGCCGATGTCCTACCCACGGCGACAATGGCGGTGGGAGCGCCTAGGACGAACGATGCAAACGAAATTGGGTAAACACCCAGATCCAGAAGAGCACCGCCGCCCAGGGATGGATTCCACCACCTGGAATCCGCATTGTAGGGGCAAGCGAACCCAAGGTCTGCGGTCACAAGAGATACGTCACCGAGAGCACCGTCGACCAGCAGTTGTCGGATGATGTCCGTTTGGGGCAGATACCTGGTCCACATCGCCTCCATAGCGAAGACTCCAGCCTGCCTCGCCGCATGCACGATGTCGCGAGCTTCATCGGCGGTAACAGTAAATGGTTTCTCGACCAGGACATGGTTTCCGGCAGAGATTGCCAAAAGGGCCAGTTTGCGATGTTCGCTATGCGGTGCCGCAATGTAGACAATACCCACGTTGTCGTCACCAAGGAGTTGTTCGTAGGAATCATAGGTCTTGCTGATCCCAAAGTCACGACCGAAAGCGACCGCGCGGTCCTTCGACCTGGACGCCACCGCCACGACTCGCTGGTCCGTATTGGTGTGCAGCGTGTGAGTAAATGCCGCAGCAATCTCACCGGGGGCCAATATGCCCCACCGCAAAATCGGGCCGCCGGTTGTTTTGAGAAACTGGGGATTTGGCAACGTGGTACTGGGAAATACACCCATGGATGTCCTCCGGAGACGCTCAGGCCGGCTTCTCGCTTATTAGGCGTAAAATTGGCGAACTCGTCTTCCTGGATGCCGGGATAGCGCCCAACGTCCGGATTGACGGAAAAGGTTATCGTGCAAGTGGTCGTTGGCGGTCGAAACCTCGCCAATGATGCATTCAACTGAAACTGGATAGAATTCGTGATAAACGCCGGGAACCAGTGTTACGCGAGATCCGGCTTCCAGCTCTATGATCGCGCCTGAGGAAACCTCCCGCTCTTCATGATTCACGGGAATGCGCAGTGACTGGTCTGCACTTTTCGCTGGCTCGCCTGCCCACACTTGCACGGCAAGTTTTCCCCGGCGGCAAATGATACCCTCTTTTTTCTTTTTATGTGCATGGGCGGGAGTCGTCATGCCCCTTTGCGTGTACATGGGTTTTTCGCAATACTCCGGCTCATCCGCGAGATTTACGAGGACAAGCCCAAAGCGCCGCCAATCACCCAAGCCAAAGTCGGTGATATCCCAGCGCGCGTTTGGAGGCAAAGCCCAATGATGGGCCCAAAGCATTGGGTGGCCGATCGAATCAGAGAGTTAATTTCGCTACGTTTCATGAGGATGGGTCTGCTGCATAGAAGTTCAAATCGATGGCCGTTCTTTCAGATACATTTTTCGGTTTCCGTAGTGATAGCAATTTCAGGCCTCGAACTCCTCGTCGTTTTCAAGGCATGGGTGCTCCCCTGGCCGCGGCGAAAAGGGAGTACCATTCTTCGCGGCTCAGGGAAACCGAAAGCGCCTTGGCGCAAGCCCGCAATCGATCCGGCCGTGTAGTTCCCAATACGGGCTGAATCTTCGCCGGATGTTTGAGAAGCCATGCTAGCAGAATGGCCTCGGCGGTGGTCTCGTGGCGCTGAGCGTATTCCTGCACTAAGGCGGCTGTCTCCTTTACGTTGTCGGGTTGGGCGTCGAGATTCCCCATCAAGACACCCTGGGCCAGGGGACTCCAGGCTTGGAGCAAGACGCCCTTTATCCGGCAGTATTCCATAGTTCCCTCCCACCCATCGGGGTAGCGGGGCGAGTTCTGGTTGAAGGAAATGGAGACTTCGACAAAGCCGTGGTGCAGCAGGCTCATCTCCACTTGATTCGCCACCAGAGGGTCGGGCAAAAAGGACTGGAGGTATTCCATCTGGAACCGGTTCTGGTTGGACACGCCGAAATAGCGCACCTTGCCCGTGCTGTGGAGTTTCCCGAAAGCCTCAGCGATTTCCTCGCCTTCCCAAAGAGGATCGGGACGGTGCAGCAGGAGGATGTCCAACCGGTCGGTGCGCAGTCGCGCCAGGATCGCATCGACGCTTTCCAGGATGTGGTCGCGGCTGAAATCGAAGCGCTGTGGTGTTCCGGGCGGATCGTCCGCCCAGCGGATCCCGCATTTTGACTGAATCACGATCTTGTCCCTTAAGGATGGTCTTTCCTTGAGCACCCGGCCGAAAACCTCTTCGGCCCTTCCACGGCCGTAGATATTGGCGTGGTCGAAGAAATTCGCACCGATCTCCTCGGCCGCATCAAGGAATTCCCGGGCTTGCCGCTCGTGGTGTGTCGTCAACTGGGTATCTGCATCCCAACCACCGCCCAAGCCCATGCAGCCCAAGGCCAAGCGGGAAACTTCCAGATCGGTGTGAGGAATTTTGATTCTTTCCATAGGTCGTTCTGTTCTAAAACTTTGAGGGTTACCAGGCGTAGGCCGCCGGCGCTTCGCCGCCGGGACCCGGAAAAATCTCATCGAGCTTTTTCAAGGTCTCTTCATCGAGCGTGATCTCCGTCGCGCGCAGAGTAGATTCCAGTTGCTCGATTGTTCGCGGGCCGATGATGGGCGCAGTCACGATCGGGATTGTGCAAAAGCCAGGCCAGGGCCACCGCCGCGGGAGGTTCGCCCAATTGTCTGCACAGGGTCTCGTATTGCTCCAGCTTGGCTCGATTTTCATTGATTTCCTTCAGGGTTTCCTCGCTGGCGCGCCGGCCGCTTTCCAGCTTCTCCAAGGGCGCCGCCCAGAAGGCCGCCGCCCAAGGGGCTCCAGGGGATCAGTCCCAGGCCGTAGTGTCTGCAGGCAGGGATTACCTCCAGTTCGACCATGCGGTTGTTGAGATGGTAAATGCTTTGCTCGCTGCTCAGACCGGCCAGACCGCGTTTGGCACGCCTCCTGGCACGCGGTGGCGATGTCCCATCCCGCGAAGTTGCTGGACCCCACGTAAACCACCTTGCCCTGGTTGCCCAGTTGCTCAAAGGCCTGCCAAGTCTCGTCCCAGGGGCAGTCGCGGTCCACGTGATGCATCTGGTAGAGGTCGATGTGATCGGTCTGGAGCCGTTTCAGGCTTCCTTCGCAGTGCTTGCGGATCTTGTACGCCGAAAGGCTGCGGCCGTCGGTGTTGGGCTCTGCCAGGTTCGCCTTGCGCTTGACAGGATTGAAGACCTTGGTGGCCAGGACCACCGCGTCCCGGCGGCCGCCTCCCTGGGCAAACCAGCGCCCCAGGATCTCCTCGGTGTCGCCCTGCTCGCCGCCCCAGCCGTAGACGTCTGCGGTGTCGAAGAAGTTGATGCCGAGCTCCAGGGCGCGATCCATGATCTTGAAACTCTCTTCCTGGCCGGTGTGCCAGCCGAAATTCATGGTGCCCAGGCAGATGTTGCTCACCAGTACCCCGTGCTTTCCTAAACGCTTATGTTCGATTGCCATATTCAGTAGTGTTGTTCGCTTTCTTTTCGCGTATGAAATTACCTCCTGGCGTCTAGGCGAGGGATTCGGCCATCGTTCGCATCTGGATCTCAATGATGCGCGATTTGCGGACTGCGTGCAGGCAAGAAGCACCGCAGCGGCAACATCCTCAGGCTCCAGCATAGCGGAATTGGCCACGCCGTCCTCGGTGCGCCCTTTGCCAAGGGCAAACTCGGTCTTTACCCCCGCCGGGCAGATGGCGCCCACCTTGATGCCGTCGGGGCGCAGCTCCTTGTCGAGGGCCTGCGCGAATCCCACCTGGGCAAACTTCGTCACGCAATAGACGGCCTCGCCGGGGAAACCGTAAACGCCGGCCATTGAGGAAATCATCAGGATGTGCCCGACGCTGGGCGACATCACTGGCACAACGTGACGCGTGAAAAGAAATGTTGTGCGCACATTGACGTCCATGAGCTCGTCGTATTCCTCGGCGCTGGTGTCGACGAGGTTCTTGTAGTTGCCCACACCAGTATTGTTGATGAGGATATCGATCCGCCCAAAGCATCGGCGGCGGCCTTACCGCCTTCATCGCCGTCTGCTCCTCGCGGGCGTCCCCCGTCACGCAGACGGCCGTCCGTCCCAGCGACTCCACCGTCGCTTTCCAACTCGTCGAGCCGCTCCTTGCGACGGGCGGTGAGCACGAGGTGGGCGCCCTCCTCCGCCAAGGACCACCGCAGCCTTGCCGATACCCGCGCTCGCTCCGGTGATGAGCGCCACTTTTCCTTGGAGTTTGTTTGTCATGTTTTTTTGGGTTTTGGGGTTGTGGTTTGAATATCGTGGGTCGTTCGCGCCGCTCGTTAGACGGCCACTTCGCTCGACTCTTCGATTTCTGCTTTTTCCTGGCTCATGATCCGCAGGGTGCCTGCGTTCATGACGCCGTCCGCCTGCTTCGCGCTGCGGGCGCCGACTATTGCGCCGGTTATCCCGGGTGGGCAAGCGTCCATGCTATGGCGACTATCGCCGGGCGAACGGCTACGCTTCGCATCCGACCGCACGAAGCCGTTCGACAAGCTCCAGATGCTCTGAAGAGTCTTGGTTCCCGGAAGCTCGGATCGCGCTTGCGCCAATCGTCATCCGGCAATTTGGCGATGCGCTCACGCGTCATCTCGCCGGTCAGTAGTCCGGACGCCATTGGCGAATAGACGATCACGCCGATTCCCTGCCGCTGGCAGAACGGCAAGATCTCCTCCTCAATCTCGCGTCGGATGAGCGAGTAGGGCGGTTGCAGCGACGTAATTGGTGCAATTGCTTGCGCGCGCTTCATCTCCTCGACGCTGAAGTTCGACACGCCTATCCAGCGTAGCCGGCCTCTCTCTCTGGAGCTGGGCCATCGCTGTCCATCCCTCTTCGAGTTCTGCGGTGTCGTCAACTGGCCAATGGATCTGATAAAGATCAGTTGTTTCCACGCGCAGACGTCGCAGACTGTCTTCACACTCGCGGCGAATGGAGTCTGCCTTGAGCACTTCATAAATCTTGCCGGTGCCATCTCTGCGAAGTCCACACTTGGTGAATACGTAGGGTTGAGGGCCGCGCCACTCGGCTAGCGCGCGGGCAACGACCTCTTCGGAGTGGCCGAGACCGTAGGCGGCGGCCTGTATCAATCGAGTTAACCCCGAGTTCCAATGCGCGATGAATGGCGGCGATCGACTCCTTGTCGTCTTGCGGACCCCAGCCGAACTGCCAACCAGAGCCACCAATGGCCCACGCGCCGAAGCCAACCGGCGTGATCGACATGTCTGAATTACCGAGCTTTTTCCTTTGTAGCTTGTGCATACTTATTTCCTGTTACGTTGGTTGTTTGTCTGTTTCGGCTAATCTAGCCGGTAGGAAAGGACGGGTCTATTATACCTTGATAGGAATCTATTATACCTTGGTAGTATGCTTCTGTGTGGTCCTGCTAATACGCTTCGGTTTGGGACGATTCGACCAGCAGTCTTATTGTCGATGGTGCCTCACACTAAGGACTGCCATGGACAACGATCTTTCGCCATTTGCGTGATTAAATAGAACTCGTCCGAAATGCTGGAAAGTACACTTTGAAGAAGTGGGCATCGCCCTGAGCCGCACGTTGACAGATGAGCCTGATCTCTTGAACCGTGTCATCTCCAGTCTTGAGAGCGCTGTTCTCGATGAGATCGTCGGTCGCCTAGAAAGAAATGAAATGCAGCCAGCGAGACATGTCACACGAGCAAGGTGTCGAGGGCGAGGCATCCGGCGGTCGCCGCTGCACTCGCCTTGGGACACCTGGTAGGCGGTCAGCGTATTATTGTAAAAGCTGGCGCTCTTCGGCCGGGGCGGTGACTCGCCCGAAAAGCGAATTTTCACTCACGAAGCTCCCTTTCGTCCGCCGACGTTTTGAGCAGTTTCTTGGCTGTCTCTGGCAGCCATTGGAAAATCAATTGTCTAGGCTGATCCGATCAGGATGCCCGTCAGAAAGACCAGGACCCCGCCGACAACCACTTGGAAGGCTGCGGCAAGTAAAGGCGTGTCCATGTATTTGTGCCGAATCCATGAGATGGCCGCGAGCTCCAGAGCCACAACCACGACAGCGACTAGCATTGCGACATGGAAGTTGGTGATGAGGAAGGGCAGCGTATGGCCGATGCCGCCCATTGTCGTCATGAGCCCGCAAACCAACCCCCGAATGACA
Organism: uncultured Verrucomicrobiae bacterium; assembly: GCA_963784465.1. Taxonomy (GTDB): domain Bacteria; phylum Verrucomicrobiota; class Verrucomicrobiia; order Chthoniobacterales; family Terrimicrobiaceae; genus DASTFP01. The sequence goes on from CAWASQ010000018.1 coordinate 23,995, forward strand.
GGACGTCCGCGCCCACTAAGGACACCGTCGTCGGAAAGCGCTTCGGCAAAACCCATGCTGATGCCCGCGCCAATGGACGCCGCCATGCCGACCAGGAAGGCATCCCAACTGTCGCGCGTGGCAAAAGGCCGCCGCGAAGACGGGAACCAGCGTCGAGACAGATCCATCCATTAGTCCCGCAAGGCCCGGTTGAATGACCTGAAGAACAAACATCCTTCGGTGGGTTTGATCCTCTGCCTTCCTCGCCCCGGACTCTTCCAATTCCGTTTTGAGTTTGCTCGCCAGGTCTTCATGGGCCTGCTCAGCAACAGCCAGTTCATCGAGGAGCTTGCGCACGGAGAGATTGGTCGCTCGCTTGGCGGCGCTTTGGTAAAAACGCCGCGACTCGAGTTCCATCAACGCAACCTCCTTTCGCACCTGCTGAACGCCCAGCACTTTGGCGAGCCAAAGAGGTTTCCGGCGAGGAACCCCTTAACGTCATGCCTTTGGATAAAAGGAATGTGCTCTCCAAATTGCGCGCGGCAGGTATTCATGAGTCTTTGGGCATGCACCAATTCTTCGTCCTGCATGATTTTGAGCATTTTTGCGGTGTCCGGATAATTCGCCTTCAGCCGGTCCGCATAGTCCCCGTAAATGCGGGCGTCGTCTTCTTCCAGGGAAATGGCCAAGGCCAAAATCTCCCTTTCGCTCAATTCGGAAAATGCTTTTGCCATGCGCTGAGGTTGTCTCGTTGTTTTCAACACTAATGCACCTGGGACAAACCTCCAGCTCCCCTCGAGCGCTAGGCATGCTTCCCCGTTTCAACAACCCCTTCGTCTCCGCCTTATTTCGCACGCCCTATGGTAGTGATCCGAGGCGCGAACAAGGAGCGCTGCGCGGAAGCTTGCGCGGCGGCGGCACTGACTTGAAACTGGCGCTGATTGAGTTGATTGATGATTTGGCTCATGGTAGCCTGATTTAGATCCGCCGAAGCTGTCAGAGGTCCTTGCGCTTGTGTGGAGGTCGCGAACGCCGAAGTCATTGTCGGCGGCGTCGTGATGAATGCCGGTTGCTGAGCCCTTGAAGAGCTGGCAGCCGTCAGGAAGCACGCCAAGATTACGAATCCTACAGCAGAATCCAGCCTTCGGCGGAGGAAAGCGCGCACTTGGTGGTTAACCCTCGGGTCGGTGGTAGGTTTGGTAATTTTCATAAGGTTGTTCGTTCTTTCGGATTTGAATGAAGTTCAATTCCTCCTGGCTCAGCTTTTGTGCCAACAAAACATACATTAGCTTAATAGCATGATTCACAGTGTTTTACTGAATTATGTCAGGGTGTGGGAGCGGGGATGAAATTTCGGACTTTCAAATAATCGATCGTTTTCCCCCTTGTCCGGGTTCGGCGACGGCTCCCAGGCATACTTCAGCCTGTCGGTTACTGCGCCTGCCGGCGCGCGCTTGTCCGGTCGGATACCCGATGCAGGCAGAGAGCGGCGAGCGGCGAGCGCCGCAAGCAGCGGCAGGAAGGGGATCGCGTCGATTGCACGCCAGGTGAGGAAGCCGCCGGTGACCGCGCCAACGCCATAGGCCAGGAACATGAAGGTCTGCCGCTTGGCGGCGACGCCCAGGCGATGCGGCGAACCGAGGACGGCGCCGGTCACGGCGATCACGATGGCGGTGAGGGCGGCCGCGGTAGACGACGGTGGTGACGCCGGGCCGGCCGTCCTGAGGCGCCGCGACGCTCTGGATTCCCATACCAGCAGCCCCGAGGAAGATGAGGACATAGAGTGACAAGCCCGCAGCCGACCTCTCAGCGAACTGCCAGACCAGCAGAAAGCCGGCGAGGAGGCAGGCCTGACAGCGAGCAGCCAGGCGACGGTGCGGCGCGCCGGCGGCTTGGCGAGGGCGAGATGAAGTATGGCCGAAGCCAGCGCGGCGCCCAGCACGAAGCCCGTGCCGGCGGCGAAGGGCGGTGCGGCGGCGCCCGGATGCCCTTGCCCCAGCGCCGGGCCAAGAAGGGCGGTATTTCCCGTCATCGCAGAGGGCAACGCCCCGCCGAGGGCGAAGAAGCCGAACGCATCCATGCTGCCGGCACCGACGCGTTCCAGCGCCTGGGTCTCATCCGCCGACATCGCGGGCCAGATCACCTCGCTTACGCCCTCTCGGCCTACCATGCTCGGTAATGACAGGGCGACATCGTAACGCACATTATGGGAGCCGACGGGGAAGACGGCGCGCTCGCCGCGCAGCACGACCTCGGCGACGCGGACGGCGACCATGCCTATGCCGTATTGGCTGGCGCCGATGCCTTCGATGATCGTGATATCGGCGTAGCGCACCTCCTGCTCGACCTCTCTGGCGGAAGGAGTCGAAGGCTATGCCCCGCTTGGCGAGCATCTCGGTGACGGGCGCGCCGCCAATCCGCGCCGAGGACCAGAGGAAGACGCTCGAGGTGCCGTGCTCGCCCACCACATCGGCCTCGACGCAGGCGGGGCTGACGCCGAAGCGACCAGCGAGATGGACGCGGAAGCGCAGCTTCTCGATATAGGTGCTGGTACCGAGCACGCGGTCATGGCCGGCGAGATGACGCGCAACATCGATCGGCGGCTCCGGCGGGTCGGTCACGACAAGGATCGGCGTCGTCGGGCGCAACCTTGACCAGCCGTGGCACGAAATCCTCGAACACCTTTACGGTCGCGTCGAGAAGACGAAGCCGTCCGGCCGGATCCTTGCCGTCCGTGGCGCGCCGCCCGCCTTCTCATTGACGCCGGCGGTGAGGATGACGAGGACTGGCACCGGCGAGGTCGTCATAGTCGCCGTCGCGGACCTCGATCAGCGGCGAGAGGGGCACGCCGTAATGGATGTCCATGGCAATTGCCTTGGCGCGTCAGGTTGCGATCGAGGAGCACGAGCTCGCGCGCACGGGCACGCAGCACCAGGGCCTGGAGGAGCATGGAGATCATGGTGATGTGCTCGAGGGCGCCTTGACGTGAACCAGGTCGCCATCACCAAGGCTGTCTGACGGATTGACAATTAGCTGATCGCTTTCGGAAAGGCCTTGAACCTGTAGATTGCTTCCTAGGTCGCGCTCGATCTTAATGTTTCGGATAGAAACTTTGCCTTCGGGGTCACGACACCCACCGCGGGGCCTTCTGATCGGAAGAGGAGCACATTCGCAGGCACGAGCAGCGATTGCGAATCGCTTTGCAGTTCAAAATGAACGGTAGTGTATGCGCCAGGGAAAAGTTTTTCATCCGTATTGGGAATCGCCAATTGCGTGAGAAGCGTGCGTGTGGTGGGGTCGATGGCGCCCGCCGTCGCAACGACTTCTGCTGGGAACTGGGCCCCAGGGAAAGCATCGAACGTTAGATTTGCCTTAACGCCTGTCTTGATGGAGGCAGCCAGGCTTTCGGGCACGTTCACATAGACACGAAGAGGAACAACCTGCGAGACTATAAAGAGCGGGGCTACCCGAACTCGCGTTAACAAGGGCGCCAATGTCAATGTTCCTCGCGGTGACAATGCCGTCAAAGGGCGCGTGCAGTATCTTGAGGCTTCCATGGCTGGAAGTCTTGCCACATTGGCTTCTTCCGCGCCCACCGTGGCCTGCTTAACTTGCAGGTCACCCGCCTGAACATCAAAGTCCTGTTGGGAAATGACCTTCTTGTTTACAAGGTCTAATCCCCGATTGTATGTTGCTTGGGACAGCGACAGCGCGGCCTGTGACTCTTGAAGAGCTGCCTTGGCCTGAGCAAGTTGCTGGTCGAGAGCGGGGGTGTCAATTTCGG
>CAWASQ010000019.1:0-23130 GCA_963784465.1 uncultured Verrucomicrobiae bacterium
GTGGCGTCACTTTTCGTCAAACGACCCCAGATAGTGAAGGAGGATCCTTTGGATTTCGGTTTCTGTTTTTGAATGGGTCTGCACATCATGGCCCGTTGGAACAATCAGCTCAGATTCGGCACCGTCCAAGTGTGAGCTCCAATAGCCGACAATGCCGTCCGAGCTTTTCGGGGAATCCCCACGGCCTCGGTCACCGATAACGGAGTGGTAGGTTAACCCTGGGGCAAATGGAGCGCGCTCGAACGCCTTGTAGATTGGCGCTTCCGGAGAGAGAGAATCGATCCCAGTGAACGAGCGCTTGCTCACATTCACGTTTTCGAGCGCGTCTGAGAGCGCCGAAAAGGCACGCGCTTGAAAGCGGACCAGACTCGCCGGCAATCCGACAAGCCTTCGTCCCAGTTGCGCGAACGAAGCATCGGCCATGCGCGTCCCGCGGTGCGGAGTCGCCAGGAAGATGACTTCTCTTACTCCGGGAACCGGTTTCCAAAAGATCCATTGGCGGAGCTCTTCGCGATCGTCCGGTTGAAGCTTGACCTGATCAAAAGGCTTTTTGGAGACCGCGCTCCACAGCCGGTCACCCATGTCGGTCGCAAGCACCCTGGCGATGAGTCCTCCCATGCTGTAGCCGACAATAACGATATTCTTCGATGCGAGCGAGGTGCCATGAGGATCTCCCGAACGGCGGATCAGCGCGATTTTCTCACGGATAAGCGCGGCTGACTGCGGGACTGGCACGCCTGTCGAATAAAAGGCATACCAAAATTGAAAGTTTTCCCGGATCAACGGATTCTCCATTGCATCGGTGGCGACGTTTCGCCAAACGAGCGGCGAGGATGTGAGTCCATGGAGGAGTAGGACCGGGATGCGGCGAGGATCGAAAGGTTCGATCAGATAAATGCCGTTATAGTCCGCGCTCGCCCCCACATTCAAGATGGCGCGAATCCCCAGCATTAGGTCGTTGATGCCCCCGAAAGACAGCGCCAAAGGAGCGGTGAAATCGCCGGCGAGGGGGATCGATTCGCCAGCGATTCGCATCTTCGCGGTCCGATCGAGGTCGGAGATGGCGATTTGCATTCGGGGAACGCCATCTCGATTGGGCTGAAATTTTGCAAAGCATCCCAGCGCCACATAGGTGCCACGATCCGGTGGCTGAAAGAGTAGCTCGGTCTTGCGGTCCGCTGTCCGCTCGCGCACGCCGACGAGCGGCACGCCAAGGCCTTCGACGCGAACGCGTTTCTTGAAACCGGCGATCTTGATGAAGTCGGCGGGAATCAAATCGTCGAAGTATCCTGGCCTGTAGCGGCTCTGAGGTGAATAGCGGGCTGCCACAGTTCTGGGCCCGAACGGCGTTGGAACGTTTAATGTCGTATTGCCTCCCGCCAACGCTCTTGAGTACTCCGAAATGAAGATGGCAAGGCTTGTGTTGTATATTGCGAGTGCCCTTCGCGTTGCACTACTCGTCAACCATCCGGATGCGGAAACGCCGGAATCTCTCAAGCTTTGGTAGGCGATCTCACAAGCCGCGAAAGCGAACCCCGCACGATGCTGTCTTTGGGATTTTGGCGAATTAATGGCTCGTTCAAGCGCAAACTCTGCCGCTCGAGCGAGACGCTTAGGGTCCGTTCCTGATGACCGAACGAGTTCTCGCACCGCCGCATCGGATTCCCGGGGATTGATCCGAATGCCGGTAGCGCGTTCCATCTCGCGGACGTCACGATTGATTTGCGCGTGACTGAGCACGGCGGCTGGAACGGGCGATGCGGGCTCCGATTGAATGCGAGTGGTAATCGTCGAGCCGCAGCCGCTCAAAAAAATCGCGAGCCATGCGATGCCGGGAATAAACCTCGGCTCAGCCATAGGGCTTGCGGGCGGTGTAGATCAGTTCCATGCGAAATGGGAACTGACCGGAGTTTCGACCGGCAAATCCCCGTGGCCTCGTCACGCAAAGCGTCAAGGTCCAGCGAGCGTTTTACAAGCGCGAAAGGAACGCCAATGCGAACAAGTGGGGAAATGCCAGCTCAGCGTTTTGGGTGACCGAGAATGACAATATTCGGCGCCCTACCCTCGCGCTAGCCGACAGATGCTACGTAGGCTTCACCAACCCCACCTCTGGACACTGCGCGGCATAGGTGAGCGGCAATGCGATAAGCGCAAGCCGCTCGACTTCGATCCTGTGTTCAAGTATATGCGTGGCTTTCAGTCCCTTCTAAATTAGCCCATCCTCATAACTCATATCTGAGGCCAGTCGCGCTCTATGAGAACGAGAATTGCGCCGCGACGATTTGACCGTGCGCGATCAGCGCAAAATGCCGTGGCGAAGCCATAAGCGTGTCTGAAGCAGTCCGACAGCCCTGCGACTCTCTCGACATTGGCACTTTTGGGGTTCCTGCTCAGTTGTTCTCCTTCTTGGAAAGACCGTTCCGCACTAACGCGTCGGTCTTCTCGAACCACGCGTCGGCGAATTGCTCTGCGAGTTCACCGCCAGTCTCGAAGCTCACCACCACCAAGCCGGAGCCCGATAGATTGGCGGCGACATCATGATAAACGAAAAGGGCTATATCCTGCGTGGATCGCCTTCCTCGCACGGTAGTCCGGAGCGAGCAGTACCGCCCGATCTCAAGTTCTCGCGTCACCTGTGTCTCCACGCTCTCGGCTTTGCCCTTTGAGCCGTAGCCGATCGTGCGCACGTATCGGCAGATCTCCTCATAGTCCTTTAGCAAAAAGCAAGTAACGTTTCGATCCGCATCGATGGTCTCAGCGCGCTCTTGATAGATCTTCACGGCCCAGTTTCGATCGTCGTCGACGCTCATACTGAAACGAACACGGTTTGAGAAGTGTCGCAAGCTCCCGCCGAACGTTCCTTCGAATTCTTTCAACGTTCCCAAGGAGCCCCCGGTTGACAGAAATAGCCCGCCAGCAGATCAGCCGCCCAATCTCGTTCGTGCAGTTCCAGGTCGCGGACGATCGCCTCGATCCTGAACCATTCCTCCGGCGGCAATTCCTGCCTCGGCACCTGCAGATTCACGCCTCCCTGGCTGGTTGATGCCTCGATGAGGAACGGCGCATCACCTCCCGGCGCCCAGCCCAGGATCACGCGGGCTTCGTCGACTCCTCTGCGAACGAGTTTCTTGGCCAGTTGGCGGGCCCGCAGCGCCCCGCACTTGTCCACCTTGTGCGGATCCTTGCCGGCAGAGCGCTCCGCCGCCGATCGGCACGCCCGGACCGTAGTGGTCGATAACGAGCTTCTTTCCCGAAAGCCCGTTGTCCCCATCCGGGCCGCCGATGGCGAATTCCCCTGCCCCGTTGAGAACGAGCTTGTCCGCGGCGAAGGTCGAAGCCGCTCCTTGCAGTCCTCCGTTCTCCAACTCCCTCAGAATGTGCTCGAGGATCGGCAAGCAGGATCCGGTGCTGCCGCTCGTAAGGCAGCTTCGGGAGGTGCTGGACGCTCAGGATCAGGCGGTCCCATTCGACCCGAGTCGCGCCCGGAGCGACGCTTCAACGAGGAGAGGATCTTGAAATCCGGTCCGAAGGTCGCGGAGAGATCCGCGTCGCTCCGCAGTCGCGCGAAGAGGCGACGACCGAGTTCGCCGGAGATCCAGTGAGCGGCGGGCAGGTAGTTGGTCCGCTCGTCGCCGCAGGCGTAGCCGATGACGATGTTCTGGTCATCGGAGAATGGCCGGATGTCGGATTCTTCGGCCGGCAATACCTCCTCGCAAAGGTCGGTCGTCACACGGATTTTTCCTGGGTCCGGATTCCATGAGCCGCCGTAGCCGGCCGCACGGTAGACATCGCGGACGATCTTCTCGATATCGACGGGCTGCGATCCGGCGGCGATCCTGCCGTCGACGAACACGCAATCGGTGTGGACGGCTACTTCGACACCGACCAAAGCATCAGGCTTCTGCCGCACGGCGGCGGTGACGATCGATTCGGCGATGGCATCGGCCAACCTGTCGGGGTGCCCCGGGGAAACGTATTCGGCGTGCTGGTTCATGGTTCGGGAAGTTGGATCATTTCGTGGGCCCACGGCTGGAGGTCGGCGGCGTGCCCGGAATCAGTTAGGGCAACGACTACTCGCGTGCGACCGAGCCTGGCAATCAGGTCGCTGCGACCTCGCCCCACGTATCCGTCGGTCGCTATCAGAATGACCTTCGGCCGACGACTGGCGGAGATGGCGGTGACATGCTCGAGCACGGCGTTGATGTCGGTTCCCCATGTATTCCGCACCGGGGCCTTGCTCAGATCGTGGCCCTTGAGTTCCGATACGACGGTGGAGAAGGCGAAGATTTTGAGCTCTCCGCGCTTGAAGGGTTCGCGGCACGCGGCCGAGAGATAGGGCAGGCAGGCGGTCATCGATCCGCTGACATCCAGATAGAGATGCACGATCGGAACTCGCAACGGCCTGAGTCTTCGCTCCGGTAACTCGCTTCGGTAGAAGAGCGGAGCATGTCCAAGGAACGAGCGCAGCGCGGGGATCCTCCGGTCGCGGGCGTTTGGCAGCACCGTCTCCACGCTCCGCTGGCTGCTGGTCACCTGCCGGCGGTAGACGGCCGGACCTCGCCCGGCATGGACGCCGCACTTGCGCAGGACGCCCTCGAAGGCCTTTCGGAAAGCGCTGCCGGGCTTTTCGGCGGGTCGAAGCCAAAAGGTCTCCGCGCTTCGGCCCTCGTCGCGTCCCGCGATCCGGAAAGGGGGCGGAGGCCAGCCCTCCACGATGCGCCGCACGGCCTCCTTCAGCAGACCATCCTCATTTTGCTCCGGTCCGTGGGAGCCGAGCAGAAATGCATTCGGAACGTCACGCCCGGAGAGTTCCTTGCACAGAAGCTCGTAGATGTCGTGGTAGGTGATTTCGCCGGATTCGTCCGCACCGTAGAGCAGGCCGATGATGCGTTGCTCCTCCGGAGGCAGTGCGGTGAGCGCACCTTCGAACTCATCCGGCCAGCCCGGCGGCGGGCGCAACAGGCGCTCGGGCAGCGAATCGTAGCCGTTGATCCGGGTGAAGAGCCTTGTGCCCACCGTCCGTCCCACGGTGCGGCAGAGCATCGAATTGATCACCGCGTCAAAGACGATGTTGTCAATCGGGGCGACTCTGGGGAAGAGGCGGGTGTGTCCCAGGATTACGTGGTAGAGCTCGTGCAGGATGAGCAGGAAAAGATCTCCGTCATCCCGGCAGTATTCGTCCAGGAACCCCTTGTTGAGCAGCAACCGGGGAGTCGTGCGGCATTCCACGCAGGCGGTTTCCGTCTCATTGCTGAACTCGATATCGAACAGCCCGAAGAGCTTCTCCATCTGGTAGCTTGCGGCCGGCAATACATTGAAGATGCGTTCCCGGATGGCTGCTGCCTCCGGTGTGGATGGACGATTGAAGAGGATATTCATGGGAAGAGAGCGCTGATGACTGGTTCATCGAAGGCGATCGGCGCACTAGAGCGTGAGTGGCGTCTTGTGCGACTTTCCCCAGCCGCTCCAAAATAATACTGGTTGGTCGGATGGAGGGCTGGGGACCTGATGGTCATAATGGCTATTTCCAGGCTGAGAACGGTGAGAATGGTGACTTGAAAGCGAGTAGCAGGAGCAAAAGCGAGCGCCCCGCGACCCCGGAGACGATTTGCAAGCGGCGCCTCGCGCCGCGCCGGCCCGCTTCAATGATGTTTTTTCGGCTTGTGTTTTGTTTTTAGGATCTCCGAATACCTCATCGTGCTAACCGCGGTTCAGCAACGCCAATGAACAACCTGCCCGCGGCGCGTAGCGTTCGCAACCGCTTCGGTTCGACTGAAGGCTTGACCTTGGAACCTTGCCAGAGGACAGTATCAGGGGAGTTCTACGAAGAGGCCACACGCGGCCGAAGTATCTGGCACCGGAGCTTTGCAGGGCCTTGACGCTGGCTTTTACTTTGTCCGGCGCTTCACGACATAACCATACTGGATCGGCCAAACGGGCTCTTCCTCCAGGGCATGCTGTGCCTTGATGACCCAATACGGTTCCCGCAGCAATTCGCGCGCGAGAAAGACGAGGTTCGCTTGCCCACTCGTAATGATTTCATCGGCATATTGTGGATCACTGATCATCCCTACAGCTCCGGTTCGGATTCCCACCTCTTCACGGACGCGCTGGGCAAAGTGCACTTGGTAGCCTTTGGCGACCGGAACCTTCGCGTCGTGCACAGTTCCGCCCGAGGAGACGTCAATCAGGTCCACACCGAGTTCTTTCAGCCGCTTGCATAAGACGACAGATTGCTCGATGTCCCAGCCTCCCTCTACCCAGTCGGTCGCTGAGATTCGCACAAACAACGGCAACTGCTCAGGGATGATCGTGCGCAGCCGCTCGGCGACTCGCAAAAGAAAGCGCATGCGGTTCTCTAAACTGCCAGCCGTATTGATCCGTGCGGCGGTTGCTAATCGGCGAGAGAAACTGGTGAAGCAGGTAGCCATGAGCGGCATGGATCTCGATCACTTTGAAGCCCGCTGTCAAAGCGCGTTGCGCGACGGCTTCCCACGCCTGGACGTAATGTTCGATACCCTTTTCATCCAATGGTATAGGGATGGGGTCTTCCTCGGTGAAGGGTATGGGACTTGGGCCGACAACCGGCCACCCGCCTTCCGCAGCCGTCTTCAAACTAGCCCCTCCTTTCCACGGCACATCGCGGCTCGCCTTGCGTCCGGCGTGGGCGAGTTGGATGCCGGGAGCCGCTCCCTGTGCTTCCAAGAACCTTGCGATGCGCGCGAGCGGTTCGATGTGCTCGTCTTTCCAGATTCCCACGTCACGTGGCGAAATGCGCCCATCGGCGGTGACCGCGGTAGCCTCGACGACCACCAGACCAACTCCGCCCACGGCCCGACTTCCGAGGTGGACCAAGTGAAAATCATTGGCGAAGCCGTCGTCCGCCGAATACATGCACATTGGCGACATCGCGATTCGGTTGCGGAAAGTCAGACCCCGAATTGTCATCGGGGTAAATAGATCCACTTCTGGAACTTCCCGGTCGTGATCGCAGATGGCCCTGCCGGCGCGAATGGTTACTTCGCGAGACGGATTTCTCACGAATCCTGTCGCCGCAGTTATGGGTGATTCTGTACTCATTACATTATGTCAGTTCAAACATTTTGGGGCTCGTTTCTCTTATAGTGTGGCACATTCAGCTTCCACTGGACCTAAAAATAAGCGCAAGCCGGTGGTCGATTTTGTCGCGCCGCTAGGAAAAAAGGCCGGCAGCTTCTTTTGCGTGGGCCGTGAAATCGCACCAAACCGAGAATTCGCAGAGCTCCCCTTAATCATAAAAAGGGCGCTTTCTTGAAAGTTGGCCATGCTTCCGGGTCATGGCCCGTCACCACTCGCGCGCCAGTTTGCCGGGCGACTTGGCGCAATTTGCGCACCGAGCGCACCGAGCGCACCGTGTCGACCGTCGAGGCCAGAAAGCCCGGCAACGCTTTTTCGTTCCAGTGGTCCAGGGTGTAGGCCGCGTCCCCGGTTAAGAGGATCGGCCCCGTTTTGGGCAGGTGGATCGGGAATGACTGGTGGATCGACGGTCAGCTCCGCGAGATCTGCGAGCTCAATTTTCCGATAATTCGCATTTTTTGCGCTCGCGGGGAAATGCTCAATGCCAGACGTCTCCGGACCGCTTTGTCAGCAACGCACCGCGATGTTCGCTTCCCAAAATTTGTGGATCGCCGCCCGCGATGCGTCGAAGTCGCTTTCTGGAAAATACTCGAATCCGACACAACTAGTGTAACCCCGATCCTGGATATAAGACGCACCAACGCCATCCAATCGACTGAGCCGGTCCCGGGCTCACGTCGGCCGGGAGCATCGGCGATATGGAAATGACCACTCTCGGGAAGATGATTCGTCACGATCTTTTTGAGATCAGCACGCGTCACGGTAAAGTGATACAGATCGCAGAGTATTTTTAGCCGCGGCTCCCTACTGCGCGAACAATCGCGGACGCGGTGTCTGTATCATTGAGGTAGTATCCGGGATGATCCACTAAGGTATTCAGCGGCTCCAGGACCAGAGTGATGTCGGGTATGATGGAAATGAGCTGATTGAGGGCGCTCACTGTATTCTTGAATTTGATATCGTCGAACACCCGCCCTCGTCACAGCTTCAGCGCAGAAGCGTGCCCGTTCTAGCACGAGATCCACCGGTTTTTCACAAAAGATCGCCTTGCCTGCAAGCGGCGGCCCGCTGGATGAGATTGGCGTGGGTGTCGGTGCTCGTTGCAATGACCACGGCATGGATTTCGGGATCGCCGAGCGCCTCCTCGATGGTGGCCGGCTTTGCGCCGTATGCTACATCATGAGCTGTCAGAGACTCATGCTTCTGACCAACGCCCTTAATCCGGACGGAAAGCGTTGCGGACCGCTTCGAGGAAATTCCCGCCATCGGTTTTCAACGCCGCTTCGATCCCACCTTTGCGGCGCTCAAAACCCGTCTCGACGCTGGAGAAATCGGCGAACCGGAGACTCTGTTGATCACCAGCAGAGACCCCGGCCCGCCTCCCGTGTCCTACATCAAGGTCTCCGGCGGGATTTACAAGGACATGCTCATTCACGATTTCGATCTCTTCCGTTGGATTCTCGAGGATGAAGCCATCAGTATCCATGCCACCGGGAGCTGTCTGGTGGATCCGGCCATAGGCGAGGCGGGCGATGTTGACACCACTGCCGTAACCATTCGAACTCGCAAAGGCCGGCTCTGCCAGATCAACACCACTCGACGCGCCGCCTACGGCTACGACCAACGCTTCGAAGTGCTGGGCGGCGCCGGCATGCTCCAGGCAGGAAACCCGCGCCCTACTGGAAGTAACGGCTTCGACAAAGAGGTCCGTCAGCACCGATATACCAGAACCGCTCTTCTTCGACCGCTACCGCGTTGCATTTGCAGCGGAGATGAAATACTTCTTCGATGCTGTTGGAAGCGGCAAACCAGCCCGTACAGACATTCATGATGGCGTGAAGGCTGGAACTCGCCGAGAAGCCACGTTCTCATGGCGCGAGCAACGGGTTGTCGGGTTGGATGTTTGACAACCCGTTTCCGAGCGCCGCTGTTCTCGGCACAATCGGCGCGAACAGTGAAGTTGACCTTGGAGTGCGGCGGTCAAAGAAATCAAGGCCCGAGCACTTGTTTCAGGAGAGCGTCAAAAGGTCGGGGTTCAAGCGGTGCGAGCGTGAAATTGCGGATACCAACCGCCAAAGACGTCCCACAAGATCGCCGTTAAGGACTTTGGTGTTTGTAACACCAGGTGTGCGCCCCGCGGTGTCCACTGTATCTGATGCTTTTTGACGAACCGCTTGCTGGCGACTATATGGACAGCCGCCACAAGTAGCGAAGAACCCAGCGAGTGCCAGCCGGTCTTTACAATTTGATTTTCAACCCCTGTCCTCTAACAACAACTCACAAACTCCTGCATACTCCCCATGAAAACAAACTCCCTGATAACTGCCACGGTGGCCGCCACGATGGCCGGTCTGACGTTTTGCTCGGCTTGTCCTTGCCCAGGCGATGGGCGAAAAGGGAACGATCGCGATACTGGCAGGCCACCAAAGCCCACCCAATCTGCAGAACCGTGTCGCGAGAGCCAAGGAAGCGCTCAGGAAGTATCCGAACATGAAGCTCAATGATCCTGGGGTTTCCTGTCATGTAAAGACCCCGGGGAAAGCGGCAGAGGCGATTCAACAGGAGTAGAATGGCTGGGCGATGATCGGGGGCTGGCCGTTGTTCACGTCGAATACCTTGAAGTGGAACCTGCCGGCTCGATCAAGGTGGTCGCCGTCGATGCCCTCTCCGCGCAGCTTGGCTACGTGAAGAATGGATATGTCGAGGCGCTGCTGGCGCCGAATTGCCATGGCTGGGGGACCAAATCGGTCGAGATCCTGCTCGATAAGATCATAAAGAACCAGTCCCCACCGGTTGTGAAGGTGATCGACCTTCTGACCCTTTGACCAAGGAGAACGTGGACTCCTAGTCTCGCTGTTCCGTGCCGAAGGAGATCGAGTCATCGCGGTTGTGGTAAATCCAGTAGCCGGGCCAGACTTGATGATCCTGGCGGTCTCGCGGTGGAATGTGATCTCGTTCGGGCTGTGGGAGGAACTCCCAGATCGAAGGTTTCGTGGGCATAAAGTGGCAAAGTGTGATTGTTTCCAAATCGGGTAAAGCTTGCCGGCATTTGGCCGAAGGTTGCTCAATTGCGAAGCAGGGCGATATGCGCCGTTTTGGAAAGGATGCGGGTACCGAGACGAGTGTCCCGGTAGTCTGCTGTTCCCCCCAGAACAGGTTAATGATGCCACATTCGCCGGCGGATGCAAGCGCCAGCCGATCCCGGTCATTCCCGATAAATGGACTCCCCCCGATCACCCGGCGCCATCAAAGCGATAGATCGCAACCTCATTTTCCAATCGCAATTGTCGCAGCATCGTTCGACCCGAACGTAGGCCTGAATTCACGATTCAAGTCCCGACCCGAGTCCCGACCTCTTTTTCACACGCGCCAAAAAAGCGCGCCCGTGGCACGCAAACTGAGTTAAAGAGCGAAACTGGAAAAGTATCGGCGAGCCCTCGAGGCCTTTAACGACAGAACATAATTAGCTGATTTCCAGAACTGGCTTTATCCTTACTATGCCAACTACTCTAAAAGGACCCGTTTCGCAAAATGCAGATCAGGAGCAGAAACAGGCTATTCGGCAAAGGTAAAGCTTGGCTGGAGAATCCAGAACAAACTGACTCGGTGAAAAGTAGCGTCATCTGCCCGTGCGGCTTGCCAGGGACTCTCCCGAGCAACGTGGTCCGCCCGTGGCTCTCCCCAATGGCTCGCGTGACGCACCGCCCGGCGCGCGCGCCGCGACCTGGATGCTTCAGCGCGAGATTGTCCTCCTTCTCGCCTGGGGCCCGGCGATCCTGCTTCAGTTCGCGCATCCTCTCGTCGCACGCGGTGTTGCCGACCACAGCGCGTTCCGCACCGAACGGCGGGGCCGCGCCCGGCGCCTTCACCGGACCCTGGAAGCGATGTTGCAGCTGTGCTTTGGTACCGAGCGAGAAGCTCTGGCCGCGGCGGCGCGGATTAACGCGATTCACGACCACGTGCATGGCCGGCTGTCTCACGCCGCAGGCATCTTTCCTAAGGGGACACCCTATTCGGCTCACGACCCGGCCCTGCTCGGCTGGGTGCACGCGACGCTGCTCGAAATGAATCTACGCGTCTACGAGCTCTTCGTGGCGCCGCTGCGTGTCGAGGACAAGGACCGCTACTGCGTGGAGGCCGCAACGCCTTTGCGACCATCTGGCGCGGGCTGTCGAGAGCGGGGTGGATGTTACTTTGATATTGGAATCCGAAGACGAATCTGCGGGGCAGCTGTCCCTGGATGCGGTGTCGGCTTTCGCTAGACTTCCGATCGATAGAACCCACGTTTACTACTGGCCGCTCGAGAGTCGGGAGCGCAACCAGGCTGGTAAACCTGGTAAGTTGCACGCAAAGTGCGCGATAATTGACGATACAGCGGTGATTGGCAGCGCCAACATGACAGACGACGCATTCAATCGGAATATCGAAATGGGAGTCATAGTTCGCGAGCAGAGCACAGTGGCAGACCTAGTTGAACACTTCGATGAACTCGTTCGTCGCAGGATTCTTGTTAGCTATATGCCCGTAAGGAATGAATCTTCAGCTTTGGCCCGGCTGCACAAGACCGGTTAAACCGATTCGATTGGGTCTGGTTCCTTTTTGGTCTAAACTTGGGGATCAACTGCCGCTGATGATGTGGGCCGCGCGATGGTCAAGGAACGCGTCGCCGGCCGCACGCGGCTGCTCGGCGTAAGCAACGTCTCCCTTAAGTATCTGGAACAGATGGAGGCGGCTGGCGCAGGAAATCCCTCGTTCGTCCAGAACCGCTGCTTCGCCCGCCTTGGCTGGGATCGTGATGTTCGCGACTTTTGCAAGGACCGAAAGATTGTTTACCAGGGGTTCTCGCTGCTCACCGCCAACCCCGAGGTCCTTAGGCACGCGCTCGTTTCCGGCATCTCGTCACGGAGCAAGGCCACGACGGCTCAAGTGATTTTCCGCTTTGCGCAGGAGATCGGGATTTTGCCGCTGACTGGCACCTCAGAGGCCAAGCACATGAAGCAGGATTTGGATAGCCGGGACCTTGTGCTTTCAGCCGAAGACGTTCGGGCAATCGAGTCGATCGCGGGCTGATAGCCCGCAGCCGAACTGAGCGAGCTGAAACGGGTTCTTGGAGTCCCTGCGCGTCGCATCCCGGCACCGCCGCAGGTCGTGCTCAACCCTTGATGCAGCCGATCGGGCGGAGCTGCGCGACCTTCCGCGAGATGCCGGCGAGGGCGCAGGCATCGACGACGTTCGACACGTCCTTGTAAGCCTCGGAGATTTCCTCATCCACGGTGCGGCGGCTTTGGCCGCGGACGATGATGCCTCTTTCCTCCATCTCGCGAATAATGTTGCGGCCCGCGGCAGCCTGCCTGGCTTTGACGCGGCTCATCGCGCGCCCGGCGCCGTGGCAGGTGCTGCCGAAGGTCTCGCGCATCGCCTTCTCGGTGCCGGTAAGCACATATGAGTAGCGGCCCATGTCGCCAGGGATGAGCACGGGCTGGCCGATCGCGCGGTATTCGGGCGGCACTTCGCCGCAGCCGGGCGCAAAGGCGCGCGTGGCGCCCTTTGCGATGGACGCACAGCCGCCGCTCGCGGCCATCGACGATGTGCGTCTCGAACTTGGCGATGTTGTGCGCGACTTCGTAGACGGTGCGCAGGCCGACCTCGGCCGCGCTCATGCCGAGCGCCTTTTCGAAGGCCTTGCGCGTGTGGTGGGCGATGACCTGCCGGTTCGCGAAGGCGTAGTTGACCGCGCACCGCATCGCGCCGAGGTAGCGCCGGCCTTCGGGCGAATCGACCGGCGCGCAGGCGAGCTGCCGGTCGGGCAGTGCGATATCGTATTTCTTCACCGCGCTGTCCATCACGCCGAGGTAGTCGTCGCAGACCTGGTAGCCGAAGCCGCGCGAGCCGCAGTGGATGATGACCGTGATCTCGTCGAGTTGGAGACCGAGCACGCGCGCGGCTTCCGCGTCGTAGATCTCCTCGACGTAGCCGACCTCGAGGAAGTGATTGCCCGAGCCGAGCGTGCCGAGTTGTTCGCGACCGCGCTGCCACGCGCGGTGCGAGACTTCCGCGGGATCGGCGCCGGCGATGCAGCCGCTGCTCCTCGATGTGCGCGAGGTCGGTCTCGCTGCCGTAGCCGTGCTCGACCGCCCAGCGCGCGCCGCGTTCCACCACGCGGCGCAGTTCGTCGACGGATACGGTCAGCGCACCCGCGGCGCCGACGCCGGTGGGGACGTCGCGGAAGAGCTGGTTCACGAGTTCGCGCAGCCGCGGCTCGACCTGCTCGCGTGTGAGCCGCGACGCCATCAGCCGCACGCCGCAGTTGATGTCGTAGCCGACGCCGCCGGGCGAGATGACTCCCTCGTCGAGATCGAACGCCGCGACGCCGCCGATCGGGAAGCCGTAGCCCCAGTGGATGTCCGGCATCGCGAGCGACGCGGTGACGATGCCGGGCAGGTGCGCGACGTTGGCGGCCTGCTGCGGCGCTTTGTCGCGGACGATCTGCGCGATCATCTCCTCGGTCGCGTAGATGCGCGCCGGCACACGCATGCCGCCGGTCTTCGGCAGTTCCCAGAGGTAATCGGTGAGCTTGCGGATGTCGTAGTCCATGGCGTCGTCAAAGGTCGAAAATGATCTGCGCCTTCCACCCGCGCTCATCGCGTTCGAGCTGCAGATCGTGAAAGGTCACCGCCTTGATCTCGGTGAAAATCGTGTGGCGCGCCGGGTCGAAGATTTCGCCGGAGACGTCGGCTTCGAGGTGCTGCTCGCTGAGCGTCGACGACTTCGAATTCTGAAAAAATGCGATGCTCGGTGACGTGGCGGTAGTTGAGTTCCGAGAGCCAGCGGACAAGCAGCGCCACGCGATCGGGCGCGTCGATGCTGATGCGGGATGTTTCCGCGGCCCGCGCCGCCGCGACATCAGTGATGACTGAAAAACATCCCCCACGCCGCGCGCTCGAACAGCCGCGCGAGATCGGGCGCCTCCACCGCGATCCCCGCATCGGCGGTGTGATCGACGAACTTCAGCCACTCCGGCGTTTTGTGTTCGGCCTTCATAAGAAGACTTTACGCGTTCTTGCTACGCGCATCGAGCGTGCAAGTGCGTAGTCGACCTCACCGCAGTGCCGGCTCAGCGGGTGGACGAACGGCGTGAACGTCTGCGCCTGCTCGTCGTCGAAGCGCAACCCGCAGGCACGGCGATGCTCGCAATCGATGAAGAAGAGCGCCAGACCACATCCGCTACGGCGGCATCGGCTACTAGGCCCTAACGTAGCGAACAGTGATTTTTCGGCAAAGTGAGGACGCTCTGGATGCTGAATCGACGAGGTTGGCGGCTATGCCGCTCAGCAGAAACTCGACGAAGGCGAAGGTGATGCCTTTTTCAAGCTGCGGCACAGGATTTTATCAAGGCCCGCACCGCCGAGTTAAACTGGAAAGGTATCGGCGAGCCCTCGAGGCCTTTAACGACAGAACATAATTAGCTGATTTCCAGAACTTGCTTTATCCTTACTATGCCAACTACTAAAACGACCCGTTTCGCAAAATGCAGATCAGGAGCAGAAACAGGGCTATTCGGCAAAGGTAAAGCTTGGCTGGAGAATCCAGAACAAACTGACTCGGTGAAAAGTAGCGTCATCTGCCCGTGCGACTTGCCAGGGAATCTCCCACGCAAGGTGGTCCGCCCGTGGCTCTCGCCAATCGGCTCGCGTGACGCACCGCCCGGCGCGCGCGCGGCGTTCTGGATGCTTCAGCGCGAGATCATCCTGCTTCTCGCCTGGGGCCCGGCGATCCTGCTTCAGTTCGCGCATCCTCTCGTCGCACGCGGTGTTGCCGACCACAGCGCGTTCCGCACCGAACGGTGGGGCCGCGCCCGGCGCCTTCACCGGACCCTGGAAGCGATGTTGCAGCTGTGCTTTGGTACCGAGCGAGAAGCTCTGGCCGCGGTGGCGCGGATCAACGGGATTCACGACCACGTGCAGGCCGGCTGTCTCACGCCGCAGGCATCTTTCCTAAGGGGACACCCTACTCGGCTCACGACCCGGCCCTGCTCGCCTGGGTGCACGCGACGCTGCTCG
Source organism: uncultured Verrucomicrobiae bacterium (assembly GCA_963784465.1). GTDB lineage: Bacteria > Verrucomicrobiota > Verrucomicrobiia > Chthoniobacterales > Terrimicrobiaceae > DASTFP01. The sequence goes on from CAWASQ010000019.1 coordinate 15,177, forward strand.
AAATGAATCTACGCGTCTACGAGCTCTTCGTGGCACCGCTGCGTGTCGAGGACAAGGACCGCTACTGCGTGGAGGCCAGCTCGATCGAGGGACTTTTCGGCATTCCCGAGGGACATTCCCGCGGAGCGTCAGCGAGCTTCAGCGGTACATGGACGGAATGTATGCGAGCGGGGAAATCAGCGTGACGGACGCCGCACGGACGCTCTCGCGAGCGCTTGTCTATCCGCAGGTGCCTCGCGTCTCCGAGCCTGCAATGAGGTTCATGCGCCTGACGACCATTGGGCTGCTGCCGCCGACGATCCGGGCAGACTATGGCTTCCCCTGGGGTGCTCGGCACGAGGCCATGCTTCGACTCCTGGCGGCATTGGTCCGCACGTTTTTGCCCTTGACGCCACCTATTCTCCGCTACTGGCCGCGCGCCGCGGCTCGTGCGGCGAGTGGGTCCGGTTGTCCGTTCCGCATGCGTCCGGGTGGCGGTTCCTGACGCGCTGGTCGGCCTTGCCACGGCCGGCGCCGTAAGCGACCGCGACGGTTCGGCCATCTTTCGTGGCCCTGCCTCCGGGGCCGTGGGTAATGGCCGAGGTTCACTACGCTCTTCTGTTCGCGTACCGGCCATCGCGCTCGAGGCACTGGCCGGAACACTGCCGAGTCCCGACCAATTGCAAAGGGAGGTGCACATGGCGGAACGCGAGCGCCTCTCCTTAAAGGCCGACCCCTCTTTCAAGCCAAGGCTCACCAGGCGTCGAATTTGATCTGGTAATTCAAATCTCCGGAGGATAGGGTCGCCGCGAGCTTGGCCCTCATTGGTTCAGCGAATAATGGAAAGAAGGGTCCCTCTTCGCTTTTTGGCCGAAACCCCAACCTTCCTTTCCACAGATGCGGAAGGACTTGCTCGATCTAGCTGTGGATTTCGGTTGGCTCGCAGAAAAAACAGCTCGATACTCTGCAATGACGGCTTACCAGCACGTGGGAGTCGCTTCAGATTTCTCGCCGACGTTTACCGCCGTGCTTGCGGAGGCGAAGCGTTTTTCCAGCCATTGCGGCGCGGACTTGGAGATCGTGCACGCGGGCGCCTTCGACTCTGAAAAAGAAAAGCGGTTTCTCGAGGCGCTTGGCCAGCCGACTCAAATTCGCTGGGTCCAAGGGGAAACGATCGCCCGCGCCATCATCGCGGCGGTGGAGAATTTCGCATATGAGCTTCTCATCGCCGGAACGCTTCACCGCGAAACGGACGACAAACCTTTCGCTGGCGACGTTGCGCGGGAGCTCTTGCGCAGTGCGCCGTGCGATCTCCTACTGGTGCCGCGGCCTCTGGACGAGCCGACGCTGCCGCAACATATCGTATTTGCTTTGGAGCCAGAGCCTGAGGAGGAAAACTGCGAGTTGCTGCGCCAGGCCGTCCAGGTCTTGCGTCCTGGGCGCGTCACCATCGTCGTCACCGACAGGCCTTTTGCCCCGGCCATTGCCGCGTCGCGCGGAGAAGAACCCAGAGACCTCGAAGCTCGGTTGGAGGACCTGGCCGACTCCCTTGCCGAGCACAAAGTAGAAGTCGAGGGGCGTGTCGTGACTTGCATAACTGGCTATACGCTGTGCGATACGATAGAGGAACTGGAGGTCGATTTGCTAGTTGTCAAGGCCGAGCCAGATGGTTCGCTCCCCATACATATGGATTGGTTGTATCAGGTGATTCCGACGCGGTTGCTCAGGGTGCGCGAGCGCCGTAAACAGACCGCCGACGAATACTTCGCTGGGCCGCCTAAGCGCGTCTTTCAACCAGTTATGACGGCGGTCGGCACGAGCTAACTCCCGACGACTACTCGACACGAAAAGCAACGAGTGTGTCGTCACCCCTTTTTGGGAGCCTCTTTGAGAGCATCGTTGGAACCGATGTTGAAGGACCAGCGAGCCTCCGTCTTCCTTCCGTTGACCGTGGCACTCACGATCACCGTGACCTGGTGGGTCGTAAAGCTTCTGCGTCACCTTGTAGGAAATGAGCTTGGTCGCCGGATCATAGGTGGCCGGAACCAATCCGAGCCCACTGATTCGCATGGTGACGCTCTTGGGGTCCACATTGCCAAGCGTGGCAAGGTTGGCTTTGATTTCCGGAAGGGCATCAGTCACGGTCTCACCGTCCATCGGCTGGGTGACCATCGTCGCCGAAGCGGGCATTACGCCTGCGTTGCCGCCTTCGACGGCCCCTGTGAAATTCACAGCCTCCTCGAAGACCTTCGGCTTTGTGGACTCGATGCCATACCGTCCGATCACCATCGGATCGGCCCCGTACGCGATTCGCTGGCCGTAAACGGTAAAGGCGGCTTCGAAGCCCGCTTGCTTCACGACGTCGCGGACGGTCTGGTTATGGACTCCATAGGGATAGGCGAACGCCTTGATCTGGATACCAAGGTTCTTCTCGAGAATTTCCTTTGAACCGATGATTTCGCTTTTCAGCCAGGCGAGATACTGCTCCTCGGTCTTTCCTCTTCTGGCATTCAGGGAGCGGTGGGAAAGAGTGTGGCCCTCGATGTCCACTCCCGCGTCGCGCATCTCGGCGAGTTGATCCCAACTGATGGATTGTCCTCCGGATTTTGGTCCCCCCCTTTACGTAGTCCGTGTAGATGAACATCGTAAAAGGATAGCCGAATTTTTTGAGGATCGGCCAGGCCAGGTTGTATCCTGAAAGGTAGCCGTCATCGATGCTAATGAGGGCTGATTTTTGCGGGATCCCTTTTTCTCCGCGCCGCCAAGCCAGGAAATCTGCCATGGAGATGACAGTGATTCCGCTATCTTTGAGCGCCTGCATTTGGGCCTCGAAATCGGTGGGCTTAATGCCAAGGCTGTTCTTCGGGGCTTATCCTCGAACCGGTGGTAGCAAAGCACGACAACCTGTGATTTCAGATCGATAGGTCCCCGGGATGGGCGTCGCAGACGGAGCCGGGGTGGCCTTGGCGACTTCCGGGCCGACCGGGACCGGAGTCCGCGCCTTACAGGCGGTGAAGACGAAAGAAAGCGAGAGGAGAGCGATGAACAAACGCATGTCTTTCCGATAGCAACCGTAGCACCGTTGCAACGAATGGAAAGATAGTGACTGCTCAGGAGTGCCTCCCTTGCGGAGAATTCTCCGCAGCAGGGAACTGTGAGTCGACGAGTAGGGTAAGCTCGTCCGGTTCAGCAGAACGATTTGCTGATTCCAGAGATCGTAACGCCGTGTGCCCATTGCGGAACACATGTTCGTCTGTCTGACCGTGCAGAGAGAGGTGACGGGCCCAGAGATCCGAATGCGGGGAAATCTTAAGTGACCAGTATTGAGGCTAGCGTGCGTACATTTCCGTTTTTTGAGTTTTCTCCCCAGGTGTCGGGGGGCGGATGTTAGGCGCCAGCTTTGATTGATGATTCGCCCGCGCAGGAACCCGCGGCACAAACGAATCGGCTCGAAGGAAATCTTCTACCGCTCGAAGAATGCCTCGACGACAGACCAAGAACGCCTGAAGATAAACGCTCCTACGTTGGACGATAGACGAACTACGGAGGCGGTGATTGACGGCCTTTTGCTCGCCCACTCGGCAGAGTTGGAGCCCGAAGGCGACGGTTGGCTTCTCCGCTATCGGCTTGCAAGTGCCCATCTCCAGGAGCAGGCAATTGGATTTGTTCGAAGCAACGCTGCCCATCGTGGGCGAAACCCGCAAGGATGCGCTACTGATCGCAGAGCTCGTGTTACGCGGCCACGAGCCGCCCGAGATCCCAACACAGCCCGCGACAGAGCCGCCGCCGCACGCTAAACTTCCGCCATGCGGCGCAGCATCGATCCAACGCGCGGCCAAGACCGCCACCGCCAGCCCAACATGAGAGCTTACCAGCTGGCGGAAGCTCCCGCCGTCTGATCTGAAACTCCGCATCAACTTCCTAGAAGGAGAAAACTCCACGTTATTGAGTGCCGCCACAGCGTGCACTTGTGCACGGACCTCGTCATATGACGGGACACCTCAAGAAAGGGACATACGTACGTCAAGGAGTGCTGAAGGCCGTTCTGGCAGTACGGAGAGGTCGGACTCTGCGTTAAGCAACTCGTTTCTTGAGGTGTCCCGAACTCCCCGCCCTGTCATCTCGCAGAGTTTCGAGGCGAGGCCTTCGGCATCTGCGCAACGCTTTTGACGACGTATTTCGGCTGCCAGCGTTCCAGCGTGGGCTTTTCGAGTATTACTCGAGCATCCAAGCCACAAGTCCAATCCCAACAAGGCCGCCCCGGGCGAGCCTCAGTTTCCCTGAGCCCCACCTTCTTCATCGCGAAAACGCAGCAGCAACGCTTCAAGCTGATTAAGTGCCTCTTGCTCATCGGGCCTGATCGCCTCGAGGACGACACGGGCGCCGCATCGAGTACCGCACTAAGCACTTCCAGTATGCTGGCGGCCGAGAAATTCTCATCGCCTTTGCAAATCGTGATCTTGCTCTTAAACCTCGGCTAATATCGATCCCCCTCATCGGTCAAATCGGCGAGCTTCTGAAATTTGCCGCCAACGTCTATTTTGACTTCATCGGTGTATTTACTGCCGTCCTTCCTGTAACTTTCGTAGGAGATATTTTCTGCAAGAACGGGACGTTGCCCGTTTTGCGAAACTCGATTCCAAGCCCCAAGAATTGTATCAATTGTCTTCCTGCCATTATTGCCGACCGCCGCAGAATCAATTAAGCGAGAGGCGGGAGCTACCGCCAAGCCCAGGAAGTCAGACGAAGGGGAGAAGCATCTTCTCACGCCATCCGAGAGAAGCTCGACGCCTGTGGTGGACACTTTTCGCATGTTCCAATGTTTTCGCTCTCGGCTCGTGACGCAGCGAACGGGCACGTGAGCAGAAAGCGCGAGGGCAGTCAAGAGGTCTCATTAGAAGCGTCTCGCCGTTCAATCCACTCAAGCCACGCGTCCGCCTCCGAAGGGGGCGAGGGCTTCCAGTCCCGCACCACTTCGAAAACTTGAAACCCCGATTGCGTCAGCAAACTCGTAAAACTCTCAAAGTGGTTGGAACCCAAAACGAAGAGAACTGGAAATTTATCAAAGGATTGAAGCCGTTCCAGCCAATATCGCTCTCGTTCTGGGTCACCTTGCTTGCCCTTTTCGATAGACCGCGCCTTCCGAGTGGCTTCATCGGCGTCGGAATAATCATGAGCTATCCCGAGTTCCCGAGCGAGTTGGTAACCAATCGAATGCTCCTGGCAGCCCCATTTGCGAAGCCCCTCAATGTTCATCTCCTCGGCAATTCCACGAATTCCGTTTCGTGCAATAGTATCGCGAAGCATCTCGATAAACTCCTCAAATTGACTCTGGGTAACTGCGGTAAATCGAGTGCACATCTGATAACGATGGTTAGTTCCAACTAGGAAAACCTTGTGCATTGGCGTGATTTATATGCCTATTGCCAGGCAATCGCCATAAAAGACGATAGATAGCGCATAAGTGATTTATTATAAAAAACCCGCCCGTCCTATGTCCTGGGCCGCGCGCAGTTTTCCCGAACCGCTGACCAGACTGAAACCGCAACCGAAGAGACAGAGGAATCCAATGCATGAGCAACGAATCATTCGCTCAAACAAGCCGCCGCACGACTAGCCCGGCTGCGCGAACGCTGTGTCGATCCGGACTTCCGCGCCGCGCTACGCCATTGGCTGAGCGACGCTGGCCGGGCACGCGCCTACCAGGCCCTGATGGAATTGCGAGGCACTCTGGATGACGAGGACTTCAACACCGTCGCCGCGCTTTACGCCTACCACCCCAATCACAGCGATAACGCCGGCACTCTCGGCAATTTGTGCCGGTCCTTTCCACCGGCCTGAGCACCTTTGAGGGCCGCTTCAAAAGATTGCTGCTTTGCGACGCCGAGGAACTCCGCCGGCGCCTTCAGCCCGTGATCCTGGCCGCCCGCGACAAAGACAATGCTCAGCGCGATGACTGCCTCGACTGGCGATTGCGGCACATGCACAAAGCCGAGCGTCGCTGCGAAAAGCGTCAAGCTGTGAGAGATCGTGAAGGCGGTGACGGTCTTCACCAGCCTCCAGCCGCCGCGCGTGATGATGAGCAACGCTTTGAGCGGTTCGCGCGCGGCGTCAAGATCATCGTGCGTCAGTTCATGGCCGCTTTGAAACGAGCGATCAGTGCCTGCAGACATCCAGATCCCAAATTCTTTGCTGAGCGAAAAATTAAATGCGTGCCCAACTGCCGGTGGGTCGCAAAGAGAAAGCTTCTTGAGTCGATGCGGGCGTCAAATCTGCACAACCTGTTATTTCCGGAGATTTACTGACGCACATCCTTCTAAGAAACTGAATTTTACACTCTGAGTATCAGAGTATTATGAAGTAATGTTCCACGTGTTCCACAGATTCAGCATGAATGTCAAAGTTTCTTCCCTCTTGCCGCGGCGAAACGCCGCGTAAGTTGCTCCTAAGAAACTAATGCGGTGGAAGCCATGGGAGTGACGTCGAAGCCAAGTTCGCGTGCTCTGCGCTGAAGGTTGCGGAGAGTGCGTTCTTTGAAGAGCTTTTCGTAGGCTTGCTGTCCGGTTTCGACGTAAGCCTTGCCGAACTTGAGCATGCGATAGAGCAAGCGGGCGAGTTTGTGGGCTCCGGCGTTGATGGCCGTCGGCGCTCCAAGACGCGATTTAATGCGTCGGATGAAGGCGCCGATGGCAGTTTTACTTTGCATGGCGCTTTGGGCAGCCAGGCGCAGGGCAGCGGCAGCGCGATTGGCATTCTTTCGCGGTTTGCTCGAAAGGATTTTGCCTCCGCTGATCCGATTGTTGGGAGCGACATTGAGCCATGCGCAAAAATGCTTTTCGCTGGGCCAGCGGCTCATATCCAGACCGATTTCGGAGAGGATCCTTTGCACTGCCAGCAAGTCGAGTCCGGGTAATTTGGTCAGGTCCGCCCCTGTCATTTCCTCAAGGTGATGACGCTGGACTGCCTCCTGCCGCTTCTCGGCGGAGCGCAACCGGCTCAAATCGGGCGCCGGCACTGCTCACTTTGGCTTCAAAAGCAGCAAGGGCCTTTTCGACGTGTTGATCGCACTCCATGATTTTGAACTGATAGCTGTCGTAAAGTTCCAGCGCCGTCTGCAGGGCAAAGAGATGTTCCTCGCAGTAATCGCCTTCCAAGGCTTTGGCAATGTCTTGCGCGCTGCTCTTGATTTGCGGATGCCTCATCTGGGCCAGCTTGATGCAGTCGCGTTCCCCGGCAAGGATAGCGCGCAAAATGCTCATTCCCGTCACCCCGGTAATGTCACTGATGACGCGGTGGATCTGGATATTCATCTCCGTGAGGGCCTTCTGCATGCGCTGCACCAGGCTGTTGCAATCCTTGCTTAGAGTATCTCGCAGGCGCAGGTAGCTGCGCACCACGCACATCTGGGCTTCTGGACGAAACGAGCCTCGCAGCATCCCGAAGGTGTGGAGTTCTTGCAACCATTGGCAGTCGTTGACGTCGGTCTTGCGCCCCGGAACGTTCTTGGCATGGCTGGCGTTGACCAGGCGAACCTCAAATCCGTTTCTCTCCAGCATTTGAAAAAGCGGAATCCAGTAAACTCCGGTCGATTCCATGGCGACGGTCTCGATCTGGCATCGCTTGAGCCAGTCGCACAGCGCCATCAGATCGCTGGTAAACACTCCGAAGCTGCGCACGGGATTTTCATCCCGATCCTCAGGCACGGCCACCCAATGCGTATCGGCTCCCACATCGATTCCGGCAGCGTTGAGGTGCACCTTCTCCAGCAGAGCCCGCTCTCGGCTGCGTTGGCTTTTGGCTTTCTTTGATAACTTCTTCGGCATACATTTCCTTCTGTTTCGAGTTTAGTGATTTGAGATCGGCCCGAGTCGGTCAGATCTGGGAAATCTCCTAAACAGGATCATTGGGCCGGGCCGTCGAAGGGCCCGGCCCAACGTCACTAATGCAGCAACCGAAAAACTCAGAACCAGGCTAA
>CAWASQ010000020.1:0-7452 GCA_963784465.1 uncultured Verrucomicrobiae bacterium
TGAATCGACGAACACGCGAGAATTCCCGGCATTACGCCGACGCATCTTTGTGTGTTGAAACCGCATTGTCAGCAGGAACAATGCGCGAGCCGAAACGATTTGCGTATGCGCGCGTGAACTCTGCTCCAAAAAAGACGATCTGTGACGAGTAGTAGACCCAAAGCAGCAACACAATGAGCGAGTTCGCCGCGCCATACGATGAGCCGACGCTGCTTTTTCCAAGATACAGACCGAGGACCAGCTTTCCAACCGTGAAAAGGGCGGCTGTGATGAAGGCGCCGATCCAGACATCGTGCCAGGCAATCTTCGCATCAGGCATGAACTTGAAGATCATCGCGAACAGTAGAGTGATCACGGCAAGCGACAGTATCGAGTTTGCGATCTGAACGATCGTCTCATCGCCGGAAACATTCCGCCGAGCCACTCTCCCGCAAACGCGATAGCCGTGGTGAGAACTAGGGAAACGAGCAGCAGGAAGCCGACCACCAGAATAAAGCCAAAGGAGAGAATGCGGTCTTGAATAATCCCCCACAGTCCTCGGCCGGGCTTGGGTTCCACGCCCCAGATGGCGTTTAGAGAAGCTTGCAACTCGCCGAAGACGCCCGATGCACCAAACAGCAATGCCAAAAATCCGATAATGGCGGTCAACACACCAGTCGCGGGCTTCGCATTGGCATTCTGGACGACATCCTGCACCGCTTCCGCACTTGCTGCGCCAATCAGGATCCGCAATTGATCGAAGATCTGACCTTGTGCAGCTTCTTGACCAAGGACCAGCCCCGCGATCGAGATTGTTATGACCAAAAGCGGAGCCAGGGAGAAAACCGTGTAGAAAGCCAGTGCCGCGCCAAGGGTCGGCGCTTGGTCTTCCATCCAATCCCAAGCCGCCTCTTTTAGAATTGCTACTGTCTGTCTCACGAGGCGCGCATAGTTCGGTCTTGGTTTTGCCTCGATTTCATTCCGCTTGCCCCTTGATTTGAAGAGCATTCATATCCTGAGTTTCGCAGCCAGCAGGAACCCTGGATGTCCAAAAACGAAGGGCAGGGACGCGCTGGACTACAGCCCACGATAAGCGGACTTTGGCGCGGTTAAAACCCGCTTGTCTTTGACGGCGCGCCGAGAAATCGAGCGACCTGCTCGGCCAACTCCAGCAGCGGAGGGCTCATTCAAGCCCAAGGACGCGTTGAATCGCCTTGGTGAGGGTGGTCAGTTCAACGGGTTTAACGAGATGTTCGCTGAATCCAGCCTCATGACTCTTGCGAATGTCCTCCTGCATTCCGTAGGCGGTCAGAGCGATCCCCTTGATGCGGTAACGTTCACGGATGGCCTTCATCAAATCATACCCTGTTTGATCAGGGAGGCCGATATCACTGATCAACAGGTCGAAGGATTCTTGTGCGGCAAGGTCGAGCGCAGTGGCGGCATCTCCGGCGCTCTTGACCTCGTAGCTTGATCCCGCCAGAAGCAGCCAAAGCATCCGGGCGGTGTCGCGATGATCTTCGACAACGAGCAATCGAATCGGGCGTGATTGCGCCGGGGTAACGGGACTGGGTTCTAGCGATGCCAACGCGTAACCCCTCCTTACCGGTAAACTCCACAGCCAATTTGCGGTCGAAACAATTTCCAAAACCAGGCTGGGTAAATTAATCTCATGCTCCTGTCAAAAACTACGATCAAGTATTCCTGCCCGAGTCGCCCGGCGAAAGAAACAGTTGATTTTGAGTGCACCGCTCGTCGCCGCACAAAGATCGTTGCCCATCTGGCGCTCGGTCTTTCAAATTTAACGCCGGCAGGCCGGGAAGCGTCAAAATGCTCAAAAACTTCGCTCAGCAACAGGGTGGAAATTTGGAAAAGGTAATGCGCGCGTTGCCGCGGGCTCGTCTTTTCTTGCTTTTGGCACTGACCGGTAGTGCCGCTTTGATCGCGGTGGCGGTCGCTATCGTCAATCCGGGAGTGACCCGATACGTGGAAAGCGAGGCGTTCCGCAGGGAGCTCGATAAGCAGACATCGAAGGGGTTGCATTTTGAAGGGCGTTACGGAGCGATCCGGAGGACAGGGTTTCTCACCGCGATGACTGAGGGCTTTAGCGGCGAGAAGGGAGTCAAAGCAATCAAGGCAATCTCGACTGGTAGGGCGGACGCAAAGTTCAACCCATGGGGAATCCTCCTGCGCCGCTGGCAGCTCGATTACATCCGGATCCCCTCGGGCAGAGCCGAGATTCAAACGTATGAGCCAAAACCGGAGAACAAACCGCCGAAGCCTTGGTATTCCATTTTTCTGCCGGACCGCGTTCATCTGGAAAAGGTGGTCTGCGACTCGGCGGATGTGACATGGCGACTGCGAGGCCGGCCGGCAGGCTTTTTCAAGACGAGCCTGCTCATCACACCATATGGGCGCGATTTTGAGTATCGAGCCAGCGGCGGCACAATGAAGACCGGCATGGCGCCCGATCTCGCGCTACAGCAACTGCATCTGCTTGTCACCAAGGAACGGCTGACACTGTATGACTTGGAGCTTGCGCCGAATCGGGAGAGCCAAGGCCGCATCCGAGTCAAGGGCCAAGCGGGACTGAAGCAGGACAAGAGTCTCTCTGTAACCATGAATTTCTCCCGCGTCCCCGTGGATGCTTGGATACCTGACGCATGGGCAAGCCTATTCCGAGGAGTCGCGTCCGGCGACGTGTTGTGGGAAGGACGGGACATGACGCTGGAAACCTCGTCTGGCCACGGGGCGTTTCGAATTGAAGGAGGCCGCGTCGCCGGGGCCCCATTTCTTGAACAGGCTGCGGCTTTGACGGGCCAGAAATCGATTGAGGAAATCACGCTGAGCAGATTCTCACTCGAATTCGAATGGAGATATCCACGCGCGGAGGTACGGCGGGTTGAGATCGAAGCGGAAGGAGCTTTCTACATCAAGGGCGCGGTTCTCATCGAAAATCAAAACCTCAGCGGGTCCGTGCAATTGGGCGCGACACGAAAATATCTCGAGTGGTTGCCTCGCGCCCAGGAAGTTTTCGCGCAGGAACGCGACGGATATCTTTGGACGACTGTGAACCTGGCGGGCACCGTGCAACAGCCCCGGGAAGATCTAAGCCCACGTGTTGCCGAGCTGCTAAGGAAATCGCCCGCAGCGGCAATAGGAATATTTTTCCGTCAAATGGGTGAGTGGTTCGAAAAGAACCTTGGCGGAAAATGAATTGACAAGCGCTGCTGCCAAGCGACGTGCTGGAGATACTTTTTTTCACTTCCGCGATGTCGGAGTGAACCGGTTGCGGCGAACCAAATAGGTTTGTTCTGTCTCTTGATTGGTCTTCAGGGCTGGACAAAGAAAGGGCCGTTTTTGGGGCGGCGCGCTTGGCTCTCTACTGCATGCGAGGGTATCGGATTTCCGGAGTGCCGCATAGTCTCTTCGACAGATCGATTGGATCACCGATGCTTACTTCCTCGGGATCGATCTGATACGACCAAACTTCGAACCTCGACAAAAGCGCCTGTCCATACACCGTCGTAATGGCGCAATTCACCGCATCGTAGCCCGAGCAGATGCGGATGCGACCAACCCGGGGCTCGTTGAAGCGCGCGTCGAACACCTGCCACCGACCCCCGAGATACACCTCAAAGTAGGCGTGAAAATCATACGGGGTCCCTGGATCCTCATACGCAATGTCCGGCACGTAGCCGCTCACGTAGCGGGCTGGAAGATTAAATGTTCTGCAGAGGGCGACGGCCGCGTGAGCGAGATCGCGACACACCCCATAGCCGCGCTCTATGATGTCATGCGCGGAGAGGTTCGGGCTGCCTGAGAGGGTGCGGTATTCAATGTTGTGATGCAGCCAATCGCAGATACCCAGGACCCTCTCGATGCCTTGGGAAAGATGGCTGAATTTCTGCCAGGCGAAATCGAGCAGCTTATCTGAATCGCAGTATCGCGTCGGCAGAGTATATCGAAGGATAGAAGCGGGCAAGAGATGAGGAGCGATCGGCTTATCCAACCAAAGGAAATCTTCGCGAACGCTCGGCACCATGACAACCGCATCGTAACGCAGCGAGTTTTGCCCGGGTTTGAGGACAAGGCGGTAAACGATATTGAAGTGATCGTCCTCAAACTCGGTCGCGGTGAGCTGCGGCTCGAATTGGAAACTCTCCTGGCGAATGGATTGCAGCGCCTCCTGCCGGGGCTTGAGGGTGACCAGGGCCGGAGTCTCCGCACTAGCCTCGTAGACAAGTTCACAGCCAACCCGCACAGCGAGGTCAAGGGCGGGCATCGGGATTGTAGGATCACTGATCATGAAAATGTTCTATAGTTCGGAGCGCGCTTCGTTCTTCAGGCAACATCCCCGCGCACATTCCGCGAGGCTACCGGAGGGCACAACCTGAAAACATCATCCGGTAAACTTGGCGCGCAGTGCGGGTTTGCCCTGCGAGTTGCGCGTTTCCAACCGATGCGAGTCGCTAGCGATCGAGGAAACTTGTCCGCGAATCGCGGCTTCGCGGGGCCCGGTGCGGCGGTTCTGCCAACCGCCTGTGTCTCAGAGGACCTGACAGCAAGCGCCACCACACCGTCGAATCCATCGCCGGACATAGCCAACTCAACGCAGTCCACTCTTCTTGTCACCATCTGCGATCCAAAGCTTGCTTCATCTGTCACGGTTTTCACAATCGAGGACAAGCCAGTTCTATGGCGGTTAGCTTTTTCTTCCTTGCAAAGGTGTTTGAAAGGATACTGGCTTATGATGCGAGATCGGCAGAAGGGCGAAAACCAATCTACTCCTCCAAAGTCTACTGCCCGTTCCAGCGCCACGCGCCAACTCTCCGTAACGCCTCGTCTTGCGTTGCTTTTGATCATCGCCTGTTCAGCGGCCGGCGAGTGCGCAAGCTCCAGTCCGCCTGAAAAATACGTTAATCTGTCCCTCGATCGCAAGGAGTGCAAAATCACATTTTCCTTGCCTGCCGTGTTGCATACCGTGCGCGGAACGTTTGAGGTGACAGAAGGCAACTTTCGTCTGAACGTTGGCTCCGGAAAAATTACCGGGCGGGTGGTGGTCGATGTGACAAGCGGCAACACAGGCGAAAAGGAGCGTGATCGCCTCATGCACCAGGAAGTCCTGGACAGCGACCAGTTTCCCGAGGCGGTCTTCTCCGCTGACCATCTCGGCTGGTCAACTCGCGTTATCGGGCGACAGCCAAATAGGTGTTCACGGGGTTCTCCGAATCCATGGTCAGGATCATAATGTTACCTTGCCCGCAACGGTCTCGCTCCAGGATGGTCGCTTCACCGCCAGATCGCGTTTATCAATCCCTTACGTCAAGTGGGGCATGAAAGACCCGAGCAACCTGGTTCTCCGTGTGGGCAAGACAGTCGAGGTCGAAATAAGGGTGGCCGGAACAGTTCGGGGACCGCGCCAGCGGCACCCGAACGCCTAGCATACTCGAGACTCTACGACTCTTCGACCGGCTTCGGCTCGAGGTTGGATTCCGCAGGCCCGGCGATGACTTCACCGGTGGCGGTGAAGCGGGAACCGTGGCACGGGCAGTCCCAGGTCCTCTCTGCGCTCGTTCCACGCCACGATGCAACCCATGTGCGGGCAAATCGGAGAGAGGACGGTTCGTTTTCCGTGCTCATCGCAATAGACGGCGCGCTTCTTGCCTCCGAGTTTCAAAACATCGCCCGTTCCTCGGCGCAAGCTTTCGAGCGGCTCGGCCGGACGAAGCCAATCCTTGACGAAGTAGGAGAGAAAATCCTTGTTCTCGCGCACGTAATCCAGAAAGCCGGCGACGGACTTGCGATCCGGCGCGAATAGGCCGGTCCAGGGGTTCGATTTTCCGGTGATAAGGTCACGTACAAGAATGGCGGAAAATGTGCCCAGCGTCATGCCGTTGCCAGAGAAGCCGGTGGCGAGGAACTGGCGCTCGGCGACCTTGCCGATGTACGGCAGGCCATCCGGGGTTTCAAGGACCTGGCCTGACCAACGATGTTTCAGTTTCGCATCAGGAAAAATCTTTCGTAGACTCCTCTCCAGCCTTTCGTAGCGCGCCTCAGTGTCCTCGTCCTGGCCCGTTTTGTGGTCTTCGCCGCCGATGATCACCGAGTTGCCGCCTTCTCGCTGGTCGAATCGGAAATAGAGATAAGGATCGTTCGTGTCCCCAAAAAGCGATTCAGCGACCGATTCGATCTCCGCTTCGATGGCATAGGTCGAATAGGCCGCCAGCTTCGTCTGGAAAAGCGTCGCGCCGAAGGTATCGCGTTCGCCCTGAATCGGCACGTGCGTGGCTGCCACAACGCGCTCGTAACTAATCACTCCTCCATCAGCATGGAGTTCGTGCTTTTCGCTGTCGAGGTTGCTGCCGCTTGTCTTGGAAAAAACGTGACAGCCGCCGCCATGCAGAGCCTTGGCGATGGCGTTCACATATTTCAATGGATGAAACTTCAATTGATTTGGGAACCTCACGGCTGGGCGATTGAAGAGCGGATCGCTTTTCATGAAGTCCGCGTCAAAGCCAAACGCGTCCGCCAGCAGCGCATCCTCTTTGAGCGATTCAGTTTCCTTCTCGACGTCCTTTTCGACAGCAGCAAAGAGGTAACCCGGCACCCGCCTTAATTCGCAATCAGCATTCAGCTCACCGGCAATCTCAGCGATCTGCTGCATCGCCAGCCGCCCAGCTCCCCAGAGGGCCTGGGCCTCTTGTTGTCCCAAGCGCGAAGCCAGTTTGTGCAGGCGCTCGTCGGTAACGAAAGTGACATGCGCTGTCGTATGGGAGGTTTCTCCTCCACCAATGTTTTGCTGGTCGACCAACGCAACGCGGCAGCCGGCTTTCTTCAGCAGGTATGCGGTTGTAAGGCAAGGTAGTTCAGTTCTTCGTTTCGCGCGGCGCATCGCAGAAGCAGAGCGCCCCGGCTCATGTCGCCACGCCCGACAAAGTCCGATGGAAACAGCAATCGTTTGCCCAGAATCGGCAGCAGGCAATCGACGTATTTTCCCGTCGCAATGCTTCCCAGCAAAACGACTTCGCAAGTCGCCGCCGCGAGCGCTTTGGCGGACTCGCTCAGTGGCCCTGTAAACCGCGGCTCATCCGCATCAACTTCAACATTGATAAACTCACGCATCTCCGCCTCGCCAACGCGGGCGTCGGCAGAAAGCAGACCGCGGCTGGACGTGATGACTTGCACACCCGCAAGTCCCTCGGGGGAATTGGCAAACTTCCGCCCGTAAGCCAGCTTTCCCCGAAAATATAGACCGCTGCAGAAGGCAAAGACATCTCCCAGCGTTGCCTCTCCGATTTGCATCTGTCGTGCCAGTTCAAACGCAGCCCGCGGGCTGGTGAGGAGCTGTGCGCGACGCCCACCAGCGCGGGCCGGTGAAAGTACTAAATATCCGGGACATATCGGCAAGAAGGCCTGCGATCTTGAGTTGCAAGCGATTCAGAAGAATGTGCTGCCGTTATCCGACTTTTT
>CAWASQ010000021.1:0-48854 GCA_963784465.1 uncultured Verrucomicrobiae bacterium
GGCACTTATTTGTCAAAGCGAAACAGCGCGTGCCGTCTTTCCGCGGCATTCAATGGGTGGCTCTTCTCCCCGGTTACCAGTTTCTAAACTTCGGTTGGCTTCACCCACACGGACATCGATTTGGTTTTGACGGGACCGTACTCGCTCATCTGGGCCACGTCAGCCGCGTCGCGACCGTAAGCGATAACGATTCGATTGCCGCGCGGCTGCTTTTGAGTCGCGTCGAACGTGTACCAGCGCCCTCCCACGAACGCTTCGAACCATGCATGCAAGTCCATCGGGTCGAGCAGATGAAGATATCCAACGACCATGCGCGCCGGAATTCTGACCGCGCGGCACAGTGCGATCCCCAAGTGCGAGAAGTCCCGGCAAACTCCGGCGCGCCTTTTTGCCGTGTCCATCGCCGAAGTCGAGGCGTTGCTAACGCCGTACTTGTATCTCAGTTTGCGATAGATCCAGCTTCGGATGGCTTCAGCCTGTGGATAACCCGGCGTGATTTTCTTGGTGATCGAGGTGGCCAGTTTCAGCAACTTGTCCGATTCGCAATACCGGCTGGGCAACAGATACTGAAGCGCTTCGTCAGGCAGATTCTGAACGAGGGTAAACTCCGCTTGCGGATTGACGTCGATTGCATCCGGTGTCTCGACCGTGCAGGTGCTCGTGATCACGGACTGCCCCGATGCCAGCATCGTGCGGTGCAAAATATTCCCAAAGGCATCCTGGACGTCCCGCATTTCGACATTGGGCTCGATCGAAATCTGAGTTGTCTTCACGTCCTGGCCCAGCCCGCTTTGAGGCCGCAAGATCAAAACGACAGCCGAGTCGGCGGTCGCTTCAACAGTCATTGTACATCCAGCGTTTAGAATCATATGTGATTGAATAATGGAATTGAGGCTACGCCAAATACTGATTCCCCGCATGCAAGCGAGTCAGAAATCTCCAGCAGCCGAAATAGATCAGACTTATTCGTGCGGAGCGCTGGCCTTGACGGGACGTGGAGGCTTCTTAACCGGGGGACGCTTAATTTCCTGCCGGGTGCCGGGACGTTTGAGTTTCTTGAAGGCTCTTAGTTTGACCGATCGCCCACTCTTGGCGGCTTCGTTGATCGCCTGAATGATCCGGACATCGACAAGCCCCTCCGCGCCGGATGGTTCCGGAGCGCAGTTCTCTTGGATACATTGGGCAAAATAGTCCATCTCAGCGGCAAATTGGTCGCCTTTTGGGAAGGTTTTCTTTGTTTCGCGAGCGCCGCGTCGGATCTTCCAGTACATGGGCTCCACGTAGCTATACGCTGGTTCGGCATGGAGAATCGCATCTGTGCCTACGAGTCGGTACTCGCCGATATGGTGGGCTCCGAAACTGCACGTGAACGTCGCCAGGCGACTACCCGGAAACCGAAGCAAGACACTGACCATTTCATTCACTTCCTTGAATCGCGGATCCTCGGAGGTGGCGGCCATTGCCGCCACCTCGGTCGGTTCTGCGCCGAAAAGAAAGCGAGTGGCATTGATGCAGTAGATGCCAATGTCGAGTAACGGGCCGCCGCCGGTTTCCTCTTTGACGCGGATGTTGGCTTCCTCCACCTGCATCGCAAACTGCGAGTCGAAAGTGCGGAGTTTGCCCAGCTTGCCACTTCGTGCCAGTTGGATCGCTCTCACCTGGGAATCTGTGAAGTGCAGGCGATAAGCGATCATGAGCTTCACGCGTGCGCGGTCGCAGGCATCGATCATCGCCTGGCAGTCTTTCTCGTTCGTCGCCATGGGCTTTTCACATAGAACATGGACGCCCGACTTCGCCGCCCGTTCAGTGAATTCGCGATGCATGGTATTTGGCAGAACGATAAAAGCGGCGTCGATATGCTCGTTAGCCAGCGCGTCTTCAAATTTGTCGTAGCTATAGGTGGGAACCTGATATTTTTGCGACAAGAGGCGGCCCTTGGTTTTGTCGCCGGAGATAAGGACCCCAAGTTCGGACCGGCGAGCATGGCGGAAGGCTGGAAGAATCGCCACCTGCGACAAGTGTCCCATCCCGACGACGGCGTATCGGATTTTTTTTGCTCTTCTCTTCATCACAAAGGCGTTCGCTACTCGCTCTTCTCGCGGACGCCTCGACGTCAAGGGAAATGCATGCAGCAATCAGGTTTCGTGGATGATCTCAGGTTGAGCTCCGAAATGATTAGTCACCAGTCAAGATCTGGATGTGCAAAATCGGGTTTTGGACCCAATTAGTAGCCTAGAGTGTGAGCAACAGGGCGAGAGTCTGACTCTCGTCGACGCTGAGGCCCCGGGGCCTGCGAATAACTGCCGGGATAGCCTTAAAACTCTCGCAAGCTGTGAGGACGGCGGGATGGATGTAAGACTTTCGACAAATCGCCGGGGTGTTTCCCAGCGCTTCGGCGACGGTTTTAATGATCTGGATCGTGTGCCTTTTCGCACCTGTTCGACTGGAAGTCAGACGCAACCTGCTTAGAGCCGAGAGCGCCAGAGTGGTGGCGTGCCAGGTGCGAAAGTCCTTGGCGGTAAATTCCTCGCTGGTAATGGCGCGAAGATAGTCGTTGACGTCGCGCGAGCCGATGTCGCGCGCATGTCCCAAGCAACTTGAGAACGACTATGATAACCACGACGACGCCGATAATATAGAAGATGCTGTATCCCATATCCCTTGATTCGCATCGTTTGTCACTGCTGCGCGTATGCATGGCGACGAGTCGATAGTAGTGCTTAGGCACGGGCAACAACCCGGTTTCGATAAGCAGACACCTCCCGCGGGCGTATCGCCCCCTATGCCAAATTTTCAGCCGGTGATCGAGGCAACCGGGGCTTTGCTCGCGTGCCTCTGTCTCTGCCGCGTTGATCTCGCTGACGCCGTCTTGGTGTTCACGAGGCTTTGCATCTGCTCAATGAGTCGGCGTTGGGTCGGTGATAACGAATTTTCCCCTTTAGAAAACATCTCGTTCCAGGCCATTAGACGCAGCAGGCGCATTGACCTTTGTTGAAAGCTTCTTCTTGCTCCGGAGTGAGTCTTCGAAACCTTTCTTGGGAGAGATGGCATGAGCAGAAGGTATATACCGCAGCGACGGGGAGACAATCGGGGCAGTTACCTCTGGGGCTATAGGGAAGGCGGGCGGGCGGGGACGTTCCAGCGAGAATCAGGGGGCATCGAGATTTTAGCATCGCGCGTGATCCGCGATTTTCCCGGGCAACTGACGCATTCTGATGCCAGTCTCAGGGAGATCCCCGATTCTCAGCGGCTCTCGTGACATGGCATACAAAAAGCCTGCACAAACCGAACGGGCGGCCTGCCTGTTCTCCGGGAGCGCAGGCAGGCCGCCACCAAGAGGCTCTAATGCAACGCTGGCAGGCGGCTGTGATTGATTGCCGTGCATACGCGCGACGCCATTGGGCACGGCGATTCTCAGACATGAAATACATAGACAAGCGAGCGGCTCAGAGTGGAAAGCTAGGTTGGATACTTCTCTGGCTTCTTGGCGTTCCAATACCGGTGCTCCTCTTCCTGTACTTGATCCGCGGGTGCACCTGAGGCTCTCGATAGGAATCAGGAATCAACCGCCCGCGTTTGCAAGGAGGCCTTTGGGTTTGGATTCCTACTCCGAGCGATGCCCACGCCATTCGCTGTGGTTCCTCCAAATTAGCCCCGAGATGTTGTCGCAACACAGAACCGGAGAGGGTTTGCGGTTCGATAGCTTGATATGAATTGATCCGAATCCGATACTGTCAACGATTTTCTGCAAGTCCTGGAGGACGGTAGAGAAGGATTCTCCAAGGCCGCCGAAGCGGTGAAGGATCCAAACCTCAAGGCTCTATTCTCACATTATTCCAGCGAACGTGCGCGCATGGCTGAAGAGTTGCTGCGGTTCTCGTCGGCCGATCCGAAGGAGAAGAAATCGACCATTAGCGGTGCAATGCACCGCGGCTGGATCGAGCTGAAGTCGGTACCGAACTTCGGGCGACGATCATGCGATCCTGGGGGAGTGCGAGCGCGGGGAGGATCACGCAGTCGAAGCGTTTAACAACGCTCTGAAGCAAGAACTGCCCAGCGATGTCAGGCAGGAGGTCGAATCTCAAGCGACCTGCGTTCTCGAGGCGCACAACAAGGTACGGGAATTGCGGGATGCCGTAGAGGCTGCCTCATAGTGGCTAAGAGCAGCAAAGCTGACCGACAGGGAGAGATAAAGGAGGTCGAAACAGCGCTAGAGAAAGGTTTTGCGGAGGTCAAATCCGAAGACGATGCCGCGAAAGTTTTATCGGAGGTTGAAGCGATTTCCGGCGAAGCCGAGGAAAAAGACATCCCGAATGCTCCCGCCGACGTCCAGCCTGAAGAACAGGCTGGCGCGATAAAAACCGCGTCCGAGGTTGCGGCTCCCAAGGAGCGAACGGTTACCGTGCTTGCCGAAACGGCTCGACAGATCGCGGCCTCTCCTGCCTCGTCGCAACCTGTCCTCGACGCTGGGATTGAAAAGGCTGCGGGCACCTCGCCGTCAGCTCGTGGTGAAACGCTGGAGGTCCAGCGCGGGCGCAATCTGCTAAGACGTGAGTTGATGAGGCGGCTGAAGCCTCTCGATGCAATTGACGCCGCTCTGTTTCTTCAAATTAATCACCTCTGGCATCCGAAGGCATTGGATCGTTTCTTTTCCTGGTTCAGTTTCCTGATGACGGGCGGTCATGCGTGGACTCTTGCTATCCTGGTCCGGGCGCTCGTCGATCGGCGACGCGGAGTGCGGGAATTTCTCGAGGTAGTACCGCCGCTGTATCTTGCAACGTTGACCGTTGAAGGCCCAATCAAAGCGTATTGTAGGCGTCACAGGCCATTTATTTCTCTTGTCCGTGCGATCGTCGTGGGGCGCAAACCCGGCAGCTATTCGTTTCCGTCCGGCCATAGTGCCGCCGCCTTTGCCGGAGCGAGCCTCCTGTTGCGCCAATACCCGCGCCTCACTCCGTTCGTGGTCGGCATCGCCTTTCTCGTCGCATTCTCGCGCGTTTATCTGGGTGCTCACTACCCTGGGGACGTGCTGAGCGGCAGCTTTGCGGGAACGATTCTCGCTCGCACCTACCAGTTCGCTTTAAAGAAGATCTTCGGTGCGTTGTGAATTTGTGTCTTCCACTCCTCGGATCGCGGACTGCGCTATTCGAGGGGGAAGCGCCAGCCGACAGTCCCTGTGTGAAAGGCCATCGGGGAATTTGGGGGACTGGTTTTTCCCGGACTTAACATGAGTAAGATCACGCCTGATGAGATCGCGGTTGGACCGCCTCCGGAGATCGAGTCAACTTCCACTTGGTTCGCTCTTCGAAACCGCGCGTTCCTTCGTATATGGCTGGCGACTGTCTTATCGGGGATCTTCGTTTCGGCGCAGGACGTGACGGCGACCTGGTTAATGCATGACCTTGGTGCATCCTATTCGCTCTCTCTCATAGCGACCGCCGCCTCCGCCTCGCTCTTTCTGTTCACCCTGCCCGCCGGGGTGATTGCTGACATGGTCAATCGGCGAGCTGTGCTCCTGGCGGCTGTGACCTGGCAGGGAGCTTGCTCGGCGGTTCTCGCTCTCGGAGCGTGGACGCACACGATCGGCGTCAGCTCCGTGCTTGCCTGCATTTTCGCCTTTGGGGTGGGTGTCGCCTTCGCTAACACGGTGTGGGGGGCGAGTGTTCCGGATATTGTCAGCAAGGAGGAGCTCCCCTCGGCGATTACGTTGGGCGGAGTGCAGTTGAACATCGCCGGAATCGTCGGCCCTGCACTTGGCGGCTTCCTCCTGTCGTTTCTCGGCGCGCCACTTCTCATTTCTATGAATGTGTTGGCTTTTCTGCTGGTCGCTTTGGCAGTACTGGGCTGGAAGCCGCGTCCTATACATCCGGGCAACCTGCAGGAAAGCTTCAGGGAATCTTTCGTGAGTTCGTTTCGGTACGCCAATAGTTCGCAGCGTTTTAAGACGATCCTTTTCCGGAATCTAATGTTCTCGCTTGCCATCTCTGCTATCCCGGCGCTGCTGCCGGTAATCGCGCTGGGAGAACTAAAGTCTACCGCCGCTCAACTCGGACTTTTCTTTACGTGCGTGGCCGTTGGCTCATTGGCTGGAGCGGTAATTGCGTTGCCGTACCTCAGACAGCGCGTCTCGCCGAACGCAATCACTTCCATCGCGATGGGAATGGCCACCGCCGTTCTCGTGGCGATGGCGCTCGTGCGGAACCCGGCCGCACTGATGATAACCGTCGGGTTTGCCGGCGTAGCATGGGCGATGGCAGCATCCGAGTTTTGGATCGCGGGGCAGCGCGTGATGCCTGCGTGGGTTCGGGGACGCCTAAACGCGCTTCTGATCATGGTCGGACAAGGAGGCATTGCCCTGGGGTCAATCCTGCTCGGAGCGGGAGCCGCGCATGCGGGACTCGATCTAACTCTGACTGCCGCAGCTATTCTGGCCTTTGTTGGTTTGGGCGTTGGGTGGCGATTCTCAATAAACTTCGACGGCAAAGATAGTGTAGACGCGGCGCCTTTCAATCCGTTGCGCTGCCGGTCCCCTTCGCGCGGGAAGTGGTCGGCGAGGACCCCGGGAATTGGGCGAGTCTGCTTCGCAGATCCTGGACTTTCGCGAAGGGATCAATGAGCGAGTGCGGTGGAGATCTTGTCCCCGAGGGTCGCGCATCAAAAACGGGGCGGTCAGCGTTTATCCGGCTTTCCGAGATTTTCCTCCGTAGTGAGGCAGTGCAGTTGCTTGCTGACCGTCTTGACCATCTCCAGGAGATACGCTGCGTCTGTCGCTTCTGGAGCATGGCGTCGCCGAAGGCGGGTGATAAGGGCGCCGGCTGCCAGGACGGTGCCGGCGAGATGTTGGCTCAGTTGCTCACGGAGCCTGTAAGCCAATCTGACCTTGGTATGTGGCAATCGTTTCATCACTGCATGCATTTTCCAAAGGTTCGCTTCCTAATTGGGAATCGAAGTGAGGACCCACGATGTTCTCAGGAAGGTCCTGAGGGAGAGGTCAGGCCTTGTTTAGAAAGCGACCCGAGGGCTCCGCGATCCGCTGGTCCGACGGTCCTGTACACAGCAAAGCCTTTCATGCCGCCTTTTTGTGACTGCGCGACTTTCTAGCCTTTTCGCGCTTTTTGGTCGCGCGTTCATCGGTTTTTCCTCTTCCCTGACTTTGCTCAATACTTTCCCTCAACACGGAGACGAGATCCACGACGTTGGATGGCCGCTGTTTCCTGGACGGGGCAGGGGTGGCTTTGTCGCCATGCTCGATCTTTTCCTCAATCAGGTTTTGCAAGGCTTCGGTGTAGTCGTCCGTATAATTCTCGGGCTTCCACTCTGAACTCATGCTCTCAATCAGTTGTTCCGCCATCGTCATTTCGGACCGGCTGACGGATCTCTCAGACGGGGCCTTGAACTCCGAAGCATCGATAAGCTCATCCGGGAAATGCATTAGCTCGAGAATAAGCCCTTTTTTTTGAGTTTTTACTGAGGCCAGATGTTGGCGCGCGCGAATTACAACTTTTGCAATCGCGATTTTTCCACTCTTGACCAGCGCGTCTCTTAGCAGGACGTATGCTTTGTCCCCACCCTTGCCGACTTCGAGATAGTAGGGTTTGTAGAAGAGAACCGGATCGACGTCGTCGATCGCCACAAAGTTTATGATATCGACCGTCTGGGTTGCCTCGACGTCGACGCGCGCAAAATCTTCTTCTTTAAGAATGACGTATTTGCCCTTCTCGTATTCGTAGCCTTTCACCACCTGATCCCACGGCACTTCCTTCCTATCAGCTTCTGCGACCCGCTTGTAATTGATCGGACTGTGATCGGATTTTCGAAGCATCCGGAACTTCAGTTCCTCCCTGCGGGTTGCCGGATACAGGGACACCGGTATTGTGACTAATCCGAAACTGATCGCACCCTTCCACAACGCTCTCATCGTTTCCAGAGCTTCGCAAACGGGAGAGGCGTTTGGCCGTTAGAGATCAACGATACGTTTGAGAAGGTTGAATGCCGCGACCTGTTTGCCCTCTTCCAACATCTCCATCGCGCGTCGCACCTGATTCTTTATTTCCCTGGTGGCCTCGCCCTCTTCATCCGGTTCTTTAGCCGGTTCTGGCCTTTCAAAATGAACAACTTTCTCAAGAGGCGGCTTCGAGCTTGTCGAGTCTTTCCTAGATCTCTTTTTGCGGGGACCGGCAGGTCGCCGCGGCTTCGCGGGCTTCGCTTCTTTCTCGTGAACTGCCTCTGCCTTGCCTTGGATGACTTCCAGGACGGCAGAATCTTCCAGCAATTCGTATCTTATGGCAATAATGCGCATCTCCTGAAACTCGGAGAGACTCTTCGGAAAGATGAGATATTGGCGCGCGCCTCCGGACTCGAAGCCAACCGTTCCATAGTCAGCCTTGTTGCCGGTTGGTCGCTGATGCAGCGTCATGACCCTGTGGCCTCTGATTGCCGCTTGCAAAACCTTATCCTTTTCGGGCGGAACCAGAAGAAGGTGCGTTGTGGGCGTTCCGGCGGCCTGGACTACTGCGGAAAAAGTTGCGGTCTTCATCGCGTGGAAATGACGTCAAGTGTGGGGAATAAAACGCTCGGCAACTAATAGATTTTTGAAAATTGGTTGCATGCTATGCTTTGTATCGAGCAATGGGAAGCTCCCGTGACATCCCCAGCGCGCAACGTGTAAAGGGGCTTTGACCCTCCCCTTGCAACCTGGCGAGCCGCCTACGACATATGAAAGATTCGCATCCACAAAGATTGTTCAAAGATAGCTGGCGTCCGGAGGACAAGGCACTTGAGTCCGCGGAATCGCGAAAGTCGCGCCAAAGCAGTTCGCGCCGCTGAAGGATCCGTCGTGGCCGCAGCGCCCGGCCAATTCAGCGGCTACTGCCCTGGAGCGAATCTTATCCTTGGGCAGAGATTTTGCGATCCTTTTGCGGCAGAGGCGAACCCACCAGCAAAGCACCGAAAGTCCGCTTCCTTTCAGCCAGGAGGGTCTCAACGAAAACGCCGACCACGAGTCCCCAAACGAGATGCACTGCGATCATCAGGAGGTTTCTCGAGGGCGGATGCTTCGTGGCTGGCTCGAGAATACCCACCGCGGGAAGAAGCCCCAAGTAGCTCACCAGCCACACCATTGCCCCAAAAAATGGGCCTTTCAGGAAGGCGCTGACCGGGACCTTCGCTTCGGCAAGCGAATAGATCGTCGCCGCCATCGCCCCGTAGCCGAAGTGATTAATTAGAGTCAGCGCCGCGCGGGTATCGGGGTCAAGTTTCCTTTTCATCCCGACTTTCTCTGCCAGTTCCACGGTGATCTCGCGAGGCGGCAGTGAATACCGATGCCTTGGGGGAAGATGGCGATGCAGGAGAATCATGACTACCGTCATGGGACCGGTTGCACTCAAACCTCCCAGCGCCCCGACCAATAGCCGCAATAGCACGTTCATCAATCTGCCTTCGAGATCCTGTCTCGATTAGCCTTTCGTAATAGGATTCGCTTGACGAGGCGAAGCTGGTCGCCTTTTTACAAATCGCCTCTTGCGGCACTCTTTCTCTCTCGAAGCCGTCTCTCGGTCTCGGGATCAGAGACCGGGATCTGGTACAAGCGAAGGGCGAGCAAGTCGGTCTTTTCGGCGATCGCTTTCCAAGGCTCGAGACCTGCCATGCGCCATTCCCCCGCTTCAAACCACGCAAGAACGACGGGAAACTCGAACGTGCTGGCGACCTTGAGATGGAACATCGCTGCGTCCTGAACGCTCCGAATGTCGCGATGAATGTCGACGACCAGAAGAAAATCCTTCCCCTTCGCGTCTTTCAGGAACGCCCCGTTAAGCACTGCGGGTGGCATCTTTCCAATCAAGCACAAAACTACGCAGCGTAAATACATGGGATCTCCCCCATAGGTATCGATTCGCCCGCGGCGACGGATCTGCATGAATCGCTGCCCGCAAGGCATCCTGGGCGGCCCAACCCGAAGACGTCGAGGAGGAAAATCCCGATCAGGCCGTGCCTTTCGAATGCAGCAGCCGGGAACGAGCGTCCGCGGCGCGTAAGTCGCGAATCAAGTGCTCGTATTCCTCCTTGGCGGCCTCTCGATCCGGCATTCGCAGAATCATTGAGGGATGAACGGTGACAAACACATTCTGCGCCATGCCCGATGAAAGCGGGCGCCCTCGATCCCGCAGGACGCGAACGCTCGGACCCAGGAGCGCATTCGCTGCCGTGGCGCCCAGGCATACAATCGTTTCAGGACGAATGATTCGGATTTCCGCTTCCAGCCATGGCCTGCATGCTGCGATTTCACGTGGCGATGGCTTTTTGTGAATGCGTCGCTTTCCTACGGGCTCCCATTTGAAGTGCTTTACCGCATTGGTGACGTAGCATTGCGAGCGCCGAATTCCGGCTTCCTTCAGGGCGTCATCGAGCATTCTTCCCGCCTTTCTTCATTTTAGGAGCTGTGATTTTTTCTCCGCGTGCAAGCAGACCCATTGAGGAGGATACTCAGACACGTTCTCATCGAGATTGATCGATCGGCGGTCGAAGTTTGGACGGCCTGACTCCGATCTTTCGGATCATCGACGATCGAGTGGTAGCGAACTTACGCAATGCCAGCAGCGGGATTGAACGAAATTGGGCGTGTGCAACGTAAGGTCTTGCTCATTTCCCGCTCCGGGCTTCTACTCGAACATTGATTATGGGTTACAACATCTTTTACATCATCGGCGTCATTGTCGTCATTGTGATAGTACTCAAATTGCTCGGACTCTACTGACGCGGCCTCGGGCAATAAAAGGTCAATAACGCTGGGCCCACTCCCTGTTCCCTGGACAAAGAAGTGGAGCTTGGAGCGGTTCCTTTTGGGGGACCGTCATTCCGATGTGAGATTCAGGATAGTCCTTTTTGGGCTGCCTTTTTGTGAATATGGATCTCGCCTCTCGCAACTGAGGCGACCCGCCTCGCGACCGTGCCGAGCGTGGGCAAGTTGCCCAGTGCGCGTTGGAATACTTCTTACGCGATCGCTTTTGAGACGTAAGATGTCCTTGCGGCGGAAGACCTATGCAGAATGCAGAGATGTTTTGAGAGCCTTCGCCGGGCAACCATCGGCCACTGGAGATGCGAAATTACCCAAGCATGAAACGTATCATCTTGAAATTCAGCCTGCCTTCTGTGGTCGCTCTCGCGGTTCTGACGAGTTTCAGCGGGTGTATCAGCGTTGAGAGGGAAGTGGAACCGACAACCACCACCACAGAAACCCGTCGCACCACTATTGGTCCCGTCACGACCACGACCGTTGAGCGCGAAGTAGATTAAACGCATAAGTGCAACCTCTCCGGCGCAACGCGCAAGATCGAGAGCGCGGGAAAATCCGTCCCATTTGGAAGAAGCTGTGGCTAGAATTTGATGTTCGTGTGCGACAAGTTGTCCCCCGAATTACCGATCAGGGAGATCCCCGATTGAATAACTGAAAATTCATGGTAAGTGTTGTGGCAGTTGCACTTGCTGCCGGGGCAACTCCGTTTGTAAATGAGTGGAAGAATTCGAACCAGCGGATCGGTAACTAGGGCAGAATTTAGACAGAATAGCCGTCGGCGGCTCAGACGCATACTGAGGCAATTGCTTGCCGAAAACCGGTCCCCCGAGCGGGCGTTCCTTGCTCGTGAGAGTCTTCGACGTATCGTCGAGTGATGGCCTGTTTGGAAACCTCGTCGAATAGAGCGTTCTGAAGTTCTCGCGCGCCATTCACTTGAGAGGGTTGAGACGCGCAGCGGATCGATGGCGCGCGAAACATAGGCAACTACCCTCAAGATCATGTCTACTCTTCTGCTGATTGTTTTGATCCTTCTCCTTGTTGGCGTGCTACCTGCCTGGCCTTATAGCTCCGGTTGGGGTTACTATCCAAGCGGCGGCTTGGGTTTGATCCTGGTCATCCTGATTGTGCTGTTGCTGATGGGTCGAATCTAGGCTGCGCGATGAGCGTCAAAGGCTTCCCCGGACGAAACAGCGATTCCAACGATTTCGTTTCGGATTGAGAGTAGAATGTCTCGGAAGAAGAAAGACGCGCTCATTCTCATTGACGTCATTAACGACTTTGATTTTCCGCGCGCCCAATCTCTTCTTCGATTCGCCCTGCCTGCGGCCAAACGTATCGCGGGACTGAAAGAACGGGCCAAGCGCGCGCAAGTTCCCGCGATCTACGCGAACGACAATTTTGGCCGCTGGCGTTCTGACTTTCGACAGCAGATTGCCCATTGTCTGAGGAAGAGTCGGCCGGGTCGGAATATCGTCGAGCTTCTGAAGCCGGCGGAGGATGATTACTTTGTCCTCAAGCCAATGCACTCGGGCTTCTTTTCAACTACTTTGGAGGTGCTCTTGGAGCGACTCGAAGTGCGCCGGTTGATTCTTGTCGGATTCGCCGCGGACATCTGTGTTCTCTACACGGCGAACGATGCTTATATGCGGGATTTCAAGGTGGCAGTTCCCTCGGATTGCATAGCTTCGGAAACCAAGCGGCAGTATCGTTTCGCGCTTGAGCACATGGCCCTGCGCCTGAAGGCCGACACCAGGCCGTCTGTCAAAGTGCGGTTTCGTTGATCGAGCGAAGAACGTTTCTCGGCCGGGCAGTCGCCCGCGCTGCTCCATTTTTGGATCGATTATGACGTGAGTATCCGGCGACAGGGGATCACTCTTCTCAGCGAGATCTTTCCTTTTCCGCATCAGCCGGTTCGATACTCCCTTCGAATTCATTTGTGAATGCGCGGACAAATTCATTCTTCAGGATATTTCCCAAGGTTGAAAGAACATCGACTTTCGGATCGCTTAAGGTCCCGGAGATGGGGATTTTCGTGGCGAAGCGATTCTTAGGCTGATTACGGAGAAGTCGTGAGACGCCCGCCACGATGCTTTCCCAGACGAGTTTCAGAGGGTTGTCTTTAGCATCGCTAAGATCGATCACGGCGATATCATCGAAGAGAGGTTTTATGTAACCGGTGAGCTTGCCGTCCGAGGCAGCGAGCTCGCTTGTCACCGAGAAAGTGCCTTTTTCAAAGGAGAAGTTGCCGTAAGCTTCCGCGAATTCGTTGAGTCTGCTCAAGGCGACAGCTCTCATCCTTGCAGCCAGATCAAAAGTTGCCCGGCGTGTCGATGGGTCGAGCTTGACCTTTACTTCCACTGGAGCCGATTCAAATGCCCTGCCGGTCATTTTGATATCTGCGACCAACGACTTGGAGAGCTTCTCACTATTTGTCAAATTGGTTCCAACCATCTCGATCTGGTCCATTTTGAGATCCACCTTTGGCCGGCTGTGAAAATCCCGGTAGTGCACGGTCCCGTCGTGAACCGCGAAGCGATTAATGTTGAGGGGGAAGAGCTCTTTGATGACGTGCAGCCATGGTTTGTCGACTCCGACCTGGCGGGTCTTGCGTGAAGGACCTTGCACAAAGTTTATGACTGGAGAATAAAAGTCGATCTCGCCGACCAGGGCGCCATTGAAGAGGGCTTTCCACTCAACGGAAAATGTGACCCGCTTTGAACTGAAGAATGGCACGGGCACATCGCCGTCGGTTTTGATGATTTCGACCCCCTGGATCGAGTAAGCGCCGCGCCAGAGGTGCATGTCGACATCCCCGATGCGGCCGTCATACTCCGGCATTTCATCGAGCTTTTTGTTCACATATTTTTTAACGAAATAGGGAAGCGCCAACCGCAAACCGACCAGGAGCGCCAAAATGACAAGCGCTATTTGCACCGTGTTTCGGGAAAACTGGCGGAACCAACTCACAGGGGTAAATCGGTAATCGCCCGGCCACCGGTCGCTTAGAGCGATTCTCGAAATTTCCGCTGCCGGTAATCCCACGCCGCCCCCTCCTTTCGCCCTTTTCCAGCACGACCACATCGAAAGCCACGAGCGCATGAGATTCTCCGCAGTATTCGGCGCAGACGCCGCGGAACGTGCCGGTTCGCGTCGGATGAAGCACGAGCCGGTTCGTTCGACCCGGGATCATGTCCATTTTCGGTCCCAAGGACGGGATCCAAAACGAGTGAACGACATCAAAACTTGAGACTTGGAACTCGACTGGCTTACCGACCGGAAGTCGGATTTCATTCGCCAGTTCGATGGCCTTGCCATCGACCAGATAGCGCACCCTCCACCACCACTGCTCGCCGGACACGGCAACCTGCAAGGCGCCCGAGGGCGTAGGAGCGGTCAGCGATCGCAGCGTCGACAGCCCATAGACAAGAAGCCCTGCCAATATCAGCGTGGGAACCGCCGCGCCGCCCCCAATGATCAGCAGTGTCGCCTTGTCCTGCTTGTGCGGGATGGATTCCCTCAGTGCGTAGATCGTAAGCGCGATCATGGCGAGCCACACGATCACGGCGCCGGCGGCCATCCAGTTATACAGCTCGGCAATCTGTTCCGCCCCACGCCCGGCGGGATCCAGGGCTGATTGCCGCCCGGAGCAGCCTTGCAGAAGCAGCGCCCCGGCCAGGGAGGTTTGAAGCCGCCGGCTGGCAGAGACTGAAACACGCGGCGCACTCATGGCTCATTCACCCGCGCGATCGCCAGTAACGCCGTTCTCCAACGCGAGAAGTGGTTCCCTCGAAAATTCGATCCCGTGGTGATCAGGTTCGAGGCTACGGAGGAGAGACTTCATATCGAGGGTCGCTTGAACCAGTTCGCAAATGAATCGCATGCCCTGGATTGTTATCTTATCGCTGCAGGCGCGACGGCGATTGCGTTGTTCATTCTCCGGACGCTGGGATGGATCGAAGGTCGCTTCGAGACCCAAAAGAGCAAGTGATCACGCCGGCCACGGTTTTTCGAACCTGAGCGAGATCAAACCGTCGAGGGAGGGGACTGCTTGAGCGCCATGTCCGCGTCAGGCCGGAGTTCTATCACGCCACGGATGACCGCCCATTCGGAGGTTCAACGGGGACTAATCGTGGGCGTGGAGTGCGGGGAAGGACTTCCTATTTCAAACGGGCTGCGAGCCGTTTGATCGCCCGCTGAAGAATGGCGAAATCGACCGGCTTTGTTAGATGCTCTGCGAAACCCGCTCTTTTGCTGCGTTTTCTATCGTGATTCCGAGGTCGAATTGGGGGGGGTCTGACTTTTTGCAGCGTCAGAGCAGGGGAGTTTTACGATAAACGAAGCGCCGGCGCCCAGTCCGGCACTTTCAGCCTCGATTGTACCGTCGTGGAGATCGACGAGCGCCCTGCAAATAGCAAGCCCGAGTCCCAACCCGGCAGAGGAACGGGCGGTGGTCGCCTGCTCAAACGCATCGAAGATGCTGTTCAGCTTATGGGGCTCGATTCCCGCACCAGTGTCGCTTACTTCCACATGCAGCGAGTCACCGGAATTGGCCGTGCGTATGAATACTGTTCCCTCGGCTGGCGTAAATTTTACCGCATTGCTCAACAGGTTGCAGAAAACCTGACGGAGGCGGGCCGGATCTGCTTCAAGCCGGGTGTTTTCCGCTCGGAGTTGCTCGCTTCGCCTGGGAACACCCTGACCGGTGTCGGCAAAGCAGATATCCATCGCTTCTCGCAGAATCGCGTGGGCATCCGTGAATTCTTTTTCGAGCGTCAGCTTTCCGCTGCGAATGCGGGCCAGATCGAGAAGATCGTCAATCAGCCGCGTCTCCGCGGCGACATTGCGGCGGATCGTCGCGGCAGCCTCTCTGATGTGGCCGGGGCAATTGGGATCCTTTTCGAGTAATGCGACCGCGTAAATAATGGGCGTCAGAGGGGTGCGAAGTTCATGGGAAAGCATGGCCAGGAATCGGTCCTTTGCCGCATTGGCCGCCTCAGCTTCGGCGCGCGCGGCTTCGGCCCTAATGCGCCGCATCCTTTCCTCCGCCTCGCGCTGGAGGGCGGAATTTTGGGCCTCCAGCGCTGCATTCATTTCGGTTAGGGCACGGGTCTTTCGAAAAAGGTCAACGAAAACATTGACCTTGGATCGCAGCACCGCGGGATTGACCGGCTTTGTCAGGTAGTCCACGGCTCCAACATCGTAAGCGAGGATTGCATGTTGATCTTCGAGGTAATGGGCGGTGAGGAATATTATTGGAATATGCTGGGTGCGTCTGTGTTGTTTTATAAGGCGTGCCAGGTCGATGCCATTGACCTCAGGCATCGCGACGTCGAGGATTATCACGGCGAACTCGCGATTCATCAGCGCAAGCAGCGCCTCATTTCCATTTTGCGCCGTTGAGATCGTATAGGCTTCGCTCTGCAGCAGGCTTTCGAGAGCAAAGAGATTGCGCGCATCGTCGTCCACGAGAAGTATGCCGGGCTGCGAGGCGGGGATTTCGAGCGGCTGCGTCGCAGCCTCACCCGGAACCGCTTGTTCGGTTGCAACCATATGTCGCCTGCTTATCGATGAAGCCAGATTCTAAGAACGGCGAGCAACTGATCCGTGTCAACGGGTTTGGCGATGTAGTCACTCGCGCCGGCTTCCAGGCATTTCTCCCGATCGCCTTTCATCGCCTTGGCCGTGAGGGCGAGGATCGGCAGGGCGCGAAATTCAGGCAGCTTTCGAATTTCGCGGATCGTCTGGTAGCCATCCATTTCCGGCATCATAATATCCATGAGCACGACTGAGAGATCGGGGGTCTTCCGAATGATTTCTATGGCCTGGCGGCCGTTCGTGGCATTCAGCACATCCATGTAATGGTTTTCCAAAACGATTGAAAGCGCGAAAATATTCCGGACGTCGTCATCGACGATGAGCACTTTCCGGCCTCGCAATGACTCGTTGGAATCGTGGAGCCGCCGGAGAACCTTTTGTTTGCTTTCCGGCAAATCAGCAACTACGCGATGAAGAAACAGGGCCGTTTCGTCCAGCAAACGCTCCGGGGACTGAACGTCCTTTAGGACCACGCTTTTTGCCGCGGTGCGCAGGCGGTCCTGTTCCAAGGCGGACAAGTCTTTGCCGGTAAAAACGACGACGGGAACATCACGGAGGGTTGGCTCTTCCTGAATTCGGTCAAGGACCTCAAAGCCTGTCATGTCCGGCAGCCGAAGGTCGAGGACACAGCAGTCGAACGGACGATCAAGCAACACATCGAGAGCCTCGGCGCCGGTTGAGACGGTCGAGATTTCGAGATCGTTGTGACCGAGGAGTTCGACGATGTCTCGCTGTTCCGCGGCATTGTCCTCCACGACGAGCAAGCGCTTGGTTCTTGGGCCCACAAAACCTTTCAGACGATCGAAGGCGCTCTCAAGTTCGCCGGTCGTCGCGGGCTTGATGAGATACGAAAAGGCCCCATGCGAAAGGCCGTGCCGCCTTTCCTCCTCGACGGTGATGATTTGAACAGGAATGTGGCGCGTCTCCGGGGCGAGTTTTAACTTGTTGAGCACCGTCCACCCGAGCATGTCGGGCAACAAAATGTCGAGTGTGATAATCGCGGGACGGAACTGGCGGGCCAGTGATATCGCTTCGCCGCCGCGGGTCGCTACCAAGCCTTTGAAACCTTTGTCTCGTGCCACGCCCAGGAGGACCCGTGCATAGTGGGGATCATCCTCAACGATAAGCGCGATACAATCGTCCTGGGAGATCGTGTTGCGATCGTCGGGAATCCTCTCCTCGCGCGGAATCGGTACGATCGGCAACGCGCGGGAGAGTGCGACTGACGTTTGCCCCCGAATATCGCCCACCGGAGCGGTCGTCGGGGCAGAGGGACCGGCGTAGTGTAGCGGAAGATAGAGTGTGAAGGAGCTGCCTTCCCCGAGTTTGCTGCTCAGCCGGATTTCTCCGCCAAGAAGAGAGGCGAGTTCTCGCGATATCGCCAGACCGAGGCCGGTGCCCCCGTATTTTCGAGAGGTTCCGGCATCCGCCTGCTGAAAAGCCTCAAAGACGAGAGGCTGCTTCTCCGGTGCGATGCCGATCCCGGTGTCGCTGATGGTTATCGCGATCGCGGTTCCGGCGCGATCGAGGGTTGGGTGGTCCGGGCTCCAGCCGGCTTCGGCGAGGCGCACGTTCATTCCGACGTGGCCGCGCGCCGTAAATTTGAACGCATTCGAAAGGAGATTTTTCAGGATCTGCTGCAAGCGTTTCAAATCGCTCGTGAAGGAACCCGGCAGGTCCGCATCGAACTCAATGAGGAACGGCAGATTCTTGCTTTCCGCAATATGGCGGAAACTGCGTTCAATCGTTTCCCTGAGCGAAGCAAAGCGGATCTCTTCGGCTTCGACGGTTACGGTGCCCGACTCGATTTTCGAGAGATCCAGGATGTCGTTGATAAGGTTGAGCAAATCGGAGCCTGCGGAGTAGATGTTATGCGCGAATTCCACTTGCTTTGGTTGAAGATTGCCTCCCGTGTTGTCGGCCAGTTGCTGACCGAGAAGGAGGATGGAATTCAGGGGGGTGCGCAGCTCATGCGACATGTTTGCGAGGAACTCCGACTTATATTTCGACGTGAGGGCGAGCTCCGCGGCTTTTTCCTCCAGAGCCCGGCGAGCCTGTTCGATTTGCATATTCTTGCGCTCGACCTCCGCGTTCTGATCGGCGAGCTGCCGGGCCTTCTCTTCGAGCTCCTCGTTGGTCTGCTGGAGCTCCTTTTGTCGCGCCTGCAGTTCCGTGGTGAGCTGCTGGCTTTGTTGAAGCAGGCCCTCGGTGCGCATGGTCGCTTCGATCGTGTTCAGCACGACACCGATCGAGTCCGTCAGCTGCTCGAGAAAGCTCAGATGCGCGTCCGTAAAGCGGTGCAGTGACGCCAGCTCAATGACCGCCTTCGTCTGCCCTTCGAAGAGCACTGGCAGCACGACCACGCTCGCGGGCTGCGCCTTGCCGAGCGAGGACTGGATGGGCAGGTAGTCGCCAGTTAGCGCGGAAAGCAGAATGCGCCGGTTTTCCTTCGCGCATTGTCCCACGAGGCCTTGGCCCAGGGCGATTGATTCGGGAAGCTCCGAGCTGCCCGCGTAAACGGCGAGACGGCGGAGATAAGGTTCTCGTCCATTGCTTCCGGTCATCTGGTAAATGGTGCCGCGCTGAGCGTTGACCAAGGGCGCCAGCTCCGAAAGGAGCATTTCTCCAACCGTGGAAAGATCACGCTGTCCTTGCAACATGCGCGTGAATTTCGCGAGGTTCGTATTGAGCCAGTCCTGCTCTTCATTGCGCTCCGTGGTCACGCGAAGGTTGCCAATCATCGTGTTGATGTTGTCCTTCAACTCCGCCACTTCCCCGCGTGCGTCCACCTGAATGGAGCGCGTGAGGTCTCCTTTGGTGACGGCGGTCGCAACCTCGGCGATCGCGCGCACTTGCGTGGTAAGATTTGCCGCGAGGAGATTGACGTTCGCCGTCAGATCCTCCCATGTCCCGGCGGTGCCGGGAACGTTCGCTTGTCCGCCAAGACGCCCCTCGACGCCGACTTCGCGGGCAACGTTCGTGACCTGATCGGCAAACGTGGCAAGCGTCTCAGTCATGTTGTTGATGGTCTCGGCAAGTGCGGCAACTTCGCCTTTGGCCTGAACCGTCAGTTTCTGCCGCAGGTTTCCTGTGGCTACCGCGGTGACGACTTTCACGATGCCGCGGACCTGGTCGGTCAGGTTGGTCGCCATAACGTTGACCGAGTCGGTGAGATCCTTCCAAGTGCCTGCGACCCCAGGCACTACCGCTTGCCCTCCAAGTTTGCCCTCAGTGCCGACTTCCCGTGCGACACGTGTGACCTCGGCGGCAAACGCGTTTAGCTGATCAACCATTGTATTGATGGTGTTCTTCAACTCGAGGATCTCACCCTTTACATCCACTGTGATTTTTCTGGACAGATCGCCGCGGGCCACGGCGGTCGTAACCTCGGCGATGTTACGAACCTGGGCGGTCAAGTTGGAGCCCATCGCATTGACGGAGTCGGTGAGGTCCTTCCACGTTCCGGCCACGCCTGGGACGACGGCCAGCACGCCGAGGCGGCCTTCAGTTCCGACTTCGCGTGCCACGCGGGTCACTTCGGAAGCGAAGGACCGCAACTGCTCGACCATTGTATTTATCGTTTCCTTGAGCTGGAGAATCTCCCCGCGAACATCCACAGCGATCTTGCGCGA
Source organism: uncultured Verrucomicrobiae bacterium (assembly GCA_963784465.1). Lineage (GTDB taxonomy): Bacteria > Verrucomicrobiota > Verrucomicrobiia > Chthoniobacterales > Terrimicrobiaceae > DASTFP01. Next base: position 20,020 of record CAWASQ010000021.1, read on the forward strand.
GAGATCGCCGTTGGCGACAGCGATGGTCACCTCCGCGATATTGCGCACCTGGTCGGTGAGATTTGAGGCCATGGAGTTGACGTTGTCCGTCAGATCCTTCCAAGTGCCGGCCACGCCTCGAACCTCAGCCTGACCGCCTAGCTTTCCTTCGGTGCCAACCTCGCGCGCCACCCGGCTGACTTCCGACGCAAAGGCATTCAGCTGATCGACCATGGTATTTATCGTGTCCTTCAATTCCAGGATCTCGCCCTTCACATCCACGGTGATTTTTCGTGAAAGGTCGCCTCGGGCCACGGCGGTGGTCACTTCTGCGATGTTGCGCACCTGGCTGGTCAGGTTGTTCGCCATGGAGTTGACGTTGTCGGTGAGATCCTTCCAGGTGCCGGCCGCATCCGGGACCTTGGCCTGGCCGCCGAGCTTGCCCTCGGTGCCGACTTCGCGCGCCACCCGGGTGACTTCCGAGGCGAAGGCGTTGAGTTGGTCCACCATGGTATTGATGGTGCTTCTTGAGCTCGAGAATTTCGCCTTTCACATCGACGGTGATCTTGCTCGAAAGGTCGCCGCGCGCGACCGCGGTCGGCACGTCGGCGATGTTGCGCACCTGGGCGGTGAGGTTGCGAGGCCATGGAGTTGACGTTGTCGGTGAGGTCTTTCCAGGTCCCGGCCACGCCACGAACCTGCGCCTGCCCGCCGAGCTTGCCCTCGGTGCCGACCTCCCGCGCCACCCGGGTCACTTCGGAGGCGAAACCATTGAGTTGGTCCACCATGGTATTGATGGTGTTCTTGAGCTCGAGCATTTCGCCCTTCACATCCACGGTGATCTTTCGCGATAGATCGCCGCGTGCGACGGCGGTCGTGACGTCGGCAATATTGCGCACTTGCGCCGTGAGATTGCCGGCCATTTGATTGACGCTTTCGGTGAGGTCTTTCCACACGCCGGAAACTCCTTTCACCCGCGCCTGCCCGCCTAATTTCCCCTCAGTGCCGACTTCTCTTGCCACCCGAGTCACTTCAGAGGTGAAAACAGCCAACTGGTCGATCATCCGATTGACCAACTTGGCTGAATGCAGAAAGTCGCCTCGCAGCCTGCGACCGTCCACTTCCAGCGCGATGGTTTGCTCCAGGTCGCCCTTTGCGACCGCGCCGATGGTTCGTGCAACCTCTGCCGTGGGGCGCGCCAGGTCGTCGAGCAGCAGGTTAAGGGCTTCGAGTTCATTCGCCCAGCCTCCAACGAACCCGCTCGTTGCAAACCGCTGTTGCAAACGGCCTTCCTTCCCGACCACCCGGGCAACATCGGCTGCCTGCCGCGTGCGCCGCTCGCTCATCGCCACAACCTCGTTGAAGGCTTCGGCGATCCTCCCCCTTACACCGTCCCATTTTAGCGGCAGGCGGGTGGAAAAATCTCCTGTGCGAAAGGCCAGCATTGCCCGAAGCAGATTGGCTTCGAAAGAAGCATCGTCGCCACCGTTGGCGCCCTCGTCATTGGTTCTCGATCGCTGAGTCATCGACGAGCATCCCGGAGGAGGGAATCGAATACTTCCCCATATCTTAAGGAGTCTGCTCCGGCCAAGGCCATTGTGCCAGATCGAAAATCTAAGGACGCGGCCTGAGTGTCACATAGGGTCGCTCCCTGATGCCTTGGTCACATGCGGAGCGCCGCTCCGGCCTTTTTCCGCTGTGCCCGCCTGCGCCTTCCGTTATTGTTGAGTCCCATGCAGCGTCCCTCTTTCCATTCCATCTACGCGCACGGCTTTGCTCGCGCGGCGGTATGCATTCCGCATGTGCGGGTGGCCGATCCGAAATTTAATGCCGAGCATACCGTGGGACTCGCGCGCCGGGCTTCGGAGTTGCACGCGGCCCTCGCGCTTTTTCCCGAACTGGGGATTTCCGCCTATTCCAACGAGGATCTTTTTCACCAGGATGTTTTGCTCGATGCGACCAAGGATGCGCTTGCGAGAGTCATCGCGGAGACGAGGAATTTTTCCCCTTTGATCATAGTTGGTGCGCCACTTCGCTTCGAAGGAAAGCTCTTCAATTGCGCGTTAATTATCTACCGGGGCGAACTTCTCGGCATCGTGCCGAAAACCTTTCTCCCGAACTACCGGGAGTTCTATGAAAAACGCCAGTTCAACTCGGGACGCAATGCCGTGAGAAGGGAGGTTTCCTTCTTGGGGTTTACGGTGCCGTTCGGCAACGATCTCATTTTCGATGCGGCGAACTATGACAGTTTCTCCATGCATGTGGAGATCTGCGAAGATGTGTGGACGCCGATTCCCCCGAGCACCTATGCTGCGCTGGCTGGAGCCACGGTATTGGCGAATCTTTCCGCAAGCAACATCACGATCGGCAAGGCGGACTACCGGCGGGATCTCTGCGCTTCGCAGTCGGGAAAATGCATCGCCGCCTACCTTTACTCGGCGGCGGGACCGGGCGAGTCGACCACAGATCTCGCCTGGGACGGGCATGCCATCATCTATGAAAATGACGAGCTTCTCACCGAGTCGGAGCGCTTTTCTTCAAGCGAACAGATCGTGATTGCCGACATCGACCTGGAGCGGCTTGCCCAGGACCGAATGCGCGCGACCAGCTTTAACGATGCCGTGGCGGATCACCGCGAGAAGGTGTCCGCCATCCGGCGGGTGTCGTTCCAATTTCAGGTGCCTGAAGGCGAGATCCCCCTGCGCCGCGACGTTGAGCGCTTCCCGTATGTTCCCAGCGATCCCGCGGCGCGCGATGAACGATGCTACGAGGCTTACAATATTCAGGTCCACGCCTTGATGAAGCGAATGCTAAGCATCGGACTGAAACACATCGTCATCGGCGTCTCCGGCGGACTCGATTCGACACACGCCCTCATTGTCGCCGCCAAGGCTTTTGACGGGCTCGGGCTGCCGCGCGAAAATATCCTCGGCTATACGATGCCCGGTTTCGCCACGAGCGATATCACGCTGCGCAACGCGCACAGTCTCATGCGAGCCCTGAGAATCAGCGCGGACGAAATTGACATCCGGCCCAGCTGCATGCAGATGCTCGCTGACTTGGGGCATCCCTACAGCAAAGGTGAGCGCGTTTACGATGTAACCTTCGAGAACGTGCAGGCCGGTGAGCGCACATCGCATTTGTTCCGGCTTGCCAACTTCCGTAACGCGATCGTCCTGGGGACCGGCGACCTGAGCGAATTGGCACTTGGCTGGTGCACGTATGGCGTGGGGGATCACATGTCGCACTACAATGTGAACGCCTCGGTGCCGAAAACGCTCATCCAACACCTTCTGCGCTGGGTCATCGGTTCGAAGCAATTTGACGCGGCGACAAGCGCGGTGCTCGAATCCATCTTGGCAACCGAGATTTCGCCTGAGCTAGTGCCGAGCGAGACCGACGATCGAAGCCAGCCGGGGCAGAGCACGGAGGCAAAAGTCGGGCCGTATGATCTTCAAGATTTCACGATCTACTACGTGACGCGATATGGGTTCCGTCCGAGCAAGGTTGCGTTCCTCAGCCAGCATGCCTGGTCGGATAAGCTGCGCGGCAGTTGGCCGGATGACCTGCCAAAGGCGAAGCATCGCCAGTACGATCTGCCCACGATCAAGAAATGGATGGAGGTTTTTCTCTTTCGCTTTTTTAAGCTTAGCCAATTCAAGCGATCCTGCCTTCCGAATGGGCCAAAAGTTGGCTCGGGCGGTTCGCTAAGTCCTCGGGGGGACTGGCGCGCGCCTTCCGACTCGGAAGCGGATGCTTGGCTGGCGGAGCTCCGCTGCAACGTTCCAGACTAAGGGGTGGATCGCGTCCTCGCCGATGGATCTGGTTTCACCGCAACCCTTCTGGCCACTAAGGAACGGCTTGTTGGGCGTCTATCCGCCACTGAGGCGGGACCTTGCGTGCGATGTTGTTGTGCTCGGGGGAGGAATCAGCGGAGCATTCGTCGCGGAAACCTTGGCACGGGAAGGCCTCCATGTCGTCGTGGTCGACAAGCGCGAAATAGGAGGCGGGAGCACGAGCGCGAGCACAGCGCTTTTGCAGTACGAGATCGATACGCCGTTGATCGAGCTATCGAAGAAGGTTGGCCGCCGCGACGCCGAGCGAAGTTACCGCCTTTGCCATGACAGTATCGATTCCATCGAGCGTTTGGTTGAGGATCTTAAGGTGGAATGCGTCTTCCAGAGACGCAAGAGCGTCTACTTGGCGACCCGTTCCTCCGATGCGGAGATGCTCCGCCAGGAGGGCGCCGCCCGCCGGAGCATTGGCATCGATGTTGAGGTACCTGGGATGAAGCCGAGGTGGCTTCGCGATTCTCGTTTTCACGTCCAGCCGCGCTGCGATCCAGCCAGGCGGCGGAACTCGACTGCCATCGTCTCACGCATGCCCTGCTGGCGCGGGCTGCCACGAGCGGCGCGTGCGTTTTCGATCGCACGCTTGTGGAACAATATGACGCGGCAGCAAACGGCGTGCGCTTAAGAACGGATCGTGGGTGCAAGATCACCGCAGGCCACGCCGTCTTCGCGACGGGCTATGAGGCTCAGGAATTTCTGCCCAAGCGAATAGTCAAGCTCAAGAGCACTTATGCTCTGGCCAGTGAACCTCTGGATGCATTTGCGGGCTGGTGGGAGCGCTGCCTGATCTGGGAAACTGCCCGGCCTTATCTTTATCTTCGCACGACCGACGATGACCGCGCGCTCGTTGGTGGCGAAGATGATTCGTTTCGCAATCCGGCCCGACGGGATCGCCTGGTCAACAAGAAAACCGAGCTGCTGGCGGCGCGTTTTTGCGAAATGTTTCCGGCCATCGAACTCGAAGTCGCGTATCGATGGGCGGGCACGTTCGGCGAAACCAAGGATGGCCTCGCCTTCATCGGCCAGATTCGGCAGATGCCGCGGTGTTATTTTGCTCTGGGTTTTGGCGGCAATGGCATCACTTACAGCGTTATCGCCGCGGAGATTATCCGAGATGCGCTCCTGCAACGTCCGAACGCAGACGCGCGCCTCTTTCGATTTGATCGGTGAGCGGCGCGCTGCGGATGGACCGAGGCGCGTCAGACGGATCCCGCCGCCGGGTTCCTCCGCGACATCGGGTCATATTTGCGAGTGAAACGGAAGCATCACCCATTCCGTGAATCGCTCCCAAAGGGAGCGCTTGTTGAAGTCCTCCAGCGTATACGGCCTTGAGCGCTGAAGATCGCTCTCGAATACGGCCTGCATCTCGCGCCCGAAGACTTCGTCGTATACGGTAATGTCCAGTTCTTCGTTGATCTGGGCAGAGCGCGCGTCGAAATTCGAGGAACCCAGGATGGAGAATATGCCGTCGATCACCATGGTCTTGGAGTGGATCATTGTGGGTTGAAACTCGTAAATCTTCACCCCGCCTTTGAGCAATTCACCGTAAGCCGTGCGGCCCGCCGCTTTGTGGCGGGTTGGTCGTTGTGTTTGCCTGGCAGAAGAAGTCGGACATCGACGCCGCGTTTCACCGCCGCCACGAGAGCGCGTGTCTGGCTGTCGCTCGGGGCGCAATACGCGTTGGTGATGTAAATCGAGTCCCGGGCCGCGGAAAAAGCGACTGCCTGGACCAAAGAGAGCGGCGCGGCTGAAAACGACTGGCTTGCCACGACCTGAGCGCGAAGGTTTCCCGCAGGCTTCAGTTCAGGAAACTGACCTTTGCCGCTGAGAGTTTCGCCGACCTCCTTGAACCAGTGCTCCTGGAACGCCGCCTGCAGCTTCCCAACAATCGGGCCCTCGAGACGCGCATGCACCTCCCGCCAATGCCCCGGCGATTCTGCGTCACCCTGCCATTCGTCTGAGAATCCGACTCCTCCCGTAAAGCCGATGCGGCCATCCACCACAAGCACGCGGCGATGCGTACGACGATTCATTTGGTCGATACGCCAGGAGCGCGTCGGATGGTAGTAGGCAAAGGAGCATCCGGCTTTCTTGAGCTCCTCCACGTAGCTGTTATCAAGCGCGATACCCGATCCCAAGCCGTCCAGCATTACCCGCACCTGCACGCCCGCGCGCGCTCGCTCCGCAAGGGCATCGCGGAACTTCGTGGCGACTTCTCCGGAATGAAACAGGAACGCCTCGAAGTTCACGCTTTCCTGCGCCCCGCCAATTGCGTTCAGCATGGCTGGAAATATCATTTTTCCGTTATGCAGAAGCTCGATCTTGTTGCCGTTGACCGGCAACGGATCGGAGAGCGCGTGCGCCGAAGGGAAGAACTCGGGGTCGTTGACGGTAAATTGGTAGTCGAGGTAGTACTCGACGGCTTCCCGCCGGATGAAGAGGATACCAAAGATCAGCAGCCCGAGAAGGAATGTCGCGAATGCGCTTAGCCAGATGACCGCGGGTTTCCGAAACCAGGTCTTCTTCGCCGAGCGATGCACAAAGATGTTCTAATCAATAGCGTCGACGGATTCTAGGAAAGTTTCCTTTGCGTCGCCCTCGACGCCTTTCACCCGCGGAGGTGTCGTCTGCCTAAAACGAATACCCGGCGCCCAGAACGACCCCGAACTCGTCGAGTCCGATTGTTGCGCTTATCCGGCTCGGAGAGGTCGTTGTTCGAGAGGTGATGCCACATCCCGCCAAGCCAGGCAGACCACTGGTCGCTGATCGCGTAGCGCACGCCGGCGGCCGCGAGAAGGATAAAAGTGAAGTCCTGGCCGAGGCCGAGGTCGGTCTTATCCGCCTCGTTGGCGTCGGCAACACCCATGCCGCCACCGCTATTGGCATAGAGGGAAAAGCGAGTGTCGCCAAGAGGGATGATGAGGCGAAGCTGCAGGCCGCCGCCGAAATAGTAACTCTCGGGCCCTGACAGGATGGCTGCGGCAAAGAAGGTGCCCACAAGCTGGTGGCGAAGCCTGACGGGACCGAGCCGCAGCGGCCGAAAGGGTTCCCAGGCCAGGTTAAGCATCTGGGTCGAGAAGTAGTAGTGGTTGCGGTTGTCCGCGCCAACCATTTGGGCGGTCTCCAGCGAGAATTCCCAGCGGTGCTTCACGGTGCGGTCACCATCGCTCTCTTCGGATGAGGCCTCTGCCCCAAGAGCGCGGGTCGCAAGCAGGAGACAGGCGAGAAGAATTCTCATTCTCGAGCGATATCGTGCGCGCTCCCGACGGTGCGTGCATGCCGGGCCGTGGCGCCAAGTCTCGGGTTCATTAAGGCAGTTCCATTTTCGAAGCATCAGCGCGGCGCCCGCAAGATCAAGGGGATACTGGCAGGAGCCATCGATCCCCGCGCCAGTTGCTTTCATTCGGCAACAGTTCGGCCGGGCATCCAGTGAAGCACCGGCCGACGATCAGCTCATAAAACGAAAGGACAAAAATGCCGACCTGTGAAATCTGCGGAAATGACTACGACAAGACTTTCGAAGTAATCGTCGGGAACGAACGCCACGTTTTCGACAGTTTTGAGTGCGCCATTCAAGCGCTCGCGCCGCAATGTCCGCATTGTGGATGCCGGATCATCGGGCATGGTGTGGAAGAAGAGGGAAAGGTTTTTTGCTGCGTGCATTGCGCTCGCGCCGATGGACATAGTGAACTTAAAGACCGAGCATGAGTTCCTGGTGCTGACTGACGATTGAGGATCGAGACAAAATGAGGCGCGCGGCGCGGCCCAGTTCCGATATCATTTCGAGATCTTCTTTCGTGGACCAAGTCTGCGGAGAGACGGGGACTTGCACCGGAGGGAGGAGCTCGCTCACAATGAACTCGATAAAATCCACGAGTTTTTTCACTCGATTTGCAAAGTGGACGTCGCATATGGCGGGACAGCCAGCGGCGTTTGTGATCGCTGTGACTACTTTGCTATTGTGGGCCGTCAGCGGTCCTCTGTTTGGCTTTAGCGACACGTGGCAACTGATAATCAACACAGGGACGACTATCGTCACGTTCCTGATGGTGTTCCTGATCCAAAACACCCAAAATCGCGATTCGGAAGCACTTCACGTAAAGCTTGACGAGCTTATTAGGGCTACGAAAACCGCGAGCAACGCTCTCCTGGACATCGAAGATCTGGAAGAAAAAGAGCTCGACAAGATTCGCGCGGACTACGAAGAGCTTGCGGCTCGTGCAAGGCACGAGTTGAGCAAACGCAACCAAGCTCAATAGATGCAGCCGCGAAGTTTGACTCTTGCCTAAACCGCCGGCAGCCGCTCGCCTGTCGGCGATCTTCCACGCACGTTCTTTTCTCAGGAAGCCGTTCGAAGCAGCCCGGATGCGCGCAAAGGCGGGGATGTTTCAGAACCGTGGGCCGGGATGTTCTGACATCCATAGGCATTGGACGCACCACGGGCGACGCGGCGAGATTCGCCGGCTTTTCTTGATCCGCGGTGAGACTCTGAATGCGGCGCATCTCGGCGAGGGAGAGCAGGAATGCGAGGGTCGATTCGGCGCCCTGATTCTGGTTGACCCTGTCGATATGCAAACCGTCTCTGCAACCACCGCTCTGAGCGTCGTAGAGCGAGAGGCCAAGGTCGTTTCCGCCATGAAACCACTCGAACGCCTTGTTCGCTTGCAGCAGCCAGTATCGATCGCCCGTGGCTTCGTGAGCTTCAATGCAGGCGCAAATAGTGGCGTGCGCATCGACTGGTTGCTGGTCGAACGATGCGCGCCGCTCCCCGCGTTTCCAAAAGCCGTTGGAACCGATAGGCCGAAAATGCCCCTCGGGAGCCAATTGTTTATCCGAGAGCCAACGGAGGGTCTTAAGACCAATGTCGAGCAGACCGGGTTGGTTAGCCCAGCGCCCAGTCACGATCAACGCATGGGGAAGTCGCGCATTGTCGTAGGCCACGATGTCTTCGAACCAGAGCCAATCCGGGCTCACAAACGCCTCGTATCGCTCGCGCAGGCGTTGCGACAGTTCAGAGCGGAGCTGATTGGCCATGAGATCTCCGCTCAATGTGCGAAGATATTCATTCAGGCCAATGATCGTAAAAGCCCAGGCTCGTGGATACGTGAAAGCCTGCACCGCCGGCAATGCCTTCTCGAAAAGCTCCGCAGCCCATGAGCGAAGTCCCTCCCGTTGTGAGCGTCCAACGCAAGTGCCGAGCGCCCACAGCGCGCGCGCGTGGCTATCTTGCGAACCGGCTTCCTCCAACCATTTCCGGCTATACGACATGAAGTTGCGGAAGCGTCCTGCAGCATCATTAAATGCGTTTTGCAGGAACGCGCAATAGATGCTGGTCAATCGATCACGCTCCGGAAAGCTTTCCTCCAGCTCCTCCATGAGCATTGTCAGGAGCAGCGCGCGGGCATTGTCGTCAGTGCAGTAGCCATGATCATGGTTGGGAATCGTGTAGACGGCATGCTGCAGAATTCCTGTGTCGTCCGTAAGACACCGCGAGGTGGTCCAGCTTCCAGACTGGCAACGCGGCCTGCCGATCCAGTGTCGCCGGCTCGATGCTTCTCACCGTTTGCGATGAGTGTTCGGAACGCGCGCGGTGGAAACTCTGGATATAGTCGTGCGCCACGGTGGGCCAGATCATCTTTCGTCCGAGGAGATAAGCGCTTTTGCGAATGGTGTGGCGTGCCGCCTCATTGCGCAGCAGGTCGCAGACCGCTTGCGCGATGGGCGCGGACTCTCCGAATGGGACCAGCACACCATTCCCATCAGCAAGCAATTCCTCAGCGTGCCAGTATGGCGTCGAGATGACGGCCTTGCCTGCACCGAAGCTGTAGGCGAGCGTCCCGCTGGTGATTTGCGACTTGTTCAGGTAGGGAGTGATGTAAATGTCGGCCGCGCCGAGATACTCGACCAATTCGTCCTTGTCCACAAAGCGGTTGAAGAAAATCACGTTCTTCTCGACGCCATTCTTCTTGGCAAGGCGCTCGAGGCCGAGCCGATACGTTTCTCCGTCCTTGAGAATCAGGTTGGGATGCGTTGCGCCGAGCACGATGTAAACCACCTTGGGAAACTGCCGCACGATCTCAGGCAAAGCGTTGAGAACGTTTTCGATACCCTTGTTTGGCGAGATGAGACCGAACGTGAGCAGAACTGGCCGCCCTTCCACGCCGAATTTGTCCTTGTAATAGTTCGGGTCGACAAAGGGGACGTTGGGAATTCCGTGAGGGATCAAGTCGATCTTCTCATCTGGAGTTCTATAAACGTCGCGCAGGAAGGCGCGTCCCTTTTCGGTCATGGCGACCACGCGCGCCGAGAGTTGTATCACCTCCTGCAATACGCGCTTCTGCTCGTTCGTGGGTTCCTTGAGGATCGTGTGCAATGTGGTGACCACAGGCATACGGAGGTTTCTCAGCAAAGTCAGCACGTGGCGACCATTCGGGCCGCCAAAGATTCCGAATTCGTGTTGCAAGCAGAGAATGTCGAAGTTTACCAGATTCAAGAAATCCGCGGCGCGCCGGTACGCGGAGATATCCTGCTCAGGAATTTCGAATCGGACCTCCGTTGGATAATTGTATTTCCCCGGGCGATCGCTCATCGCGAGAATCGAACTCTGCAGAGTGGGGTATTCTCCGACGATCGCCTGATGCAAATCCGCCGTAAACGTGGCGATCCCGCACTGCCGCGGCACGTAGTCCGACAAAAACGCGATCTTTTGAACGTCGTTTGAAGCGGTCATGAGATACTTTCGAGGGCTGGGAGGATTATATCAAGGCCAGTCTTTCAGGCTGCGCGCCCTGCGCCGACGACGCAAGACGGCCGCTGCAGGCGGATGGCCCATGCTAACACTTTGCAGCTTCTATGGAGTCGAGGCTGTCCACATCCCTTAGGAACACAGGGAGTGCAGTTTTTTGCCCAGATTCTCCGCCTCGCTAACGAGATCTTCCTGGATCGAGTAAGCTTGCTTCTTGACCTTTGGCCATTGCTTGGAGAAGTCTTCCAGCGTTTTTTCCAGCCAATCGCGAACCGCGTGAACGGGGTCGGGTTCTTTGCGCCGGCGCGAGGTCAGAAGCGCGCCCAGTGCTAAGCCAAGGACCAGTGCTCCAAGAACAACGGGGATCGGATTGGCACGCAGATATTTTTCCCCGGATTCCACAGCGTCTTCCGCCATATCATGGACAGTGTGCTGAGCCTGTTCGATTTCCCGTTGAAGCTGTTCCTTGCTTTTCCCAAGGCGCCGTTGCAGCCGGGCCAGCAGGTCGTCCTCGCTGCCCTCTGTGAAATGCAAGTCCTCGTCCGTGAGATCGGCAAACTTCTGCTTCAACCTCCCCTTGATTTGGTTCCAATTGCCTTTGATTTGAAACTTGTTCATATGTCCATGGTTGTTCGGAAGCGGGCTTGGTTGTGGATGTGCCCCGACTACTGAACTTTCATCGGATCGGCCCTCGTAATCGTGCCTGGATTTCGATACTCTGTCCATTCTAATAGATGGGCGGGTAACTGGCCACGCGCGGACGAGGAACATCGATCGAATCCAAACTGATGAAATGGCGCGCCCTGGCTACCGACTTCGACGGCACCATCGCCACGGACGGTGTGGTCGATGAAGCCGACTCGCCTCGCGCTCGTTCGGCTACGGTCGGCGAATTTGCGGACATTTCTGGTGACGGGCCGCGAACTTTCGGACTTTCAGGGTATGAAAGGTTTTTTGCCGATTTTCGATGTGATCGTCGCCGAGAACGGCGCGGTGCTCTACGAACCCGGCAGCGATACGACGCGTTCACTTGGAGCTCCCCCGCCGGAATCGTTTATTGCGGAGCTGGCCCGCCGCGGCGTGACACCGGGCGTTGGGATCTCAATCGTGGCCACACGAGAACCCTTTCAAGCGATCGTTCTTGAAGTGATAAAGGAACTCGGACTCGAATTACAGGTTATCTTCAACAAGGGAGCGGTCATGGCTCGTCACGACGGCGAAATGCGCAAGGTGCCTTCGGGCAAAACGCTTACAGCGAGCGAAATGGTTCGCGCAGTTCTGGAGCCGTTTGTGGGAGGGTTCCGATCTCTACGCCAGTGCCGCGATGTCGTCGTGGCGAATCCATCGAGACGAGCAGTGTTTCTCGGACCCCGATACGGCGGCCCTATGCCGGAATAGGTGGGATACCTGACGTGCGTGTAGTGATTTGGGCCGAAAAACGAATATGAACGCCACATTCAAACGCATCGCTTTATCAGGTCTTGCATCTCTTGCATTGGGAATGCTCGCAGCGTGTGATCGCCCGGCGCAAACAACGGGCGCCGCTCCCGCGGCGACGCCGACGCCCGCTCCAGCCGCTGAACCTGCTGCGCCCCCGCCAGCGGCAACGCCGACTCCCGCCGCACAGTAAGCGAGTCAGTTCGCGGAGAAGGGCAATTTCCGGCCGTGACTCTCCTATACGGCCGAGAAATATTGAGAATCTATCCGTGTGTGTTTCGCTCCGGATAGGAGCTGCCAATTACTCAACGGGCCGAGCAGTTAGTTGAGGTCGCCTGTTGCTCTCGCGGGCTGCCTGATCTTTTTCTCGGCAGCGCACTAAATTAGGGCTGGGCGAATCGCTTCGGCCCAAGCGTCTCTCCCGCCGGAAGGGTTTTGCTCTGTCAATACCCTGACCTTCGTGTTGGCGCGCCGCTTGGGGTAAACCCCTATCAGATCGCAGGGTGATCATCCGACACCGCGATGGCAGAGAAATTTCGAAACCTTGTTGAAGTTATGTCGCAGACGCGACTGAGCAAGGCAGGGCATGCGGGGCGAACCGAGTCTGGGACAAACAACCGCCGCAAAGGCATATTCCCATGGCTCAATCGAAAACAACAGGAATGGCGCTTCGGGTCCCTGACCACGGTTCGCGGGATCTGGGACTTGCTTTCGCGACTAGAGGAATCGATGGGCGCGCACACGGGTCGACCACCAGATCAGGTAGCTATTCGAAAAGCGCGTTTCGCGCAATCCACTTCCTGGTCCTCCTCGTTATTGCCATTTGCCTTCCGATCGTCGGCCGATCAGTGCATGTCCCGGAGGGTGCAAGATACGCCTCGAAATCCTCGGGCGGGCTTGGGGCGAGGGTCCCGTCGATAAGCGACAGTCGAATGTTGCGGTCGGGTATTGTCGCTTCCTCGCGGTTACGCTCTCTTTTGGCAAATCGAAGTGTATCTGCGGACTTGGTCCCGGCTTTGCGTGAAGCGTTAGTGTCCGAGAATCCTGGACCGGTCGATTCCCTCCGAGTCAGGGCGCGCTCGGCTCTGGGCCCTGTAGCGGCGCAACCTTTGCAGGAGACGGATTCGGATTTCTTCAGTTGGTTTATTGGAAGTCCGACGAGACCGAAAGAGGCCGTTGCAAGTGAATCCCGGCTTGCCCGGCTCACCACGTACTGGCCGGAGGAAGGCGACTCCTACACAAAGCGTGGCTTGAGCTCAACCGGAGTAAGGCTCCGCGATGGCCATTGCGCGGTCGATCCCAAGGTAATACCGTACGGGAGTGTTGTGGCAATTCCCGGTGTGGGGGAGTTCGTTGCCGTAGACACGGGTCCCGCAGTTGTTTCACGGCGAGCCGCCCGGCAGTTTGGTCGGAATCCGGATGAACGAGGCGCTCTTGTGGTTGATGTCTACTGCTCAAGCCGCTTGAAGGCGAATGCGTTTGAGGCGAGCGCCCCTGAGTTTGCCGTCATCACGTGGTCTCGCTAGCGCAGCCAGTTCGCTCACACCAAGCCGCACAATGGCTGGGTTGCTGGCGGCTCACCAGCGCGATTCACCCGGGTCTCAACGCTAAGGTTTGACCGGATACGAGGCCAAATCTCTGGACCTAGAACGCGAAGTGATAGGCAAGTGCGGATACTGCCTTTCTCGAACGACGCTTTTTCTCAATAGACTAGACTTCCCCTTCGGTTCAGCGCAGTCGGCTCCGCACAGATCGGCGACAAGCTCTTCCTTTTTCTCTGTCAGCCATAGTTGGTAGACAGATATGATAACTTTCATTTCCTCACGCGTCATAAAATCAGGGGTTTGATCCGTGCTTGGCGTCGGAGCCAAACTTCCCGAGTTACCGTCTGCAACTTCGCGGTTCCGGGGAGAGAATTGCTCACGAACGAAGGGGACGTTCGCCCGGGAACTGAGAAAGGGCTATGGTACGAATGAACCAAAAGCGTTCATTTTGACACACGGCTAGCTGCCGGATTCTATACCTGCAAATCGCCGGGCGTTACGCCGGACCCGCATCTCAGCGAGCGCGCCCGAGTGCGACCGGGCTCTCCGCATCGGGCTCGGGCGAGACTTGATGATTAGCCGTGCCGACGAGGCGCTCAAAGACCGGCGAGGCCATGAGCGTGGTGATCACCGCCATGATCACGAGAGTGGCGAAGAGTCCTTCCGAAATGACCCCTCGCTGGAGGCCGATGTTGATGATGATCAACTCCATCAGGCCGCGGGCATTCATCAGTGTTCCGATGCCAAGCGCTTCGCGGTTCGGAATCCCGGTAGCGCGCGCCGCCAGCCAGCAGGCGACGCCCTTTCCAAGGACCGCAGCAACGAGGACTGCCCCGCACATTAGCCAGAGGAAACCGGTGTTCAGCAGGCCAATCCGGGTGTTCAAGCCGGAGTAGGTGAAAAAGAGCGGCAGCAGCAACGCCACGGTGAGCGGCTGGATGCGCGCGACAAGATCGCGCGCAATGACTCCGCGCGGCATCGCGGCGCCCATGACAAAAGCGCCGAAGACTGCATGCAGTCCGATCAGGTCGGTAAACCACGCTCCGATTGCCATGAGTGCAAGTCCGAAAACAAGGCCGGCATCAGTGAGCACGCCGTCCTTGACCAGCCATCCTTTGGCATGGCCGAGCAGTGGCCGCACAATCAACAACGCGAAAGCCAGGTAGGCCAGGCCGCCACCAATGTTCACCAACGCGTGGCCCCAGTTGTTGTCGAGGCTTGCGAGCACCACGGCGAGCAGGCACCAGGCAGTCGCATCGTCTATCGCTCCCGCCCCGAGCGCCACTGTGCCCATCGTGGTGCCGGTGAGCTTCTTAAAATGGATGATTCGGGCGAGCATCGGGAACGCTGTAATGCACATCGACGCCCCCAGGAAAAGCATGGCCTCCAGGATCGAGGTTTTCTCCGGGAACAAGTCCGTGTGGTGAAAGAAGATCCAGGCCAGTCCGGCGCCGAGCACGAAAGGGGTCACCATGCCCGCCGCTGACACGGCGATGGAGCTCTTCATGCGGCGCTGCACGATGTCCACTCTGAACTCGATGCCGACCACAAACATGTAGAGAGCAAGGCCAAGTTGCGAAGCCGGGAAGAGGTAGCTTTGGGTGTCCCGCATCTTCTGCGTCGTGTCCCATGGGAAAAGCCACTGCTGGGCTTCCGGCCAAATCAGTCCGAAGAGAGATGGTCCGAGCATCACCCCCGCGATCATTTCCGCAACGACTTGTGGCTGGCCAAAACGGGCCGCTATCGCACCCACGAGACGACAGAACGTCAGGATGATTGCGAGCTGAAGAAAGAATTGAACGGCGAGATGCAGGTTGCTCATCGGGATTACTCGAGCTGCGGCTGTCGAAGTTCCCTATTCCGAAGATGTGAGAAAATACAAGCCGGAAAAGCACAAGTCGAGCGCGCGTTGAATGCGGTTGCCCTGCAAGCGTGCAGCGTGGCTTTCGCGGCGAAGCGAACGCCATTTGGCAACCCGGTAGCTTTTCCGATCCTTCAACGGTGCTGACCAGAAAGCCTACGGTAAGAGTCAGGGGACAAGCTCAACGAGCCCTGAGCTATCCAAAGGCTGCCGATTTCTCGATCGTCGAAATGCAATCTGCGAATAGCTTGGTGTTTGAGCGATTCCGTGGTCCCCAGCTGTCAATCTGTGAGACCATCCTGAATCCGTGAGCCCTCGCGATGCGAGCAAAGCGAACGGCAGTCAGCCGCGAGCGCCCGCCTTGGGCGCGCTGCGCCGGGGAGGGAGTTCCAGGATGGTGAATCGAGCATCGGCCTCCCGGCGAAAGGACGCGCGCGAATTCGGCCATATAGAGTTCCGTGATGTCAGGTTCGATGTGCACGAACGAGTCGAACGACCAAATGAACTGAACCGATGCGCTGGGAACAGCCGAGAGGGTGCGCCCGTTAGTATGTTGAAAAGTGACGTTGACAAACTTTCCGAAATGCTCTCGGCAGTAATTCACGCACGAAGGGCTGAAATCAACGCCTATGTAGCGCCGCGCATGTCGAGCAAGATAAGGCGTCCACCGTCCGTGACCCATCGCCACTTCAAGCACGGTTGAATGCACTGCGGTGTGTGGGAGGATGAGGGCGTCGACGATGTCCTGCTTCCAGATCGGATACGCCATTCCGCAAAAGGCCGCCTGGTCGGTCCATTCGTCGCCGTCCTTCGGCCAAGGGTACGTGTCCCAGAAGCGGTTTTCTTCCAACGTTGGCATCTCTTCGAGGGCGAGTTGCAGCCGTGGCTCGTCTCGTGTGAGTGTGAGCGGGAACGGTATGCGAGTCGGCATGGTAGCCGGTTGGGGGTTGGAGACAACCGCCTTTTTGGGCACGGGTAAGACCGCCCTGATACTATTACGGTTGGCGTTCCCGCTGGAGTTTTTCTCGTTTGAACGCGAGTGGACCGCAGTTCGAACACCGGCCAAAAATCATCAATATCCGAATGCGCGGGACATTCGTAACGGTGGGAAATGCGCCCGATCATGTTGACTCGCGTGACGATCGTCACCTGCTCGCATCGCTTTCTAGAAGCGATGACAAACGATGCGTCAGGAACGCCGCGAGCCACGCGCCAATTTTCTCACCGCGCCCGAGCGATGAGGAAATTGGCGGTCGTCACGCTGTGCGGGGGACTCTTGTCCACTCTCTCCAGGGGGGCCGGAGAAGATGTGGGCTCGAGTTCCCCGGCAAGGCCCAATCTGACCGCGGCGCAATTCAAAGACTTGGCCAAGACTTACCCCGAGCTCCGTGCGGCAATGTCCTACAGGATCGCGATGAGCGCGCATGCCGGTAGCGACAGACTTGACCGCGACATCCAAACCGCTCAGCGCCGCGTTCGGGAAGCGGCTGATCCGCGTCCATTTCTGGAGCGGCTTGGGTGGCTATATGTGGCCAAGGCGCGGGCTAGTCACGATCAGGGTTTCTACAAACTCGCTCAGCACTGCGCGCAGGCGCTGGAAACAGCCGACCCCAAGAGCGCCGAGGCGAAACTGCTGCGCGGCCACCTGCTCATTAGCTTCCATCGCTTCGCGGAAGCTGAAGCCATCGGAAAGGAGCTTGTCGGCGCAGCGTGCCCTTCCTTTCGATTACGGCCTGCTGGGCGACGCGTTGATGGAGCAAGGCCGACTCCCTGAGGCGGTCGCCGCCTACCAGCGCATGGTCGACCTGCGGCCCGATGCGCAATCCTACAGCCGAGTCGCACATATGCGCTGGCTGAAGGGCGATGTCGAAGGCGCAATCGATGTCGCCCGCCTGGCGGCGCGGGCCGCCAGTCCGCTTGATCCGGAGTCGGCATCGTGGTCCCTGACTCGACTTGCGCTCTATCATTTCCAGGCCGGCTCTTTCAACGATGCAAAAGTGGCATGCGACTCCGCGCTAAGGTTCTCGCCCGACTATCCCCCCGCCTTATGGATGCGGAGCCGCATGTTGCTTGACGCTGATCGAGTCGCCGACGCTGTTGCGTCCGTGCAGCGTGCCACGGAGATCAACCCGCTGCCGGAATTTCAGTGGGGCCTGGCGGACACGCTCCGTGCGGCGGGCCGCGTCGAGGAAGCCGCGACGGTCGAAGCGAAACTGAAGCAGACCGGCGCACAGACCGACCCGCGGACGTTTGCTCTGTTCCTTGCCACGCGGGGCGAACAGCCAGAACTGGCGGTTCAACTGGCGGAACGTGAGTTGAAGGATCGCGCGGACATCCTTACGCACGATGCCTTGGCGTGGGCGCTCGGGTCCGCGGGTCGCCTCGGCGAGGCGTGGCCGCATATGGAGAAGGCGCTGGCCGAGGGGACCGCGGATGCCCGGCTCTACATGCATGCAGGCGTGCTTGCGGCAAAACTCGGCCGCACGGCCGAAGCCGGCTCCTGGCTGAACAAAGCCCGCAGTATCCGGCGCATGTTGCTCCCCTCGGAGGAACAGCAGATTGCCGAAGGCCTCACCGCCCTCGCGGCGCCTGGCGACGCTTCCTCAGCCCGTCGCGCTGAGAACTATCCGATTTCCGAGGGTGAAGACCACATAGCGAACGGCTTCGCTCGCAGACAAAAACAAAGAAGGGAAATACAAATGAAAATAAATCTCATCACACTCACGGCAATCGTCGCGCTGGCGCCGCCACTGCCTTGGACAGCACAGGCATCCAGCCACATGGACGCCCCACTCATAACCCGCGACCCGTCGGCCAACACAACCGACGTTTACGCATTCGTTACCGAGGAGGACGACACTTCGTCATCCGGCCTCTCGATGTCAACTGTGCCGAAGAAGAAGAAATCCCTCGTCGTCGCGCTTGCCGTTTATCCGCACGAGGAAGCGGGTGTCGGGCCGCACATCTACAACTTCGACGACGACGTGCTCTACGAAATCCATGTCGCCACCGGTCGTGATGTCGCGGCGGGAAAAGCTAGTATTAGCTATCAGTTCCAGTTCAAGACTACGTTCAAGAACCGGAACACAATTCTGGATTCCTACTTGGGCGTAATCAATGACATTGGCGATGCGGGACAGAACCTCGTTCAGATGTACACCGTCACCAAGGTCAATTGGCACTCCAAGACCGTACTCGGCACGGGAGTCGTTCCGCCAAACAATCAGGGTATCGCCACGCCCTTCTACAATCGAGGGGACAACGGCAACAACCCGGCAAAGGATGGTGTTTCGGTTGCCAACCTCGACAAGTACACCCAGCAGGCCATTTTTCCATTGAAGAACGGCTACCTGGCTTTCGCCGGTCAGCGGGATGATGGCTTCTATGGCGATATCAATTCCATCTTCGATCTGCTGAGTCTCCGGAACCCGGGCAAGGACTCACAGGGCGGTTTCAATATCCACCTGATGGCATTGAAGATCCCGATCGACGAACTCGGGGGCGACAGACAGGTAGTGGGTGTTTATGCCACGACCAGCCGTCAAAAGGTGTCGGTTCTGCGCGATCTTGACCGGCGTAACAGAAGGGACGACAAGAAGTCACAAGAGACTATCTCCGTTGGCCCATGGGTGCAGGTGGCGCGTCAGGGCAACCCGCTCTTCAACGAAGGCCTTGTCGCCCTTGTCGACAAAGATCTCTACAGCCGCACAAGCCCCACGTCGGATGATAAGCTCTTTCGCAAGTATGCGGAGAACCCGGAACTCGCCGGTTGATTAATCTCTTGTGTTTCAAGGGCCAAGAGTCACCGCCGCCATAGAGACCGAGCGAACGGACATCTCTGGCATCTTCATCCCGGATTTGATCAAGGTGGATCTCTCGACGCCCGCGTGCGCGCTTGGCGGGCAGCGGGCCCACCGACCCCAATGAATCCGGATGACGCGGGCTTCTCGCGTCTGAGCATCTTCGGCGGCGATGTGCTTAAGAGCGAGATCCAGGATCCGTTCGAAAATGGGAAGTTGATTCCCGGCGGCTGGCCCAATGGACGCCGCTTCGGCGACGACGTTGTCGACATCGCGGTCACCGCCCTCATAAGCGACCTGCGCAATCCGCCGAACTGTTATCACGTGGCGGACGGGATCGATGGCGTGAGCGCCAACGACATCGGCTACAATAAGACCTTCCCGTACGAAGGCACGCCGCAGAACGGCCGGAACCACGCGCATCCCGCGTCAATCGATAGCCGATCCGGCTCCGTAGACGCCCTGCGCCCGGGGTCAGACGGACGCTGGGGCGCACGTCTTGGAACACGCCTGAGGCGAATGATGCATGGAAAGGTTCATTTGCGCGGCGGATGCTTCTGGCTGGCGACGATCTTCATCGTCGCCAGCCTCGCGCGGGCTCACGATCCCGGCCTGAGCACGGCGAGGCTGCAAGTTTTCCCGGATTGCCTTCAAGCGGAGGTGATCTTCGCCCGCGCCGACATCGAAGCGCTTGTGCCGCTCGATGTGAATCATGACGGGAAGGTCAGCCCCGACGAATTGGAACGCGCGCGACCTCAGCTCGAAACCTTCGCGCGCGCTGCTCTCAACTTGCGGATGGATGGAACAGCTGCGATTGCCGCTAAATCCGATTTTCGCCTCGATGACGCTGACAACTTTCACATCGGAGGGATCTTTCCGGCGCAGGGGGCGAAGGTTCTCACAGCGGAGTCGCTATTGCTTAAGACACTTCCGCGGGGGCATCGCCAGTTCGTCAGCCTGTTGGACAAGCAGGGCGATGTGCTCGCCGAGGCGTTGCTAAGTGCGGAACAGAACGTGGTCGAGTTGGACATGCCCGAGCGGCTCGTCGTGAGCCATCCTGCCAGCACGAGCACGTTTCCCGATTTCTTGCTGATGGGCGTGGAACACATTCTTACAGGTTATGATCACCTGCTTTTTCTCTTAGGCCTGCTCATCGCGATATCGCAGTTTCGGGCGACGCTCTTGGTCATCACCTGCTTCACCCTGGCTCACTCCACAACCTTGGCCCTCGCGGCCTTCGACATAGTGCACATTTCGGGCCGGATCGTCGAGCCCCTGATCGCGCTGACGATCATCTATGTCGGTGCCGAAAACCTGTTATCGTCCGGGGCGCCTAGCGGGCGCTGGCGGTTGACGCTGATTTTCGGCATGGTCCATGGACTCGGCTTCGCCACCGAGTTGAAGGAGAAGCTTGCAGGAGCAATCGGCGCAAGAATCGCTGTTCCCTCTTTTGTCCTTTAATCTGGGTGTGGAACTCGGCCAGATAGCTGTGGCCGCCCTGGTGCTGCCTTTGATATTGTGGATGCGGTCCGAACCGGTCCTCCTGCAGCGTTCTGTGCCGGTCTGCTCCGCGTTTGTCGTGCTCGCCGGCGCATGGTGGCTGGTGCAGCGTACGTTGCTTGCCTAAGAGCCGCGTGTCGGGAGCGCCGGCACCATCACAAGGATCTCACGCGCCGATAGCCTTCATCAAAAGGAAGAGGTTTCCTGAAGGGCCGTTTCTGATCGGGACGAGATCAACGAAAGAGCAAGTACCATCAACGAGATGGCAATGATCCAGGAACCAAGGACCCGGACGCCCACCCTTGGCCAATGCTTCCGCATGGCAAGCGATGCGTAGTATGCGACGTCGAAGACCAGGAAAATGACCATGATCCCTGTTCCCAAGAGCGTCTTAATCAGAACGCTGGTGGAAGCTGTTTCGGGGCCTGAATCGAAGCCGATGGCCAAAGCCGCAGCGGCGATGAGCGTGCGATAAGCCGGCACAGGAACCGGCTTTTCCAGTGCCACCGGTATGGCTGCGCAGAGCGCGAGTCCGACAAAAACGGGCTGATACACCGTCTTGACGAGTCCCGTCGCCGCAAAGATCAGCGCGAACGTCAAACAGGGGACAAAAACAACGAATGGTCCTCTGAGATCAAACGGTGATCGTTGTCCAGCAAGAAGTCCGAGCGCGACGATGACAAGCAGGTGAGCGGGAGTGGTCAACGGGTGAAGAGCGCCCCCGCTAAAGCCTTCCAGACCCTGGATCGTCGAATGCGCGCGAGCCGTGGCCGGAAGGCACAACGAGAAAACAAAGGTCGCCAGCAGCAGGCTAAACTGCCTCGGGCAGCGACCCATCGTTACAGGAAACTGAACAGAAACGCGCAACCCACCACCGCAGTCACGGCCCCTCCAACTCGCACAGCCACTTTGCCCCACGGCCAGCGCGCCAGGAGACCAAACGCGATTCCGCTCAGGTGCAGCAAACCGGTGGCGATGACGAATCCCGCGGCGAAAGTCAACGCATTAGCCGCGGCAGGCAGCTCCGTGCCGTGCGCATGACCGTGAAAAATGGCAAAAATACCGACGATGGCCCCGGCAATTTTTAACGGGGGTTTTGCGGCAAAGGCTACCATCAAGCCCAGGATCAGTCCCGAGAGGGCAATCCCTGTTTCGACGCCCGGCATCGGAACGCCCATCACCCCCAAAGCGCCCCCGAGAGCCATAACCACCGGAAAAATCACCGGCAAAATCCAGATTGCCGGTGCGCCGAGAAAGGCTCCCCACAGTCCTACCGCCACCATGGCGATCACGTGATCCAAACCAGTCAAAGGATGCAGGAAGCCACTAATCAAGCCTCCTACACTACCTGTCTCGGTGTGAGCGCTGGCCGTCGACGGCAACAGTAGGAGTAGGGACACCACAAGCCAAGCGACTGAACGATGGCGGTCATCGGCGCGTGAAGGTTCAATTAAGAGAGGGCATCTCTCTGACACGGAGATCGGGGCCACGCCCGGCTTACGTGATGTCAATTGCGAAGAAGCGCCCGCGGCAATGGGCTGATTGAAATGAGTCCCGTTGTGCATTTTATCTCTAATTACGTCGGCGCTCAGCAAACGGAGTGAAGAATAGGCCTGTCTGGCTTCCTCCGTGCGGCATAGCGCTCGAATGTTTCAGAAAACCAACTGGATTCGATCACTTGCTTCCCTGGCTTGGCACGGCTTCGAGTGCATCAAGCGGAAATGATTCTCTCTTGGCCTCCAAACCCGAGAACCAAACGCAGTCGGCCCATCCTTCGTCGCCAATACCCTCTATGGTCATTTCTGGTCCGCCGGATTTCAGCTGAACAACGTCTCCAACCTTGAATTTAGGATTGCCCATTGGACGGACGGTACCATGAAGGCTCAATGCATTGCAATCAGCAGTATCCTCGAGCTTACGAAATTGCCCCGCGTGCCTTACCGCTGGCTGAAGGGAATCGGCAAATTGGCATCAGGCGGGATTTTCAAGAGTTCGTGGGCCGTTCGAGGTTGCGCGCCACTCTGGTTTTCGCTCCCTGCTCGCCTCGGTCAGCGCGCGTCGAACACCATCCGCATCGAAGTCTTTTGCATAAACCGGCGTACCAGGTTGCTGGCGCCACGACTCATCGAGGCTACCGGCATCAACAGCATCGAACCCAAGCTCATCGACTAGCTGCATGACGACGGCTTTCGCTGCGTCGTCATCGCCTGCTACGGGCAGGGCGATCCGCCCTGGTGTGCCCTTGGGACGTCCCAGCTCCATCAGATGTCGAGCATAGATATTGTTGAAAGCCTTGACCACAGGCCGGTTCAACTGCTGCGCAACCCATCCGCTCTCCGTCATGCCGGCCTCGATCGCATCGATACGGCCATCGCGCAGGCGCGGGTAATAGTTGCCAGTATCTACGATCACTACATGATCGGGAGCCGCTGCAAACAAATCGCGAGGCAGCTTTGGAATATTCTTCTCGGGAATTGTCACGATGACCACTTCCCCGCTCCGAGCCGCTTCGGCAACTGACACTGGCTTTGCGCCGGTTTCTGCGGCCAAATCGGCGTTCGCCAATGGGAGCCTCTCCTGCCGATCCTGGGGATCGATCGCATGCCTAGCGCATCTGTTTCCAAGCTCTAATAGGCCTCGTAAACGTAAGCCACTCTTTGTCAACACCCTCCGATTTGTAATCAGTAGGTCCCCGGTTCGAATCCGGGTGCTGGCTTAATTTATAATCAACGACTTACTACAAAGCGTCGTATTCGCACAAAAACCTGCTTGCCGTTCGCTTGCCGTTTTTGCGGCGCGTGAGTGAATACTTAGTAGTGATATCGGCATTGGAGCAAATGGACGCGGCGTTCGTCGACGCGATAGACGAGACGGTGCTCTTGCGTGATCCTGCGAGACCACGCGTCGATCGCTTTTAGCCTTTCGGGTTTGCCGAGCCCCGCGCAAGGGTCGCGCGAGATGCTCTCGACGAGTTCCAGGATCTTGGATGCCACTCGCGGCTGCGTCTCGACCCAGAACTGGAGGTCCTCAGGAAACGCGCGGTCAACGATCAACGAGTAACCGGATTTCATCGAGGCTCATTTCCGTGCCCTCATCGCTTTGGTGAGAGCGCAGAAGAGCTTCCAAGAGTCGTCGGGTATTCTTCGGCGAGCGAAGCAGGTGGGCGGTTTCGAGCAAGCCAGCGAGTTCTTCGGCAGGGATGATCGCCACTGGCTCGAAGCCTCGGCGGGTAATCAGCGCGGCCTCGCGTGTCGCGATGACATCCTCGATCAGACTAGCGAGACGTTCGCGGGCAGCGCTGTACGTTGTCGTCTTCATATTGGACAATACCTGTGTACAGCTTACGTTGCAAGAATGAGAACTTTCGCTGAAGTAGAAGCGTCGATTGAGCGTTTTCCTTCGTGAGACGGTCCCCTCGTGAATCTCGACGGAGGATCCACAAGAACCCGCTGCTCTTGTTCGCTCGGTTCACTCAAAGCTCGTTCCCAAGCTGCCTGTGTTTCGGCTTGCTGCTCCAGGCGGACGATCTCAGGACCGACTCGACTGCGCCGGAAACCGCGCGAGTCGATGTCATAAGCCGTATTCAACACGAAGATCGCATTTTGCGGCTCATTGTCATCGGGATCAGTCTGGTCGACGCTCGACGTAATGAATGTTCGCAGAGATTCCGGAACTTCGCTGACGTCGTGATATGGACTCGGCGAGCCTGCAGGCACAAATCGACCGACTCGATAGCCGTCGGGGGTATGGCGACGTTCACGCTAAACCGGATCGGGATCGTGGACGTCGACGTCGATGCAGTCATGGACGTTGCAGTCGTCTGATCGCTCCTCGAGAAGCGATCCGTTTTCGAACGCTTAGGCCTAAGCTTCTTCACACTGCGCCTCTAAACTTGCGCAGCGCCTTCTTCATGACCTCGACGAAATCGGCGGCGGGCAAGAGCGAGGGTTTGGTGCGCGAGATCATGAGGTTTATCGCTCGCGAGAAGATCGCCCTGGTGCGTCATAAGCTCCAGCGACAAATTGACAGCTATTATGCAGACAAACTCGCCGCCTGAAAAAGTTGATCTCTCTACTTCGAACTCTAAGGTTCAAGGACTCTAGAGTTCCCCCCGAACGCCTGCCGCGGCGAGCGGTGCGGGGTTTGGGGGCGCAGAGCCCCCATCAGACCGGTTCAGGCCATGGTGGGGAAGGATTCATAAGGTTCACGGGATTTCCAGAGCGTAAGGAGCAAAACGGCGAGCTTTCGTGCGACGGCGACGACGGCCCGCTTCTTGGCCTTGGCGGTTCCTCCCTCCTGGGCGAGACGTAGTCCGTGCTCGCGTAGCGCGCTGTCGGCCCCGAAGGGTCCCAGAATATACTGCGCGGCGCTCACCAGTAGGCGTCTCAGGTATTGGTCCCCGCATTTGGGAATGCGTAATTGCTTATCAGTCTCTCCGCTTTGGTCCCGCTTCGGACATAAGCCCAGGAAGGCTCCGATGTCGCGCGTTCGCTGGAAGCGACCGGGATTCCTGACTTTGAGCACGAAGTAGAGCGAGGTAATAGGCCCCACTCCACTGACCTGCTGGAGATAGATTGTCTCTGGATAGCGCTCGGCGGCCAGGCGGCTGATCGAGACGTCCAGCGCCTTGATCCTTTGAGTCAACTCGGCAATCGCGGCCACGTTATGGGCAATCACCTCACCGATCGACTCGGGCACCTCGCTAAGCACGAGTTTGTGGAAGCGCTCGCTCGAAGGGTTGCTCACCGGGTATCCCAAGCTTTTCAAGGTAAAGCGTACCGCATTGATCAAGGCCACTCGGGCACGCACCAGACTGTCGCGCAACTTGAGCTGGAGCATATCCTCTTGGGCCTCCTGGCTGCCGTGTTTAACCGGGTGAAGCAATGTGGGATCCATCCGCGCGAGGCGGGCCAGCATCATGGCGTCACGCCGGTCACTCTTCCTTTCGTTCTCCTAGATTGCCCGCGTCTTTCTTGGATTGGCCACCACCGCTCGAAGACCCAAACTCATGCAAAAAGCGGCTCACCCACGGACTGTGCGTGCCGGCTTCCATCACCGCAGTGGCACCGGGATAACTTCGTGCCATGGTCGCGAGTTGCTCGCGCGTATTGCCCAGACTTCCCTCTCTGGCCTACTCGGCGAGTGGAGACGGAGAGCATGGCAAGTTACTCAGGCACCAGCAACCGAAAGGGCTGGTCTCCACTAAGGCTTCGCCTAAACTTCACCGCGCCACCCCTCGACTCTACGAACCACCTGGTTTCATGCTGAGGCCGGCATTCTGAAGGGGATTAGAAAAAGCAAGGATGAAGGTCCTGGACCGGACACAAAGGGGAAAAAACTGGAAAGCTCGCCCGCGAAGATAAGCAATAAGGTCCTCAAGCAAACTCTTGGCCCTGCCATCCATTGTTTTGGGGTTCCAACTCCCAAGAGGGTACGCATCAACAAACTCAGATTAAAGCAGGTCGCTGCGATCTTGTACCGCTTAGTGAGATTTTCTGTTCCCTCGAGGGTCGCTCGGCGCAGTCCGCCTTCGTCAAGGAGATGCTCAAAGCTGCGTTCCAGATGCATGCCGCGCTTGCGCAAAAGCGCTTTGCCAGACTGGCTCTTGAGGGCACACGCGGCGCGATGAAGAGCTTTGCGCAGCGGGGCGCTCAAAGCTTCCTTACGACGCCGGGCAGCATGGGCGTCCCCGATTACCGTGCGAATATCGAACTCTTGGATCTGGGCAATTTCCTCGATGGCGAAGTAGCCTAGCCTTTGTCTGCGGTGAGCGAGCGCACGACGCCATCCCGCTCGTTGGCTACGATGCGGTTGACCACCTCCACCGCAGCGGCTACCCGCTCGCTCAATGCCTTCGTGTCTGGGTGATCCCCCTCCAAAACCTCGACCTGCACAATGGCTCCGTTTTCCAAGTCGGTCACATGCTCGGGCTTGTAAATCATCTCGCAGGCGCTTTTTATCTCACCGCACTCACGTATGGACATTCTCTCTGGCGACAAGGATTGCCCGCGCGGGCGCTATCTCTCAGCGCTGATTTGAGCGCTCAGGCAAAATGCGATTTCCCGCCTGCCTTGCGCTCGAAGGATCATTCGGAAGAACTGTGAACGACGATAAGCGCCTGTTGAACCTATGAGCCGGGAAACGTTCTTGTTTGAGGGCGTGCGACAGCCGGGGCGCGACTCGTAGGACATCGGTCATGACGCGTTCCTTTTTCCTGCTGTTTGCCGGCGCGATCGCGATTGGGTTTGCGCCCATCTTTGTTCGCCTGGCGTCGACAGGCCCGATCTCTACGGCATTTTGGAGAATGGCGCTTGCTGTGCCCGTCTTATGGATGTTCGTGAGGCAGCAGAACGACGCCGTCTACCTCCTCGTCATGTCTGTGGCACGGGAACGCGCTACGGCGTCGTCGCTCGCTTTCGCAAGCTCGCTGTTGAGCACGCTCACGCTGCTTCCGATCGTTCCCCTGGCCGGCGAAAAACTGTTTCCCTCCGCGGTCTCGGACTGGGCGTGGCTCATCGGGCTGGCTCTAATCTCGCAAGTCTTCGGGCAGACTGCCATCGCTCATGCACTGGGCCGAATCCCGCCGGCTCAGGCGGCAGTCGGGCTGCTGGTTCAACCCGTCTCAGCCGCTGTTTTCGCCTGGGTCCTGTTTGGAGAATCGATGTCCGGTCTTCAACTCTTTGGCGGCGCGCTGGTCCTCGCCTCCATTACCGCGGTGCGCCTCTTTGAGCGCTAGATCGCCGAGCCGAATCAACGGCCTTGTGCGCACATTGCGGCTTCGTCGAACCATGAGCATGGCATTGCTTTTATTGGGTTTGGCAGGCTATGAAGGCCCGATAGAATCATACTCCGACGGGACTCTCACCAATTGCGGCAGCTAGACTAGCTCAAGGAGGGCCCGGCTGCACGCGTCGTTCTGAAGCGGCTGTCGCTCACGCACGCAGTCCGAGTGCTCGGGCTCGGGAAGGCCGACATCCCCGGCGGGAAGCCTTTCGCGGCGATTCTGCGCTCCGCCGTCCAGGACAACAGTCTCGCAAAGAGCCGGCAACTGGCTTACGGATTTCTTGCAGGCCGGTTAGGCATCACGCTGGCCCTGTCAAAACTTTTCGCCATGAAACGCATCCGCATCAACCATACGACGGAATATCATTACGACCAGCCGGTCACGTTCGGTCCCCATCGCGCGCTGATGCGGCCCCGTGAGGGGCACGATGTGCATATCGAGAGCGGACGCCTTGACATCGAACCGAAAGCCACGGTGCGCTGGTTGCGCGATCTCGACGCGAATTCCGTTGCCATCATTACCTTTTCAGAACCTGCCGCGACGCTTCGCGTTTGTAGCGAGGTGGATGTCGATCTCTTCGAGGACAAGCTCACGGACTGCCAAATCGACCCGAATGCCCGCGCGTTTCCGTTTCATTACCCGGCGAACGAGCAATTGGGATTGGTCCCTTACCGTCTGCCCAGCTATCCACACGACGGCCCGGCCCTGCAACGCTGGCTGCGCGACCTTTACCAACCCGGCCAGCTGATTGACACGTTCGATTTGCTGCACAAACTGAATACGCACATTTTCGAGTCTCTCAATTACACTCGCCGCGAAGATCCAGGCGTCCAACGGCCCGCCGAGACTATCCGTTTGGGCAGCGGATCCTGCCGCGACTATGCCGTCCTCATGATGGAGGCCGCCCGCCATTGGGGGTTTGGGGCGCAATTCGTCACTGGTTATGTGCAGATGGGAGAGGGCCAGCATGGTGCCACGCACGCTTGGACGGAAATTTACATTCCCGGAGCGGGCTGGCAGGGATTCGATCCCACGAACAACAAGCCCGCCGGAGACGAGCATATCTCTGTCGGCGTGGCTCCCTCTCCTGAAGACGCTTCGCCGCTCTCCGGTTTCTGGGATGGACCGGCCGACGCTTTTGAGAGCATGGACGTCTCCGTTCAGGTGGTGGCGCTGAAAGAACCTCCAGAACAGGCGCTCTAGGGGCGACGAAAGAGCGGGCGAGGGGTGCGCCGTTCATGCGGTCACCCTTCGCGCCGAGGCGCTACCCGCTTCCATTTGGAGTTGGCTGCTTTCGGGGCCGCGGGTTCGTTTTTCTTCAAGGTGGGCTTTTG
>CAWASQ010000022.1:0-8900 GCA_963784465.1 uncultured Verrucomicrobiae bacterium
CGTTTCAGCCGATCCAGCGCAGCGAGGCAACGAGGATGACGCGCGCTGGTTGTTGGCAAACCTCCTTGATTGGCATCGGCGGGAATCCAAGGCGAACTCTTGGGAGTTTTTCCGTTTAAGAGATCTTACGGACGAAGACCTCCTGAATGAGAGAGACGCCATCTCAGGTTTGGTTTTCGTCAAGCGGCTCGGAGTGCAGCGGAAAATACCGACAGATCGCTATTCGTTCGAGAAGCAGGAAACAGACATCCGCGCTGGCGACACTGTTTGCGAGAGGGGCGAGAAGGTCGGCGAGGTTGTGGACATCGACATCAACGCGCGGACCATCGACATCAAAAAGACAAGAAAGGGCGGCAGAGACTCACCCGGCATCCGTTTTTGTGGATGCGAGAGGACCGAGGGACGATGTCTTGGCGGATGCTCTGTTCCGCCTCGGAAGCTGGATCGCCAGCAATGGCGTCGACGCTCCGGGGCCGTACCGGGCAGCACGGGACCTCTTGTTACGCCGCAGCGCCGCGTCTGCATTGACGGGGCCGACACGCTCATCCTGCCCGATGAATCCACCGTGGACGCCGCTACGCGCGTCGGGACATTGCTGGATTGTTCTGTTCTCGCGATTCAGGGCCCTCCGGGATCCGGGAAGACATTCACCGGCGCACGCATGGTCTGCGAACTGGTGCGGCAGGGAAAGAAAGTGGGGATCACCGCAACCAGCCATAAGGTGATCCAGAATTTGCTTGCGTGAGGTGATCAAGGCGGCGAGAGAAATGGGTCTCCAAGGCTTGAATTGCGTCCAGAAGGTCAGTGAGAAGCCGGAGGTCACACCGCCCGGAATTACGCTAACGACGGACAACGCCGAGCCGCTGGCAGCTTTGCGTCGGCGGCGCTTGCGTGCTCGGAGGCACCGCCTGGCTTTGGTCGCGGGAGGAGTATTTCGAGAGCAGTTGACGTTCTTTTCGTCGATGAGGCTGGCCAAATGTCGCTGGCGAATGTCCTGGCCGTCTCTCAAGCCGCGAAAAGCGTCATTCTGCTTGGTGACCCTCAGCAATTGGAGCAGCCGGTCAAGGGTAGCCATCCGGATGGCGCCGCTGTTTCTGCTCTTGAGCACTTGCTCGCCGGGCAGAAGACAATCTCTCCCGATAAGGGCTTGTTCCTGGAAAAGACGTGGCGACTGCACCCGAAACTCTGCGACTTCACTTCGGAGGT
Organism: uncultured Verrucomicrobiae bacterium; assembly: GCA_963784465.1. Taxonomy (GTDB): domain Bacteria; phylum Verrucomicrobiota; class Verrucomicrobiia; order Chthoniobacterales; family Terrimicrobiaceae; genus DASTFP01. Next base: position 1,207 of record CAWASQ010000022.1, read on the forward strand.
ATTCTACGAGGGGCGACTTCGTCCGCGCGCAGGACTCGAGCAGCAGAAGATTGAAGGGCACCGATGGCTGGGCGAATCAGGTCTCTGGTTCGTTCCGGTTGCTCACGAAGGAAATCAGAACGCTTCGGCGGAAGAGGTCGAGTGTATCGCCGGTCTTGTTGCCAGTCTTGTGCAAACCGGTGTGAGTTGGACCGACGACAAGGGGCAAAGCCGTCCGCTACAGCTGACCGACATCCTCATTGTCGCTCCTTACAATGCGCAGGTTTCCGACCTGTCGAACCGCATTCCGAACGCGCGAGTCGGCACGGTCGATAAGTTTCAGGGCCAGCAGGCGCCAGTTGTGATCTACTCGATGACGACCTCATCGCCAGAAGATGCGCCGCGCGGAATGGAATTTCTCTATAGTCTGAACCGGCTCAATGTCGCAACGTCGCGCGCCCAGGCCGTGGTGATTGTCGTCGGCAGCCCTCGTCTTCTAGAGCCCGAGTGCCGCAGTCCGCGGCAAATGCAGTTGGCGAATGCGCTTTGCCGCTACGCAGAGATGGCTCGTGTGGTCGACCGTTCAATGTTGGTTGGTAGCTGATGCATGAAGCCCGAATGGTCGGGCCCTGAGAGGTATTCCGCCACGTTCCAAGGGTTCTGCCGACTCGGCGGATATTGGAACCGGCTAGGCTTCACATCAGCAGGGCTGCGAAGCCGGCCTTGCGAAAGTGCGCATCGGTCGTCAATGCCTGGGCAATGTTCCGTTCACTCATCAGGCAGAAGCTCAGGCAGTCCACAAACGAATAACCCTGTTCCGCCTGCCGCCGGATCATCGCCTTGGCCGAACGGAGCAATGTGTTGTCGGGGTTGATCAGCAGCAGCGCCGTGCTGCGGTCAAGATAGTCGAGAAACTTCGCCACAAGGTGCGGACGCTTGCGGGCCACCAGCAACGTGCAGGTTTCACCCACCACCCACTCCGTGGTCACCGGGCGCACCTTGCCTCGACGGGAGTGCAGCCATTGGACTGCTTTCTGGTGTAAATCATCGCGCTCATCCATCACGGTAAAAAAACCGCTGGTGTCGAAGAAGACCTCACTGGCCATACACGAGTGCGTCGATTTCGGCGTTGGTCAGCGGGCCGATTGGCTCAGCCAATTCGTCCAGGCGGAAAATCGGATCGTCTTCCGAGAGCGTCTGCTCCTCCTTTAGCGGCACGATGCGAGCCAGCGGCTTGCTGCGGTATGTGAGCGTCAACGATCGACCAGCTTTGACCGCTCGCAGGACACGCTCGAACTCGAACCGCATCTGATGGGTGGAGATGGTATCGGTCGCCTCTGCCTTTCGTGAAGTCTTCATTATGTTCAGTATTATGTTTCTTGTCTCAAGGGTCAAGCCAACCGTGGGCGTTGTCTCACGCTCGGGCCGGCGATGAGCCCAGTCATGCCCCGCACGTTTCAAGCCGGCGACCTACCGTCCTGATATCAACAAAGCATCACTGTTTCTTTGCTGCCTTAGCGTCGCAACGTCGCGCGTTCAGGCAGTGGTGATTGTAGCCGGCAGCCCTCGTCTTCTGGAGCCCGCCGCAGTCCTCGGCAAATGCAGTTGGCGAATGCGCTTTGCCGCTACGCTGAAATGGCTCAAGTCGTCGAGAGGCCATCATACGCGCAGAGCGCCGCGTCCCCCTATAATTGATTCGGCGCGATATTTCCTCTGAGCACCTTTCGCGGGCGCCTTCCGACGGGAGAAGAATGATTGGCTTCGGCCTCGGTGCCTGCGGACTCGGAAATTCTCTTGAAAGCAGCTCAATGACGATATCAATGCAATGCGAGGAATGGGTTGACGACCTTTACTCCGTCGTATTCCTGGCCGTCCGAAAGATCTTCAGAGTAGAGGGTATGAGCACCCAGTTCTTGCGCGGCGGCGACAATCGCCGCGTCATACGGATGGATTTCGTAGCGCCGCGACAATCGAAACGCCTGTCGGTACAGATCAGCCGCCCCAGGCACACAGGGAAAAGTCAGCACTCGATCAAGAAACGCGGCGACCTTTTGCTCCGCGACGGGCTTGGCTATCTTTCGCGTTGCAACAACCCAGGTTTCCATCAGCACTTGGTAGGATGTTCCAAAATCCTGTTCGGCGAGCAAGGTTGCGGCTGTATTGCGCTTCTTTCGCTCGGACGGGGCGTCCGAGAGCGCATAGACGAGGACATTGCTGTCGAGCATTACCTCAGCGGCGGGCATTCCTCTCCTCCCGGGATGGCATCACGCCAACTCGACCGCCGAAGGAACCAATCATCGCCTGTATCTCCCTTCGCGCTTCCTCACGACGCTTGCTCGTCTTCGTCAGGTGCTCGAGCGCTTCTCGCACGAGCGCGCTCACGCTCGTGTCCCGCTCTGCGGCCAACCGCCGTGCCGCGCGCCATGTGTTCTCGTCAATCGTCAAATTTACGGTCTTCATCCTAAAAACAAATTATCTTTGTTTCTTTGCTAAGTCAATTACGCTCGCGACTCAAGGAGTTCCGCCCGTCTGTTCCCAAACACGGAAAAGTCGACTCCAAAAGCGCTGGACTACTTGCAACTCATGGAACCGTTGAAGCGTATTCCAAACGCGCGAGTCGGCACGGTGGATAAGTTTCAGGGCGCAGCAAGCACCGGTTGTCATCTACTCTCTGACGACCTCATCGCCAGAGGATGCCCCGCGCGGAATGGAATTTCTTTACAGCCTGAACCGGCTCAATGTCGCAACGTCGCGCGCTCAGGCCTTAGTGATCGTTGTCGGCAGCCCGCGTCTTCTGGAACCCGAGTGCCGCAGTCCGCGGCAAATGCAGCTGGCGAATGCGCTCTGCCGGTACGTAGAAATGGCTCAAGTTGTCGAGACGCCATCATACACGCAAAGCGCCGGGTCCCAAATTACTTATGGCCGAAGCGACGGTCTCTGGGGAGCGCGCGCGTCCCCGCGTGCAATTTCCGGCGTCACGCCGGAAAACCCTGTTCGGCGAGACACCGAACACCACGCGCTAGACGCGCCGCAGTGAGTCGCGTTCCCGCGTGTTGCCACGTTGCCGCCGCAATGAGTCGCGTTCCGCCGCGTGAGGCCACGTCGCCGCGTGGCCAACGCGGCTGACTGTGGGCAACGCGGTCACGCGATCACCTACGCGGCTCACGTGGCCCGTCAACGCGGTTTCGAGATACGCTCCCCTGACCCCTCGGGCAGCCAGCAATGACCTTCAATCCGATCCGAGGAATGGATTGACGACCTTCACTTCTTCGTCTTCCTGTCCGTCCGAAAGATCTTCAGAGTAGAGGGTATGGGCACATCCAAGGACATCCGCGAGTCTGTGTTTCGAAACACGGAAAACCTCGTATCTGGCACTGTTCGGCTATCGCTGATTCAGCTGCTTCTCAAATTCCTCGGGTGTCACCCAGTGGGAAGAATCTGAATCTGATAATCGTGCCGATACAACATCCTGGTATTCAGGATCACGAGAATGTCTGAGGTGGAAAAGAAAAGCGGTTACTTCGCTCTGCTCCGCCTCTGAGGGAGCAATCAGTCCCTTCTTAATCTCTTCAACGCTCATGGGGAAATGATACTCGGGTGGATGACACCAGGCAAGGGGTCACTCTACCCGCTTATCTCACACTCTCGTGGTTCAGATTGCGTCGCTAGGGGTGAGGACGACCAAGTCGGGAGGACGAATCCGCTGGCGGCCGAATGATTAGCAAGATGGGCCGCAAGAGTGTCAGATATGCGGGCTAATGCGGAACAAAGTCGAATTGTTGTACCATCATGGGCGCCAGAGTGAACGTGTCCACGCCCTACAGGCCTCTCCCATCCGGAAGCACGCGCTCTCTCTGGACAAACGAGCCGCTCAAGGCAAAATCAAGGCATGGCAGCGGTGGAAAAGCAGTTTGAAGGATACGTGACTGGCGATCCAGAGATTGATGGAGGAGAGCCGGTAATGGTCGGGACGAGGCGGCGGCTGACGCGTAAGTGCAATGCAGACGGTGCAACGCCCGGCCCGCTAGTCGGCGTGCGTGTGCTGGCTGCCAGCACGCTGGGCCTTGCCCCTGACCAAAAAAGGATTCCTGACATGCGACCTCACCATCCGCTCCTCGCCCTGACTTTCGTGCTGGCCGTCCTGCTGTCCGTCGTCTCAACGATGGCGCAGCAACCGCTAAAGCTTCTCGAAAAGACGCCGGAAGTTCCCTATATGCCCACGCACGAGAAGGTCGTCGCGGAGATGCTGAAGGTGGCCAAGGTCGGCAAGAACGACATCCTCTACGATCTCGGCTCCGGCGACGGCCGCATCGTCATCACCGCCGCCAAGGAGTTCGGCGCCCGCGGCGTCGGCGTCGACATCGACCCGGCCCTAATTAAGGAGGCGCGCGAGAATGCGGTCAAGGCCGGAGTGGCCGACAAGGTGAAGTTCCTCCAGCAGGATCTCTTCGAGACCGACATCCGTGAGGCCACCGTTGTCACCCTCTATCTGCTACCCGAGGTGAACCGCCGGCTGCGACCCAAGCTTTTGAGCGATCTGAAGCCGGGCCCTCGTGTGGTCTCCCACAACCACGACATGGGTGACTGGACGCCGCTCAAGACGTTGAACGTGCGCGTGCCTCAGGAGAACACGATCTTGAAGACGCTAAACTTGCGCCTGCTTGAGGAGCACAGGATCTACTACTGGGTGGTACCGCCGCCGCACCAGCCGCTGAGCCCGGTCACCGCGCGCTAGTCCCACCGCGCACCCTCGAGGGAGTGGCGGTGGTCAGCCCGGGCCGCCGAAGAGCGCCGCCTTGCACGTGGGGCGCTGGCCCTACGTTTCCACCTGCTCTACCGGCAGAGAATAGAATTTCATAAGGTTCCCTTCTTCCCCCTCACTTTTCATCCTGACTCGCGCCAAACCGGGCGATGAGAGTTGACTCCACTGCTTCGGCGACATCCGGAAACTGCCTGATATAGGATTCAAAGTCCGCTCGCCGGATAACCAGGCAGGTCGTATCCTGCAGGGCGCGCACGTTGGCCGATCGCGGCACTTGCTTCATGATCGCAAGCTCACCGAAAAATTCGCCGGCTCCCAGGGTCGCCAATACCACCTCATCCGAGTCTTTGCTGCGCTTGAACACTTGCACGCTTCCCGAAACCACAATGAAGAACGCGGCTCCCACGCGGCCCTCGATCACAATAGTCTGGCCGGCCTTGTAGTTCTGTATGCGAGTGGATTGCGCCATCCGTTCGATGTCGTCTGCGCCCAAATTCTTGAAGAGCGGTGTTTGTTTGAGCAATTCTGCTTCGTCCATTTTTGCCTCGTCCACTGTGCCGATTCCGCAGATGGGTGCCAGAATTCGGCATATCGGGGCTTCTGTCAACGCTTGGGAGGTGGCACGATCATCGTGGGAATGTAGAACGCCGCGCCAAAGGGCCCAGGCTCGATTTCAAGCACGATGCCGTTGTAGTAGGCCTAAGAAGGTCGATGGTCTACGTGCAGGTTGAAAATCCACAAAAGCGGGATCGCAAACGACCAACGCCATGTTAGTGCCGCGATCGAACTTCAAGGAGGGAGGGCGCTTTTATGTTGGAAGTGGAGTTCTCCATATCATGGCTTTGGGCATTTCGCGCTCACCGCGCGTAGTGGTCACACCCTTCTGATCGGCTCTTCCAAGCGCACGGAGGTTCGCTACGTTTAGGCTCGTCGACTTGTCTCAACCCTCAACCATCAGCTGTGTGGATGGTGGTCGAAGGCATGACGCATGGGCAGGCGGCGCGGTTCCGGGAGTGGGTGCCCGCGTAAGCCGGGATCTCGGTCCCGACGGTGCTGAGCCGGGGCCGATCATGCGCGCGAAACGCCACTGGTCGGACTGGGGGGTGATGACCGCGACCATGTGCCACAGGGCGAGTTCACGCGGGGTAGGATTCGAGCAACGATAAATCGAAGCGGGAAGGGGCCGAACTGAGGGAAGAGAAATGGGAGAGGGCGCTGGGCGTTTTACTGAGAAGAGCAGGCAAGACGAACGGGGTGTGCTGCGTGCCCCAAAAGCGCCAAGTGGAAGGTATGAATAGCCCGGGACTGCGATCGCGCTCGGCAGCGACAAACGCGTGGATCGCCGAACGCTTGGCGATGGGCGATCCTACGAGAGTATGGATCCGTCAAATATGTAGATTATAGGACTGACCCTCTATGCCTTGGCGGATGCCTCATTACACCGATCTGGCCCGCGGCACGCAGAAGCATTCAGCTTTGGCGGCGATCGTCGGACGGCGTCTTCCTTGCCAATGGCGAAGTTTTTGATAAAGCAGAGCCGCTGTAGTGTTGCATGACTTATTCTGAAATTGTAAGCTTCCTCTGGGCATCGCTGACTTAATCCGCGATTCGTTTCGTCGAGGGGAATATCAGAACGTCATTCTTCCACTGACGGTCCTCCGCCGGCTCGATTGCGTGCTTGCGCCGACGAAAGAGCGCGTCCTGGAAACAAACGCCAGGCTCCACGGGAGGCTCGAGAACCTGGACCCGCAGCTGCGCAAAGCCTCGAGCTTCGCCTTCTACAACACCTCGCGCTACGACTTTGAGAAGCTGCTCGCCGACGCGCCGAATCTCGCTGCGAATCTGCGCAACTACATCGCCGGGTTCAGCGAGAAGATGCGCGACGTGCTGGAAAAGTTTGATTTCGACAACACGATCCGACGGTTCACAGAGGCCGGTTTGCTCTTCCAGGTGATGGAGCGGTTCAAGAACGTCGATCTTCATCCAGATCGCGTGCCAAACCCGATGATGGGGACGATCTTTGAGGAGCTGATCCGCAAGTTCAACGAAGCCCTGAACGAGAATCCCGGTGAGCACTTTACTCCGCACGATGTTGTTCACCTGATGGCTGACCTGCTGCTCGCCGGTGATGGGCAGCGCATCGCAAAGCAGGGCGTCGCCGTCACAGTTTGCGATCCGTGCTGCGGGTCGGGGCGGAATGCTCACAATCACGAAAGATCACATCATCGGTTCGCTCGAGCCCGAGGGGATCAACAAAACCGCGGACGTCCACCTCTTTGGCCAGGAAGTGAACCCCTCCACGTTCGCCGTCTCGAAGTCAGACCTCTTCATGAAAAGTGCTGACGGGCGTGACGCGGAGAACATTCTTTTCGGCAGCACGCTCTCGAATGATCGGCACGCGCATCGCCTCTTCGACTACCTCATCGCCAATCCGCCGTATGGCAGAGACTGGAAGCGCGACAAGGATGCCGTCGAGGAAGAGCATGCGCGTGGCACCGCCGGTCGCTTCTGCGCCGGATTGCCGAACATCAGCGACGGCCAATTCCTTTTCCTTCAGCACATGCTCTCGCACATGCACAAGGTCGAGGAGGGCGGCAGCCGGGTTGCGATCATCATGAACGGCTCGCCGCTCTCCACCGGCGACGCCGGGAGCGGCCCGAGTGAGATTCGCCGCTGGATTCTGGAGAATGACTGGCTCGAAGCGCTGATCGCCCTCCCCGAACAGCTCTTCTACAACACCGGCATCGCGACCTATGTGTGGGTGCTAACGAATCGCAAGACCGCGGAGCGCAAAGGGAAAGTCCAGCTCATTAACGCGACCACGTTCTGGGTACCGATGCGCCGCAGTCTCGGCAACAAGCGCCGCGAAATCCCTCACGAGCGCGCGCAGCAGATTCTGCAAATTCTGTGCGACTTCAAAGAGGGCGAGTTTTCGAAGATTTATCCGACGACT
>CAWASQ010000023.1:0-66461 GCA_963784465.1 uncultured Verrucomicrobiae bacterium
CGATCCCGGCGCTCGCTCACGAGGCCGCTGCCGTGAACGAAATAAAACGGCACAAGCGCTACACCGTCGTCATCGGCAATCCGCCTTATGCGGGCATATCGTCGAACATGTCTGAGACTGCGCAGCGAATGGTGGACGCATACAGAATGGTGGACGGTGCCGCGCTAAGCGAACGCAAACTCTGGCTGCAAGACGACTACGTGAAGTTCATTCGCAGAGCCCAGACAATCATCGACAGCTCCAACGTCGGCGCCTTGGGCTACATCACAAACCACGGCTATCTCGACAATCCGACGTTTCGCGGAATGCGGCAGAGCCTCATGGCAACATTCCCTCGGCTGCGCGTGCTCGACCTTCACGGTAACGCAAACAAGAGGGAGCAGTCGCCCGATGGCTCCGATGACAAGAACGTGTTCGACATCCGGCAAGGCGTCGCAATCTGCATTGCCACGCGAGGCGGCAGCGCGCCAACCATCGAACACGCTGACGTTTGGGGCCTGCGTGAGGCAAAGTATGATTGGTTTTCCAAACACTCCGTGGTGACTACTACCTTCGAGAAACTGACGCCTCACTCGCCGTTCTATTTCTTCGAGCCACAGAATACCGACTACCGTGAGGAATATGACGTCGGGTTCAAGCTGACGGAAGCGATGCCCTGCTTTGGGCTGGGTTTCCAAAGTTCTCGGGACCATCTGGTCGTCGGTTTCAATAAGCATGAATTGGAAGAACGGATTGCGCACTTCATCGCACCGCAGCGTTCTGACACTGAAGTTCGCAATGAGTTGTTCCCCGGCAAAGTCGTCGCTGACTACGCTGCTGGAGACACACGACAATGTCGTTGTCTGAGGCACGTCGCGTCTTGCGAGCACACCCGAATTGGCGAAAGCTGATCCGTCCATGCCTTTACCGCCCCTTCGATTGGCGAGTGATTCTCTACGACAAGCGAATGGTGGATTGGCCTCGGCCGGAAGTTCGGACACATGCTTCACCCCAACCTATGTCTTCTCGCGAACCGCCAATCAAAGGAGGACTTCGCGGCGCTATGCACCAACGCGATTCCGGAGAGGAAGATTGCTGCCGTTTACGACGCGAGTTCATCCTTCCCGCTTTATTTGCATCCAGGACGGCGACGGGCTGAAGCTCTCGGCAGCTCGCCAGCCGAACTTTTCGCACGCTTTCTTGAAGGCACTGGCCGCGAGTGTGCGGTGTTCAGCAGTCAAGGCCGCACGGCGTGCCTGCAGGCCTGACGCCCGAAGACATCTTCCACTACGCCTACGCGGTGTTTCACAGTCCCGGCTACCGGAGCCGCTACGCGGAGTTCCTGAAGATCGATTTCCCGCGCCTGCCGTTGACCGGGAACCTGGAGCTGTTCCGCGCGCTGGCCCGGCTCGGCGGCGAACTCACCGCCCTGCACCTGCTGGAATCGCCCAAGCTCGACCAACCCATCACCGAGTTCATCGGCGGCCGGAACCCCGAGGTCGAGAAGGTCTCGTGGTCCAAGAACACCGTCTGGATCGACAAGGCCCAGACCACCGGCTTCAAGGGCGTGCGCGAGGACGTGTGGAACTTCCACATCGGCGGCTACCAGGTCTGCGAGAAGTGGCTCAAGGACCGCAAGGGCCGCACGCTCTCGAAGGACGACATCGCCCACTACCAGAAGATCGTCGTCGCCCTCGCCGAGACCATCCGCCTGATGAAGGAGATCGACGAGGTCATCGAGCAGCACGGCGGCTGGCCGGGGGCGTTCCAGACCGGCGAGGCCAAGGCCGCGACCGCCAAGGTCATCCCGTTCCGCCCGCGCACCGTCGAGCCCAAGCCCGAGGAGCGCTACGTCACCTGCGTGCCGCTCGTCCCGCTCAAGGCCGCCGCCGGCGCCTTCGGCGATCCGCAGCACATCGAGGACGACGGCTTCGAGTGGGTCGCGGTCGAGTCGCGCCATCGCCTGCGCCCCGGGATGTTCGTCGCCCAGGTCGTCGGCAAGTCCATGGAGCCCGCCATCCCCGACGGCGCCTGGTGCCTCTTCCGCGCCCCGGTCGAAGGGCACGCGCCAGGGCAAGACCGTCCTCGTCCAGCTCCGCGACGCCACCGACCCCGAGACCGGCCAGCGCTACACCGTCAAGCGCTACGAGAGCGAGAAGGCCGCGAAGGGCGACTCCTGGCGCCACGAGCGCATCACGCTCAAGCCCGTCAACCCGGACTTCGAGCCGATCGTGCTGACGGGCAAGGACGAGGGAGAGCTGCAGGTGATCGCGGAGTTCGTCGAGGTGCTCGGCGGGGAATCGTGAGCCGCTGCGGAGTCGCGGAGCATCCATGAACTACCCGCTGCGCCACATCTCCATCCGCGTCCCGTGGCACGACACCGGGCTGGGACGGCCGCGTCTGCGCCGCGCCGCGGCTGAACGGCGTCCTGCCTCAAGCTCAAGCGCATTGCCGAGGACCGCGACGACGACGCCGAGGAAGCCGTCGCGGGAAAGAGCATCGAGGATCTGCCGCAGGCGAAGTGGCCGGCGTGCGTCGGCCGAGCGCGTCGGGTTCATGGCGCCCTTCGAGTACGTCCGCGAGGCCAACCATCCCTACAACCGCGGCCCCGAGACGAGCCACGGCCACTTCAAGCCGACGCCGCTGCGCCATCCGCCCTACTCGGCGGCGGCGGTGCCGTTCGCCTGGATGCTTCGCGAGGCGATGGAGACGCTGGGCGAAGAGCACGCGCTGGACGTGCAGGCCGAGCGCGAGCCGGATCTGGGCTTCAAGACGCAGTGGGTTCAGGAGCATCTGAACCAGACCGCGCTGCTCGACTGCTTCGCCGGCCACCTCAAGCCCGAGCAGTCGCTCTGCTTCTTCTACGCCAAGCAGGTGCCGTTCGTGGAGGACGCGGCCGGCGGCCGCATCCTGATCGGCGTCGGGCGCGTGCTGCACGTCGGCGCGGCGCAGGAGTACGCCTACACGACGAAGGATCTCAAGGGAAAGCTGCGCTCGATGCTGTGGGAGCGGATGGTCCAGCACTCCATCCGCCCCGACTTCAAGGACGGCTTCCTGCTGCCGTATCACGCGGCCATCGCGAAGGCGGCCGAGGACCCGGAGTTCGATCCCGCCGAGATCGCGGCCTTCTCGCCCGCCGACCGGCTGCTCGAGTTCTCCCACGCCTCGCAGCTGGTCAGCCACGACGGCGCGATCGCGTCGCTGCTCGCGTGCGCCGAGTCGCTGCGCAAGGCCAAGGGCGTCCTGCCGGGGCCCTGGGACCAGTGCCTGCAGTGGATCGACGCGCGGCTCGGCGAACTGTGGAAGGCGCGCGGGCCGTGCCCCGGGCTGGGCTCGGCGCTGTCGGCCTTCGGGCTGGAGTTCGGCGACCTTCGTCGCCCGCGCCCTGGCCGAGAAGGCCGGCGACAACGCCGATCCGTGGCCGCTGGTCGACAAGATGTTCGCCGACCCCACGAAGGTACCTGCCGGCGCCGCTGGCGAAGAGCATCGGCAAGACGCTGCGCAGCCAAGTGGTCGCGGCTGCCCGATGAGCGCCGCGCGCTGCTCAAGCTGGTCAGCCGCTTCGAGATCACGCGGGAGCAGGCGACCACGCTCTACGTTCAGGAGGAACGCGCCAAGGCCGGTATCGACACCAGCGACGCGGCCATCCTCGCCAACCCGTACCTGCTCTACGAGCTGACGCGCCTGACCGAGCGACCCCGTCAGCGTCTGGACCGTCGACCGCGGCGTCTTCCCGGACGAGGTCATCCGCAAGAAGCATCCGCTGCCCGAGCCGACGGCGCTCGACGCCGGAACGGATGCGCGCCGCGTGCGCGCGCTGACGGTCAAGGTTCTCGAAGACGCGGCCGGCAGCCGGCAACACGCTGCTTCCGCAGGATCAGGTGGTGCTCGGCATCCGCGGACTGACGCTCCAGCCGCCCTGCGAGGTGGACGCCGACCTGATGAACGTCGCCAAGGACGACTTCGAGGATGCCGTCGGCGAGATCGCCATGGCCAACGGCGCGCCGGCCCTGCAGCTGGGACGGCTTGGCGGAGATGGGCGCGATCATCCGCGTCGGCGATCGAGAAGCGCATCAAGGGCAAGCGACTGGTCGTCGAGGCCGACTGGCGCAAGCTGCTCGACGCACACCTCGCCGCGCAGGCGACCGGGCAGCGCCGATGAACTGGAGGAGAGCGCCCGCGCGGAGAAGACCGCGGCGCTGAAGGAACTGGCCGAGTCGCGGCTCTCGGTGCTGATCGGACCGGCGGGCACCGGCAAGACCACGTTGCTCTCGGTGCTGTGCTCGCACCCGAAGATCGAGGCGGGCGGCATCCTGCTGCTCGCGCCCACCGGCAAGGCCCGCGTGCGGATGGAGCAGTCCACCAAGGGCCTCAAGCTCAAGGGCTACACCATCGCGCAGTTCCTGAGCCCGCACCGCTACGACGGCGCGACCGGGCGCTATCGCCTCTCGGAGCAGCCCACCGAGGCCGGCGCGCACACGGTCATCATCGACGAGGCCTCGATGCTCACCGAGGAGATGCTCGCGGCGCTGATCCAGGCGCTCAAGGGCGTGCATCGGCTGCATCCTCATCGGCGATCCGCGCCAGCTCCCGCCGATCGGCGCCGGGCGGCCCTTCGTCGACATCGTGAAGCGGCTCGCACCGGAAGGCGTGACCGAGAAGTTCCCGCGCGTCGGCCCGGGCTATGCCGAGCTGACGATCCGTCGCCGGCAGGCCGGCGAGGATCGCGAGGATCTGCAGCTTGCCGAGTGGTTCAGCGGCTCGCCCATCGCGCCCGGCGAGGACGACGTGTTCGACAAGGTGCGTCCGCACCGGCCAGAGCCCGCACGTCCGCTTCGTGCAGTGGGACACGCGCGACGAGGTGCGCTCGCAGGATCATCGACGTGCTGGTCGAAGAGCTGCGGCGACCCGATGGCAGCCGGGCGCTCACCGGACCCGACGACATCGCCGGCTTCGACGCCACGCTCGGCGGCGAAGCCGTGGAACGACATGCGCTTCTTCAACCCGCGCAAGGGCGACAAGGCCGGCGCCGCGGAGACGGCCGAGGGCTGGCAGATCCTCTCGCCGGTGCGTTCGGCGGCCCACGGCGTGCCCGACCTGAATCGGCTCATCCACAAGCAGTTCCGGCAGCCGATGATCGACGCCTCGCGCAAGGAGGGCTGGCAGCGGAAGTTCCCCAAGCCGATGGGCAGCCGAGGAGATCGTCTACGGCGACAAGGTCATCAACCTCGTCAACACGAACCCGGCGCTGCCGTGGAACAGGCATCGCAAGGTCTACCCGGCGAAGGACGACGCCTACATCGCCAACGGCGAGATCGGCATGGCGGTCGGCTTCTTCTGGAGGAAGGGTCTGCCGGACCTCCGCTGGAAGCTCGAGGTCGAGTTCTCCTCGCAGCCCGGGTTCAAGTACGACTTCACCAGCCAGGACTTCGGCGAGGAAGGCAACGCGGTCCTCGAACTCGCCTATGCGCTGACGGTCCACAAGTCCCAGGGCAGCGAGTTCGGCACGGTCATCCTCGTGCTCCCGAATCCCTGCCGGCTGCTTTCGCGCGAGTTGCTCTACACCGCGCTCACGCGCCAGAAGGACCGCGTCGTCATCCTCCACCAGGGCCCGCGCACCGAGCTGCGCAAGTACTCCTCGGACGACCGCTCCGAGACCGCGCGCCGCCTGACCAACCTCTTCGTCGCGCCGTCGCCCGATCGAGATCGACGGCCGCTTCTTCGAGGAGCACCTCATCCATCGCACGGCGCGCGGCGAGATGGTGCGCTCGAAGTCCGAGGTGATCATCGCGAACGCGCTTGCCGCCAAGGGCGTCGACTACGCGTACGAACGGCCGCTGACGATCGACGGCGTCACGAAGTACCCGGACTTCACCATCGAGGACATGGAATCCGGGTCAGACGTTCTACTGGGAGCACTGCGGGATGCTGCATGTGCCGAGCTATCGCCGGCGGTGGGAGGAGAAGCTGGCGTGGTACCGACGCCACGGCATTCGTGCCGCAGGAGGAAGGCGGCGGCGACGAGCGGCACACTGATCGTCACGCGCGACGAGGCAAATGGAAGCATCGATTCCGCGAAGATCAGCAAGCTGATCGCGGAGGTGCTCGGTTCATGAGGTCGCCTGGGCCTTGTGGCTTGCTGCGAAGAGGCGGGACGCCCAACAATAGCATGCAGACTGACGGCGCTTCGCGCCGTCGCTGAGCTGAGGTCGGTCGACGGGCAAAAATATAGCTTGCCGCCATGCGCCAATGACGTATAGTGCGCCATGTGCAGTTCGTCGAGACTCCGATTTTCACCAAGCAGATTACGAATTTGCTTGATGATTCCGATTATCGCCGCTTCCAGGTCATTCTTGCGCTCAATCCTGATGCAGGAGATGTCATTCGTGGAGGTGGCGGACTGCGGAAGATTCGTTGGTCTGCACAAGGAAGGGGCAAGCGAGGAGGGATCCGCATCATCTACTACCTGCTGGAAGAGGATCAAATTTATCTCCTCTTCGCCTACCCAAAAAACAAACAGGAAGACCTGACGAACGATCAATTGAGGGTGCTGCGCACCCTCGTAAAGGAGGAACTATCATGAAGACGGAAGACTTCTCGGCGCTGGTGGCCAGTATCAAGCAAGCTGGTGAGATTCGCCGCGGTCAGCGCAAGCCAAGCCGCGTAGCGACTATCGCCATTCCTGACGTGCAAAAGATTCGAGATGGCCTTGGCCTGAGTCAGTCCGAGTTTGCCCTCATGATTGGAGTGAGTCCGCGCACCATCCAGAATTGGGAACAGAAGCGAAGAGAACCAGAAGGAGCTGCCAAGGCGCTTCTAATGGTTGCAGCCCGAAACCCCAAGATGGTGCTTGAGGCGCTTCATGGATGAAAGAGCCCATCGAGCCAGTCCACCTAATCCCGTGCTTCGGCACTTCTGGCATTTCGGCTGCGGGGCAGCCTCGGATGCCAGAAGCAAGCGGGATAGGTGACTGGGGACGTTCGGCAAAAGAGGCCATGACGACATTTAGACTCAGTACGATTCCCTGCGATTCGGGTCGGCACCAACGGGTAGACCAAGTGCAGCTCTGCCTTGAGGAGCATTTGATCAGCGAAGAAGAGTTGCCGGCGTTGACCCCACCATGCAGCACGCAGGAGGAGGTTGAAGACGAGTTCGAGCGTGTTATCGCCGCGATACGGAAGAAAAAAAACGAGGCCATGGCGTTGATCGCCCGCCATAAGAAGCGTCGCGTGCGCTAACCTCCTAACGGCAAAGGGTGTAGCGGAGGCGAGGAACGAGCCCTCCGACTACGCCGATGGTTGGGCGAAAATGAATTGTTCCTCGGGAAGGCCACGACTACATTCTCACCGGCATGACAACGCTGACCGCCGTTGAAAAACTTGCGCTTGAACTTCCTGAGTCTCAGCGGGCAACACTGGCCTTGCATATGCTCGACTCGCTGCCAGGGCTGTTCGCCGAATCAGACGAAGGCATTGCGGAGGCAACAAGACGTGATGCGGAGATGGACGCCGATTCCGGCATCGCCGTCAGCATGGATGACTTTGATAGGATGATTGCAGACCGTCGAGCTACGTGAGGGTCGTTTTCCACCCGCGCGTGTTCTCCGAAGTTGATGCGATTATGCGCTACTACGAAGATGTTGCGGGACCACAGTTGGCCGACGATTTCTACGACGAGTTTCGCCTCTTCGTTCAGCATGCATCACAACATCCGGATCGATACAGCCCCCGAGAAGGCGGATTAAGACGCGCCAATCTGAAGCGTTTCCCCTACAATTTCCTCTTCCGCGTTCTTGATGATCACATCAGAATCCTTGTTGTCCGTCATCACGCAAGGCGACCGAACTACGGAACAAAACGAGAATAATGCTCAACAGGAGCATCCACCTAACCCATTCCGGCACTCGGGCTGATTGCGCACCCCGACAACCGGACTCCTCTGGTAGGTGATGCGGGACGTTCGCCGCTGAAATGACGAGTTTGATGCGAATACCGGACGGGAAGAGGATTTTGATCAGCGAGCCAGAGAATCTCCATCAACCCCGCTGTTTGCCGGCAAGCCTTTTATCAGAGGCACGCGAGTGGCGGTGTTCATCCTTCGACTCACCCGCTGATCGCTCATCCAAAGCGGTCGAAGAAGCAGCTTAACGGAAGCAGCAAAGGAGATTCTCCTTTCCTCCGAAGGCAGGATTATGGCAGCCTGTCAGGCAGAGCGATTTCGTTTCTCGACTGCATTCTCTCCACGGGATGAGACTTCGACTTCAAACTAGACAGGGTGCTAGAGGCAGCCGCACCGGGGGTCTTCGCACCTGCTCTTTGCCTCGTCGATCCGGACGACCTCGAAGGTGATCCGCTGCAAGTCAAGCTGCTCACGCACACGGCGAATGAGGTCGAACGCTTTAGGGTCCGGCTCGTGCACTGTGCGCAGTTGAATCTCGACGCGCTTACCGGCGAGCTCCGGATAGGCCTCGCTCAGCTCTCCGTCGAGAATGAACGAGAGATAGGCATTAAGTTTTTCCTGAAGTTGAAAGAGCTGCATCTCTTCGCCCGACCACGGACGGGCTTCATACATCGCAAGAACGAGCTTGTCCGCGCGCGCGTCATGCGCAAGAGCGTCAAGAACTCCCGGATGCTCCAGGCCGTTCATTGGTGGGGGAACCACTGGTAGAGGAAGAAGTAGACGAGGACTCCCGTTACGGAGACGTAGTACCAGAGCGGAAAGGTCCAGCGGGCCCATTTTCTATGCAGCTCAAAGCGTCCGGCCACGGCATGTCTCAATGTCACAATCACCAGGGGGACTATCACTATCGCCAGGATGATATGAGAGATCAGCATGGTGTAGTAAACATTACGGATAACGCCTTCACCACCGAATGGCGTGTGAACCCCTCGCATCAAGATCTTGTGGATCACATAGGTGACGAGAAAGACGCAGGACACCGCAAACGCAGTGACCATGCACGCCCGGTGGGCCGGTATTCGCCGCTGTTTGATGAATACAAAGCCCGCCGTCAGGAGAACTGTGGCGAGGGCATTGAGGGAGGCGTTGAGGGCAGGGAGATCGCTGACGCTCATCCGCCCGAGACCCGGAGGGCTGCTTCCCTTTCCAAGCGCCGGCAGGTCTGCCAGATGTAAAGAGACATGCCTCCGACGATAGCGAAGACCAGCACGAGCATGAAGAGCACACTCCAGGAAAATGCCCAGCCTGCAAGAACGGTCGGCGATTCGTTCGCAATCGTCTCGGACCCCGGCTCGCGGCAGCCCACACAGGCCATGACGCACTCCGCGGCCGAGAAAAAGGCCGCGAGCACGAGGGCTGGGAATATCAATCTCCTCATGCGTGTCACCGAAAGTTCAGTTCTTTCCAACACTTGGAGCCTCACGCAAGAGGTCGCCGATGTCCATGAGAAGCTTTTGCGCAATTTCAGGATCATTACCGTCCGAAAAACCGCGTATCCAGCCATCACGGTCAACCAGCACAAAGCGGGTCGAATGGATCGGCGCGCCGGAAGGCTCTCTTGACAGCGCCTGGAGAAATCCTTTCATGACCACGGTTTCGATTTGATCCTTCGGTCCGGTTAGAAATTTCCATCTGTCCGGCGAAGCGCCGACCTGTTCCCCGTATTCTTTGAGCACCTGCGGGGTGTCATGCTCGGGATCGACAGTGATGGAGACAAGCTCGACATCGCTTCGTCTTTCCCTGCCAGGCCTGGTTCAGCTGCGCCATTCGACTTGTCATGAGGGGACACGGGCCTGCGCAACGGGTGAAGATAAAGTTCGCGACCCATATCTTTCCCTTTGAAATCCGCGGTTGACACCGCGCTTCCGTCCTGGGCGGTGAATTGAAATTGCGGAGCGGGCGCAAACCGCTCAAGGCGCGACGCGACTCTGCGGGATTGGATGTCGGCGTTGAATTGCATGTAAGCCCACGCAATCAGCATGGTGATGACAAGAAACGCGATCACCCAGCCGAGGCGCGGGATGCGCGCCGGAGTCTGGCTCTCGTCCGGGAGTGGCGGCTTAGAGGACGTAGAGGATGGTGAAGAGGAAGATCCAGACGACATCTACGAAGTGCCAATAGAGGCCGATGTTATCGAGCGAGGTGGTGCGCCCGGGCCGGTAGTAGCGCGTAAGAGCTGGCGCAGAAAGCACCAGAGAATCAAAAGGATTCCGATGAACACGTGGGCGCCGTGAAAGCCGGTCATCACGAAAAAGCAGGAGCCGTAGATCCCGTGTTTGTTGAACCAAAGTCCTTCATGGTGGAGGTGATTCCACTCCCAAGCCTGCACGGCAAGGAAGATTGAACCAGCCACGATCGTGGCAAAGAGCCAGAAAAGGCCCGATTTCCCCTTCTTCTTGATGGCAGATTCGGCGTTGTGAAACAGGAAGCTGCTGCCCACGAGAATGAACGTATTCGCGATCATCACCAGGTTCAGACCGGACAACGGCCACTGAACCCCGATATCCGGCGCCCCTGCGGGCGGCCAGGGTTCGCCGCGGGCAAGGCGCAGCACGATGTATCCGCCGATTAGACCCCCGAACAGCATCGCCTCGGAGGCCAGAAACGTAATCATGCCGAATCGGCAGGTTGCCGGCGGGGCTTTGGCGTGACCCGCGTGCTCGCCGTGAGTACAGGACGGCCGTGCTCATAGATCAAAGCTGGCCCGAATTTGAAAATCTGAATTCATGATGTTCGCTTCTCAGTAGGAATTTTGTCACGGAGGGCTTCCGTCCTCCGTTTACGGCGTGACGGCGGGACCGCGCAGCAGCATAAGACGTTATCACCGTTGCGCAGAGGGCGGCAGCGAAGAGCCAGAGAGAAAGCATGAGCCAGAAATTGCGCTTGTTTCTCATTCATCGCCGCGCGGCCACGAGCAATCCGAGGAGCAAGGGAAGATAAAGGATCGATGCGAGAAAGAGTGTTCGAGCCGAAGCTCGGCGTGCGCCGAACCAGAAAGCGAAGCGCCGTCGCGCCAAACGCCACGCCCAGGGCCAGCGCTCCAAAGAAAGTACCACGCGTAGACGTAGAAAAAGAGGGCGGGCGTCAGAGCTTGCCATGAGAAGGCACCCCGAGTAAAGCAGCGCCTGTCGTGCGGTGACGAATCCCTCGGGATCGTAGTTTGAAAGCATGACGAAACCCGCTCCTGGCGTAGTCTTCACGATACATCCACGCGATGGCGAGGAAGTGCGGCATCTGCCAGAACCACAGAGATGGCGAAGAGCAAGCCGCCTTCCAGCGTGTAGTGGCCGACGGCCGCCACCCAGCCGATGAGAGGGGGAAGCGCGCCCGGAATCGCACCGACCAGCGTATTCAGCGAACTGATCCGCTTCATCGGCGTGTACACGAGCAGGTAAATCGTAATCGTAATCAGCGCCAGAACCGCGGCGCGGATGTTCGTGAAGATGAACAGCACGGCCAGGCCGGAGAGAGAAAAGAGCAGGCCGAAGAGGAGTGCGTCGCTCGGATGCATCGCGTTTCGCGGGAAGCGGACGGTGCTGGGTGCGCTTCATCACGGGCATCCAAGTCGCGCTCCCACCACTGGTTCAACGCGGCCGCGCCACATGCGCAAAGCGCTGTGCCGGCAAGCGTGGCGGCCAGGAGAAGGTAATTCATCGGTCCTTGCCAGCCCATCAAGAATCCGACCAGCGTGGTAAGGAGGACCAAGCAACGAAAGCCGTCGCTTTGACCAGTTCGGCAAGGTCGCCGACCAGTGTCTCGAAGCGCGAAGTGGCGACGGTGGCGGTTTTCATGCGATGCGCTCCATCAAACTCGCATTTGGCGCGTCTGGCAAAACGAAATCCCGGGTTCGTGCGCCGCAGAAGAGGCGAAAAGCCAGCAGGGCGCCCACCAGCAAGGAAAGAGCGCCGAGCGCCATGTGGGCTGTGGCGACATCCGCGGCCTTGTTCGACCAGATTGTCCAGGCGCCGAGCCCGATCTGCGCAAGAATCATCGCAATCCAAATCATCGACCAGAACCTGACGGCTCGCGGTCCCACGCCTCGCTCTTCCAGAAAAATGCCAGCACAGCGGCGGCGATCAGCAGCAGCCAGGACGCGATGCGCCATCTGAATCCAGATTTGCGAGGCGTTCGTTTTCATCTCGCCGGCTGCCATCCGTTCCGCATTGATTCTCTCCATGGCCTCCGCGCTCGTGTCCGGGAGCCAGCTTCCATAGGCCAGCGGAAAATCCGGAATGGACAGGCCGATATGCTCGTGGCGCATGGTGGCCCCGATTCCGAGCTGCAGGAAGATGAGCGCCGTCGCGCCCAACGCCCACCAGCGCAAAGTCGGATGCGGTTCATAGTCGGCCCAGCGTCTCTCCACAAACCGCCGCCCGGTCACAATGGCAAGGAGCGAGATCGCTACGAAGAACGACTGTGCCAGCAGGGCATGAAACACTCCAATTTCGTCTCTAATCAGAACCACGCGCAGTCCGCCGAGAAGCCCCTGCAGGCAGACCCCAACAACCGCGCACACGCCGAAGATCCTGACCCACCGCCGCGGTTCAACTTTCCACAGGGCTATTGACAAGATCACCGTCATCAGCCCGATGCCCGAGGCGACAAGACGGTGCGTATGCTCGTAAAAGATGCCGCCAACCCAGCGCGAAACTGGAAAAAGAAACATGTTATACCCAAAAGTATTGGGCCAATCAGGCACGGCCATTCCCGCCCCGTGCGAAGTTACAAGCCCGCCGCTGCAAAGCAGAACAAAAGTAAGGACGGCAGTGAGAACCGCCCACCAGTGAACTGCGGCGCGCGAGGCGGTCCAGGCGCTGATCATACCATCAGTGCGCCTCCAGTTTCACGTGATCGGGCGCCTTCTCCGTCTGGGGAAGATAATCCTTATCCAAGCCCGGCACGCTATATTCGTACGGACCGTGATAGACGGTGGGGGTCCTGGGAAAGTTGCCGTGTCCGGGAGGCGACGGAACCGTCCATTCCAAGGTGTTGGAATGCCACGGATTCGCGGGGGCTTTCCGCCCGTTGCGCAGGGAGATGATGACGTTCCAAATAAAGAGGAAGGTCGTGAAGCCCAGGTCCGATCGCGCCGACCGTGGAGATCTGATTCAGGGGCTGGAGCTGCCTCAAGTGCTCGTAGATGGGCGGATCGGCAATGCGGCGCATCATTCCCCCAAGACCGAGATTGTGCATCGGGAAGAACGCCAGGTTGAAAAAGATAAAAGTCAGAAAGAAATGCACGATGCCCAGTTTCTCGTTGAGCATCCGGCCAAACATCTTCGGGAACCAGAAATAGAGGGCACCGAAGAGCGCCATGATGCTTCCGCCAAAGAGCACGTAATGGATGTGAGCGACGATGAAGTAGGTGTGATGGATGAAAAGGTCCACCGGCGTTGAAGCCATGAAGATGCCGCTCAGGCCGCCGATGACGAACATCGAGACAAAGGCCAGCGCAAAGCACATTGCCGTGGTGAACTCAATCGACCCGCGCCAGACCGTTCCCAGCCAGTTGAAGGTCTTGATGGCCGAGGGCACGGCGATGAACATGGTGGATACCGAGAACGCCGCGCTGAGCGTGAGGTTCATGCCGCTGACAAACATGTGGTGACCCCAGACGATGAAGCCGAGAAACGCGATGGCGATAATGGCGTAGACCATTGCCTTGTAACCAAAGATGGGCTTTCGCGAGAACACCGAGATGATGTCGGAGGTGAGGCCCATGGCCGGAAGGATCAAGATGTAAACCTCCGGATGGCCAAAGAACCAGAAGAGATGCTGCCAAAGCAGCGGTTGGCCACCGCCCGCGGGCTTGAAGAAGCTCGTCCCCACGTTGAGATCGAAGAAGAGCATCGCCGCGGCGGCTGAGAGCACGGGCACGGCAAGAACCAGCAGAATCGCGGTGATGAACAACGCCCACACCGACAAGGGCATGCGGAACATGCTCATGCCCGGGCAACGCATGTTGACGACGGTCGTGATGTAATTGGTCGCGCCCGCGATAGAAGAGAGGCCATTGACGAAAATGGCAACTCCCCAGAGACTTTGACCCATTTGCGTTCCGTTGTAGGCACCCACCGCGCTCAAGGGAGCATACGCCGTCCACCCGGTTCCCGGCGCGCCTCCCGGAACGAAAAACGCAGTCAGCAGAAAGATACCGGAGAGAAAATACAACCAGTAGCTGATCTCATTCAGCAGAGGAAACGCCATGTCGCCGGCACCGATCTGAAGAGGAATGAGAAAATTTCCGAACGTGCCGATGAGGAAAGGCATGACCACAAAGAAGACCATGACCGTCGCATGCATGGTCACCAGCATGTTGTATCCGCCGGGGATGATCGCGCCGTCGGACGCGACAGTGGCGGGCAAGAGATGACCGATAATCGGCACCGGCGTGTTTGGCCAGGCCAGTTGGTAGCGAACCAGCAGAGCAAGGCCGCCTCCCAGGAACAGGAACAGAAGCGCCGTCCAGAGATACTGAAGGGCGATCATCTTGTGGTCGTAGGTCCAGATATACTTCCGGACAAAGGATTCCTTGGGATGATGCGCTTCCTCGACGGCTTCGTGAGGAGGTTCTGCGATGATGGCGCTCATGTCTTTTTTTCGGTTTGAAAGACCATTCCTTGGCGGAGAGATGGCAACTCGCAAAGTGTCCCGCGTAGTCTCCCCTGGCACTGTCATACTCTCGCGAGTTCTCATTTGGCGGCAACTTGCCGTGAGGCGGCCTCTTCGCGAAGCCGGGCGGACGCAGCGGCCTTCACCTTTCCGTCGTACCACTTGTCGTATTCCTCTTTGGAAACAACGCGGATCGGCGCCTTCATATTGTAGTGACCGGTTCCACAAAGCTGGCTGCACGCAAGCTCGAAGTTCCCCGGTCGCTGCACCTCGAACCAGACCCAGGAGATTGTGCGGCCAGGTACGGCATCCTGATAGAGCCGGAACGAAGGCACGTAGAAGGAGTGGATCACGTCACGGGAGTTGAGAAGAATGTGAATCGGCTTTCCGAACGGAATGACGAGTTCGGTCGAGGTAAAGTCGTCCTTGCCGGCTTCGTCAGTCTCATCGACTCCGAATTTGTTGTCATTGGAAATCTTTTCAACAGCGACCGCGCCGAGCTTTCCATCCGCCCCTGGATAGCGAAAATCCCAGCCGAATTGGAAGGCAGAGACATTGACCTGCAAGGAATCCTGCGGAGGGTCGCTATGCAGTTCTGCCCAGACCCGGTTGCTGTAGATGGAGAGTCCCAGAAAGATCAGCGTGGGAATCGTCGTCCATACCACTTCAAGCAGGTTGTTCCCGTGGGAGTAGTGCGCGGGCTGACCCGGCCGGCGCCGATACTTAACAAGGTAAACCAGGAGGACGACCTGCACCGCGATGAAAACGAACAGAGTCAACCAAAAGATAAAGTTCAGGATGCTGTCGATCTGCTCGCCGCCTGTGGTGTAATTCGGCGGCGCCCAGTAGAGGTTTCCGCTGCGCGGCTGGGCAAAGCCGCTCGAAAAGGCGAGCAGCAGCGGGAGGGTAAAATAGAGGGAGGAACGCAATCTCATTCCCGATACGCCGAAAGCCCCTTTTCTCGTCGAGCTGCCAACAACATTGGGAAAGGTGCTCCCTCGGCGTCCTGGATTCAAATTCATTCTCATGCCCCTGGGGTAGCCGCGGGCGTGGGAGCTGCTCCTGCGGGAGAAGAGGTGGCTGCAGGCGTGGGAGCTGCTCCTGCGGGAGCGGGGGTCGCTCCGGCGGTAGGGGTAGCGGCCGCAGCCTCCTGGACGAGCACTCTTCCGATAGCCTGGAGCTCCTTTTGCGTCCATGCTTCAGTCCGGTCCTTGTTTTGCTCGCGGATCTTCGCGACGAAGTCCTTGTTGATGGGGGGCGCCTTGTTCCCCCATTCATTACGGACGTAGGTGAGGACGGCGGCGATCTGATCATCTTTGAGCACCTTGCCCCACGGGGCCATCACGTTGTTGTATTGCTGACCTTTTACCGTGACTTGCCCTTGAAAGCCATGGAGGACGATTTTCACGATATGATTATCGCCGTGCCAGTCCTGTGCAAGCACCCATTCGCTGCCGGCAAGCGGAGGGAATTGTCCGGCAACTCCAAGGCCGTTTTGCTGGTGGCAAACGGCGCAATTTTGCGTAAAGATCCGTTTTCCGATCACCATCGGATCAGGCGCTGCGGCCGGACCACCCGATCCCGAGCCGTCCCAGGCAACACGTGCGGGGTTGAAGACCGTCACCTTGAAGCCGCCGCTATTCCAAAAGAGATAACCGGCGCCGAGAAACGCAACGGCAAGAAAACCGGCGACTAACCAGGGCGAAAGCAGCTCTGCGCCTTCGCGAGACCTGCTCGCCTCGCGCAACAGTTCGTCATGCTGTTTCACGAGGTCGGGGTCCTGGGTGCTCGAATCTTCGGTGTCGTTCGTCACGGCTCTACTGTAGGGGTTCGGCTTCCGGCAGCGGATAGTCCCGCCTCAGGGAAAGAAGATAGGCAACCAGCACTCTGGCGTCCTCGGTCGGGACAACCTCGTAGCCGGGCTGCGGCGCATGCGGACCCTTGAGGCCGACCACGGCATTCGAGCTCGGTTGACCCGCGATTCTCCGACTTCTGTAAAGATAGCGGTAGGAGGGCATGTTGGAACCAGGAGTTATCGCGGCCGGCTCATAAAGGTGGGCGTGAAACCAGTTTGCGTCGGTGGAGCGCAAGCCGACGTTGGTTAGATCAGGTCCAATGCGAAGGTTCCCAAGGAATGCCGGGTTTTCGCGCAGATAGTCCCGCGCGACGGTCGGGCGCGGCCCAAGTTTCTTCTCTACGTCGGTCGAAAAGGCTCCGGAGCGAACTTGCTGGGTGTGGCAGCTCACGCAACCGTTCGCTGCGTAGACTCGCTGCCCTGCGGCGGCAAGACCTGAGAGCGGCGGCGGATTGAAATCGCCCGTGTTTTCGTCAACCGCCGGCTGCATACGACCGAGCTGGAGATACGAATACCCTACCAAGCCAAACCATGTGGCCGTAAAGACCAGAAAGATACCAAAAACAAGCGGCGGCAGTTTGCTCATACGTTCACGAGCTCCTGCGTTCTTGAATGAGGGCGAGGCATCGGCGGCTCGCGAACTGCGCCAAGGAGATTTCGAGTGAAACTCGCGGCGAATCCCAGGCAGGAGGCGAGGAAAACCAGGTAGCCCACCGCATAGACTGCGCGGAATGGCTCCGCCAGATTAACCGAGCTCATGAAATCGACGCCGGGGTCGTAGAGGGCGAAGCCCTGTATCATCCCTCCGAAGGCCAGTGCAACGAACATTGTTCCGATGGCGCATGCGGAAAACGAGAAGTGCCGGGTTGCGGCGACCCGCGGAAAATCCGCTCCCGTGAGGCGCGGCAGGGCATAGTAGATTGCGCTGAAGAACGCCGCGCTTAGGAAGCCGAAAAGTACCAAGATACTCTCGGCGATCGAATAATCTGAAAAGTGAGTTACCACCGAGATCAAAGGCGTGGCAGCGCCTTGAAAAACAACCCCGGCAAAACATGCAAGCCCAAGAACAGTAAAGGAAACTTCGGGACTTTGAGCCGTGAACCGACCGCCGAGAACGCCGAGTGTGTTGATGCCAATGATGGTGGCAGGAATCAGCATCATTATGCCGGCTGCCACGCCCGCACTGACCATCCACGCCGGAACCGGGCCACCAATCAAATGCCGCGTGCCAGTCCATCCGCCCAGGAAAATCAGGAACCAAAAAGCCAGCACGCTCGAGGGGTAAGCACGCACCGGGCGGCGAGCGATGCGGGGGACGAGGTAGTAGACTATCGCCAGCGCGAGCGGCACGAGCCAAAGCCAGATTAGACTTCCCCAAAACCATGCAGCGATTGCCCCCTGCGCGGAACCCTGCACGGGCCGCCAGACGAGCAGCATGTTCGCCGTGGCGTAAAGCCAGGGAAAGCAAAGAAAAGCGGCCAGGAGATACCATTGCGAAACATACAGCCCGCCACTCGAGCGATCGCGAAGCAGGATCAAACTCCAAACTCCAATGCACGCGTAGGCTATCAGGAGAATGAAGGCGGCCGCCCCCGAAAATTCGAGCCCCCGGAAAGCGTGTCCGTCTCCAGCCAAGATGCTGCACACCCCGACAAGCACGCCGAGATTCCAGAACGGACCGGCCGCGACTAGCAGGCGCTCGGAACCGAGCGACGTCCGGCCGAGCCGGGCCAGCAGCCACAAGCCCAGACCGATTCCGGCTTGCGATGCCCAACCGTATAGGAGGGCGTTTTCAGCTGCCGGTTGAATTCTTCCGTAAGTCAGCCAGGCCGAGCCGTCCAGCAGGGAAGGCACGACGAGCTTCCATGCCGCGAGGCATCCAAGAAACGAACCGGCGATCAGCCAGAAGACGGCCGAGGAAAGGAACATAATTACCGGAAAACGCAGGGTCTCCTCGACTCGATCAGCGGGGATTATTTCGGTTTCGCGTGACTTCATTTCCGCGTCGAAGGCTGCATGGTGGTCATCGATTTGCCGGCTGCGTCGACGGCGTGGCGGTTGGTGATGGCGAAGCTCCCGGCGAGGCCTCGGGTGATGGCGCCGCCTCGGGTGATGGCGCCGGTGTGGCTATCGGGCCGGCTGGCGCCGGCTGTTGGGAGTTCAGTTCGGCGATCACCAGTTCCATCGCGCGTGCGATCGGAATTTGCACAGTACCTTTGGCCTGGTCCACCCAGGCATAGGCTTCAAGCTTCTTCGCATTCTCGGCCTGAAGATCCGCACGAGCCTTGGCGCGTTCCTCCGCGCGGGCGGCATCCTCGTCGGGGACCGGGGCCAGACCGGTGAGAAGCCTCACCACGAGGACGAAGATGAGGAGCAAAACCATCCCACCTGCGATGACGCGCCACAGCGTCTTGGGCCGAGGAGCGGTTTCCATCAGTTCTTCAACGCAATCGATTTCGCCAGACGGGGATCGCGCACAGGGTAGAGGGACGAGTCGCCGAGACGTTTGAGGAAGACAGCCGCCAGCGTGCAGCCGATAGCGACAAGACTGAAGAAGTCGAGCGGGTTTGGGCGCACGCCCGCTACGTGGAGCGCCGGCAGCACCACGATGTAGATGTCCAGAAGGTGCATGAGGAGAATCCAAACAGCCATTCCGCACAGGAACGTGGGCGTTTTCTTTCCACGGTGGAAAAGCAGCAGGAGGAATGGCACGAAGAAATGCCCCACGACCATGAATTGGCTCAGATACCACCAACTCGCCGTGTTCCGGTGCAGAAAGTAGATGGTTTCCTCAGGAATGTTCGAATACCAGATGAGCATGTACTGGCTGAAACCGATGTAGGCCCAGAAGATCGTGAACGCCAGCATGAGCTTGCCCATGATGTGGTAATGCTCAAGGGTCACAACCTCGCGAAGATAACCCGCCGCGCGCAGCGCCGTGATGATCAGGACGAGGACGCACATGGAACTCAGCGCGGTGCCTGCGAAGATGTAGACGCCCCACATCGTCGAATACCAGTGGTAATCCAGGCCCATGAGCCAGTCCACGGCGGCAAAGGTCAGGCAGACTGCAAACGGAATGGCACTGGAAAAGGTTACCCGGCGGTTCAGCACGGTGTAAGCGGCGGAGCCGTCGCTATCCTGCGCTATGGAAAAGGACCGGAGGAATGTGGAAGAGACAACGAAGAACACGAAGTAGATGATCGCTCTCGCGTAGAAGAAAGGTTTGTTGAGATAGGCAGCCTTCGCAAGAAGCAGCGGATCGTGGGCGTTCTCAGGCTGCATCCACCTCCAAAGCGTCGGTCCCACCGCAAGAAGCGGAATAAAGAGGATAGCCATCACCAAAAGCAGGCTGCCGATGTTCTCTAATTGACGCCGGACGACGACGCTCCACTCGGCATCGACCGCATGATGCACGAGCGTCCAAAACAGTCCCCCCATGCAGATGGTGAGGAAAAACGTGTAAGCAAAGAGATAAGAGAAGGCGAATTGCCTCACATCGAGAAACGCGCCGACCAGGACGACAACGAAGGCCAGCACAGCCATGCCGACCAAACCGAGAAAACGGCCCCCGACGTGCTTGTAGTCGAAGTATTCGGGCTGAGGCTCGTCGTGGTAGAAGTGGTTCATTGCTTCTGGGATTCCAATTGAGCGCGCTCTTCCGGGGGAACGTCCGCCACGGTGGCGCCACCCTGGGATTTCTGCAACGCACGCAGGTAGGCAACTATGGCCCAGCGATCGATCACTTGAATCCGATCTCCGTAAGCCATCATCGTGTTCTTCCCATGGGTGACCGTGTTAAATATCTCGCCGTCGGACATCACGCGGATTCGGTCCTGAAGAAGGCTTTGCACGGTGTTCAGACCGAATTTTTGAGCCATGCCGTTTCCTGCGCCGGTCGCGCCGTGACAGACCGAGCAATAGATTCCGTAGCGCTGTTGACCGCGCTGCATGATCGCCGGGGAGACCTCGTAGGGAATGCCTGTGCCCCAGTTTTCGCCCATCTTGCCGGTGTCGAAATAGGTTGGTGAACTGGAGAAAATGATCTGCTTGTAGGGACCGGTCGCCTGGCCGACTGAGCCGTCGACGAGCTTGTGCATCGGCATCGCATAGCCAAGCGGCACCGTGCCCTCGACCGGCGGGCGCGCAGCGCGTCTGTCCGCATAGAAATTGCTGGGTGTCTGCGCCTTCACCTTGGGCTGGCGATCCATGTCCGGGAAGATCTCGATCGGCGGCTGGCTGGACTTCTGACCGCGAAATCCAGCCATCGCAATCACGACCAGCACCAGGAAACCGAAAATGATGAAAAAGTATTTCAGCATAGCGGTTTGCTGGTCTGCGAATGGAATTCCGGCGCGGAATTTTGGGAAAAACCGATCGAGAGGCGAAGCGGCCCTGTCCGCAAACCGCTGATCCGGCACTGCGTGCCGGGAAAAGAAAATAGAGCCTCCGAATTGTTCCGCCGGAGGCGGAACCTTAGCAGCCTGCCTGGCGAAGGCGCTCCCTTCTTCGCGAAGGTGTTGGTTGGTAAATTCGACTTTCATCGCAAATCGAGCAGGCTGCTCAGCTCTCCGTGAACCATGGTGATGTTGCGTCCGCCGAGCGATTCGAGGAAGTCTCTCACTTCCCGTTCGGCGAATTTCGGGTCCCTCTGTTCAATCACGCAGAAAAATTTGTCATCGCTGACGCGCTTGAACTTCTCCCAGTTGAACATCGGGTGATTCAACCTGGGGCAGTCCGTTCATGATGAGCATCCCGAAGGTTGCCGTGAAGGCCGATATGAGCACGGTAAACTCGAACATGATCGGGAAAAATGCCGGCACGGTAAAAAGGTTGGTCGGCTTGCCCATAACGATCAGGGGGAAGATGAACGAACTGGGCACGAATTGGAGTGCAACGGCCGCCACAAAGCCTGTGAGACCGCCAAGGAAGATGATCTTGCCGAGCATCGAACGCTTCAAACCCATCGCAGCGTCCATCCCGTGAATGGGAAACGGTGAAAAGACGTCAAACCGCGTAAAGCCTGCATCACGCATCTGTTCCGCGGCGTGAAAAAGCTCGCCGGCGGTATCGAATTCCGCGGCGACTCCGTAGAGGGGAGATTCTGGATTTCCGGCGGCGTTCCATTTGCGTCCTAGTGTTTCCCCCCGTAATGCGGATCGGCTTCCGGAAGCACCGCCTTGACTTCGAACATGCAAATCATCGGCAGGAAGCGGATGAAGAGCAGAAAGAGCGTAAAAAAGAGGCCCAGCGAGCCGATGAACATGCTGATGTCCACCCAGGTCGGATGAAACATGCCCCAGGCGGACGGCGTAAAATCGCGGGCGAGCGTGGTGGCAATGATCACGAAACGCTCATACCACATGCCCGCGTTCGGAAATTGCACAATGATCCACACCCAAACCAGGTGCGTGCGGAAATACTTAAACCAGAAAAGCTGCGGCGCAATGACATTGCAGAACATCATGCAGCAGATAGGCCCACCAATACGGACCCGTCGCGCGATACAGGAACGCCGCGCGCTCGTAGGGATTGACGCTGTACCACGCCATGAAGAGTTCCATCAGATAGGCGTAGCCAACGATCGAACCGGTAAAGACGATCACCTTGCACATCTTGTCCACATGCGAAATGGTCACCAGATCATGCAGCGGCTTGTACATCGCGCAGGCCGGAATCATGATGGTGAGCACCATCGCAAAGCCTCCAAAAATGGCGCCCGCAACGAAATACGGCGGAAAGATCGTCGTGTGCCAGCCAGGGATGACCGACGTGGCGAAGTCGAAGGACACGACCGAGTGCACCGAGAGAACCAGCGGAGTGGAGAGGCCGGCAAGAAGAAGATAGGCCATCTCGTAGTGCCGCCAATGGCGGTTGCTGCCGCGCCAGCCCAGAGCAAGAACGCCATAGGCGAATTTGCGGATCTTCGTCGTCGCGCGGTCGCGCAACGTGGCAAGATCGGGGATGAGGCCGGTATACCAAAAGAGCACGGACACGGTGAAGTAGGTCCCGACCGCGAAGACGTCCCAGAGCAACGGGCTTCGGAAATTCTGCCAGATTCCATTGGAGTTGGGCACCGGAGCCATGAACCAGGCCATCCATACGCGACCAATGTGGAATCCGGGATAAATCGCCGCGCAAATGACCGCAAAAAGCGTCATGGCCTCGGCAGCACGGTTGATGGACGTGCGCCACTTCTGCCGCGTGAGAAAAAGAATCGCCGAGATGAGTGTTCCGGCGTGGCCGATACCGATCCAAAACACGAAGTTGGTGATGTCCCACGCCCAGCCAACCGGAATGTTGTTTCCCCATACGCCAACGCCGGTGGAAATTAGGTAGATGATGCAGCCGAACAGGAGAAGTGCCAGAGGCGTGGTAACGGCCATGCACGCCCACCACCAAAGGGGCGTCTTCGACTCGACAATGGAACTGACGTAATTGCCGATCCATCCCATCGTGCGCCGATTGAGCACAAGAGGCGGACGCTGGACGGCCCGTTCGTCGGGGCTGAGATCCGCAGGATGACGCGGTTCAGTGGTCGTTGCTTCAGCCATGGGAAAAAGGGCTATTGGGGAGCATACGCGTCCCGCGTGTGGTGTTCGGCGTCTCGCCGAACATGGCTTTCCGGCGGGACGCCGGAAACTGCACGCGGGGACGCGTGCGCTCCCTATCTTCTTTGTGACGGCGGGATTCATCAGTGATGCGCCTCCTCCGTGCTTTCTTGAGGTTCGGCCGAACCGTGACCATCCGCATCACCCCGCGAAGGTTCTCCGTGACCATGAGGGTCTCCGTTGGCTTTGCCGACCCGGTTTGCGTCGGGCATTTTCGGGTTGGGATTCTTGATGCGGGCGAGATAACTTACCCGGGGCGCTGCGTTTAGGTACTTCAACGTGACGTAAGCCCGATCGCTTTCACGGAGCCGCGACACACGGCTCTGCGAATCGTTGATATTGCCAAAGACAAGCGAATCGCTCGGGCACGCCTGCTGGCAAGCGGTCTTGAACTCGATGGATCGGAACCTCGTTCTTGTTGCGCGCGCCGGCCTCCACCAGTCGCGCGATCTTGGCCTCTTCGATCCGCTGAATGCAAAAGGTGCACTTTTCCATCACGCCGCGCATGCGGACCGTCACGTTCGGGTTTTTCGACATCTTGAGGCTATCGGCCATGCCCTTCTTCGCCAGCGGACCAGCGTAGAGGTGATCGAGCGGCCGCTGGTTGTAGTCGAAATAGTTGAAACGGCGCACCTTCCAAGGGCAGTTGTTGGAGCAATACCGGGTTCCGATGCAGCGATTGTAGGCCATAAGATTGAGGCCATCTTCGCTGTGCACGGTGGCATTGACCGGGCAAACCGTTTCGCACGGCGCGTTCTCGCAGTGCTGGCACATCGACGGGTTGCGCAAGCATTTCAGGATCGTCAGGTTCGCCGGCGAAATAGCGATCGATGCGGATCCATGCCATATCGCGGTTCTTACGCACTTGTTCCTTGCCGACGACCGGAACATTGTTCTCGGCCTGACACGCAACGACGCAGGCATTGCAACCGAGGCACGTATTCAAGTCCACGGTCATGCCCCACTGTTCCTGGGCAGTGAGCGGCGGGTGAGTGTAGAGGGAGATATTCGGAGGAATGTGACCATCCATGCCCATGGTCTGCGCGAACTTCGGGATCCTGCTCGTAACGTTCGAGCGTGCCCTCGCGGAATAGATCGCGGCCCTCCATGCTGCGATGCTCCTGGGTCTGCGCGAGTGGATAGGTCTTGCCGGTCGACTTTCACTTCCACACCCGTTAGGAAACGCAATGCCTCCGTCGAGCGAAGCGGATACGCATTGAAACCAACGCCATCCAAAAGAGCGGAGACACCGGCTCTCCCGTAACCCAGCGCAAGGGAAATGGAATCGTCCGCGTGACCCGGCGCCACGAAAGCCGCGGCAACAACGGAACTCCCAGCCGACTTGATCTCGATCAGATCCGCAACGATGTCAAAATCGATGTCATTTCCCAGCTTCTCTGCGACCTTGTAAAGTGGGCCAAAATTGTTGGCTTTGATTCCGAGTTTCTTCGCCGTGGCCGGGCTGACGAGAGCCACGTTATCCCAGGTGACCTTCGTTTCGAAATCTGGAGTTTCCTGAAGCCAGGAGTTGCTGGCATAGCGACCATCATCCACGCTGCTGCTTTGAAGGAAAACCAGCTCCAGTCCGTCCGCAGCCGGTTTTGCGTTCTTCGTTTCCGCGAGGGCTTGGGAGGCGTTGAAGGAAAGCGGCACTTCCGGAAATTCGCTGCCGGGAGCGAAGCCCACGCGCAGAACGGAATTCCATTTCTCCGCGCTTGCTTCAAATCGCTGCGCGAATGTTTCCCGGATCAATTCGGGTCCCTGCGGTTTGTGATTTCGCGCAAGCTGAGCAAGGATTTCGAGTTCGCTTATCCCATTCCAAAGCGGAAGGATCATCGGCTGAACGACCGAGTACGTTCCGTCGTAGGCACGAACATCGCTCCACGCTTCGAGGTAGTGAGCGGCCGGGACGTGCCAGCGGCAAAGCTTTGCGGTTTCGTCCTCGAAAAGCCCGAGGTGAACGGCCTGGGGGACTTTCTTGAGCAGGCCAGAAAAGTCCAGATCGGCCGGGGCGTTGTATGCAGGGTTGCCGCCCAGAATAAAGAGCGTCTTCACCGCGCCGGTCGTGATTGCGGCGGCCAAATCGCTGATCGAAGCGGAGGGTTTCTCGCCGGTATCGACCCCGAGGATGGTCGCGCCGTTGTTACCGAGGGCTTGGTTGATCGCGAAGGCAAGACTTTGGACCCAGGCGGGCTGTTGTTCGCCGACGATCACAATGCCGCGCGCTGGGTTCGCCGAAAGATCGTTGGCGCATTCCGCGAGCCAGGCGTCGTCGAAAGAGGCTGCCGTCTTCGGAGACGCCTCAACAAGCGAAGCAAGGGAGCCATCCCCGGTGGCGTCGGCGATTTTGGCCTCCGAGTTGGCGC
The DNA here is from genome assembly GCA_963784465.1 of uncultured Verrucomicrobiae bacterium. GTDB lineage: Bacteria > Verrucomicrobiota > Verrucomicrobiia > Chthoniobacterales > Terrimicrobiaceae > DASTFP01. The sequence continues at coordinate 25,383 of CAWASQ010000023.1, forward strand.
GCAAATTCGCCGATCAGGGAGGCTTTGCAGCGGTAACGGTGATCCGCGAGTCCGCCGGTGCCTGTATAGTGACTTTCGACAACGTAGAGCCGATTCATCGGCGCTCCCTTCTGATCGGGATTGCGGCGCGGGAAGAAGCCCTGCGCAAAGCCGAGCACCCTTGTCGCTCCCGCTCAGAAACTCGCTGTCGAGCGCGACGATCGACATCGGCTCGTTCGAATTTCGGAATCAAGCCGCACTCCTGGTGCGAAGGACGCCGCGATAGCCTTGTCCGTTTCTTGCGGGCCGAGCGGTTCATACTCACACCAGATCATCCCCGGATACCTGGACTCGAGTTCGGCGCGGAGGCGGTCACGGGTTGGCGAATTCTTGCGCTCGACAAGGAACGCCAGGTTTTCCTCCGGAATCGGCCAGCGTTTTCAGGAATTTCTCGAAGACGTCCACTCCAACTTCCGCTCTGTTTTCCTTGATCGTCTTCGAACGGTTGGGATCATACAGATCGAGTACGCTTGCCTGGGCGAAGGCGTCCGTCCCGCCATTGCTCCAAGGATGAAGGGGGTTGCCCTCAATCTTGGTCGGCCGGCCGTCCACCGTGCTGACGACCAGCGGCATTGCACCCTGCCGGAGAGGCATCGCCGTCGCGTAGTACAGAAACTTTCCGGGAACCGTCCATTCGACTCCCTTGTTGAAGGGCACGAGATACGCTTCCGGACGACGGCAGCCCGTGAGGCCGACGCCCGCGAGCGTCATCGAGGCGCCCAGCAATTTCATGAAATCGCGTTTCGTCAGACCACCGTCCTCATACACGTCCGCGCCGCGCGGAAACTCGCGCCGGAGCAGACTCTCGAAACCCGGCGAGTTCTCCAATTCGGCAAGGCTCCGCCACATGGTGGGTTTCTCCGGTCTGGGCGGGTGGTGGAGGACGCGTTTCATCGATGGCAACCTCCGCAAGTCACGGGCGGATTAACGTCCCATTCCTCCTTGAATTTCATTCCGAGTTGACGCTGCTCATCCGCGGAGGACGCTTTCCAGTTCATGTTGAAGATTTGATCCGGAGGGCGGAGATGATTCTCCGGCGCCCGGTGGCAGTCGAGACACCACTTCATGCTCTGGGGCTCATGCTGATAGACCACTTTCATCTCATTGATCGCGCCATGGCAGGAATAGCAACTCACCCCGCGGTTCACGTGCACCGCGTGGTTAAAATAAGCGTAGTCGGGGACATTGTGGATCTTCACCCAGTTCACTGCCGGCCCGTCAGCCTTGCCGCCGTTCCACGCCGCGCGAACAGCCTCGAGTCTCGGGCTCTGCGCCTTTACCTGCTGGTGACAACTCATGCAGGTTTGCACAGTCGGCACATTTGAATGCGAGGCCACTTCGACGAAACTGTGGCAATACCGGCAATCCATACCGAGCTGCTGCACATGAATGTCATGCTGAAAGGGAACCGGCTGCGTTGGCTGATAACCGACCCGCGTATATTTCGGCGTAAAATAGTAGGTGATTCCCGCAGTTATCGCCGCACCCAGAACGGCAGCGCAAACCACCAGCTTCCAGGGAAGCTGATTGGTCCACTTGGGGAAGAAATTTGCCATCCTTGAGTCAGCGATTAGCGGTTATTTGCGTCCGGTTACCGGCGAATTGCGGGAAACTAGTTTCCAGGCTAGGAATGGCAATTGTTTTTTTATAGACAAGAGAGTGGAAATGCATGCGGAAGATAGCGATTTTACCCGGTAGTGGTCCAGCGATGAATCGAGCATGTTTTTTTCGGCGTTCTTGCTTCTTGTTGGGTGCCTCCTCGCGCAGGATTCCGCCCAGGTGGCGTTGCCGGCGATCACGCTCAGCGTGGGCGGGAAGGCGGTGACTGCGGAAGTGGCCGATGAGCCGGCGGAGCGCGCAGCGGGATTGATGTTTCGCAAGGATCTCGCGCCGGACAGCGGGATGCTTTTCGTTATGCGGGAGCCCGAACGCGCCGCTTTCTGGATGAAGAATACGACGCTGCCGCTCTCGGTCGCCTACATCAATCAATCGGGCCTGATTCTCGAAATTCACGATCTCGATCCCCTGAACGAAAAGCCCGTTCCGAGCGCGTTCTCCAACATCGCCTATGCGCTCGAGATGGAGCAAGGATGGTTTGCGAAAAATCGCATACTTGCCGGCGACCGCATTAGGGGACTTCCGCCCCTGGCGGCCCAATAGCCGCAGATCTCCTAATTGCCGGCAACCAGGGAGAGGGCTTCGGCTGCCAGCGTTCTTGTCAGCTCGCCTGCCGGAAGTTCCCGCCCCAATCGCGCGGCTTGACCCGACCACAGCGGGATGAAGTCTTCCGAGCCAATGGCCTCCGACCTGCTGCGAAGTGGTGCGACCGCGGCGCCGGCAAGCGGGAATGCCGGGGCGTCGTTGCAGATTGGCCCGACCTCTCGCATGAAGCGGTTAACGATTCCACGCGCCGGCCGTCCTGTGAACACATTCGTCAAGGCGGTTTCGTTGTCCTTGACGGCGCGGAGCGCCATTCGATGGGCTGGCAAAATTTTTGCCTCAGGGCAAAACAGGTAGGCGGTTCCGAGTTGCACTGCTGAAGCGCCCAGAGCAAATGCCGCCACGATGCCGCGTGCGTCGCCGATGCCGCCGGCAGCGATGACCGGCGCTTTCACCGCATCGACAATTTGGGGCACCAGGGCGATGGTGCCGACCTGCGTCGAGACGTCCTCGGTGAGGAATACGCCACGATGACCGCCAGCTTCGGCGCCTTGCGCGATGATTGCGTCGCAACCTCGGCGTTCAAGCCAAACCGCTTCGTCCACCGAGGTGGCGGAGGATAAGACCTTCGCGCCGGCCGCTTTTACGCGGGCCAGCAATTCAGGTGCGGGCAGGCCGAAGTGAAAGCTGACGACCTCGGGCGGAATCGCTCGACTGCTTCGCAGGCGGCTGCATCGAATGGGGCACGGCTCGAGCCCGGGACTGAGCGCTTCCGGATCGATGCCGAGCTCAACGTGATATTTCTCCAATCGCGCTTTCCATCTCGCCTCGCGCCCGGCATCAGCCTGCGGCGGCTGGTGGCAGAAAAAATTCAGGTTGACCGGGCGTCGTGTTCCGCGGCGTATCTGCAACGAGCTGCTGCTGGAGTTGCTCGGCGCTCAGCAGAGCGCACGCCGAGCGAGCCGAGGCCGCCCGCCTCGGAAACCGCCACTGCCATTTCGGCGAAAGCTGAGCCCGCCATCGGCGCCTGGATGATTGGCAGCTCGATCCCCAGGAGATCCTCGATGCGACGGTTGGGCCAGACGCTCATCGGCTTGCTTCGGGTTTCTACGCGTGCGGAAAAGGCGGCCATCTTACGATTGAACGCTCTCCTGCACCGCCAGGCCGGGCGCCGGGCGACCGGCCTCCTTGACTTCACTCTCCCCGCGCTTGAAGAACGCAATCTTGTCGAGGTGGCGCTCCTGGAAATATTCCATGTAAACATAGATGACCGGCGTGCAAAAAAGCGTGAGGATCTGCGCGACGACGAGACCGCCAACGATGCAGAGACCCATGGGCTGCCGGGAGGACCCGTCGGCGCCAAAACCCATCGCCATTGGAAGCGCGCCGAAGATCGCGGCGAAAGTCGTCATCAGAATCGGGCGCACGCGTTCGATGGCGGCTTCGACAGCGGCAGCCTCAACGCCGAGGCCCTCCCGCCGGCGCATGATGGCAAAGTCCACGAGCATGATTCCATTTTTCTTGATGAGACCGAGCAGGAGGAAGAGCCCGATGAATCCATAAAGATCAAGAGGCATGCCGAAGAGCTGCAGGGTCGCGAGTCCGCCAAGGCTCGCGACGGGGAGCGTCGAGAGCACGGTAATCGGATGGATGTAGCTCTCGTACAGGATACCGAGGATGATGTACATCACGAAGATGGCGATGAGGAGCAGGACAACCATTGCCTTGACCGTCTCGATAAACTGGGCGCTCGATCCAGCCGGCGCTCCTGAAACCGAAGGCGGAAGGATTTCCCTTGCCGCTTGCTGAAGCGCGTCCGTGGCGGTGCCCGGTGGGATAGCCCGGCTTAAGATTGTAGAAGATTGTCACCGAGGTGATCTGATTGATGTGGCTGATCGATTCCGGACCGGTCTTGACGTGCGGCCGCACCAGCGAGCCGAGCGGAACGAGGCTCGCCCTGCTGGTTGCGCACCCAAAGGAGATTGAGGTAGTCCAGTCGCGCGCGCTGGTTGTCGAGCAACTCGAGGATAACCCAATACACGTTCAGCGGAGTCTGGATCTGACGGCCCATGCCCTGCGCGAAGGCGATCGCAAGCGTGCTTTCAATATCCTGCACGTTGACGCCGTAGCTGTAGGCCTGGTCGCGCAGAATTTCGAGCTCCTGGATCGGAGTGTTCATCGCGCATGTCGCTCGAGACACCGATGAAATCCGTCGGTCTTTCTGCAGCCGTTCCACGAGCGCTCCGGCGGTCTTGTACAGCAATTCCGGGTCGGTGCTCGTCAATTGATAGGCGAAAGCGCCCTGGGTGTTGGAAGTGGCTCCGGTGTCGATGTTGAGAGTGGGGTAGGGCTGCAGCAGAGGAATCACGCCGGGAACCTGCTGGCGGACTTTTTCGGTGATTCGCTGGGTGATCTCGGCGATCGGAGCGCGTTGCCCTTCGGGCTTCAACAGGACGATGAAAAGGCCCATTGACGTGGTCAATTGGTTGTTTTGGAGCCCGGTGACGGTGATGACCTGGTCCACGCCGGGTTCCGCCTCTGCAATCTCCGTCAGCCGTCTCTGATAGGCCTGCATCTGTGCAGGCGACGTGCCCTCCGCGGCAAGGTAGACTCCCCGGATCATCCCGCTGTCTCCGACAGGCAGAAATCCCTTCGGAACGACGAAAAACAGCCAGATCGTTCCGGCCAGAGAAAGCACCCAGATCAAAAGCGCAAGCCCCTTGCGCTTCATCATCCATTCCAGCGAGCGCTTGTAATGGCCTTTGAACGGCGTTCGAAGTGTCTGTTGAACCAGCGTTGGTAGCGATTTTCACGCTCGGCCTTTCGCAACAACCGGGCGCAGACCATCGGCGAGACGACGATGGCCACGACGCCGGAAAGCACGATGGCCACGACGATTGTAACCGCCATTTCATGAAACATGCGTCCGATAAGTCCGGGCATGAAGACGATGGGAATGAAGATCGCGCCAGCGACAGCGTCATGGACAGCACCGTGAAGCTGATTTCCTTTGCTCCCAGCAAGGCCGCCACGGTTGGCGGCTTGCCGTCTTCAAGGTGCCGCACGGTGTTCTCCAGCACCACCACGGCGTCGTCCACAAGCAGTCCGACCGCCAAAGTCAGGGCCATGAGCGACAGGTTGTCGAGGCTGTAGCCGAGCATGAGCATGACCGCGAACGTCATGAGCAGGGAAAGCGGCAGCGCAACAACGGGAATCGACGTCTCGCGCACGCGGCCCAGAAAGAGAAAGACGACCAGCACGACGAGCGCAAAGGCGATGAGGAGGGTCAGCTTCACGTCGTTGATGCTTTCAACGATCTGCACCGAGCGGTCGTAGTTGATGTAGGCTTCAATCGACGCCGGAAGAGAGTCCTGCAGCTTAGCCAGCGTGTCTCGCACCGCCCGCGCCACGAGGACGTCGTTGGCGCCGGGGGCGGGCGTCACCGCGACGACCAGCGACGAGGCGCGCGGCTTCATCCAGCTCGTCCAGAAATCTATGACGAGATATTGGTTCTGAAGGCCGTCAACGGGCTTGGCGACGTCCTTGACCCGCACCGGCGCGCTGTCCTGATACCGGATGATCAGATCCTCGTAGTCCTCCGGCGCGCAGAAGCTGGCCTTTCGGATTGATGATGTACTGCAGGTAATTGCCGTAAATCTGGCCGCCGGGGGTGAAAACGTTCGCTTTCGAGACGGCATTGGCCACGTCGAGCACGGTCAAGCCGCGCGAGGACAGCGCGTTGGCGTCCATCTGGATACACACCGCGCGCGGAGATCCGTACACCTGCGCGTTCGAGACCCCTTCAAGCATCATCATGCGCTGGGCGACCATGTTGTTGGCGTAGTCGTAGAGGTCGCCCATCGTGAGCGTATCCGTCGCCATCGTGATATAGACGATCGGCTGGGTATTCGGGTTCGTCGTCTGGAAGCTCGGCGGCGCGGGCAAATCAGCGGGAAGATTTCCCATCGCGCGCTGAATGGCAGCCTGCACCTCGGCCTCCGCCTGGCCCATGTCCTTGTCGAGGACAAATTGCAGGACAATGCTGCTCACACCCTCCTGGTTGCGAGACGTGATGAGGTTGAGACCCTCGATCTCCATCATCTGAATCTCGAGCGGCGTCGAGACGTTGTTCGCCATGATCTGCGGGCTGGCGCCAGGATAGTTGGTCGTCACCGAAATCACCGGGTAAGCCACGTCGGGAAGATCGCTGACCGGCAGCGCAGAAATAGGCCGCAATGCCGAAGATCGCCGCCGACACGGCGCACAGCGTCGTCATCACCGGCTTGCGAATGAAGGGCTCGGAGAGGTTCATCGTCGACCCGAGGACCTCGTCGCGAATCGCCTGCGCCAAGCAGCCAGAGCGCTCGGCGAATCTGACTCAAGCGGCTCATTTTCGCCTGCCCGGGTTGGGATGGAGAAGGGACCCGTCCGGCGAGAGGCGCTGGCGGCTGATACGGAACCGGTGAGACCTTCTTGCCGTCGGCCAAGACCGAGTTGGCCGGCTGTCACAACGTGCTCGCCCGCCTTCACCCCGCTCGGAGATCACGGTGAGGTCGGCGTGCCGCTGTCCAAGTCTGCACCTGGCGAAGCGCCACCGTGTTGTCCGATTCGACGACGAACACATAGGGCCCCTGCTGCCCGACCATGACGCATTGCGAAGGAACGACCACGGCGTTCTCAAGCGTGGTCAAAATGAGTTGAACATTGACGAAAAGCCCGGGCCACAACAGAGCGGCGCTTGTTGGGAAAGGTTGCGCGGAGCGTGAGCGTGCCCGTGCCGCTTGAGATGGAATTGTCGATGAATGTCAGCTTGCCTGGGAGTTTTTTGTCCGGAACTCCGGGAATGTTCGCTTCGACATCCAGAGTGCCCGACGTTGAAATACTCTCGCACCGTGTTGAAATCGTTCTCGGAAATGGTGAAGTCGACGTAGATGGGATCAATCGTCTGAATGTTTATCAGCTTTGTGTTGTTCGCGGTTACGAGATTTCCGGCGTCCACCTCGTAAATTCCCGTCTTGCCGTCAATTGGCGATGTGATCGTGCAGTAGCCCAGATTGATCTTGGCATTGGCGAGTTGACCCTCGGCGGTTTCGACGTCTCCCTGAGCTTGCAGTTGATTGGCCTCGGCGGTTTGCAGATCGGCGAGATCCACCGTCTTCGTCTTGTAGAGTTCCTGCTGGCGCTCGAGGGTGACCTGGGCGTTTGCGAGTTGCGCCTTGGCGGAATCCAGACTGCCTTGAGCCTGCTGAACCGAGGCTTGAAAGGGCGCGGGATCTATCTCCGCCACCAGGTCGCCTTTTTTCACCATCGCGCCTTCCGCCACGGCATAGCGCAAGAGCGTGCCGCTCACCTGAGGCTGTAATGTCACCGCGGCGATAGTCACGCAGTTGCCGAAGGTGCTGATCGTCAACGGGACGTTCTCCGCTTCCGCAGTGGCGAAAGTCACCGGCGGGGGTGGCGCTTCGGAAACCGGCTTTTTGCCGCACGAAAGGAGACCGAGCAGACCGGAGCAGAGGGCAACCAGCAACGTGCGTTTCATCCGATGGCTTCGTAAATTTCGGAGGGCGGGCTGTCAATCACTGCGAGAACGTGGCTCTTTTCCCTCATGCCCGCGCGAGATCAATCCGCGGGGCGTCGACTGCGCCTCCGATCGCCCGCAAAAGAATGGCGGGGGCAGCCTCTTTGTTGTAAACTGCAAGCATCGTGAGTCCCGACAAGGAACCCGATGATCGGCCAAGGCGAGAGAAGGAGAACATGGATGAACCTCAGGAGGAATTTATCGACATCTCGTCCGTCCCATCCCGAAACAAGCAAGAAGAGTCGCAGGGCGAGAAAAAGCAAGAATCCGACGAGGGCGGGGGTTGAGCCTCTGCGATCGATCGACTGAGATGTAGCGGCCTTTGTGACAAGGGCCGGTGATTTAAACCAGAGGGGTTGTAACAATCGCGGTCAAGACTGCGCGTAGGTTGATTGAGAACCGGGCTGGAGTGCCGCTGACCACTCGGATATGGGGTGACTTACTCGGCGAACTCCCGCCTCGAAAAGGAAGGCTGACAGCCGAAATTCTGTCTGATATTCCGCGACCGCTTTGTCTTGGAAGTCCATTCCCTTCTTTTGGCTGCTCGTGTTGTTTGTCCTGCTCCTCGGGAACGGCTGCGTTAATCGAGAAAGGCAGGCCGACTCAGCTGTCCCAACCCTTGTTGCTGAAGGCTACTTGAGGGAATCACGGCGCGCACAGCCAAGAGACAAGAGAATCGGTCTTCTGCTGGGCGCCGCCCACATATCCTGGAAGGAATTGGGGGAAGGTGGGGCAAGTGACAGGGCTCGCCAGATCTACAATGCGGCCACTGCCGACCTCGCCGTGCTTCTTATGGAAGCGCCGTTGAACGCCACGACCACGGTAAAAGGTCCCGCTGCCAGTTATCGTGTCAGGCTTGCTTCCGGAAATAAGAGGCAGGGAATCTGGGATCCGAGGTTTTTTACCAAGATCTTGATACCCCGCGCCTCGAAGGTGGAGGCCTTGCGCGAGGTCGTCAACCCTGAGGGCTTCGGCGGAATCCTTGTGGGCATTCGCAAGGTCAAAGACCCGCGCAAGTGGCTCCTGCCGCGCGAGGGCGTTTCGGCGCCAGTCACGGTCATGGCCGGCTTTGAGGACACAAGCTTACCCGCGACCAGCGATGTGACCCTGACCTTATACGACCCCGTGAGGCGGAGTCATTCGGTTGTCGCGAGTCGGGAACGGCCTTTAAGAGGCGGTTTCGGCGCTGCGCTGGCCTACTATCCGAATCCGCGTTGGCTCGAATATGCGGCCCTCATCGACCCGGCACGCTACGAAGATCGCGAAGCGATCTATCTCGTGCAGCCTTACGATCCCGGCAGAATTCCGGTCGTTCTTGTGCACGGGCTGATTTCCATTCCCCAGATGTGGTTTCCGGTCATCGCTCAGATCGAGAGGGATCCTGAGCTGCGAGGCAGGTTCCAGTTCTGGACCTTCGGTTATCCGACGGGAGATCCGGTCGCCTTATCGGCTTTGCGCCTGCGCGAGGGCCTCCGCAAAGTCTACGAGATCTACCCAAAGACCAAGAGCATGGTGATGGTGAGCTACAGCCTTGGCGGCCTGGTTGGGAAGATGCAGGTGCAAACCACGGGCGACGCGGTTTGGCAGGGAATTTTCAAGGATGATTCTGCGCGCCTGAAGGCGGAGTTGCCCGCTGATTCGCTGGTGAAACGAGCGTTGGTCTTCAAAGGGAATCCTCGAATAGCGCGGATGGTATTCATCTGCACGCCGCATCTCGGAAGCCCGCTCGCTGCGGGGTTGCTCGGTCGATTCGGCCGCGATATCATCTTTGCGCCCGTTCAGGTTCTGCGAAATGTCGGTAACCTTGCCGCTGCCTCTATCGCTGGGTCGATCGGACAAAGGGGGCGCTTCCTGCCGAACAGCATTTGGGGACTCTCTCCCAAGTCGCCACTCCTGTTATCCTTATATCCGCTGCCGGTCGATGCGCCGTTCCACTCGATCATTGGAAATCGCGGCTTGGACAAGATTCCCCTGGCCAAAAGCAGCGACGGCGTCGTGCCCTACTGGAGCTCGCATCTCGCCGGGGCGGTCTCGGAGCGCATCGTTCCCGCCCAGCACGTGACGGCGTGCCAAAACCCTGAAACCGTCGACGAGCTAAAACGCATCCTTCGTCTGCACCTGAGGGAGGTAAACAACTGACAATTCGAGAAGGTGGCCTCACCGCTTCTTGAGTTGCGGTTGGATCCACATGTATATAGGCTCACCCGTGCAATTGCCTTCGGACAACCCGGTTATTCTGATCGTTGACGATACGCCGGAGAACGTTGATGTGCTTGCGGGGATCTTGCACGAGCACTACCAGATCAAGATCGCCTTGAATGGACCCAAGGCGCTCAAAATCGCGCAGAGCGATTCAGCCCCCGCCCTGATCCTGCTGGATGTCATGATGCCGGAAATGGACGGCTATGAAGTCTGCCGGCAGCTGCAGGCCAATGAACGGACGCGTCGCATTCCTGTGATCTTCGTCACCGCCAAGATCCGAGGATGAGGACGAGGCGCAGGGCTTTGGTCTTGGGGCGGTGGACTATATCACCAAACCGGTGAGTCCGGCCATCGTCCTGGCGCGCGTTCGCACCCAGCTCGCCCTTAAGCAGTCGCATCGAAGGCTGGAGGACCTCTCCCTTAAGCTCGCCCGGTATCTCTCGCGGCAGGTCTACCAATCCATTTTCGAGGGGCGACAGGACGCGCGAATCGGCTGCAGCCGGAAGAAGCTCACGGTATTCTTTTCCGATATCGTCGGCTTCGCCAATCAGACCGAAGGCATGGAGTCGGAGGACGTGACCTTCATCCTGAATGGCTACCTCAATCGCATGGCAGACGTGGTCTCGAAGCATGGCGGCACGCTGGACAAGTTCATTGGAGATGCAGTGCTGGTCTTCTTTGGCGATCCGGAAACCCGAGGCGTCGCGGAAGATGCCGTGGCCTGTGTGCGGATGGCGCTGGAGATGAAGGAGGCTATCGGCGAGCTCAATCGCGAGTGGCTGGCCAAGGGTATCAGGCAAGGCTTCGAAGTGCGCATGGGCATCTCGACCGGCTTCTCGACGGTGGGCAACTTCGGTAGCGACGAGCGTATGGACTACACGATCATCGGAAAGCAGGTGAACCTTGCCAACCGGCTGCAAGCTGCGGCGCAGCCAGGGGAAATCCTGATCGGACAGGAGACGTGGCTGTTGGTCAGGGACGTATTCCTGTGTGTCGCCAAGGAACCGGTTCAGGTCAAAGGCTTCGAACGCCCGATCCAGACCTATGCTGTAATGGGTGCCGCGCTTCCCGAAGGCCAGCGCTCATCGAGGATGCGCGGCCCGGATTCCGGTTGACGCTCGATCCCGCGCAGGTCGGAGCCGGCAGAGCGGATTGCCGTCGTTGAAAAGCTTCGCGCGGCCATCGCCAGCCTTCGGTAGATGAGCTCACTCATCGCTCGCACGGTTCGGATAGCGGGCGAAGCTCGGCTTTGCCGCTGCCTCCTGGTTGCCATATTGACACTGTTTGCGTCACCGGACGTCGCAGGCACTCGACCGGGTGACGCTGCAACTTAAATGGCATCATCAGTTCCAGTTTGCCGGTTACTATGCGGCCCTTGAGAAAGGCTTCTATCGCGACGCCGGTCTCGAGGTCGAGATTCGCGAAGGTGGTCCCAACGTGGATGCTATCGAGGATGTCGTCACCGGCCGCGCCGACTTCGGCGTGGGCACCTCCGGCGCTCTAATCGCCCGCGCGCGCGGGCAACAGGTCGTCGTGTTCGCCGGCCGTGTTTCAACACTCCCCGGCCATTCTCCTCGTTCCGCGTCGCGCCGGCGTCACCAGCGTCTTTGCGCTGCAGGATCGACTGCTGATGGACACGCCGGGCAGCGAAGATATCGCGGCGATGCTCAAGCTCGCGGGTGTCGACTACGCCAGAATGCCGCGTGTCAAACACAACGGCGACCCGCGCGACCTGGTCAGCGGCAAGGCGGATGCGATGGTCGCCTACAGCACGAACGAACCCTTCGTGCTTGAGCAATTGGGTGTTCCTTACCTCGCGTTCTCTCCGCGCGCCTCCGGCATCGATTTCTACAGCGACAACCTGGTGACGTCGGAAAAGCAGATCAAGACACATCCTAAGCGCGTCGCTGCCTTTCGCGCGGCAAGCCTCAAGGGCTGGCAGTACGCGTTGTCGCACAAGGAGGAGATCGTTGATCTGATCTTGCGCCGTTACTCTCAGGCCAAGAATCGCGAGGCCCTCCTCTTCGAGGCAAACCAGACGGAAGTGCTTGTCCAACCGGACTTGATCGAACTCGGTTATCAAAACCCCGCGCGTTGGCGGGCAATCGCCGACACGTATCACTCTCTCGGCATGCTCCCGGAGGCGATCGTGCCCGGAGGCTTGGTCTACAAACCGGAAGGAGGCTGGCATTCCTTTCTGGCTGAAAGCGGCTCTGGCAGGCGCGGCGATCTTGGGGTTGGTCGCGACTTGGTGGCGCTCTGGATTGCCAGGCTTAATCGGCGCCTGAACTCAGAGATTGTCGAACGACGCGAGGCCGAGCGCGAGATTCAGCGTGCCAATGCCCAGGCTGAATCGGCCCGGCAACAGCTCGTGGCGATGTCCGAAGCCCTGCCGTTGGCAATGTTCCAGATGGAGTCAAGTCCGACGGCACTGTCCGCTTACAACTTCATCGGTAGCCGCGTCGAACAGATCCTGGGTGTGCGCGCAAGGATCTGATGGCCGACCCGTCGCTGCGCTGGCGTCACGTCCATCCGGATGATCGCGAGATGGCGCTCAGCACTCTCGTCGAGGCGTCGCGACGGGTGCGGGACGGTGAGATCGAACGCAGCGTCGAGATGGTCGCTCGCGTTTTGATGAACGGTCAGCCGCGTTGGGTTCTTTCGAGCGCCCACGCCACTCCGCCCGCTCGCGGACGGCACCGTGATCTGGAATGGGTTTTACCAGGACATCACCGAACGCAAGCAAGCCGAAGATGAACTCAAGGCGAGCGAGGAGCGCTTCCGCCGTCTGTTCGAAGATTCCGCCGACGCGATGCTGCTGATTGACGATGGCCGCTTCGTGGAATGCAATGTTGCAGCCGTCGGGATGTTGCGAATGGCCTCGCGTCACCAGCTTCTGAATCACCAACCCGCTGAACTCTCGCCGCCGACGCAAGCGGATGGCCAGCCGTCGGTTGAAAAAGCGAAAACCCTCATGGCGAAGGCGCTGGCGCTTGGCAGCCTTCGCTTTGAGTGGTTGCACCGCCGCGCAGACGGCGAGGTCTTCCCCGTGGAGGTGCTGTCGACGACCATCGAGCAACATGGCAGGCCGTTGATCCACACCGTCTGGCGCGATATCACCGAGCGCAAGCGGGCGGAGGAAGCAGTTCGCGCGGCCAGGCAGAAGGCCGAGGAGGCGACACAGGCAAAGAGCGATTTCCTGGCCAACATGAGCCACGAGATCCGCACGCCGATGAATGGCATTCTCGGCATGGCTCATCTTTGCATGAAGACCGATCTCACCCCGAGGCAGCGCGACTATCTGAGCAAGATCGACCGCTCCGCCCATTCCCTGCTGGGAATTATCAATGACATCCTGGACTTTTCCAAGATCGAGGCCGGCAAGCTCACCGTCGAGCACATCGGGTTCGATCTCGAGGAGGTTTTCGATAATCTCACGAGCATTGTCGGCATGCGCGCTCACGAGAAGGGACTGGAAGTGTTGTTCCGCGTCGCTTCCGAAACGCCGGTCCATCTGGTCGGTGATCCCTTGCGCTTGCAGCAGGTCCTGGTGAATCTCTGCTCCAACGCTGTCAAATTCACCAAGCGCGGAGAAGTCGTCGTTTCAGTGAGCCCGCTCCGAGTCGATGGCCGCGAAGTCGAACTCGAATTCGCCGTCAGTGACACGGGCATCGGAATGACGACCGAACAACAAGCCCGCCTGTTTCGACCGTTCACCCAGGCCGATTCGTCCACCACGCGCAAATTCGGCGGCACGGGTCTCGGGCTGTCAATCTCGTGTTCGCCTTGTGGAGCTGATGGGCGGTCAGCATCCGCGTGGAGAGCGAACTCGGCAAAGGAAGCACCTTCCGGTTTACCGGCCGCTTCGGTCGCGAGGAATCGGCCTGCCCACTCGCACCATCTGCCCGCGATCGATCTGCGCGGCATGCGCGTGCTCGTCGTCGATGATAACAGCACGTCCCGCGAAATCCTCAGGGAGATGCTCGAAACGATGTCCTTCGAAGTCACCTTGGCCGGATCGGCGCGCGAAGGCCTCGCCGAATTGACCCAGGCGGATGCAGGCGACCCATTTCACGTGGTTCTCATGGACTGGGACATGCCCGAAATGGACGGGCTCAAGGCGGCCCAGGTCATTCGCGAATCCATCCCGCTGCAGCAGCCGCCAAAGGTTATTCTCGTGACGGCCTATGGCGACGAACTGGCAAGCGATCAGGCCGAACGCGCGGGCTTGCTCGGCGTCCTCGCGAAACCGATCAGCAATTCGTCGCTCTTCGATGGCATCATGCACGCCTTCACCAGAAGTGCGCCAGAGGCTGACAGCCAGCAGTCCGGGACAAATGTTCAATGGGCCGCGGATCTCACTGGTCTCCGCGTGCTGCTGGTCGAGGACAACGAAATCAATCGGGAGCTCGCCAGTCAGCTGCTGCGCGATGCAGGAATCGTCGTTTCGATCGCGCACAATGGCCGCGAAGCAGTGGAGAAGGTCGCCGCCGAATCTTTCGACGGCGTTTTGATGGATATCCAGATGCCTGAGATGGACGGCTACCAGGCTGCCAAAGCCATCCGTGCCCGGCCCGAGTTCGCAGCGCTTCCGATTATTGCGATGACTGCGAATGCGATGATCGCCGACCGTGCGGAGGCCCTGGCTGCCGGAATGAACGAGCACGTGTCAAAGCCCATCGATCCCAGCGAGCTCTACGCTGCCATCACGCGCTGGTGCAAGCCGGGCGCTCTGCATCCAGTCTACCGTCTGGACACACCTCGGGCGGACATCGCCAAAGAAGAGCCAATCGGGCGCCTCGATGGTATTGACGTCGCTGATGGACTCAAACGTGTCGCGGGTAATCGCTCCTCTGTATCGCAAGCTCCTCCTGAGCTTCCGGCACAGCCAGGCCCGCGCCGGAGCAGGACATCCGCGAAGCGCTCGCGGCAGGAGACCACGAAGCTGCCCAGCGAATCGCCCACACGGTGAGAGGCATTGCGGGCAACATCGGCGCCAAGGAGCTTGCGGCCGCAGCCGCGACGACGGAGACAGCGCTCAGGGACCAAAACCTTGCGAGCGCAAATAGCCTGTCTCGCAGCTTTCGAGACCGCGCTGCGTCGCGTTGTTTCCTCCATTGCTAGCTTCGTCGAATCCGAATCGGGAAAGGCCGCGTGCGAGCCCCTGCCCGGATCTCTGCCGCGATCGTGCCGAAGCTCGCCCAGCTCGAGTTGCTGCTGAAGAACGACGACTTCGATGCTCGGAATATCCTGGACGAGTTACTTCCTCATTTCCAGCGAACCCGACACGCCGCTCTCTTTGAGATGCTGACCAAGAAAGTGGCCGGCTACGATTTCGAAGCTGCTCTCGCCGAATTTCAGGCTATCAAGGCAGCCATCGAATCCGGTGAATAGCGGGAAAATCAAGAGTTCGCATCTCTTGCTCCCACCCCATACTCATCCCGGGACAGAGCGCTTCTTTCCGAAGAGAGCCGCCGGGCACCGGTCGAATGGTAGCCCGACGAAACGAAAAACTCGCTAGACCTTTCCGTCGCATACGGTTAGAGGAGCTTATATGCAACCTTACCTTAAAGTAGTGATCGCTCGATGGCTCGCGCAACGAATGGAAATTCGTAGGCGAAGAATGCGTCGCGCTTTGCGCGACTACCAGCGCGCCGAATTGCGCCGCATTAGCGCCGCTGATCGCCGGGCTCGCGGTCTGCGGCTCTATGCTGCATGGGCTTGCAAGGACGACATGACGGTGGATTGCCGAACGATAGTGCCTCTGGGAGCGTCTTCAGACGTCGGCGAAGTGCACGGACAGAAAATCCGGATAATACGAAGTATCACAGCATAAAGGCCTTTAACTAGGCAGTAACAGCTTGTGACGAGCGATAGCCGCCATGTGACGGCGACGCTCGGAACCCATTTTAGGCGGAGTATCTTTCTGGAAACTCGATGCCGGTTCTTATATGGACCGATTCAACGATGGATTCAGGTGCAACGCTGGTGAATACGGCTTTTTAGCGGGGTCGGCGTGAAGTTTCAAACTTGAGGCCGAGCAGAACGTTCGGAAGTAGAGAATTTCCACATAGCATGATATCACTCGGTCCCGTCACATCTGCAAAGGCTTCTCTCCGCGCCTGGATCCTTGCAATCATCTGCGCGCTCGTTTCCGGCTGTCTCAATCCTCTGGGTCCGATCGGCAAGGGTCCACAGCCACCTCCTCCGAGATCTTCTCCGCAACTCTCGCAACCGTTCGCGTGGGGTATCTCCACGAGTAGCTATCAATACGAAGATCCCGCCGTGAAGCCTGGGGACAAAGACTATTTCTATTCGGACTGGGATATTCTCATCGAGCAACACAAGGCGCCGCCGAAGGGCAACGCGCTTTATAGCTGGACGCGTTTCGACAAGGACCTCGAAGCGCTCAAGAAGATCGGGGTGACCCACTACCGCTTCAGCATCTCCTGGCCTCGCGTCGAGCCGCAACCCGGCGTTTACAATGAGCAAGCCATTCGCGGTTACGTCGAAATGGCGCGCCGTCTTAAGGCCGCCGGCATCGAGCCCGTGATCTGCCTCTGGCACTTTACATTTCCGTCCTGGCTCTACGACAAGAAGAATCCCGGCGGATCCAACTGGCTGCACCCGCTCGCGCGCACTCGGTGGAACGCTTACGTCGATCGCATGGTGCGGGCAATCGCCCCGTACGCCACGTACTACGCGCCACAGAACGAGCCCAACGGCCAGATCATCACGGCATACATTGTCGGAGTATGGCCGCCCGGCATGGACCTTGCGTTTGGCCATTACTGGAAAGCCATCAATGCAAGCACTGCGATGTTTCGCGATGCGGCATCGCGCATCAAGGCGATCAAGCCAACCGCGAAGGTGATGAGCGTCGAGGCGCTGCCCTGGTGGGACCGCGCCCCGCTTGATCCCGGCGGAGCGATTTACAAGACGATGATTCACGGAAACGTCGACCACCTCGACCGAATCTATGACGTGTGCGACATCCTCGGCATCAACTACTATTATTCTCAGGCTCCGGGTCCGCTCTCGCTTCTCGCCGAGCCTTATCGCCGCGGCCACAATTTCACGATGATGGGCTGGCGCATCAATCCGGATGGACTCTACAAGGAGATCCGGAGGGTCGGCGACCGCTATGGCAAGCCCATGATGATTACGGAAAATGGTATCGCAACTCCTGACGACTCAAAGCGCATCTGGTACATGCAAAACCACCTTGCCGCCATCGGACGCGCCATCCGCGATGGCTACGACGTTCGCGGATACTTTGCCTGGTCACTGGCCGACAACTACGAGTGGCACTATGGCTATAAGGCCCTCTTTGGCTTGGCGCACATGGACCCGATCACCTACGACCGGGTGTTCAAACCCTCGGCGAGGAGATTTTCGGAGATCATCCGCACCTATGCAACCGTGGAATCTGTGATGAGCATTGACCCGCAGGCGACCTTTCAATGAGCGGCCATGCGGAACTCGAAAGGCCCTTGAATTTCTGGTCGCCTCTGTCGTGGCCGACCAGCTACCCTCAAGGCCCTTTTGGGCATAAGGTGAACGAAGCCAGCAGAAGACCATGAAAGAAGAATCGAAGAAAACGAAGGAAGGAGCAGCGCAAAAACGCATGCCTGACCTTCAGCAAGGCGCCTACAGCGACGGGCATCCGCTCGATGAGGTTCACTCTTGAATGCAAGATCATTCTCAAGGGGGATCGCTTCACTTCCGTGCAGAACTTCCACGATTTTAGCAAAATCGTGCGCGCCGCAGATGGACGTGCGTCCAAGGTTTATCGACGACTACCGGATCAAGTTCAAAGGCAGAAGCCACTGCCCCGTGAAGGATCAGATCGGGAGCTTTCGCCTGCTCTACTCACACAACGCGCAGTTCCCGTTGAGCCGCGTGCATGAGGCGGATCGCACTTCGATGAAGACTCTCGCGAGAGTGTTCCCTGTGCTCGAAACAATCAAGACGTCTGACACCGACAAGGTTGAGTTGGTCAACGCAACAGCCGTCGAAGAGGTTCTCCTGGACATCGGAATGCTGGACTTCGGCAAGGGAATAACAGCCAAGGCGAACGTGGCGGTCTGGCGGACGCGCGGCGATCAGAAACAGCTCGTCGGCGAGTTCGCATTTCAATGCAAGTTCAAGCGCCGCGACGAATTCCACGATGCCGCCAAGAAACGCTGCGAGCAATTCTTCTGCTCACTGCAACAAAACGCTGAGGACTGGATCTCCCTGGGAACGACCAAAACCGGGGCGGTTTATCGGCTGAAAGGCAATCCCCCTCAAAGCCACGAGTAAGGCGCGTATTTGCCGGAATAATAAAGAGCGGCGGGTTCGCCGAATTTCAGACGGCTTCGGCTTGGCGTCGCAACGCGGCGTTGATTTAGATTATGAAGGATTTGAAGAGTCTCCTGAGAGGCGATTTGGTCGGTGTCCATCTTGCCGTAAACATTTTTGTCGCCACCAGCGCGCTCTGGTTGCTGCTTCGGTTGGGCGCCAACACCAATCCAATCTGGGCAATCAGCGCAATGATTCCGGCGGTCGATCCGCAGATGAAGCAGGCCCTGACTAACTTCCGGGGCCGCATTTTCAATGCACTACTCGGGTGCGTCACCGGGCTGCTCTTTCTTCTCGTTGGCGGAGCGAGCGAGTGGAAACTTCCGGTCGCTTTGTCGGTGACCGTCCTGCTCTCTTCCTACGTGGTTCGTATACCGGCAATGTGGCGGCAAGCGCCAATCACCGCTGCCATCGTTATCGCAGCGGGTTTGACGCATCATTCCAAGCTGAGCGGGATTGAAGTCGGCCTGAGAAGAGTTGGCGAGGTGATGCTGGGATGTGTGATGGGCTTGCTTGTCACCTGGCTCATGTCAAAGATATGGCCCTTGCCGCAACCGGGAACGGGCCAAGAGACGACCAAGCCGAGTTCTCCGTGAGCCTCTTCTTATAACGGGTTTTGCCAGATGCTTTGCAGCACCAGGAAGAGGAAGGCCGTCGAACATCCGAAGGTGAGGAGCCCGTTGATCGCCGAGATCGGTCCGAGGCTCCTCCAGGGTCTCTTAAGCACCACGTCACCGTAGCCCAGCGTCGTATGCGAAACGCCGGCGAAGTACCAGCCGTCGCCAAACGAGGAAAGCTGGCCAGATTTCCAGAAGAATGCCGCCCACATCGCGGTCTCCCCGAGATGCGCCGCGAAAAGGGCGGAAATAGCACCGACCACGACGAGAATGTCGGCCAGCCTCCCTGCGAGGACAGGCTGTGCCCAGACCCGAAACAAACTTAGCAGGTCGGCAAGGCCGAAGAGAATGCCGGCATGCAAAGCGGAGACAAACGTGGCAAGCAGCAGCGCCAGAATATAGACCCGCAGCTGGTCCCCCAGGCGCTGGTCAGGAGCGCCTGTTTCCTGATTCATATCTGCGGGAGCGATTGTGCGCCCAACCTGAGTGGTTGATCTAGCTGGCGATAGTGGGCTCCGGCGCGGGCGCGGAGGCTGGCTCCTCCTTTTTCCTCCCGACGAAATACTTTTCCACAAAGTAGAAGCATGCAGGAATAAGGAAGATCGAGATGAAGGTCGCTGCCAGCATTCCGCCGATGACCGTTGTTCCGAGGACCCGGCGCGAAACGGCGCCTGATCCTGAGGCAATGGCGAGCGGAACGGTGCCAAGAATAAATGCGAAGGCCGTCATGAGGATTGGGCGCAGACGCAACTTGGCGCCGGCCAGCGTTGCTTCGAAGAGAGGCTTGCCTTTCTCGTATTCGTCCTTGGCGAATTCGACAATGAGAATGGCGTTCTTGGCCGCGAGGCCGATCAGCATGACAAGTCCGATCTGCGCGTAGAGATTGTTTTGCATCCCTCGGGCGAGGAGCCCCGCGAAGGCCCCGAAAACGGCGATCGGCGTTGTAAGCAGGACGCTGAAGGGAAGCGACCAGCTCTCGTATTGGGCGGCCAGGATCAGGAAGACAAAGAGAAGAGAGAGGCCAAAGATCGCGGTGGGTGGCACGCCTTGGGCGGCTTTCTGTTCCTGGAAGGACATTCCCAGATAGTCGAATCCCATGCCGTTGGGCATTGTCTCAGCAAACACCTCCTCCAGGGCCCTCATCGCTTGCCCGGTGCTGTAACCCGCAGCGACCCCGGCGTTGATCTGCGAACAGCGATACATGTTGTAGCGCATGGTGAACTCGGGGCCAAAAGTCCGCTCCGCATTGACAAACGATGAGACCGGCACGGAGTCGCCATCCTTGTTCGTCACGTAAAAGAGGCCGAGATTCTCGATGTCCGTGCGATAGTCGCCCTCCGCCTGAATGTAGACCTGCCATTGCAGGCCGAAGCGGTTGAAATAGTTGACGAAATAGCCACCGAGGAAGGTTTGCACCGTTTGGTAGGCATCGCTCAGGTTCACACCCTGAATCATCGCCTGGGCCTGGTCGACCTTGAGGAAATACTGGGGAACGTCCCAGAGCGCGGTGGTGAAAAGGCTGGTGAGTTCCGGACGTTTCTTCGCCGCAAGCATGAACTCCTGCGTATTCTTGGCGATGAACTCGACGTTGGCGCCGCTGCGATCTTCGAGAATGAACGTCACGCCCCCGGCGGTGCCGACGCCGGGAATGGCCGGGGGCGGAAAGGCGAAGGATGCCGTCGGTTGGGGTAGGGCGAAGAGTTCGCGATTGATATGCTCCTTGATTGCGTCGACCTGCAATTCCGGGGTCTTGCGCTTCGACCACTCTTCGAGGGTGATGAAAAAGAACCCGGTGTAGGTGCTCTGAACGCTGCTCAGGAGGTTAAAGCCGACAATGGAGGTGACGTATTCGACTCCCGGAGTCTTGCGGAGGATGTTTTCAATCTCCCTTGAAACGGCATCGGTTTGTTGCAACGAGGACGCACGCGGGAGCTGGACGACTCCGAACAGGTAGCCCTGGTCCTCTTCGGGAATGAAGCCGGCCGGCATCTTCGCTCCGATCCCGCCACCGGCCACGCCGATCAGCGCGATCAAGGCAAGGCTGATGATCAATTTGCGAATCAGCGAGCCGCACACGCTTACATAACCGTTGGTAGCCTTGCCAAAAAGATTGTTGAACCCGTTGTAAAACCGCGAGAGCGGACCCTTTCCTTCCACCTTGGGCTTCAGAAGCAACGCGCCAAGCGCGGGGCTGAGGGTCAGTGCGTTGAAGGCGGAAATGATTACGGAAATGGCCATCGTCACCGCGAACTGCTGGTACATCGCTCCCGTAATGCCTGGAATAAAGACGGTGGGAATAAAAACCGCGGAGAGAATCAAGGCAATCGCAACAACCGGCCCCTGCACTTGCTCCATGGCCTTGAAGGCCGCGTCTCGCGGAGATAATCCGTGCTCGATGTTGTGTTCGATGGCCTCCACCACAACAATTGCGTCGTCCACGACCAGTCCGATCGCAAGCACCAGGCCGAAAAGTGACAGCGTGTTGATCGAAAAACCCAGCAGGGGAAAGATAGCAAACGTGCCGATTAGGGACACCGGAACTGCAATGAGCGGAATGAGGGTCGCCCGCCAGCCTTGAAGGAACACGAAGACGACCAAGATGACCAAGGCCATCGCTTCAAAGAGCGTCTTCACGATTTCCTTCATCCCTTCGGTCACCGCGAGGGTCGTGTCGAGCGCAACGGCATAGTCGAGATCAGCCGGAAACTGTTTCTTCATCTGCTCCATGAGCGCGCGGGCCTGCTTCATGGTCGTTACGGCGTTGGAACCAGGCAGTTGGTAGATGGCCAGAATGGCGGAATTCTGGCCATTAAAGCGTCCGCGAAGATTGTAAACCTGGGAGCCGAGATCCACCCTGGCAACGTCCTTTACCCGCACAAGCGAACCATCGGAATTGGCGCGGATGACGATATTCTCGAAGTCCTCTTTGGTGACCAGGCGGCCGGTGGTGTTGACCGTGAAGGTAAAGATCTGCCCTTTCGGCACGGGTTCGCCGCCAATCTGGCCCGCGGGGTTGACGTTATTCTGCGCCTGGACCGCGTTGATGACTTCGGGCACCGTGATATTGAGCGTGGCGAGGCGATCGGGTTGCACCCAGATGCGCATTGCGTATTGGCCCGCGCCGAAGACATTCACCTGGCCCATGCCGTTGATGCGCGACATCGGGTCGTTGATGTTGATGTAACAATAGTTGGCGAGAAACGTCGGGTCGTAGGTCCCCTTCGGCGAGAAGAGAACGAAAACTCCCAGGGGCGACGAGCTGGACTGGTCGACCGTCACTCCAAAGTTGCGAACATCTTGCGGCAACTGGGAGGATGCTTGCGTCTGTCGCATCTGCGCGAGGATTTGGTCCGTCGTCGGCACGGTCGACGTGCCGAAAATCACGTTGAGGGTCATCATGCCATTGTTGGCATTGATGGAGTACATGTATTCCATTCCCTCGACGCCGCTCATCTGCTGCTCGATGGGCGTGGCGACGGACGCCTCCACCGTGAGCGCATCGGCCCCCACGTAGGTCGTCTGCACTTGAATCTGGGGCGGAACGATATTGGGAAATTGCGAGATCGGCAGACCTGCCATGCAGACGAGACCCACAATGACCGTAATGATGGCGATGACCATCGCCACAATCGGCCGACGTATGAAGAAGTGCGACATACGAGGATCGACTTAAGTGGGGAGGCCGTTGTGCCAAGGGCCTGTGGCGGTTGGCACGACCGCCCCTGCAGCGGCTCCGGTTTTGGTGGCCTCGGGACTCGGTGCCGGGCTTGGTGCAGGGCTGGGGCTTGCTTCCGAACCCGCAGCCGGCTCTGCCTGAACATGTGGCGTGGGAGGTTGAAAGGGCTGCGGGTCCACCTTCATCCCTGGGCGCATTTTTTCCACGCCCCCGACCACAACCTTATCACCGGCCTTGACAGGTCCCATTATCACTTGCATCTCGCCCTTGGTGGGACCGAGTTTGATGGGCGTCGGCTGCACCACGTTGTCCGGTCCGAGCAATATCACCAGGTAGTTACCCTGCAGTTCCACGGTTGCCGCCTGAGGGACAACCAACGCCCCTTTCAGTTCCTCGACCGGGGCCGTTACGCGCGCGAAGAGGCCCGGCCGCAGGACGTCTTCGTCGTTCGGAAACAAAGCCGTTATTTGGATGGTCCCGGTCGCAACGTTCACCTGCCGGTTTACAAAGTCGAAACGGCCTTTTTTCGAATAAACCGTGCCGTCGGCAAGGGTCAGTTCTAGACGCTCGGGAAGGTCCTGCTGCGTCGTTTGCTGCAATCTCTTCAAGAGCGCCGCCGCCCCAAGATATTCCTCCTCGGTAATGGAAAAATTGACCTTAATCGGATTGACCTGGGACATTTGGGTCAGGACCGAGGCGGTTCCGCCGGGCCCGACCAGATCGCCGATTTGAGCCTGGGCGACGCCCGCGATCCCATCGAAAGGCGCCGTGATTGTGCAATAGTTCAAATTGATCTGTGCCGTCTGAACGTTTGCCTGCTGGGCCGCGACGGACGCGATGGACGCCTGGGTGTTCTGGTAGGAAGTGTCGTATTCCTGCTGGCTGATCACCTTCGTCCGATAAAGTTGTGTCTGACGGTCAAGGGTGATTTCAGCGAGTTGCGCGTTGGCAACTGCCTTCGCGTAATCGGCCTGCGCCTGGGCGAGGGCTGCCTGAAACGGCCTTTTGTCGATTGTGAAGAGAACCTCTCCCTTTTTGACCAGCGAACCCTCCTTGTAATCCTGCGTCATGAGATAGCCCGTTACCTGGGCTTTGATGTCCGCGTTTTGGTAGCCGTTAAGCAATCCCACCCAGTTCCTCGTTACGAGAACATCCTGCTGAATGACAGGGGTCACTGTCACTCTCGGCGGCGGGGGAGGCGGCGCGGACGCCTTCTTTCCGCATGAAGCCAATCCGACCAAGAGCAGCCCGGCAATGCAGGCGAGCGAACGATTCATTTCCCGCTTCGTATTCGGCAAAGCGCGCATTGTCAATGATCCGAAACGCCGTCTGGGGTCGGTTTGGTGTTTCCCCTCACGTTCCCGGGTCTGGGAGACTGCTAAACAAACTTTCCGGGATTGAGAATTGCTTTGGGATCGAGTGTTCGTTTGAGGATTCGATGAAGGGTTCGGTTCTCTTCCGAGAGCGCGAGATTCCACCAAGGCATCTTGGCGATTCCGATGCCATGCTCGCCCGTAATCGCTCCTCCCCAGGCCACAATCTGGGAGAAGAGCTCGTCCAGCGCGGCCTTGGCGCGGGCGCTAATCTGCGGATCCTCGTAATCACCGACCATTATGTTCACGTGGATGTTCCCGTCTCCGGCATGTCCGAAACAGGCAACCGGAAATCCGCTGCGCGCCTGGAGTCTTTGGGCGAATTCGACGAGATCGACGAGTTTGCCGCGAGGAACAACGATATCTTCGTTCAACTTTTTCAATCCCGTGGCCTTGAGCGATTCGGAGAAAGCGCGCCGCAAATCCCAGAGTTTTTCGCACGATGCTTCGTCGATAGCCGTTTTCACCACGGTGGCGCGCGCCGCGCGCAGAATCTGCGCGAGCGCTCGCGCCTCCCCGCGTACGCTGCTGCTTTGACCGTCCACTTCAACGAGCAGGTGTGCGTCGCCCGGTGGAAAATGGGCTCCGCGCTTGAACTTCCTCGCAGCCTCGAGCGTGAAGCGGTCAGCCACCTCGATGGCGGCGGGAAGAAATCCGCCCGCGAAAACAGCCTGAATCGCCCTGGCTGCCTCCCGCATGTTTCGGAATCCCGCCGAAAGAACAGCGCGGGCCGGAGGATGGGGCAGGAGGCGCAAGGTCGCCTCCGTCACAACGCCGAGCAATCCCTCCGATCCGACAAAGAGTCCCACAAGGTCAAAGCCGGTCTTGTTTTTGTGCGTTCGACCTCCGCATCTCACTATGGCGCCATTTGCCAGCACGACTTCGAGGCCAAGCACGTAGGTCCGCGTCACGCCATACTTCAAACAGCGAGGTCCCCCTGCGTTGGTGGCGATGTTTCCGCCGATGCTGCAATTCTTCAAGCTCGCGGGATCCGGAGGATAATAGAGGCCCTTCTTGCGCGCCGCAGAATGGAGATCGCCGGTAATCACGCCGGGCTCGACCACAGCGACGAAATCGGCGTCATTGATCTCCTTGATGCGGTTCATTCCCTCCATTGCGAGGACAATGCCGCCCTTCGCCGGAACAGAACCGCCCACGTACCCGTAACCGGCGCCGCGCGTCGTCACGGGCAGCCGGAACTCGGAGGCCATCTTCATCACCTCCGCGACCTGCTCGCTATTCTTTGGAAACACTGCGAGATCGGGGCGATGGTGCGCGAACCACTTGTCACCGCTCAACTCCTCGAGACGGCTTTCCTCGGTGATGACGGCTTCGTTCCCGAGCGTGCGCTTCAATATCTGCGCGGCTTCAGCCGTCCGCCTAGTGATCCTGCTCATTGCGCAAATGATCGCATATCGGCGTTGAAACGCGACTGGGGAGCGCATCGCGAGACCGCGCTGGCGCGCCCCGTGAGCCGAGTTGGCCTCGGCAAGGTGGCCTCACTCGGGAACGCGACTCGCTGCGGCGCGGCGCGCGTGCATTCCCGGGCGTCGTCGCCTCGTAGGAAGAGTCTCGGGTTAGCGCGTTCAAGGAGCGTTCTCGTCGCGACAGCAGGCTGTTCGAACGTGTGAGCCGCGGGACGTAGGGAGCATTGTTGTGCGGCAGTCCGCGCGTCCGCGGGCAGGCTTGGCACCCTTTCACACGATGGCAATGCTTTCGCGACTCAATGTGTCGTTGACCGCAACCGAAAGGTCGCTTCGCAACTGGGCCCAAGCCTCGTGCCGGTCCGTCCAAACTTGAAGTTGAAAGGTGACGGCGCTGGCGGTCAGGTTAACCACATACACCTTAGGCGCCGGTTTCTTTACTACATCAGGATGCGCTGCGGCCGTACTCTTCAGCAGTTCCTTCACTCGCTCCACGTTTGCTCCCCCCGCGACGCTGACAGAGATTTCGACCGCGCGCCCTCGATCCGAAAGTGTCCAATTGGTAACCTGATTGGAAATGAGTGACCCGTTCGGCACGATCACTTCGGAGCCATCCGCCGCCCGGATAACGCTGGCGCGGATGCCGATGCGGCGCACCTCGCCGAGTTTTCCGCCGACTTCAATCACATCGCCAATTTTGATTGGGCGCTCGAAAAGCAAGATCAAACCGGAGACAAAGTTGTTGATTACATTTTGCAGCCCGAATCCGATGCCAACGCTGAAGGCTCCGGCCAGAATCGTGATCTTTGTCAAATCGATTCCCAGCGCCCCCAATGCAATGAAGAATCCGACAAGCAGGATGACATAGTGGAGCATCGTTGAGATCGCATACGGAATGCCGGTCGGCAGGAGGAAGTAGCGATAGACGTCCTCCTCCAAGAGAAAACGCAAGAAGCTCGAGACGAGGAATGAAGCCCAAACGGCAACCAGAAAAGCCAGAAGTCCACCGAGAGTGATGCTCAGTGAGCCGATTGCAAAATTCGCGTTCAGGATCGCGTTTGTGGCCGTGATCAACGGGCCTAGCAAACCGAAGAAGCCCAGAATCAAACTCAACCACAGCAAGAGGGCGGCAATCCTCAACAAGATGGTCACCCGCCGATGAAACATCGGGCGGTGCAAACTAACGACCCGCAACAAATTGAGAGGTTTGACCTGGAAGGCAATGGTGGTCAATCCTTCCACGATTCGCACAGCTGTGTAGAGCAGAGCAGCGATGTAAACACTCCTTAGAAAGATGATGGCCAGCAGATTTCCCAGATCGATGTAGCCGAGAAGATTGGCGAGGAGCGCAGACGTTAGGAAAGCAAGCCCGATTGCAGCGATTGCTCGCATGGCCCGCGAAAAGCCGACGCCGGTCTCAGCTGTCGTTCTGAGATAGCGACTTCTTAGCAGCCAGACAAGAAACAGAGACGCTCCCAGCATTTGTCCGATAAACAAGAGTCTCGCCAGTTGTGGCAAAGAAGCCGCCAGCAGCCGGATCTGATCGACGAAATACATAACGACCAGCGCGTTCAGGATTGGGGCAAAATTCGGGTGCAGCAGCCGTCGAAGAATCGCCACGGTGGGGATAAGTGCGAGCGCGGCCAGGATTGCCTGTATCAGGCGCGGAGCCTGCGGATAGAGTATCGGGCTAATAAGAATGGAAAGCACAAACGCCGTTGAGATGGGCAAATCCAGAATCGGCAAGGCGCGTTGCAGATCTGGTTTCTCCTCGGCGAGTTTATGTACCCTCTGCCGCATCCACTGAAGGGCGGCGGCAATCAGGGCGACGAGCAAACCGTGGATCAGGAAGGCAGTCGGAAGTCGCCTGCTAAACGCGGTAGAGGCTTTCATCTGAGAAGAGAGAGACTCGCCGGTTCGCTCTCCCAACTCTTTTCCGAAACCGGCCCCGAAACTCCAAATGGGCGGACCGTCTCTGACCAGCAGACCCTGCAGCGCCTCGATTTGTGACTGGTGGATCGAGGACAATGCCCTACGCACCCGTGTTGCCTCCACGGAAACACGGCTCAGGAGGGTTAAGGCGTCCGCGCGCGCGACTTGAGCTGCTTGCCGCGACTTCTCAACGGACTCAACCATCCCCTTCACACTTTGCTGCGCCGCCAGTGGATCATCTTGTATTGCCGATTGGAGTGTCGCCTGCCACGCTTTGTTCAGCTTGTCCAGGCGCGCGAGTTCCTCGTCCAGACCTTTGGCACTCTGCGTCAGGTCGCGCGCCAGCGCGGAAAGATTGTCGCCAAGGTCCTCCCAGGTAAGCTTCATCCGGTAGAGGAGGTCGAGGGATGGGCTGGCCCTGAGAAGCTGGGTGTCTTCAGCCAGCCTTGGATCAATTTCGCTCGTCAAATTCAAAAGACTGACGCCGATGGCCTCCGTATTTGACCGCTCCTTGGCAACACTCGCTTCGATTTCCTGGAGAGTGGTCAGTGTAGACTGAGCTTCCAACGCCACATCGGCTATCGGGATGGGAGTCGGTTGCGCCTGTGGCGCGGCAGGCACTTCTCCAGGTGTCGCCGCACGGCTGGAAGCCATACCCAGTATGATGAACAGAGCTATTCGAACTGCGCGGTGCATCGCGAGGTTTGGGGGTGCTCTTACAATATTCCTTTTATCCTGTTTACCATCAACGCCCCATGGCATCGCGGCAACTTTGCGGTCGAAGGGCCGTTTCGAGCTTCCCGTAATTGTAGCAGAAACTCGGTCGGACCGACGCCACCTTGATAGACTTCCGAATAGAGAATGCAGCCCTCTGATCCAAGTGCCAAGTGCGAATCGCTGAGCGAGTCGAGACACCAGATCGGCTTGTGGCGCCCATCCGTCAATTCCGTGGAGACTTGCCGATCCACCCGCGATCGCGTTTCGCGACTGTGCGTCCCGGCATCCCGAGCGGGGTCGGCCTTTCGGCAAGTTCACAAATTGTCTCGCTGCCGTCACTTTCACTGCCAACTCCGCGAGGAAGCGATTGCACGGAACACGCTTTTTTGCTTGATAGATTCGAATGAGAATTAGCGCCCGCAACGTTCTGAAGGGTCGCGTCACACGGGTCGTGGATGGCGCCGTTAACTGCGAGGTTACGCTCGAAATTGCCCCGGGGGTCGAGATTGTGTCGATCATCACCAGGCCTTCGGTGGCGTCCCTCGGACTTTCGGTCGGCAGCGAGGCTTGCGCGGTGATTAAAGCCTCCAGCGTGATGGTTGCCGTTGAGTAGCCGGACAAAGCAACGCAAGACGACCAGCCGTGGCCTTTGCCTCCGCATACGCGTGGTAGGAGTCGCCGGAGATGCGCTCGGTCCCGGCAAAGCGCAACTTCTCGAAGAAGTGGCGAAGACCGGCAGCCTCCGCGAAGCGGCATTCCGTCTTGAGATGTCCTACATGAAGGCCTGGCGGCTTGCAGAAGCGATGAACGACAACTTCAGAGCGCCGTTGCTGAAGAAATGCCGGGGAGGAAGCAAACGAGGAGGGACGCAACTCACGGAACTCGGCCGAAAAGCTTTGATGACCTATCAGCGAATGACCTCTCGAGCCGGGCAGGCCGCTCAGAGGGATTGGAAAGAGCTTTCCGCTCTGTTGAAATAAGCGAATTCTTTTGCAACTCGTTATCTATTCTTCAATATAACGAGTTTTATGAAACTGGAAGGCGGGTACCATGACATGCGCTCGCGTCGGAAAGCCCCAGGAAAAGGATGAATGCCTCGATAGTCAGAGCTTTGGAGATCGAGCCTGACGGGCCCTTGACTCGTCCGTTCATCAAGACCGCAGGACCATGAGAATCCGCAATATTGTCAACGTGGCGCTGGTGGTGACTTTGACGACTTCGCTTCACGCCGCCGAGATCTTTGTTTTCGCCGCCGCCAGTCTCACCGACGCGCTGAAGGAAGTTGCACCGGAGTACGAGTTGGAATCGGGCGACAAGCTGGTCT
Organism: uncultured Verrucomicrobiae bacterium; assembly: GCA_963784465.1. Classification (GTDB taxonomy): domain Bacteria; phylum Verrucomicrobiota; class Verrucomicrobiia; order Chthoniobacterales; family Terrimicrobiaceae; genus DASTFP01. The sequence continues at coordinate 54,768 of CAWASQ010000023.1, forward strand.
TTAACTTCGCCGGGTCCAACGCGCTGGCCCGTCAGATCAAGGAGGGAGCACCTGCCGATGTCTTCTTTTCCGCGGACGAAATCCAGATGGATAATCTTGACAAAGCTGGTCTGATCGAACCCGCGACACGCGACGACTTGCTCTCCAACACGCTGGTTATCGTCGTTCCGGAGGACGGGCCCTCCGAGCTGACTCTCGCAGCACTCGGCGAGCCCGCTGTGAAACGCTTGGCTCTTGCTGATCCAAAGAGCGTGCCCGCCGGCGTCTACGCTCGCGAGTATCTTGCCAGGCTGGGCCTTTGGAAAGCAGTCGAGCCCAAGATTGTGCCGACCGAGAACGTCCGCGGAGCGCTTGCAGCTGTCGAGTCCGGAAATGTCGAAGCGGGGATCGTTTACAAGACCGACGCGGCGATTTCAAAGTCCGTCAAGATCGTCCACGAAGTGGCCCCCACGGAGGGCCCGAGAATTGTGTATCCGGTCGCGGTCGTAAAGGATTCCCGGAATGCCGGCGCATCCAGGAGATTTGTCGAATACCTCAAATCCGAGCCCGCGCTGACGATCTTCAGGAAGTTCGGTTTCATCATTCTGCACTAAGCCTTCTAAGTGATCGTTGCGAGGGAAATGAGAAATTGTCGATTTCGTCCTCCGGAGGCTTGTTGTTAATTGTCTCGCTCTTGGCGCTGTTCGGAATGCGCGAGTTGTTTCAATCGCAGCAAGCCAAGGATGAAACTTAAGTTTACGAAGTGTCTCCCTCCGCCTTGGACCAATGTAACTTTGGAGCTGGATCTCACGCTCGACAAGCAGGTCACCGCCTTGTTTGGGCCGTCGGGGTCCGGCAAGACCTCGGTGCTCGAATTGGTGTCCGGTCTACGACGGGCAGATCAGGGTGCAATCGAACTCGATGGTCTTACGCTGACAAATGTTTCGCAGCGGATCTTCGTTCCGGCGCGGGCGAGGGCGATCGGTTACGTGCCTCAAGATCTCGCACTCTTTCCGCACCTGAGCGTGCGCAAGAACATTAGCTATGGTATAAAGAAAGGACAGGAGTCGGACGGGATCTCTCCAGCCAGAAACTCTGCCGTGTGTTGGGGATCGAAAAGTTGTTAGACCGGATGCCAGCATCCCTCTCGGGTGGCGAACGCCAGCGAGTCGCCCTTGCGCGGGCTCTGCTGGCGTCTCCAAAACTTCTTCTTCTCGACGAGCCACTCGCGAGTCTCGATCAAACACTCAAGGGGCGCATTTTGCCCTATCTGGAGCGCATTCGCGATGAATTGGCCATTCCCATACTCTACGTCACCCACTCCTCCGCCGAAGTGATCTCCCTGTGCGAAGACGTGGTGGTTCTGAGAGCAGGAAAATGCGTGGCACGGGGCAACCCGGGTGATCTTTTCGCGCGCTCAGACACGACGGTATATCGGCTGATGGAGGAGCGCGTGCGCGAAAATTGAAACGATGTTACGCCTCTCTGCAGGCCATTCGCGAGCCCTTCGGGAAAATAGTTGGTGACCGAATTCACCGAACTTCAAAAGACGGCTTTTGGAAGGGCTCGGCTCGAAACTGGCGCACCGCTGCGATGCCCATCGCAACGAAAAGCAGAAGCGCCAAGCCCTGTGAGATGGCGAAGGAAGGCTCGGTTTGGGTTGGCGCGAGTTCCCTCAGGGCGGGAGTTTTCTGGAAAAGCTGTGCGACAAGGACGAAAAAATTCAGGTAAAGAGCTGTGACTGCACTGATCACGTATACTTTCCTCCAAACATGAGAGAGCCGGCGCACATAGAGCGCATAGATTGCCGCCACCAGAATAAGGAGCGAGAGAACGCCCACCCCGTGGGCGGGCGTGAAACCGCGGAACGGAAAAAAGAACCCTGTGAGACTTGTCATCACCGTGGTCACCAGAAAAAAGATCGTCCACCCCTTATAATGTTTCCCCGCGAGCCATCCGCCGAAGACAACGAGTCCGGAAGCAATTCCTGCAAGGCTGATGAGGACGTGAATGAGGGTGAAGATGGCCAGGCCCATGATAGTGATCCTTGTTTGTGTTTCGGATCCTAAATATCAAGGGGTCCGGATTGAGCAAATAGATAAGATAGGCTCAAGACGAGGCTGCAAGCCTTACATTTTGAGAACTCCTTCCACCTTCTGCTGAAATTGCGTTCCGGCCCGACTGAGACGCCAGGACAGGAGCATAAAGGCTCTTGTCTCGTGGGTCTGTGGACTTGAAGGGTGGAGCTGTTTTCCGATCGGATGTCAGCCGATGAAAACAAACGTGCACACGCTTTTCTGCCGCTTCCGGCGAATACAAGGCTGGCGCCTTATGTTTCCACCGCGAAGTCGAGTGCTTTATTTCAATCCCAGCAATCGATTCACGAACTTCTCGATGGCACTGAGCCAATGCCACTGCGCACCTCGATGCTGCTGCGGCAGTTCTTCGGATTGAACGCGCTCATCCAACCGAACCTCCTCAGCCCAAAATGTGCCGAATGGCGTTCGGCGGCCCTCCAAGATACCGTAGGAGCCACCTCCATTGTGAACTCTCCAATAATCTTCAATATCGACCATCTCTTTCGGATCGCACACTGTCCGGTCCGCCGCCGACAGGCCTCGGGCGGTCGCCCGCCAAACTCGCAAATCGGGGTCGAGAAGTTTGGTCGGTCGAATCTATGGAAGATCACGTCAACCTTGCGGCGCTGTTTCAGCGGCACGAACTCACGGGTGCGAACGCCGCGCAAGGAGATGAAAGCCGGTTCCATTTGACGCGGTAGAGCGTTGTGAAAGTCGCTCGCGGATTGACAATTTCCCGCTGCAACGCACAGCAACTGGAAGCATGAAGATCGCAAGGAAGCCTTTCACTTCCCTTGGAAACTCGCGAACGTTGGTCGTGATATTCTTGCCAAATTCGCGCCTCAAGTGCGACGCCTTCCATGTCGAATCGGGGTGCGACGCCGGTTGCGGCGATAATTTATCGCGAAAGGGCGACCGTGACGTGCGTTAACCGTGGCATTGCACAACCTTTTCCTCCGTGCCATGAATCCACAAAATGTTGAAATTGATTGGCAGAGAGACCCTTTACATTCTTTCCAGATTTGGGGATTTCGCTCTGTTTACCGGGACGTCGTTCGGTTCCGCCGTGAAATCGAGAAGGCTGGCGCGCCGGATAGGCCGCGCTGTTTACGAGCAGGGCGCCCTCTGTTTGCCAGTGGTCCTGATCGTGGGCATGTTCACTGGTTTGGTGCTGGGGTTGCAGGGTTACTATGTCCTCAGCCGTTTCGGTTCGGAAGGCCTGCTGGGGACGCTTGTTTCGCTCAGTCTGGTGCGGGAAATGGCGCCGGTGCTGGCTGCTCTGGTGCTCGTGGGGCAGGCGGGTTCCGCCCTGGCTGCAGAACTTGGCATTCAGCGCAACACAGAGCAGATCGTGGCGCTGGAGACGATGGGGGTGAGCAGTCATGGTTACCTGGTGACCCCTCGTTTGATCGCCGCTCTTTTTGTTTTTCCGATTCAAACGGCGCTTTTCGTAGCGATTGGTTTGTGGGGCGGCAGTCTATCCGGCTCCCTGCTGCTCGGCGTGGATTCGGGAGTCTACTGGTCGTCAGTAGAGCGCGCTGTCGAATCGCAGGATGTCAGGGAATGTTTTATGAAAGCGGCTACCTTTGGCCTCCTGACCATCAGTATTTGCGCATATCACGGCTTCAACGCGCATCGCTGTCGCTCGGAAACGGGCGCCCGGGCCGTCAGCGCGTCCACTACTCGGGCCGTGGTGCATTCCAGCATCATCGTCCTGGCGGCCGACTACGTAATTACTTCCTTTCTGGTCTGACAATGGTCACCGTCAAACAAGAGCCGTTGCTTCGCATTGAGGACCTCCACAAACGTTTCGACGATCATGTTGTTCTAGCGGGAGTGGGATTCGATGTGCAGCGCGGCAGCGTTTTTACCGTCCTTGGCCCCAGCGGAGCAGGCAAGTCTGTGTTTCTTAAGTGCCTGGCAGACGTCATGCAGCCTGATGCTGGGAAGATCCGCTTTGACGGACATCCTCTTGATTTCAGGGACCGTGCCGCGCGCGCGGAGTTTCGTCGGCGTTGCAGTTTTCTCTTTCAAAGCAACGCGCTCTTCGATTCGCTGACGGCCTTGGAGAATGTGGCGCTCCCTCTTGAACAGACGACAGACCTCACTGACAATGAAATTCGCCAGCGGAGCCTCGAAGCTTTGCGACAACTTGAAATTGATGATCACAGCAATCGCTACCCGAGCCAGCTTTCCGGCGGCATGCAGAAGCGACTCGCGCTTGCCCGTGCGATCGTCACTCGTCCGGAGCTCGTACTCTTCGACGAACCGACTGCCGGCCTTGATCCGCTGCGCCGCAACGCCGTTTTTGCCATGATCGCCAAGTACCAGCGCCAGTTCAGTTTTACGGCGCTTATCGTGACCCACGACGTCGTCGAGGCGCTGGTCGCCAGCGACCGTGTCGCGCTCCTCGACGGAGGGCGGATATGCTTTGAGGGCACTCCTGCCGAATTCTCCGCGTCCACCCACCCGGTGGTGCGCGACTTCCGCGACAGCGCCGATGCGCTTGGCAGCTCGCTTGCTGCGATCCGCCGCGGGGAGAACGTTGAATCCGACGACTCATGAAACAGGCCCGGCTTGAGCTATTTGTTGGAACTTTTGTGTTGCTGGGAATCGCTGCGGTTGCCTACCTGACGGTGAAACTCGGCGCGGGATCGCTGACCGGCGGTGACACCTATCTCCTGGAGGCCCGCTTTGCCAATGCCGGTGGCTTACACAGCGGCAGCAGCGTGCTCGTGGCAGGTGTGACCGTCGGACGTGTGGACGAGGTGCGAGTGGACCCTGTGGATTACAGTGCCATCGCAACGCTGCGAATTCTGGCTGGGCTGCGACTTCCGACGGATTCCATGGCCTCCATCAAAACCATCGGGCTGATCGGCGACAAGTATGTATCGCTTTCTCCAGGAGCGGATGAGACTTATTTAGAGCCCGGAACGAGAATCACGATGACGGAATCGTCTGTCGATCTTGAATCCTTGATTGGCAAGGCGGCTTTCGGCAGTGTCGATAAGGAAACAGATAAGGAACCCCCACCGTGAATCTCCGCCCGCTCCTCCTACTCGCCCTCTTGAACCTGCTCCATGGCGTGGCCGTTGCCGCGACTACCGAAGCCGAAAAGCGCCTGCAAAGCGCGGTGAATGAGGTCCTCAGAGTCGCCGAGTCGCGCCCCTACTAACAGTGCATTGGCGGAGAGCTTGCAGCCCGTGTTGTTAAGGTATATGAGCTTCGACGCTATGACTCGCAGGGCGATCGGTCCGGGATGGCGCCAGCTTACCGAGGATCAGCAACGGAAGGCGACTCAGCTCTTTACAACATTGGTCATCCGCAAATACAGCAGCAAGTTCACTCTAGGCGAGCAACCGGTCGTCAAATTCAAGACGGCGTCGGCTCTCGCACCCGGTCGTGTGGAGGTGCCGACCACTCTGCTTTATCAGGGCAGTCATTACAATGTTACCTATCGCCTGGAGGAGGCCGAGGGCTGGCGCATTACCGATGTGATGGTTGAAGGCGTGAGTTTCGTAGCCAACTACAGAGCTCAATTTGATGCCCAATTCAAGAAAGGCGGCTCGAACGCGGTTATCGGTGCGCTATCTGAGTCTGTGGCCCGTCCGCAATGAAGAAGCGCCCTACAGTTCTGCTGTCCTGTCTTCTTGCAGCTGCTTCCATCTCGTTGTTGACCGGCTGCGCCTCCAACCGGAAGCGGCCAGAGCCAACTGTTTCTGCCGCGGTGGGAGACAATAAAGTCAAAGGGAAGCCGCTGAAAGCTGAAGACGCCGACTTGGATGAATACAGCACAGCGTCGGTTTCCGACCCTTGGGAACCCGTCAACCGTGCCATCTTCCGGTTTAACGATGGCGTCTATACCATTCTGTTTCGGCCGGTTTCGAAAGTCTATGAGACAGTCTTGCCCAAACCGGTCCGCAAGGGACTCGACAATGTATTCGAAAACGTGAGAGTGCCGGTTCGTCTCGTTAACGACGTGTTGCAAGGGAAGTTCGAGCGCGCGGGGCGCGAACTTCAAAAGTTTCTCGTGAATTCCACCTGGGGCATTGGAGGCATCTTGCGCCTGTCCGACCGCATCCCGTCGCTGGCCGAGGTGCCCGCCGCGGACACTGGACAGACGTTTGCCAAATGGGGTATCCAACGCGGCCCATATATCGTGCTGCCTTTGCTCGGGCCGAGCACCCTGCGTGAGACCGTTGGATATGCTGGGGATTCCGCGTTAAACCCGGTGAGTTGGGTGACAACAGCGTTTGGTGCCCCCGTGTGGGCGATTGCGTTCCCCTCCACAAATACCCTGCGCTCCTTGCCCCATTCTCTTCGCACCTACGATGCAGCCACCGAAAACACATTGGATCCCTATCTCGCGGCGCGCAGCGCCTACATTCAGTATCGGGACGAGGTCGCTTTGAAGTAGATCTAATTTCGAGCCCTAATTTCGAGCCGAAGCAACGTTCTCCGTGTTTCGTAGCCTCGGTCGGAGCCGCTTAGAGCCAAGAGCCGGGTTGAAGTAGATCAGGGCGAAGTCACATGATCAGGACGAGTGTAGCGATTCGCGCCATGAAGCCGCGCGCCGGACTCATCCAGGTCCTGATAGTAATACTTCGTCTCGTTCGGCGCATTGACGAAGATGTTGGACTTGGCGACGGCCGTGCGGGTGAAGTAGTCGGTGCCGAATGCCGCTTCATTCGAGATCGTGCTCCAGTTGTGCGGGAGTTGCTGACCGTAATTGCAGAACTGGAAGAGCGGCGTGACGAGTTGCTCCTCGGCCTGCGCAGCCGCGTTGACCATCGCCTTCTTCAATTTCGGATCGTTCTTCGCGGCCTCCAGCACGGCGTACATCTGCGCGTAGCGCGCCTCTTCGCCCGGCAGCGGCGGCGCATCGGCGAGAACGGCTGGTAGTTGGTCAAAGAACGTTTCGGGTTTGACCCATTTGATTTCCGCCTCGCCCGATGCCTCATTCGGCAGTTTGGGAAGCGTGCTCCAGTCGATACTCTTCATCTTGCCGTCGTATTCCGACAACGGATACATCATGATTTGTTGTAGTCACGGGCTGAATGGCTTTTCGATCCTCGGCCGTATCGTCCATGAAAATGCGCGGGGCGACGAAGCCCGAGTTTGTCGAAGCGCGAAAGACCTGGCGTAGGCAAGTTGCGTCGATTTTGCAGCGGCAAGGCGCTTATTGTAAACGTTGACCAGCGGCCATCCCCAGAAATAGGAATCGTGCGCGACGTGCCTAGCGTACTCCTCGGTGATCTTCACGCGTGTGTCGGGGCCGGCCGGAAGCGCCCGGGTCCAGGTTGGCGAGGGCGGAATCGACGGCGATTGCGCAAGAGCTGCGGAACTGAAAGCGGCTAGCAGCGCGCCAGCGAAAGTCTGCTTAGGGAAATTTCTCATGACTATCTCCTTTGGCTATTGCGGGTCGATCTTCTCGATGTCAGGCAACTTCCACGTCTTGTCGAAGAACGGCTTCTCGGGGCCATAGAGGCGGAACAATACTTCGAACTGCCCGCCAGCTTTCGTCGGCACCCAATTCGATTCCTTCCCTGGAGGTGCCTTCGGGCCAAAGTAAACGTCCACCGATCCGTTCGCGGTCTTCGTCAGCGCCGGCGTGTTGGAGGCTCGACTCGACCACGGCAGGTCCCGAATCAGCGCGTGCGTTGCGCGGTCGTAAGCCGTCGCCGACCAGTACAATTTCACCGGCGCGTTCGCCGGCACGGTGAGTCGATACGTGCTGCCGCCGTCCAAAGCCTGGCCATCCTTGTCCACGATGGTCATCAGGTAAAATTGGCCCGTCCCCAGGTGCTTGGCGCTGAAATACGCCATAGAGTAGGCGACGCCGCGGCCTTCGACGGGATAGGCATCGGGCTGGGCGAAATTCGTCATGAGACCCTCGGCCACACCGGGCGAGGCGGGCAGCGCCCAGTGGGTGCCTTCATTGAATGGCGGCGAGAAGACGCCTTCGTATTTGAGGTCGAGCCAGGCCTGCGCTTCTCGCGCGGCGTCGGTGAGAATCTTTCGCGTTTTGTCGTCCGGCTGGAAGGGCTTTCCCTTTTCGATGCCGATGGTCTTGAGTTGATCGATCATGACCTTGTCGCGCGTGAGCCACGGCTCCCGTTGCACGAAGCGGTCAAGCGTTTCGAAGAAGCGCACGTCGTAGGGAATGGTGCTGTCGAACAGCGACGTCGATGGCATCGACGAACTTCGTCGTCGGCGGATTCGCCGCTTGCGACAGAGGATAAAACTTCACGCGCTTGCCGTAGGTGACAGCCTTGGCGATGTCGGCGTCGCTTCCGCTCTCGAGGTTCGAGCGCAGGATCACGAAACCCGTGTAGGTTTCCGACGGCAGGGCAATGTAACCGTCGGGCACCTTGTCTTTATAGCCTGGCGGAAGAATCAGATACTTGCCACCCTTTCCCTTATCTACGCCGGCTGGCCCGACATCTTCCAGCGCCGTCTGCCACGCTGGCGGAATCTCCAGCACCATCGGTCCGACGTCCTTCGTATTAAAGAAGGGGAAGACGTAGATCGTATCCGGATTCGGAGTCAGGGTCTGGTTTTTCCAGCTGAGCGGCCGCGACCTGGTTGAAGTCCGCTTGGGCGTCCTTCATCGCTTGGAACATCAGCTCGGCGTTGACCGCCGGCATCCCCCAGATGACTGCCTCCATCGCGCGCCGGTGCAGCGTGGGTTCGGTGAGTTGCTCTGCGGTGAAACCCGGTGCGACTTTCTCCTGCGCGAGCGCGGAAATGGTCAGAACCGCGCCCAGTGCGAAGGCTGGCGCCAGGTTTGTGAGCTTTGTCTTCATGTTTGGCGGGGTGTTGGTTAATCCGCCCGCTCCACTCCCGGCGGTGTCCAGATGCCGTCGGCGACCTGCTTTTTCGGCACATAGAGCCGCAGGGCCAGTTTGAATCCGCCATCCTTGGGTGTGGGCAGCCAGTTGCTTTCCTTGTCCTTGCCGGTCGATTCATTCTGGAGGTAGATAGTCAACGATCCGTCCTCGCCGAGTTGGCAATTGCTCCGGTCGCCGAGGGCGTAGCGGTTGAGGGGGTTGTCCACGAGGTAGGTATCCTGGTCGTAAACCGTGAGGGACCAGAACGTCTACCGGCGGAATCTGATCCTTCGCGAAGCGGAGCACGTATTTGTTTGCGCCGGTGAGCTTCTGCCCGTCGCTATCCGTCAACGTCATCGGATAGAGCGCATCTTCCACGAGGTTGCCGCCGACGGCGAAGAACGTCCACGCGGCGCGATACGGGTATTTCGTCCCGTAGCGGCCGAGGTCGCGGGCGATCTGCCAGCCGTTGACCATCTCTCCCATCTTGGCCTCTTCCGCGCGGATCGCCTGCTGCGCGGCGGCGATGCCTTCGTCAATCGCCTGCCGGGTTTCGGCGTCGAATCCTGCGGTCGTGAACTTCGCGCCGGGCTTGATGCCGAGTTTCGCGAGCCGCGCGATAACGGGTGCGTCGGCTTCGCGAGCGGGATTGTTCGGCAGTAGTTCACAAAGCCGTCCGAAAAACTGGTCGGCCGACAGCTTGAAGACCTGCGTGGGCACCGGTGTTTTGGTGTCCACGCCGGGCTTCACAGGCACGCTGGCGGGCTGCGTGAATTTTGTGACCCGCGCCCTTCCACTGCGAGAGCGGGATGAGCTGGTATTGATCCTGGATCTTGTGCACCGCATCGTAATCGGCCTTGCCACCGGTGTAGGTCCGACCGCCCACCGCGACGAGGCTGGTATCCACTTTGATTTCTTCCAGGCCGGCGGGCAGCGTGCCTTTGAAGTGCGGACCGGTGAGCGCGAAGTTTCCGCCCTTGTCCCCATGCGTGCGCGAGCCCGGCGCGGCCGGTACATCGTTCCACGCGTCGATGATCTGCATGATCCACCAGCGCTTGCCCTCCATCGGCGGCACCACCAGCACGACCGGCTCGGCGGTGAGGTCGAGGTTTGCCAGCGAATAGAGCGTGTCAACATTCATCCCGACGATCTTGTTGTTCGCGGCATCTGGAAATTCGCGGTGGTGATCGAACTGATTGAACGGCGCGCGCCCGGCTTCGGGTTTCGGCACGTTCGACTGCGTGTCCGCCTGCGTAGCGATATAAACCAGCGGCAGGCCAAAACGAACCCCTCTTGCGCAATGGATTTGGCTTCGGCGGGAGTGAGACCGGCGGGTTTCTCCTGCGCGAACGCGGAGACAGTAAGAATCGCGGCCAGCCCGAAGGCTGAAGCGAGAGGGGTGAGTTTTGCCTTCATAGTTTGGATATTTTTAGCGAACGCCGATTACTTTTTCGCGACGGCTTGTCCTGCCACGTAGCTGTTGATGAGACAGCGATACGAAGGCAGGTGATTCGAGAACAACGCCCCCAGGCCCTCGATATCGTTGCGCCAGTCGCGGTGCAGTTCGCACGCGACGCCAAACCAGCTCATGAGCTGACAGCCGGCCGCCTGCATCCGCGCCCAGGCTGCATCCCGCGTGGTCTTGTTGAAGGTGCCCGAAGCGTCAGTGACGATGAAGACTTCGTAACCTTCCTCCCGGGCCGAGAGCGCCGGGAACGCAACGCAGACTTCGGTGACGATGCCCGCGATGAGCAACTGCTTCTTGCCCGTTGCCTTCACCGCCTTCACAAAATCCTCGTTGTCCCACGCATTGATGTTGCCGGGCCGAGCGATGTAGGGCGCATCGGGGAAGAGCGCTTTCAGTTCCGGCACAAGGGGCCCATTCGGCCCCTCCTCGAAACTCGTGGTGAGGATCGTCGGCAAGTTGAAGTATTTCGCGGAATCGGCGAATGCGAGGACGGCGTTCTTGAAGTCGTCAGGCGAGAAGTCCTGCACGCAGTTGGTCAGGCCGGTCTGATGATCGACGAGCAGGACGGCGACATTGGTTTTATCGAGGCGGTTGTATTTGAATGTGCTCATGGCTTTCCAGGGTTCAGGGTTTTGTTATCGGTCGAGGAGGATAGTTTCATTTCGCGGGAGGGAAGATCGCCTTCCAGTCGTCCTTCATGCTCATGACCGTCCAGCCTTTGGCGGAGGCCTCGTTCCCAAGCCGAATAAGGGGCGCGATGACCATCAATCGTCCTCGTCCTCCTACTCGTCCTCGTCCCTCGATTCGGGCAGTGAATTTCGAGGACGAAGGACGAGAACGAGCACGAGGAGGAAGCTGAGGCCGTGATTGCATGCCGGTTCTCATGGCGTTGGAGATTTTGCGCAGCGAAATCCGATGTGGCTCATGCCTGTGTCCGAAGGCGTTCCTCGGCGGGCGCTTGGACGATAGCTCTCGCAGTAGCTCGGATTGCACAGGAAGGATCCCCCCTTCGTTACGTGTTCATCTGTGTCGCTGGGATGTCCAGGATTCCAGCTCGCTTGTGGTCCGGTAGGATTGTGGCACGCGGGTTCACGTGCCAGTTGAACGTGCACGTCCGGCCGATACAAATCGCCTACCCAATTCCAGACATTTCCGCCCATATCGTAAAGGCCGTATCCGTTTGGAGGGAACGACTTGACCGGCGCGGCTCCTACAAATCCATCCTCGGCGGTGTTCTTGTAGGGAAATTCACCTGTCCACGTATTCGCCATGAATTTCCCGTCGGCCCTAAGCTCGTCGCCCCAGGCGTATCGCTTTCCCTCGAGTCCGCCCTTCGCGG
>CAWASQ010000024.1:0-90866 GCA_963784465.1 uncultured Verrucomicrobiae bacterium
TGCCAGGTCTTCGAGCGAGTAAGGGATGCTCGCTTGTTCGGTTATAGCGGCATGCAGCTGCATCCAGGTTGTACGGCGCCCACTGGCGTAGAGGAGGGGGCGCGAGAGCGCGCCGTTGCCGTCGTAGAGGGTTATCTCGGTGGGTCGGGCGAGCGCAGTGTCGTCGAAATGTGCCCGCCAGCGGCGAGCCGCACTCACGACGTCCATGCGCGATGTTAGCCCGGACGTCTTTGATGCTACCGCCGTGAGGCTCACCGCCGCTCCGCCTGAGTGGCCCACCAGCGCATGCTGATGAGTTGTTCGGTGAATGCACCCTAAATGATCAAAGGATCCAAGCAGCGACCGAACGAGGGTCACTTGCTCGACCAGACCGGCAAACAGCACGCTCTCGGTCGCATCCTCGACCGTCACTATGCTGTCGATCAGCGAGGCGCTCCGCGCGTCGACGGCGATGTCGGATACGGCGGCTGCCCAACCTGGATCGGGGGCGAACCGTATGTCCACGGCGACAACGAGGCCTCCGGTGGCAAGCGTGCGCACCTGGGCGGGATCAGCCGCGGTCGGGGTTGCCAACAGAATTCCTTTTGCCCCGGCGTCGACTGCGAGGCCAACGCGGTCCATGTCAGGACGGTTCCTGACCGGATACCACGACGATATCGGCGCATTCACCGACGCGTTTCCCGGTGACTAGGAATCGCTGCGGCAGGCTGGCCAATACGGCCCGATGCAAAGCCGCAGCAGCCGAGTCAGTGGTATCCAGAGCGACGGTTAGTTGTCTAGGAGTTTTCATGGTTAACTGAGGATTATGGCGTCCGCACCGTCGGCGAGCGCGAGAGCGTAGAGAAGATCGTCCGCCACCGTCTGCACCCCGATGGTCAGTTCGACCCGCCCTTCGGCGACATCGGCCAGATGCAACCACTCGGCCTGGTAGCCGTTGTGTGCATAGTGCCAGGAGGAGCGGGAACTGGCGTTGACCAACTCAACAGTTGCGGATCCCGCGAGCACATAGGATGGCGGGAATTGGATTTGCAATTCCGCCTTCGGCCCCCATACCCGCAGGCTCCAGTCCGGCCGCCACTGGCCGGGCATCAGCGCAAGGAGCTGCGCGAGCCGATCCTCGCTGCGGAAAGTCAATTGATATCCCCAAGGGGGGACGAACTCGGCGGCTAGCACCTCCTGCACCGTGGGCAGGAAGCGTCGAACTAGCGGAAGATTATGGGTTGCCAGACCCAGCACTCCGCCGCGCACCATTGCGGCACGGACCTTCGGCGAGGCAAGGTCGGGGGGTGATCCAGGGGTGGGCGCGGGTGCGGCGAGTTCGGTCGCCAGATTCACCATATCGTCGTTGTGCGGCAGATACACGGCGACACGCACGAGGGTGGCGGTGTCCGGCAGGTCGCCCCACGACTTTTGTGCGGCGGCGAAAGCGGGATCGTAAACGTGCGTAGCACCCACGACCACGGGCACTCCGGTCCTCGCGGAAACATCTGCGATCAACTGAGCCTCTTCGACAGTCGTTGCCAAGGGCTTCTCGCAGAGAATGGCGCTCTTGCCCGCCGCGGTCGCCGCCTCGACCTGCGCAGCGTGGAACTGGCCCGGGCTGCAGATGGCCACAACATCAACCTCAGGATCCTCGAGCAGGGTCTGTACGCTGGTGGTCGACCGCGCGCCGGTTCGGCTGGCCACCAAGGCGCTCACTTCGGCGTTGACATCCATAATATGCACGACCTGCAACCGGTCGCCAAGGGTCGCCAGGGTGGGAAGATGAATGGCCTGGGTGACCGGACCCGCTCCGATTATGCCTACTCCAAGCGGCTTGCTCATAGTAGCACCCCCGGTTAAGAACACGCTTGTCTCCGGCCGATTCGCCTTTCCAAATACGAAAGGATAGAAAGTGTGACGCTGCATATGATCGATCATGTCCTTCGATGGATATCTAGCTAGTCACGGACGAAACGCTCAGTGAGCTGTAAAGCCGCCGTCAACCGGCAGCGCCACGCCGAGCACGAAGCTAGAGCCAGGACTGCAGAGCCAGAGAACCGACGCGGCGATCTCGTCGGGACGGCCCAGCCGGGCGATTGGCTGATCGCGCAGGATCTCCTTGATGGCGTCAGGCCCCATTCCCCCTCCCATGGGTGTATCGATCACGCCAGGGCACACGACATTGATGCGAATGCCACGCGGCGCATAGTCCATGGCGGCGCTCTTTGTCAACCCGATCACGCCATGCTTGGTGGCGTGATAGGCAGCCCGGCCCGCCTGGCCGACGAGGCCGCCAAGCGATGAACAGTTGACGATGGCGCCGCTGCCCTGGGTGCGCATCTGGAGCAGTTTGTTTCATGCAGAGGGGCCGGTACCGGCATTGTTGAACGCCATGTCCAACTCACCGAAGGTCGCGACCGTGCGCTTGACCATGGCGGCGACCTGCGCCTCGTCCGCCACGTTGCAGGTGACGCCGATCGCCCGGTGACCGGCCGAGGTCAGCTCCCCGGTCGCGACACGCAGCGCGTTCTCGTTGATATCGACGAGAATGACCGCGGCGCCCGCCTCGGCGAATGCCTTCGCGGTCGCGAGGCCGATGCCGGAGCTGGCGCCGGTGACAAGGGAAACCTGGCCCTTAAAATCATAAACAGGACTCATGTTCTCGTTTCTTCTTTCATTGGGTTCGGTTCAGGAGACGCCGTGGGCGACCCGCACAGCGCCTCATTGTTCCGCCTTCAGGCGCTCCTCGGTCTACAACAAATTAGATGTTAAACTGTTTGGTCAACGATCTGCATCTGCATTTCATTCATACGTCCACCGTGCACAGTGATTGTAGAGAAAGCAGTTTGGATTTCACTAAGATCGGCAGGTGTGAGCCGAGAACTAATTGCTCCTAAGTTCTCGTTGAGGTGATCTATGTTGCGTGTACCCGGGATTGAGACAATCCATGGCCTCTGCGCCATCAGCCATGCGAGTGCAATTTGAGAAGGTGTCGCGTTTTTCTTTGCCGCAAACCTTCTGAGCAAACCAACAACCGGCATATTTGCTGCAAGGTTTTCAGGACTAAAGCGATCGAATCCGGATCGAAGGTCCGTTTTCGGGTCGAGCTTCGTGTGAGCATCCATCTTCCCAGTTAGATAGCCCATTCCCACTGGGCCCCATGGGACGAAGCCGATTCCCAGCTCCTCACAAGTTTTAAGCACGCCGTTCCGTTCCGGACTTTTTTCCATGAGCGAGTATTCACTCTGAATCGCCGTAACCGGTTGAACAGCATGCGCGCGGCGGATTGTTCGGTCACTCGCCTCAGAAAGACCGAAGTGCAGAACTTTTCCTTCCTTGATGAGATCCTTGATCGCGCCAGCCACATCTTCGATCGGCACTTTTGGATCTACCCGGTGCTGGTAGTAGAGGTCGATGCGGTCGATTTTAAGGCGCTTAAGTGACGCTTCAACGACTTTCTTGATGTGCTCTGGTCGGCTATTAAGACCTCCTGAACCTCCTTCAAGGTCAAAACCAAATTTGCTTGCGATAGCGACCTTATCGCGGAAAGGCGCGAGCGCTTCTCCGACAAGCTCTTCGTTTGTAAATGGACCGTAAACTTCGGCTGTATCAAAGAACGTGACGCCTTTTTCATAGGCTGCACGAATGACCTTAATGCCTTGGTCTCTGGGCGCGGGAGGTCCGTAGTTGGCACTAATACTCATGCACCCAGCTCCCAATTCCGAGACTTCTAATTTGCCGAGTTTTCGCGTTTTCATTTTGTTGATTTCCTTAGGCTGATCCGATGATGCGGCCCACGACAATGGCCCGACGGCCAATCCTGCCCCGATAAGGGCAGTATTAGCCAAAAGTCACGGCGACTGAGGGATCGAAGATCTCGAGTGTTCGATCCAGATGCTTGCTTGTTCGTTCTCATAAATAGTCCTTACATTTTGTGACGACCTGATCCGTCAGTTCATCTGATTACTTTACTTACCGTGGAATTTGGCGCGTGTAACTAGCGAACGATGCCAAATCACTCGCCGATGGCGCGCCAACTTAGGGGCGCGAAAAGGTGCGACGTTGATTCGCGGCACGCCATTCGGCGGGCGTTTTGCCCTCCCACGAGCGGAACGCGCGGTAGAACGAATTCGGATCCTCGTAACCGACGAGAAAGGCCGCTTCAGTAATTTCGATCGACGCATTGCCGAGGTATTGTCGGACCAATTCGTGGCGGGTCTCGTTGAGAAGCTGCCTGAAGGTGGTTCCTTCCTCGGTAATGCGGCGTTGCAGAGTCCGCTCGCTCATGCCCAGCTCTTTGGCGATCATGAGGAGGTCGGGCCGACTGCCGGCCAGCAGGCGCTTCAGAACCCACCTCACCTGCTCAAGGATGCTCTGTTTCCTTCGCCCTTCCTTCAGTTCATGTTCGAACTGGGGTGCGAGCATTTGCAGGAGTTCATCGTTGTGCGTGACGAAGGGAAGCTCCAGGTCGGCAGCGCGCAGAATAAGCGCATCGCGCGTGGCGCGATATTTCACCCGGCAGCCAAAGTATTCCTCGAAGCGATTCTCCCGTTCAGCCGGCCGCGTGAGTTCGATGCGCTTGGGATTCAGCCTCGTCTTCGTGCCGCGGCGGCCGAGTTCCGTCACGAGCGCGAAAACCGCGTCGATCAATAACGCAGGCGCCGGCTCCTCCCCGGCAAAGGGCCAGGAGACCTCGACAAGAATCTCATCGCCTTTTTGGGTGATCCGAAATTCCTCGGCGCTGCAAAGCTGTTTGTAGCGTGCCAGTCTCTCGATGGATTCGCGATAGGTTCGAGCGTGCAGGGCGGCGAGGAGCGTGGGGTGATACTGGTCAGTTTCGACCTGGCTCATGAATTTCCAGCCGATCGTGGGGTCGTTGGACAGCTCGCGAATTGCCCGCCAAATCGAGAAGTTTTGAGCCGTGGTTACAAGGCTCTCCCCACTGTAGACCGTGGGTGGCAGGTTGCTTCGGCGAAGGAGGATACCCGGGCTGAGGCCGATTGACTTCAGCCCAGCCCAAAAGACGCGCGGCAGCTTTATGCGATCCTGCACGTTGCTGCTTACGCGGAAATGGTCTGTTTGAGCTTTCATGGTTTGTTGTTTGTTGGGCGAGCCAATCTTGAGAACAGCATACCGCAGAAGACGGTGTCTGTAATTAGCAGAAGGCGCCATATTACTTGCAAAATACGCCGTTAATCGCGGACAGCAGGAAGGCGGCCGGGGTAATTGTCGCGAGGCACCCGCGGCGTGCATCCGCTTGAGATCGTGCGCTAGCGCTTCCACTCAATTCACCCAGCGCGCGCAGCGTCCTGCGCGTTCACCTCGGCGATCCGCGAAACGTTCGACGACGTAGTAGCTCACCGGGATGAGGAAGATCGCGATGAGCGTCGCGACCAGCATTCCGCCGATTACCGTGCCCATGACTCGTCGGGGCGACCGCGCCCCAATCCTGACGCTGTCCAGAGAGGCACGCAGCCGAGGATGAACCGAACGACGTCATGATGATCGGGCGCAGCCCGCAACCGCGCGCCTTCCAGCGCCGCCTCAAGCACGGAGTTCCGCGCTCGCGGGCGAGCTTGACGATCAGGATCGCGTTCTTGGCGGGCCACCGCTTGAGCCCACGCCAGCGCCATTCCGAGCCTGGCCGCTTGCTTCTCGCCTAGAAAGCGGCAAGCCGTTACCCACGCGAGTTCGACCAGCGCATTCTTTGCGCGGTCGTTGAAGCGGCGCAATTCCCGCACGTGCACGAGAAATGCGCAGCGATCGACACGCAGTTCGCAATATGTGAGAAACTCATGTCCGCAGAACAAAAGGCCCTTCGGCTTGCCACGTTTGGCTGGTGCGCTTTCAGAATTACGATGCGCTTCGTCCCCACTTCGAAGATCCTGTCAAGGACTTGAACCTGCTGCGCAGTCAACTTTGCCGCTGAGAAAAATGCGTTGTTGTTGCATTTCACTCTCCATGTTTGCGATGACATCCTGCAAGATGGCGTGGATGTCGCAGGGAATTCTCTTGATCTCGAGCAGACGTCACAGGAGCAAAACGTTTCGAGGGCGGGCCTTTGGTCCCCGCCCTGGAGTGATTTCGCCACAATAAACATTCGATTAGGCGTCGAAATGCGAATAGCTGTGAGACCTTATCCAAAAACTATGATCGATTTGCCGCCCTCGGACTTTGATGGCGATGTCTACATCGTGCGGTCGAACGCTCCGGCGACTGGTTTTCAGCCGGTCCAAGCTTCTTACAGCGCTACCCAAAAGCACGGCTTGCCGCACAGAATGCGTGGTTGATGGTCAACGCCGCGATGAGTGTTGACGTGATTTCAAGGGCAGACCCAGATTGTGTGGAGTTTATGTGCATCGGCGACCATGTTATTCGGACTGAGCGATGGGGGCGGGTAAATAGGCCCAGTAAAAACATTCGTCTCATTAGCAGACTGTTGAAGAAACCCGTGGTTTCATGCAGCGGTTGAGATTCTGAGGAGCTTATGAAAAGGGGAGATAAAATCCTCTGCTTCGGCACAAAGGGTGCAAAACCGCCCTGTTGGCCTGAAAAGGTAAGCGAAAAGAGCCTTAAGCAAGCTGTAAGTCCCCGCCGCCCACTGTTTGGGTGTTCCTACCCCCAGCAGGGTGCGCAGGAGCAGGCTCAGGTTAAAGCAGGCCGCCGCAATCTTGTGTCGCTTGGTCAGATTCTCTTTTCCCCGCAGTGTGGCCCGGCGCATGCCGCCTTCATCAAGGACGTGCTCGAAGCTGCGTTCCAGGTGCATGCCGCGCTTGCGCAAAAGCGCCTTCCCAGACTGACTTTTGACGGCACACGCGGCGCGATGAAGAGCTTTTCGCAGCGGGGCGGCCAGCCCTTTCTTGCGGCGCCGCTCAGCGTTGGCGTCCCCGATGACCGTGCGAATGTCGAACTCTTGGATCTGGGTAATTTCCTCGATGGCAAAGTAGCCTTTGTCCGCTGTGAGCGAGCGCACGAGGGCATCCTGCTCGTTGGCCACGATACGGTTAACCACTTCCACCGCGCTGGCTACTCGCTCACTCAATTCTTTGGTGTCGGCGTGGTCACCCTCCAAAACTTCAGCCTGTACGATGGCTCCGCTTTCCAAATCGTTCACATGCTCGGGCTTGTAGATCATGTCGCAGGCTCCGTCCTTGGTGCGCCCGACCTTCGCTCCCAGATCATGGGGGTTCTTCCATTCTTCATTGCTCGTCTTGCGTCCCGTCCTCTTCTTATCGAAGCGGCGCACCGCGGCCTCATCCTGTGGGTCAACGCCCTCCTTTTCCGCCAACTCCTTCACATACTGCCAATACGCCTGTTCGGTATTGCGATGCACCAGAGTGCGCAGACTCGCATTGGCTTCCATCACACTGGAATCGATCCCCAAATGCCGCCCCTTGAAAAGCCCGTGCGCCTTAAGCGCCCTAAGCACTATTTCGAAAACCCCTTGGTAAATCTCCGGCCCGAGCCGTTCCCGAATCACACTCAGGCTGCTGTGATCGGGCGTGCTCTCCTCCAAACCGTATCCCAGAAAAGCCCGTATCGACAGACTGTCCCCACAGCGCGTCGCGATCGCTCGTTCGCTGGGTAGGTTCTCAAAAAACCCCACCATGAGCATTTTGAAATACACCACAGGATCAATCCCAGGTCGCCCGCCACGGCTCTCTTCCCGATAGGCCGGCTCGCACAATGCCCAAACCTGGCGCGCAAAATCCATCGCCACCAAATGTTCGTTTAGTTTGCTGTAAAACCCCTGGCTCGGAGGCTTCGAGACTCGCGCTCGCTCGATCCAAAACTCCTCTTGCTTCTCTTCGCCCTGCCGCTTAGCAAACATCCCTGCTTCTATCTCAACAACGGCAAAATGGCCAGTATTTCAACAGTCTCCTAGAATGAATGCAAGCGCCTTTGCTAAACTCCGGTCTCGTGAGGTCGAAGACAAGGGAATGTGCTCGAGAGCAATAGGAATGCGTTTCTCGGGTGACGAAGAGAACGCGGCAAGAGCTGCACATCATTTCCGGTCGCTGGAGCCGCATATTCTTCACGGCGCTCCAAAAGGTTAGTGGGATCGGTCCAAGAAAAGGTCGGATACTATGGAGTCACTGTTCGGCCGTCCCTTGGTGCTAAAAGCGCTTGTAACGTGGCGTCAGCGTAGAAACGTATGCGCGCAGGCAAAGCCAACTATGCGAGGGAGGGCGGGATTTGAGATAGTCCCGCGGATGGAAAACGAGAATGGAAGGACCAGGAGAGTTCGTCGGCGCTTCAGCGCGGAGGAGAAGGCGCGCATTGTCGGGCTGTATGAGCAGAGCGGATTGACACGTGGGGAGTTTTGCCGTCGCGAGGGAGTGAGCCTCTTCAATCTTCAGCGATGGCTGGGGAAACGGAGGCAGTCTGGCGAAGCGCGTTTTGTGGAACTTGAGGCTCGGGCCATTGCGGAGCAGGGTCGTTATCGGTTGGGATTTGGAGGGGGAGCGTGGCTGGAAGTCGAAGCAGGATTTGATGAGCGGGAAGTTCGCGTGCTGGCCAGCATTGTGAGGGAGGCGGCTCGATGCTGAGCCTGGGGGCAGGAACGCGAAGGGTGTATCTGGCAGTCGGGGCGACCGATCTGCGCAAGGGATTTGACGGGCTCTATGGATTGGTTCGCAGCCGGTTGGAGGAGGATCCCCTGAGCGGGCAACTTTTCGTGTTCTGCAACGCGGGACGCACGCGAGTGAAGGCACTCTATTTCGACGGGAGTGGCCTCTTGCTTTGTGCCAAGCGGCTGGGCCGGGGCCGCTTTGACTGGCCGGAGGAGATGGCGGGGGTGGCGAAGGTGGCCATCAGTGCGACAGAGTTTGCGGCGCTGATCGATGGTCTGGAGCTGACGCGAACACGGGCGAAGTTGTGGTGGCGGAAAAAGTTGGAACAAGTCGTATGATTTGATTGCTAAGTATAATGCTTATCGCTAATATCTAAGCACGATATTAGCAATGGCGTTGACACCGGTTCCCAGCATCAATCTTGAGAGTCTTCCCCGGGAAGCGGTATCGCTCATCGAGACACTGGCGAGCCGGGCCCAGGAGGCTGACCGGCTCGAGCAGGAGGTTCGCCTGTTGCGGGAAATGATCCGGCTGATGAGGCTCAAGAAGTATGGTCCCAAGAGCGAGAAGTTGAGCGATGAGCAGTTAGGATTGCTGGAATTGGAACCCGGGGTGCATGCGCTGGAAGTTGCCAGCGAAGCCGCGGTGGGCCCCGAGCAAAGAAGAGTTAAGAAGCGCGAGCACGCCGGGCGCAATGCGTTGCCCTCTCATCTGCCGCGGCGCGAAGAGATCCTCGCCGTGGAGGGCGAGGAGAGGCTGTGTGTGTGCTGCGGAGAAGAGCGCGACCTGATTGGCTACGAGGAAAAGGAAGTGCTCGATGTGGAGCCGGCCCGTTACTTCGTGCGGGTGATCAAGCGCGAGAAGCTGGCCTGCCGCAAATGCCCGGAGGGTGGTGTGGCCACGGCTCCGGGAGCCGGTCCGCATATCGTGGAAAAAGGCAAACTCTCCGACGCGCTCGTGGTCGACGTGCTGATCAAGAAATACGGCTCCCATCTGCCGCTCTATCGCCAGCAGGCCGATTTGGAGAGAGATTACAATATCGAGCTTTCCCGCAGTACGCTCAACGCGGCCGTGATGGCGGCGGGCGAACTTTTGCTTCCGGTGGTCTCGGTCATGAAGCGCGATTTGCTCGAAGGCGGATACATCCAGGCGGACGAAACCCCCATCGGCGTGCAAAGCAAAGAAACCAAAGGCCGCAACCATCAGGGCTATGAGTTCCAATACAGCCGTCCGGGTGGTCCGGTCGTCTTCGACTTCCGAATGAGTCGAGCCAGGGAAGGGCCCGCCGAGTTCCTGGGCGCCTATGGCGGCATCCTGCAATGCGATGGCTACCAAGGTTACGAGAAGATCGGGGCGCCGGGGATGGTGCGAGCCGGTTGCCTTGCCCATGCTCGTAGAAAGTTTAATGACGCCCTTAAGCTGGACCCCAAGGATCGGCAGGCCGCTGCCGTGCTCCTGCTCATGGGCAAACTCTATGCCGTGGAAAAGGAAGCCCGCCAAGCTGATGCCACCCCGGAAGAACGCTTGAAGATGCGGCGGGAAAGAAGCCTTGCCCTCTTCGAGGAGCTCAAAATCAAAATCCAGCAGATCGCCCTCCATGCTCTTCCTTCAAGCAAACTGGGAGAAGCCTCCCACTACGCCCTTAACCAGTGGTCGCGCTTGAAAGTTTTCCTGGAAAATGGCCGCATCGAGATCGATCAGAACCTCTGCGAGAATGCTATGCGTGGGCTCGCAATCGGTCGCAGGAATTGGTTGCATATCGGGAGCGAGGAAGCCGGTCCCAAAATCGCTGCGATCCTTTCGATCATGGAGACCTGCAAGCGCCTGACGATCAATCTGCGCGATTACCTCAATGACGTGCTGCCCAAGCTGCCCTCCTGGCCCGTCAACAACGTCGCCGTGCTCTCTCCGCTGAACTGGAAATCCGCCAGGTAGGCCTTCAATCATCGGCCAACTCTACCGCACCCGCCCTCAGCCGCATAGGTGGCTTGCCTGCGCGGATACGCTTGTTGCGCGCCAATCCCAAACAATAATAGACCCCGTTACGCTCGCACCACGCCATAATCTCCTCGCGGGCAAACCCGCTGTCGGCGCGCACAATAATGCGCACCTTGCGCCCAAAGCGCTGGCGAATGGCGCCAGTGATCTTCTCGAGCGCCTCGACCGTGCCGCTGCTGGCATCGCGCTTAGCGTCCCGCAGTTGCGCCAACAGCGGGACGTTGCCGCAAAAGCAGTAAAGGGGCAGGTAACAATAATGCCGGTAGTAACCGTGGAAGAATGCTCCTTCCTGGTTGCCATGCAAAGGGTCGGCAGTGGCGTCAAAGTCCAAGATGATCTCCCGGCTCTTTCGGGGAATAACTTTTACTCCCTCTTTGATTAAGAGGGCTTCGATCTCTCTCGGCTTGGCGATGATCTTCTTGTAACGAGCGTCCCCGCCCAGGGCCCCGAGTTCGAGCCGGTTCAAGGTTGCGTGCGCCGCCAGCGCCTTGCCCTTGTCTGCTTCACACGCCCGCTCCTCCCCAAGCACATCGGCCTTGCCCGCCATCAGCGCGTGGAGCGGATCGAGTCGCAACCGGTCGTGGTCGTTGAGGTCCTCGTAGCCAAGAATCAATGCCCCGATGCGCTGACGCAAAAGCTCGGTAACTTCGCGTTCGACCAAGCACGCCAACCGATAGTCCGAAAAACACCCCCCGAGCCGTTCAAGGAGTCCCATCTTCAACTCCACCCCACGCAAAAGCACCGCCCCGCCGTCGCTGCTGAGGTAACCTCCGCAAAAATCTGCCGTCACTTTGCGGCCTCCCTGGACTTGAAACTCGAAAACCTCCTGCCTACACTCTGTCATAGCGAAGTTCTTTTGGTTATTGTTTAGAACACCAACAACCTTAGCGGCTTAGGCCGGGAACTTCGCTACTTTTTTGCCCGCGCGTGATTTTTCCGGGCTAGGACCGCCTTCTAAAGAGCGATGTGTATCGTTTTGCTTATCGACTGCCCTCTAACAGCAGGCGTAGATAAGAAGGCCAAAGTAGGGTTCATCGCAGAATCCGTTCGCAAACATGACGCTAAGAGCTCAGGCATAAGTCGTCGCGCCTGGATTTCGCGGTAGAGCGTTGAGCGTCCGAGCCCCGTAACCAGCCACCGGCGCCAGCGGTCGCGAGAGACTGAAGAGCATGCTACGATAACTCAAGCGAAGCGAACACAGATGCTGGTCGAGCGCGACACCCGTGTAGTTCGGTGGTCCATGTCTCACCCTCGACAACGGAAGTGCGCGCGTCAGCGTTCCCGTCGTGACGATCTCGTCGGCTGCGAGCGGCGGATTGACCTGATCGCGCGCGAGAATATCGACGAGATGACGGAGCGCCGAAAGGTCCACCCAGCACATTCTTAGCGCGACCGTGATCGACGACGGTGCCGTCGCGCTTCAGCAAGATTTCGAAGGTCGAAAGTGTCCGGCTTTATCCTTGGCGTGCGCTGTGATTGAATGACGAGGCCGAATTAGCAGGGCACCGTGCATGCCGACGCCGCGACCGTGTCGGGCGCGGAAAACTTCCATCAGGAAAGATTGACTGCGCGATTTCGAAACCGTGCGCGACCCAATCGACGCAAGCCAGCAATGCTGTCTCGTCCATTCCCTGCAGCCTGCGCCGACGCAAGCTTGAAGACGATTTCGGCTTGATCGTGGCTCAGCGAGACCCACGCGCCAGAATGTATTGCCGATCTCGGCGAGGTCGTGGACCGTGCGGTTGGTAAACATATCCCCAGATCGGTCCATATACGTTGGATCGGGCCGAATCGGTGCGATTCGTGAAGCCAATCTGCGTCCGATCGGCATCTCGCCGCGCATCTCGCGCATCTGCCTTATTGCAGCAGTCACGCGGTAAGCCTCGTCGAGATCGAACGCAGAAAAGCGCGCAGAGAACCGCGAGACCTGGTGGCGGTATTGAGGACGGCGAACGCTTCGGAGCAATCGCTGGAAGTTCGCTCAGGGCGGCTGTATTAACCGTTGGTCATTACGATAACATGCGTCTCGATTGGGAGAGTATTCGACGAGGCTTCTGGCGTCAAGTAGGGGGGGTGCCTGGGGATTGCTCTTTTGGACCCCAATCCTAGGCACGCAAGGGGAAATAAATTACGATAACGCGCTTTCAGTTAACTGGTCAACATAGGTGAAGCTCAGGCCGCTCCGCCCGCTATACGAGTGGCTGTACCCAAGCCGCGCTCGGACCCCATCCCAGTAGAGCGAGATCGCTTGCCTCCTGGCGCCTTCCGGCATGCCTCTTGTGATTGTCGATATGCTCACGCTGGAAGTATCGTGCTGTAGTGGGACTTGAAGAAAATGATCCGCCTTTCCAACCCCAGAAAACCCGATATTCAATCGTTGGAGGTCGAAAGCCCTGTCGACACCGGTTCGGTCCATCTCTCATTCCTGAGCACGTGTGTCATCCAGATTAGCTCGAGGAGATCGACCAGAAGGAAAGTCACCGTTGCTGGTGCGCCCCGGCGCGTCGTCCCCTACGTTGGACCCATTGAAATTCGCTTTGAGAACCGCGTTGGCTTTACTCGGAGCGATTCCCTTGGAGGACATGGATCTGGTTGAGATTCCGAAGACCCGTGAGGTCGACATCAATCCAAAGAGCCCTAATATCGCCTCTTCCCTGGCTAAGTGAATAGCCTAACTTGGCTCCGGTGCCGGTGCACCTCTTCGACCGTGAGGACACGGTCGCTGATTTCCCCGCTACGTCTGCTGACCGGCCTTAACGATTTCCGCGAAGCTGCGTACTTCGAGACTCGCGCCGCCGACCAAGGCGCCGTCGATGTCCGGCTGGGTGAGAAGCTCCTTGGCATTGGCGGGCTTCACGCTTCCGCCGTATTGGATTCGGACTTTGCCGGCTGTCGCCTTGTCCGAGAGTTGCTCAAGCACTGCGCGCACGTGGGCGTGGGCGTCCTGCGCCTGGGCAGAAGTGGCCGTCTTTCCGGTTCCAATCGCCCAAACGGGTTCGTAAGCGACTACGGTCTCCACGAGTTGCTCGGCGCCGACTCCGGCGAGCGCGCCGCGCAGCTGCTTCTCCAGGACCTCTTTCTCGGTGCCAGCCTCCCGTTCCTCGAGGGTCTCTCCGACGCAGAGTATCGGCTTCAGCTCGTTTGCGTGCGCCGCGATGACCTTCTTGTTAATGAGGGAATCGGTTTCTCCGAAAATCTGTCGCCTTTCGCTGTGGCCAAGGATGACATACTTGACGAAGAGTTCCCGAAGCATGGTCGCGCTTATCTCGCCGGTGTAGGCTCCTGACTTCTCAAAATAAAAATTCTGCGCTCCGAGGCGGATCTTTTGCGAACCTCCCAGAAGTTCGGAAAGCTTGGCGAGGCCAGTGAAGGGAGGCGCGATGACGATCTCCACGGTAGTGACCTCCTCGACCTCCGGCCGAAAGGCTTGGAGAAAATTCTCCGTCTCCGTAAGAGTCATGTTCATCTTCCAGTTCGCAGCAATGATTTTCTTCCGCATGGTGTTTAGGGGATGACGAAGTTCCGGCCTCGAGGATCGATCTGAGAGTAGTTCTCAGTGACGATCCGGCGTTTCTTCGGTCGTTATCGCTTGTGTGGTTTTCCGCAGATTTCGAAGTTACTTGTCGCTCAAGTTCGCAACCCCCGGCAGAGTCTTGCCTTCGAGGAGTTCGAGCGAGGCGCCGCCGCCGGTGGAGGCGTGACTCACCTTGTCCACCACCTTGAACTTCTTCGCGGCTGTGGCGGTGTCGCCGCCGCCAACCACTGATGACGGCGCCGGCGGCAGTGGCGGCGGCGATGGCTTCCGCCATGTTCGTTGTGCCTTCGGCAAAAGCGATCAAACTCGAAGACCCCGGGCGGTCCGTTCCAGATGATGGTTTTCGCACGGGCGATGACTTCGGCGAAAAGCTGGCGGCTCTTGGGCCCGACGTCGAGGCCAATCCACCCCGCGGGAATCCCATTCTTGTCGTCGACAATTTGGCTCTTCGCGTCGGCGTCGAACTTGTCCCCGCACACGAAGTCGACCGCAAGGTGGATTTTGACGCCTTTGGCTTTCGCTTGCTCCATCAAATCGCCGACAATCTTGGCGCCCTCGGGATCGAACAGACTCTCGCCGATCTCCATGCCATCGAGCACTTTCTTGAAAGTGAAGGTCATGCCGCCGCCAATGATGATTTCGTTCGCCTTATCGAGCAGATTTCGGATAAGCGGAATCTTGTCGGCCACCTTCGCGCCGCCCAGAATGGCGAGGAACGGGCGCTGCGGATTTTCGAGCACGGCGGCGAACGCATCGAGTTCCTTCTGCATGAGGAAGCCGGCCACCTTCTCCGGTAAATTCACCCCAACGACCGACGAATGCGCCCGGTGGGCCGTGCCGAAGGCATCGTTGGCATAAACATCGCCAAGTTTTGTCAGCGAGGCGCGGAAGGCTTCTACCTTCTCGGGATCGGCTTTCGTCTTTGTGCCGTCCTTGTTCTTCACCTTGCCCTCCTCCTCGATGTGGAAGCGGAGGTTTTCGAGCAGGACGACTTCGCCGGGCTTGAGCGAGGAACACGCCGCTTCGACCTCCGGGCCAACGCAATCGGGGAGGAACTTCACGGGCTTGCCGAGCAGTTCCCCCAGCTTCTCGGCGACTGGTTTCAGAGTGAACTTTTCCACTCTCCTTCCGTCGGGCCGTCCGAGGTGGCTCATCAGCACCAGCGAGGCCCCTTGGTCAAGGATGTACTTGATCGTCGGCAAGGCCGCGGCGATGCGTGCCGGATTGGTAATCGCTCCGGTTTCCTTGTCCTGCGGCACGTTAAAGTCCACCCGCATGACGACGCGAGCGAGCGCTCAGCGGGACATCGGTAATCGACTTTTTCATAGTGAAATTCGCGCGGCGAATTTCTAGGCGGCAATCTGCTTGAGCAAATCGACGCAACGGTAGCTGTAGCCCCACTCGTTGTCGTACCAGCTGATGAGCTTGAAGAATTTGCTGTTCAATTCGATGCCGCTGCCGGCGTCGAAGATGCTGACGAACGCGTGTCGTGCACGAAATCAGTCGAAACGACTTCGTCTTCGGTGTAGCCGAGAATGCCCTTGAGGTAGGTCTCGCTGGCCTTCTTCATTGCCGCGCAGATCTCCTTGTAGCTGGTCGATCTTTGGTCGTCTTGACCGTAAGATCGACGACGGAGACCGTCGGTGTCGGAACCCGGAACGCCATGCCGGTTAGCTTGCCCTTTACTTCGGGACAAACGAGGCCGACGGCCTTGGCAGCGCCTGTGGTGCTCGGGATGATGTTGGTAGCTGCTGTGCGTCCGCCCTTCCAATCCTTGCGTCGAAGGCCCATCAACCGTCTTCTGCGTCGCAGTGTAGGAGTGGATCGTGGTCATGAGCCCCTCCTCGATGCCGAAACCTTCCTTGAGCAGGACGTGCACGACGGGCGCCAGACAGTTCGTCGTGCAACTTGCATTCGATATGATGTGATGCTTGGCTGCGTCGTATTTGTCGTTGTTGACGCCCATGACGATCGTAATGTCTTCGCCTTTCCCGGGAGCCGAGATGATCACCTTTTTTGCGCCGGCGTCGAGGTGGCCCTTGCACTTCGCTGCTTCGGTAAAGAGCCCGGTTGATTCCACAACGATGTCCACCCCAAGTTCCTTCCAAGGAAGGGCCGCAGGACCCTGCGTAATGGCAAGACACTTGATCTTGTTGCCGTTAACCACCAGAGTGTCGTCTTCAGCGGCACCGGCAGAAGATTTTCGCTGGCGACCTCGCCCTTGAAGCCGCCCTGGGTCGAATCATACTTGAGGAGATAAGCCAGATTGTCTGCCGGGACCAGGTCGTTTACTGCAGCGACCTTGTAGCCTGATGTGAGAAGGTCTTGCTCAACCATTGCGCGAAAGAAGAGCCGTCCGATGCGTCCGAAGCCGTTGATGCCGATTGTAGCCATGAGAGTGTAGGAGTTGGGGTTTGTTGGGTGGGTCAGCAGTTATGCCCCTCCGCGAACCCCGCGTCAACTCTCAAAAACGGCGATGCTTGCGCAAAGCCTCATCGAGCAGAAGTTGCGCCGCTTCATCGTGACTCAACCGCGTGGAATCGATTCGAAAGTCTGCCGCCAAGTCGTAAAGCTCGCGGCGCACGCTGAGGAGGTCGTCAAATGTCTTGCGGGGATCGACGGTTTGCAACAGCGGGCCGTTTTGCGCTGCGTGTCGCTCGCTCGAACAGCACGTCGGGGCTCGCGTCCAGCCACGCCACGATACCGATCTTCTTCAAGGTCTCTCGATTGGCCGGGCGAAGAACGAGCCCGCCCCCAGTGGAGAGAATGATCCCGCAGACCCCCACCAACTCCTCGAGCGAGCGCTGCTCGACGTCACGAAAGTAGTCCTCTCCGCTCTGCGAGAAGATCTCGGGAATGGTGCGGCTCTCGCTCTGCACGATGAGTTCGTCGGTGTCAACGAAGCGATGGCCGGTCATTCCGGAGAGTCGACGACCCACCGAGGATTTCCCGCAACCCATGAATCCGATGAGAACGAAGTTGGGCAGCACCCCCTCAGATTCTCATAACGTTCCTCGCGCGTGAACCCTTTTGATCCTCGTAAAGCTCGTATTCGACTTCTTCGCCTTCCTTCAGCGTCTTGAACCCCTTGTTCACGATCGCCGAAAAGTGGACGAAAATGTCGCCATTGACTGCCGGATCCACGATGAACCCGAATCCCTTTTTCTCGTTGAACCACTTTACTATTCCTCTGGCCATATACTTCTGGTAATTCTTTGGGAGTCGCTGGAAGCAGCGCCCATGGGCATCGGTCGTGCACACAGGGAGTCGCCCATCGACGCTTCGCAACACTAATTGTCACCTAAGATGCAGCAAACTTCGGGCCAACCCGCTTTAGTTGGTGTGGTGATGGGTAGCAAATCGGACTGGGAAACGATGCGCGAGGCCTCGCAGATCCTGGAAAAGCTGTCCGTTTCCCATGAATGCCGGGTTGTCTCCGCACATCGGACGCCTGATCTTATGGCGGACTACGCGAAGAACGCTTCCAAGCGGGGCCTCAGGGTAATCATCGCCGGCGCAGGCGGCGCGGCCCACTTGCCAGGAATGATTGCTGCGCAGACAGTTGTGCCGGTGCTCGGGGTTCCGATCCAGAGCCGCGCGTTGAACGGGCTCGATTCACTGCTCTCGATCGTGCAAATGCCTGCAGGAATTCCAGTTGCGACGTTCGCGATCGGCCCGGCCGGAGCAAGGAATGCCGCGCTTTTCGCCGCAGCCTTGCTGGCCGGAGAGTATGCGCCGATCGCGACCGCCTTGGCCGACTTTCGTCGCCGGCAAACCCAGGATGCGCTTGATAGCAAGCTGGAGAGTTGAAGACCCGGGTAGTCACAGCTCCCGCCGGCCTTGACGAAGCCGCCGCTCTGCTGGCCCGGGGAGAGCTGGTGGCGCTGCCCACCGAAACCGTCTATGGGTTGTGTGCCGCGGCCCTCGATCCCCGCGCGTGCACAAGAATTTTCGAGGCAAAGGAACGTCCACTTTCAGACCCGCTGATCGTCCATCTTTCTGAGCTGGAGTGGCTGGAGCGTCTGGCAATTCCCAACAGCCTGGCTATCCGTCTTGCTGAGCGGTTCTGGCCGGGCCCGCTTACGATGGTCCTGCCGCGCTCGGATCTGGTGCCCGAAATCGTGACATCTGGTCAGTCTACGGTGGCGTTGCGGATGAGCGCTCATCCCGTCTTTCGCCGAGTCGCGCAAGTCTATGGAAATCCGGTTGCTGCGCCGAGCGCGAATCGCTTTGGCAGGATCAGTCCGACCACAGCCGCCCACGTGATGACCGAACTCGAAGGGCGCATTCCTTTGATCATCGACGGAGGACCCTGTATCCATGGGCTCGAATCGACAATCTTGCTTGTTCGCGACCAAGGTGTGGAAATTTTGCGACATGGACCGATCACGGCGGAAATATTGTTTGATTTCGGTATAGTCGTGCTGTCCGGGAAGGCTGACGTATCGGCTCCGGGTTCGATGGAAAGCCATTACGCGCCTCGAACGCCATTGAGAATTTCGTGGTGTCGGGATGCAGACTCGTTCCGAATTGAAAGCAAGTGGTGGCCGGCGAAGACGGGTTTGCTGCTCTGGTCACAATCCGGAGTAGGATTTGCAGCTGTCGAGTATCTGAGTCGCAAGCAAGATCTGCTCGAGGCGGCCGCAAATTTCTACGGCGCTCTGCGTCGCCTCGATGAAGCAGGCCTCGAGCTGATCGTTGCCGAAGCCGTGCCCGAGACCGGCTTGGGCGTTGCGATCATGGAGCGTTTGCGCAAGGCTGCGTCGCGTGAGTAACCGGCCCAGGCTCAACACGAGGGCAAGCGGAGTGATTGCTGTCGCGGTCATGTGTTCGCGCGTGCTCGGGCTTATCCGCGAGATGCTCTTCGCCGGGTTGTTTGGCTCCGCCCTGATGGGGATTTTCACGATCGCTTTCCGTGCTCCGAATCTGCTTCGCGATCTCTTTGCGGAAGGGGCTCTCTCGACCGCCTTCATCACGGTGTTCTCGCAGAAAATCGAAAAGGAAGGCGACCGCTCGGCTTGGGCGTTGGCGTCGAAGATGATGACGCTGGCCGCGATCTTTATGAGCATCGTGAGTCTGCTTGGCGTGGTCTTCGCCAAACAGTTGATCGACGTTCTCGCCCCGGGTTTCGCCCCGGCGGATGCGGAGCTGACGATTCGGCTTACTCAGGTGATGTATCCTTTCATTTTGCTGGTGTCGCTGGCTGCGCTGGTGATGGGAATGCTCAATGCCAAGAATGTCTTTGGTGTGCCGGCGATGGCGTCCAGCTTTTTCAACATCGGTTCTATTGCGGGAGGGGTGATTTTCGGCTGGTTATTGGACCCCGCTTTCGGAGAGAAGGCCCTGACCGGTCTCGCGCTTGGCACTCTTGTCGGCGGGTTGCTCCAGTTTGCCATTCAGCTTCCGAGCCTGTGGCGGGTGGGCTACCGATTTCGCCCGGACTTCCGATGGAAGGATCCAGGCATCCGCAGGATTCTTATGCTAATGGTGCCGTCGGTGATTGCCGCAAGCGCCGTGCAGATCAACGTGATGGTCAACAGCAGCTTCGCATCATTCGTCGGAAAAGAGGCGGTTTCCTGGCTGAATTTTGCGTTTCGCCTGATGCAGCTTCCGATTGGCGTTTTTGGCGTGGCTGTGGCGACCATAACGCTGCCGGTTGTCTCGCGCATAGCTGTGCGCTCGGATCGCTCGGAATTTGGTCCAACGTTGGGCAAAGCCATGCGCCTCGCGGTGTTCCTGACTCTTCCTTCCGCGGTCGGTCTTTATTTCCTCGCGCAGCCCATCATCGGAGTCATCTACGAACGCGGAGAGTTCAAGAGCGCCGACACTCTGCAGACCGGTCTGGCACTCCAATTTTATTCCATGGGTCTGGTTGCGTATTCCTGCATCAAAGTGCTTTCGCCCGCCTTCTACGCAATCAACCGGAAGTGGACGCCGATGTTTGTGAGCTTTGCCGCCATCGGCTTGAATTTGTTCCTCAACTACTTCTTCATTTTTCGATTTGGCCTTGGGCATCGTGGTCTAGCGCTGGCCACGTCGCTTTCCGCCTTGGCGAATTTTCTTACGCTCTATTTGCTCATGCAGCGCAGCGCGCAGACACTGGAAACGAGGCGCTTTGTTGGGGCTATTGTCCGATGCGGTGTGGCCTCTGCGGCCCTGGGATTGGTTTGCTGGCTTGGGGCGAACTATGGCGCTTCGTGGCTTGGGAGCCCGAGCCTTTGGAGAAAAGTTGTGGCGCTGTTTGGTGTGATTGCATGCGCCGGAAGCGCCTACCTCGCCGTATGCTTCGCCCTTCGAGTCGAGGAAGTAACGACATTCTGGCGTCTGTTGACCGGGAAGTTGTTCCGCAGGGCCAGGGAATAGACCGATCGCCAAAAAAACTCTAAATGAATCGGTCCCTGCGCCGTTGACGCCCTAGAGACGCATGTCCTCCGAAGAGATCATCGACTGTGCGCTGGAGCGCTACGAGCGTCCGCTCATCAGTTATGCAAAAACGATCACTGGTGATCTGGAGTCGGCGCGCGACGCGGTCCAGGAAACCTTTCTTCGTCTCAGCCGGCAGGACCTCGCAGCCCTGGAGCCACGCCTGGCTCCGTGGCTGTTCTTCGTGTGCCGAAACTGCGCGGTCGATCATCTCCGAAAGATTGCTCGCTTTTCAGGTGACCCAGTCGATGAGGAGCATCCCGCGGATAGCCCCAGCCCGGCGGCAGAGGTGGCGGCCGCCGAGGAGAAGGCGAGATTGAGATGGCTTGTGGATCAACTGCCACAACGGCAACGAGAGCTTCTTCACCTGAAATTCGACGCCGGGTTGAGTTATCAGCAAATCGCGGAGACCATGCGCATGAGTGTTTCAAGCGTCGGCGTGGAGCTTCATTGCGCGATCCAGACGCTCCGGCGTCTCTGGAAGCGCGAGAACACAGCAGTCTTGCCATGAAAAGCGAACATTCCAACGTCACCGGGTATGCCCTGGATGAACTGCCAGCAGCGGCGCGGGAGGAGTTCGAAAAGGAACTCGCGCAGTCGGACGATCTTCAATGTGAGTTGAGGGAGACGACTCTTCTCTGCCAGACGTTGGGCGCCCTGCCGCGTGAGGAGATGGCCTTCGACGCGGAAACGCGCGCGAGGCTTAGGGAGAAGTGCCTGCGGAACGCGCGGATCGTCAGGCGCGAACGCAGATTCCGTCGCACTGCCTGGCTTGGTGCGGTTGGCGCGCTTGCAGCCTGTCTCATTCTGGCTCTGCTTATTCAACGGACGGAGACATTCTCGCTCGCTCGAGCCCGTGAGCCGGCCCGCGGCGGTGCGGACAAAGTTGCCGCTGAGGCACCGCGCGAGCCTGCGGCGGCCCTTGCGCAAGGACCAGAAATGAGCTCGCAGCTCCTGGTCGCGGAGGCCGTGCCGGCCCCAGTCCCGCGTTTGGAGAAAGAGGAGAAACCCTGGACTCCTCCGGCCTCGGCACCAGCGGGATCCGCCAGAGCCGAAGATCGATCCAACTCCAAGTTGAGCGCTCCCTTGAACTCAAGTGGCACGGGGATTGCGCCTCGTCCAGGCGGCCGCATTCGCGAAACGGATCGCCAATTCGATACCGAGACGTACGACGCGATTCAGGAGAACGTGTTTCGCGATGCGAAGCAGAACCCGCTCTCAACGTTCTCGGTCGACGTCGATTCGGCGAGCTATTCAAACGTGCGCCGCTTCCTGCGAAACGATGAGCTTCCACCTTCCGGAGCGGTGCGCATCGAAGAGTTCATCAATTATTTTTCGTATCGTTATCGGGAGCCCAAAGCCGGAGATCCTTTTTCGGTGAACGTTGAAGTTGCGAGCGCGCCATGGAATGCGAAACATGATCTCGTGCGCATTGGACTGAAAGGCCGCGATATCGCTGTGGCTGAGCGGCCCCCATGCAATTTGGTTTTTCTGATCGATGTTTCGGGCTCCATGCGGGATGCGAACAAGCTGCCGCTTTTGAAGCGCAGCCTTCGGGCCCTGGTCGGGAATCTGTCGTCCAGGGACCGCCTGGCCATAGTTGTTTATGCAGGATCGTCCGGGCTCGTGCTTCCCTCGACCCCGGGAGCTGACAAGGATCGGATCTTGAAGGTGCTCGATGAGCTGGAGGCCGGCGGATCGACGAACGGCGCCGAAGGCATTCAACTCGCCTATGCGACTGCCCGCGAGAATTTCGCCAAAGAGGCCAATAACCGCGTGATCCTCTGCACGGATGGGGATTTCAACGTCGGCGTGACCAGCCAGAGCGAACTGATCGCGCTCATCGAGAAAGAGCGAGCCTCCGGCGTCTTCCTTTCTGTTCTTGGCTTCGGCGCCGGCAATCTGAAGGACTCGACCATGGAAAAGCTGGCAGACAAGGGCAACGGAAACTATTCGTATGTCGATTCTTTGGACGAGGGCCGCAGAGTCCTGGTCAGCCAACTGGGCGCGACTCTGTTCACGATCGCCAAGGACGTCAAGGTTCAGGTGGAGTTCAATCCGGCTTGCGTGTCGGGTTATCGCCTCATCGGCTACGAGAACCGCGTGCTGGCGAACGAGGATTTCAACGACGATCGAAAGGACGCGGGAGAAATAGGCGCCGGCCATACGGTGACCGCCCTCTATGAAGTCGTGCCAGCGGGTCAGCCCTTGCCGGATCGAGTGTCCGTCGACCCTCTAAGGTATCAGGAAACGGGCGGACGGCTGACCACACGTGCGGACGAATTGCTGACTGTGAAGCTCCGCTACAAGACGCTTGATGGTGACGAGAGCCGGCTCGTCGAACTACCCGTCGGGACCCCGGCAGAAGATCCCTTCGAAAAGGCGTCGCAAGACTTCCAGTTTGCCGCAGCAGTCGCAGCCTTTGGCATGAAGCTTCGGGACTCTCCCTATGTTGGGGATATTTCCTGGCAGGGCATCCAGGAGATTGCCCGGCGGAATCTCGGCGAAGACCCGGGCAGTTATCGCGCGGAGTTTCTGACTCTGGTCGAAAAGGCGCGGCAGCTTAGCGAATCGAGATCCTCAGCTGCCGAGGACGTGAAGTAGAAATCCTGTTCCAGCTAGAGCTGATAAGCTAGCCCGGCAACCGCTCGCGGTTGTTCCTGCCTGGGCTTTGGAGCACAGATGCGCATCCTGTCGGGCGGGCCTGAGAAAATACGTGCGCCAAAAGGGCGCCGTGCGGTAGAATCTCGCGAAAAGTTTGCCCGAGGACCATGACTACCAGACTCTCCGCAGCCGCCTGGGCCCTGATGGCACTCACCGTTTCTGGCTGCATTTACGTCAGCGCACCCCCGCCGTGAACCGTCGTTCATGAAACACGATATGTCGCCCCGGTCCAGGAGAGCGTGGTGACGACGCTCCCGCCCCGGCTATCGCATTCGCGTGTTCCGCGGGGCCCGGTATTACGAGTACGACAACGCGTATTACCGCCGTCACCCTCGAGGATACGTGATCGTTGGACGCCCCTGGTAGCTTCCTCTGCCATCCGACGTGTCGTGATCAGTGCTGCAGGCGGACCAGAGACTTTTTTCCATGGATCAGCCTATTGACGTCCTTGGTTTGGGAAGCGCGGCGATCGATGACATTCTCTACGTGGACACGTATCCTTTGCCGGACACGAAAATTCGAGTGGCCCGTTGGGAACGCCGGTGCGGAGGGCTCACGGGAACAGCTCTTGTGGCAGCGGCACGCCTCGGAGCGCGTTGCAGCTATGCCGGACGGCTCGGATTGGACCAAAACTCGCGTCTGGTGGAGGAAAATTTTGCGCTCGAGCAGATTGATACGTCGCACGCGCCAAGGGCAGTTGAAAATGGAGTCGTATCCTCGACCATCATTGTTGCGATGGATACCGGAACGCGAAATATTTTCTCGCACGCGTCCGGGCTGACTGGCGCACACGAGGGTGCTCCGTCGGAGTCGATCATTAAGAATTCGCGCGTTCTTCTAGTCGATCATCATGGAATACCCGGCGCAATCCGCGCTTGCAGTATCGCGCGCGGGGCCGGAATTCCGGTCGTTGCTGATCTGGAACGGGCTGATCACGCGCGCTTTGACGACCTCCTTGCGGCTATTGATCATCTCATCCTCTCCGAGACGTTCGCTCTTCGAATCACCGGATGCAGCACGGCGCGGGCTGCGATCGGAAAATTGTGGATCCCGGAACGCGCTGCGATCATCGTCACGTGTGGTGCTGAGGGATGCTGGTTCGCGGGTTCGGCTAATACCCCGTGCAAGTTCCCCGGCTATCGAGTAAGCGCGAGAGATACTGCAGGTTGCGGCGATGTGTTTCACGGGGCGTACGCCGCGGGTCTTGCTTTCGGCATGGATCTGATCCAACGACTGAGGCTTGCCTCAGCCTCGGCGGCGCTTTACGCATCCCGCTCGGGCGAGCACCGTATCCCGCGTCGCGAAGACGTGAGAACGTTTCGAGAAACTGCGGAGTTGGAATCGATGCCGACTTGAAGAATACTCCTGATTCGTCGCCCGCGGTTGATCATGCCGTCTTTGGCAGCGGCGAGGGCGTTCTCGACCCGGTCCCGGCGCGCGGACGGCCTGACGAAGTCTGAAACGTACCAAATTACGCTTGCACATTTCCAGAATTCTGTTCTGGTTGCACTCGCAGGTTAGAGCCCTTTTGGGGCGTTGGTAGATTGCTAGTTGCGTCCGTAGCGGTGTGAGCCGCAAGGCTCTCAGTGGCGATTTGAAATCCGATGATCGGAAACAGCCGCAGAGACTCGCCTCGACAACACAACAATCATATGGGAACCAAACTCTACGTCGGAAATCTTTCTTTCGACACCACAGAAAATGACATTCAGGACCTTTTCGCCGAAGTCGGCACCGTTCGCGAAGCAGTCCTTATACAAGATAAAATGACAGGCAAGTCGCGAGGCTTCGGCTTCGTGACCATGTCCACGGACGAGGAAGCGCAGAATGCCGCTCAGCAGTTGAATGGAAAGGCCCTGCACGGTCGCAACTTGACCGTGAACGAAGCTCGCCCGCGCGAGGAATTCGCGGGTGCGGGCGGCGCTCGCAACAAGAACTTCAGCGGAGGTCGCAACCGCGGGGGCGGCGGCCGTCCGCGGCGTTTCTAGAAAAGGACCCACTCCAAACACATCCCCTAAAGCCAGGTCTGCGACCGTGTCCAGCCTGGCGGCGGTGTCATTTTGTTCGGCAACGCGAGCCTCGGTGTGGCTAGGCACTCGTCGACCATCGCGTTACAGAGCCGTCGCGAAGTTCCGGGCTTGGTCTGGTTCAGCACTGTTCGAACGCCCCTCCCACGATACCGCAGGATGCAGGTCCGACAGCAAAGTTCACTCGTGCGCTGCCCGGGCGTGATTTGTTCTATCGCACGATACCACGCTTGCTGGATTCGATGAATGCAAGGAGATGGGCGGTATGGGCGTTTGATGGGAGTTCGTTTCGAATCGCTTCGCAGGCTTGCTTCACGTTGAGATTTGCGCGGCACAGGAGCCGATAAGCCTCGCGCAGCACGCGGATTTCCTCTGCACCGAAGCCCCGACGTTCCAGGCCCACTTGATTGACTCCGCGGATCTCCGCCGGATTTCCGTCTGCGATCATGAAGGGTGGGACATCCTGAACGATCTTCGTGCAGCCCCCCAGTATCGCGTGCTTGCCGATACGGCAGAACTGATGCACCGCGCAGAGGCCGCCTATGACGGCATAGTCTTCGACAACGACATGCCCGGCAAGGGTGCCGTTATTGGAGAAAATAACGTGGTCCCTAACCAGGCAGTCATGAGCAACGTGGGAATACGCTAGAAAGTTGTTGTGACTGCCGATCACGGTTTTGGTTTCCGGCATCGTGCCGCGATTGACGGTGCAAAATTCGCGAAAGCTGTTGTTATCTCCTATCTCGAGAAACGTCGGCTCCCCTGCGTATTTGAGGTCCTGGCTGCGCTGTCCAATCGAGCAGAACGGAAAGAAGCGATTGTCCCGTCCGATCTTGGCGGGACCAGCCACGGTGACGTGACTCTTGAGAACGCATCCGGCGCCTATGACAACATCCGACCCAACGACGCAGTAGGGACCGACTTCAGCCTCCCTGGCGATCTTCACGCTGGAGTCGATGATCGCTGTCGGATGAATCATTCCAAGGCGGGACGCTGATCAGCGGGGGGATTCATTTGTCTACCAATCCGAAGAGGAGTTCGCCTTCGGAAACGACTTCATCATTGACGATGCATTTGCAGGCGGCTTTGCCGAGACGCTTCTTGGCGCTGAGCATTTCGCAATGGATGAAAAGGGTGTCCCCAGGGAGGACCGGTCTCCTGAACTTGACGCTGTCTGCACTCATGAAGTACCCGATCTTTCCGGCGTTCTCCGTCTTGTGCATCATGACGATGCTGGCTACTTGGGCCATGGCCTCAACTTGAAGCACCCCGGGCATCACGGGATGGCCCGGAAAATGCCCCTGAAAGTATGGTTCGTTGATAGTGACCGTCTTCACGCCCAGAGCCCCATCCTCCTGGAGCTCAACGATGCGATCCACCATGAGGAACGGGTAGCGATGCGGCAGGATGCGCATAATTTCGTTGATATCGAGCACGCCGCCCGCTGCGGGGACCGGACGCGGCGCCATCGCCAGGTATTCGGAGTAGCGTTTCACGAGGGAACGGGCGACCTCAGTGTTCGGTCCATGACCGGGCTTGACGGCGACGACGTGTCCGCGCAGACGCCGTCCGCTCAGGATGAGATCGCCGATAATATCGAGAATCTTGTGCCGGACAAACTCGTCCGGGAACCGGAGCGGTTCCTTGCTGAGCACGCTCTCTCCGCGGGCCACTATGGCGTTCTCAATGCTGCCTCCCTTGATCAGCCCCTTGTCCATGAGCGGCTTGACGTCCTCGTAAAAGACGAACGTGCGCGCCGAGGCGATCTCCTTCTCGTAGAAGTCCGAGGTAATCTCTGCACTCAGATACTGTGTGAAGCGGCCGCCAGGTCCGACTTGTGTGCAGGAGATGCGAAACTTTGAGTCCGGCAGGATCGTAATGATGGATTCTCCAGTCTGGACTACGATCGGCTCCCGCGGTTCGAGGTAAGATCGGGCGGCGTCTTGCTCGACAATGCCGGCTTCCTTGATCATGCCAACGTAAGGCGATGCGCTCCCGTCGCCAATGGGGGGCTCGTTGGAGTCCATTTCAACGAGCGCATTGTCGACCCCCATTCCTGCAAGCGCGGAGAGGACATGTTCCACGGTATGAATCTTGACGTTGCCCTCGACAATTGTCGTGGCGCGTTCGACTGTTTTGACGTTCTCGACTCGAGCTTCGATAATGGGGTCATCGGGGAGATCCGAGCGCTTGAACTTATAGCCGTGGCCGACCGGCGCGGGATGCATCGTAAGGGTGACTTTTTCGCCTGTGTGGAGGGCGGTGC
Source organism: uncultured Verrucomicrobiae bacterium (assembly GCA_963784465.1). Classification (GTDB taxonomy): domain Bacteria; phylum Verrucomicrobiota; class Verrucomicrobiia; order Chthoniobacterales; family Terrimicrobiaceae; genus DASTFP01. The sequence continues at coordinate 27,469 of CAWASQ010000024.1, forward strand.
CTGCGAGGCGGGCCGAGGATGAGAGGGTTCGTTGTTTTTCCACGGTTTAAGTGTTCCAAATTCGCGTTTATCGTCCGTCTCCTGCTGGCGTGTTCGGCCGCGGACAAGGGAGAAATGCGGGCATTAAAGCCAATTTAGGAGGTTGGCCCGCCGGAGAGGAGCAAGTCTACGTATTTCAGGTTGCCCGTACGGAGTCTGGCAACCAGGCTCCGGCCGATAGCGGCGAGGATTTGAATCGCGGCGTCCGGGTGCAGAGCGGCCAGCACACCGAGCGTGGTTCGTGTGATGCAGAGCAGTTCGCACGCTTCGGTGGCGGTGACGCTTGCCGAGCGCGGTCCCTCATCAACCAATGCAACTTCGCCGAAGAAGTCACCCGCCGAAAGCCTTGCGAGTTCGACTTCCCCTTCGCCTTTCTTGACCGTCACGCGGACGTTCCCGCGCAGGATGACATACATGCAATGTCCGACGTCGCCGGCATTGATGATGCGCTCATCCTCCGCATAAGCCTCGATCGCGCTCTGCTCGAGCAGGGTATGAAGCTCTTCGTCGCCCAGCTCCGCGAACACGGTGAACTTCGCGAGAAGCCTGTCATCATATGGGATTTTGCGTGGTAGTTTTTCCATCGAGCATAGAAATGTGGCGAGCGGCCAGCCGGGCCAGCTCTTCGCTGTGAGTGACAATAACAAGCGTTGCAAATTTTTGGGAAGCAATCTTTAGAAGAGTCTCGGTGACCCGCGCGGCGCTGCGACTGTCGAGATTCCCGGTGGGCTCATCGGCGAGGAGGATTTTCGGTTGTCCTGCCACGGCTCTGGCGATGGCGGCGCGCTGCATTTCGCCCCCGCTGAGCTGATGGGGATAATGGTTTCTGCGCCTGGCAAGGTCGACAAGGTCAAGGGCTTCGGCAACTCGTGGGCGTGCTTTCCGCTCCCCTCGAAGCAGGAGCGGCAGTTCGACGTTTTCCGCGACAGTCATTGCCGGAAGCAGATTGAAGAACTGAAAGACGATACCGAGGTCGTGCCGGCGATACCGGGTCAAGGCTGAATCGCTGGCATCGTGAAGGGGAAGATCGCCGATCCAAATTTCGCCTGAATCCGGCGTGTCGAGCCCGCCAAGCAGGTTGAGCAGCGTGCTCTTGCCGCAGCCGCTGGGACCCGTGACCGCGGCAAACTCGCCAAAGGGAATCTCCAGACTGACATCGTCAAGGGCACGAATACCGCCCTCTCCTTTGGAATAGATTCGTGTGACCCGGTTTAGTCGAATCATGCTAGCTTGGAAACTGGCGGCGTGGATACCAAGAATCAAGTTGAGTTCCAGATCCTGGATGAAACGGAGGGTTTTCTGGTGGTGGACAAGCCGGCGGGCCTGCTGGTGCATCCCACGAAGCCGGGTGGACCGAAAACGCTGTGGAACCAGCTTTGCGACTTGCTGGGCTACGAACTTGCCACCGGCGGACGCATTTCGCTTGTGAACCGGCTGGACCGCGAAACGAGCGGCATTCTGCTTGTTGCCAAGAAGGCGGAAGCCGCGCGCGTCGCGGGTATGGCCATGCAGCGAGGCGAAATCCAAAAGGAGTACGTGGCCCTCGTGTTCGGCTGGCCCGAATGGGAAGAAAAAGCGATCGAAGAGCCAATCGTGCGGCTGGGCGAAGTCGCTTCATCGCCCGTGTGGCTGGAGCGCACGGTGCATCCAAACGGAGCACCCGCCCTGACGGTGTTTCGCGTTGAGCGTCGATTGAGCTGGGCGCAGGACCGCCGCTTCTCCGTGGTGAGAGCCTGGCCGAGGACGGGGCGCACGCATCAGATCCGCGTGCATCTGGCCTTCGCCGGCTTTCCAGTACTCGGCGACAAAATTTACGCGCGCGGAAGCCGTCACTATCTGAATTTCATTGATCACGGGTGGACAGATGAAATGGGCATCGAGCTCTGGCTGCCGCGACATGCTTTGCATTCCGCGAGACTCTCCATGCGGCTCGACGGACGACTGTTCGACTGGACCAGTCCCTTGCCAGCCGATCTGAATAACGTGGTCAAGGACGCCGGTCACTAAGTCTGAACCTGTTTGAGAATGGTTGCGGCCGCCGAACGTTCATTTCTGCAAACTGGTCGGCGCATTGAGAAGAGCGTTAAGCCGCGTGTAGTGGCTCTGCGTGGAGCGGTGAAATGAGCGGGTCATCCTTGGGGCTTCATCCGCGCAAGGGCGATTCACAAACGAGATCGCCGTCACGAGAACCGTCCTCAGCTTTTCAGCTAAAGCTTACTTATCCGGCGCCATTGCTTGTTCGCCTTCTCGACGTTGTTGTCTATATTCTCAGTAAATGTTTCCAAAGAGGCCATGTTTCCGCAGAGGTGAAGCTTGCCATTATGAACGATGAAGGCTTGCGGATCCTTCGTATCACCCAATACACCCAAGCTAACGCCGTAGGAACAGAATCCCCCGTATTGCGGTGCGTATCTGGCCGGCTCCTTGTCGAATTCGGCCTTGTTTGCCGCGGAGGCAAATAAATAGGTCGCGCCCAGGTAACTGCTCTTGATTTCAGGTTTTCCCTTTATTGGCTTTCCTTCTTTGACGTAGGCGACAGCATCGCACCCTTTCAGAATCACTCCTGTACGATCGACATTTGGTTTGTCGGAAGCATTCGCCGCCGTGGCGGTTCCGGCAAGGACCAGAACCATCGCCAGAAATGTGCGGTCCGCCAGATACCGCAGCTTTCTCACACAACAAAACCTTGGACTCTTCATCGCAGTAAATTGATACGATGAAGTTCGGCTTGCGGATGCTCGGGCAATACCGCCGCCGAATGGCTCCGAGGGAATGCGGCTAATCGTGGCGATTCACCCGCGTGGCGCCACACTCCCGCAGGATTTCCATCGCTTGCTCGGCGCGATGGGCATCGGTCTTGACCAGGACAAATTCGCCGTTGTGGTTGAACGACACGGCGTAGGCATGGATGACATCGGCCGGCAGATGATAGTCGGAAAGGTGGGCCTTGAAAGCCTCGACGATCGTGTGCTGGGCGTGCTGTCCAGGCTTAGCCCGCCACTCTTCGGCGCGGCCGCCCCACGCCGCCGGCGGACCGTAGCCGGGCGCAAAGACCGACGGACCGCCGCCACCCGGTTCCCCCCCCACGATGGCTTCATCGTAAACCGTATCCTCAAACCCTGCGCGAGCCAGTCGCTCGATGCCTTTTTCCAGGTCGTAGGCGTTGTCGAATATGCCAATTACAGTAGTCATTTTTTAGGCGCGTCTCATGATGTACGGATTTGCGACAGTGCCATCGGTCGCCAAGGCTGGCAAGAGGATTTTAGCTGATTTAGGAGATGTCCTGCTCAGATCAAGCAGCACTCGCACAAACCTGCCCCTAACGTTCCGCGCTTTGACGTTCCGCGACGATACCAGCCGCAACAAGTTGGGCCAACTGTTGACGGTATAGGGAGCTCTGCGCGTAGCGGTTATCCAGCGTGTTGGAGAGAAAAGCCAGCTCACAGAGCACTGCAGGCCGGCGGTTTTCCCGCAGGACGTAGAAGTTGTTCCGCTTGATGCCACGGTTGCCGGCGGGGTAGGCGCGAGTAGCCTGCCGCAGGATATTCGAGGCAAGACGCCACGATCGAGGGCTGAAGTAATAGACTTCTACTCCCCGGGCACCGCTGCGAGGCGCCCAGTTGTAGTGGATGCTCACGAATATCGAGCTTCTCGTTGAGTTGGAACTTGCCACACGCGATCCCAACGGTACAAAAACATCGCGGGTTCTCGTTTCGATGACGCGGAAGCCTCTCGTGCGCAGAATCGCCGCAAGCCTTCTGGCGGTGTCAAGCGCGAGAACTTTCTCAGGTGAGCCGGAGACCGCGCGGCCGCCGCGGTCGTGTCCTCCATGGCCCGCATCGATGATGACTGTATCAAACTTTCCGGCGCCCTGCTTGTAAGGCGATATGCAGCTCGCCAGAGAGCAGGTGACAACCAAAACTGCGCGGCGAAGAGAGCGGGCGATGGCGAAAATATGACGGCGGCGATCTCTTGCTCTCTTCATACCAGCGGCTCCTTGCGGCTCGCGCCGGGCAGAAGCGTGGCAAGGTAAGAGAGCCTGATCCCAAAGCAACAAATTAGTCTCGCGTCTGTCGCAGGAACGGACGAAAGATGATATCATGCTTGCTAAGCGGATAATTCCCTGTCTCGACGTCACCGGTGGACGCGTAGTCAAGGGCACCAGATTCCTTGACTTGCGTGATGCGGGTGATCCGGTGGAATGCGCAAAGCTCTATGACAAGCAAGGCGCTGACGAACTGGTGTTTCTTGATATAACGGCGTCGAGCGACGATCGCGCGACGATGGTGGATGTCGTCGCGCGCACGGCGGAGCAATGTTTCATGCCGCTGACCGTCGGCGGGGGAATTCGCACAGCAGAGGATTTCCGGGCGATGCTGCTTGCGGGTGCGGACAAGGTGAGCGTGAACACGGCCGCGATAAAGAGCCCGGTGCTGATCACGGAAGCCGCCGAAAACTTCGGGTCGCAATGCGTCGTTGTCGCAATTGACGCCAAGCGCGATGTGCCGGGCAAGTGGCGAGTTTACACGCACGGCGGCAGATATCCCACGGAGCTTGACGCGATCGCCTGGGCGCGTGAGGTGGCCCAGCTCGGTGCGGGCGAGATCCTGCTTACAAGCATGGATGCCGATGGCACCTGCGGGGGATACGACATCGAGCTTACCCGGGCTGTGAGCGCGGAGGTCGAAATTCCGGTGATTGCCAGTGGTGGCGCGGGCGAACTCGAACATCTCGCCGAGGTGCTCTTGCGGGGCAATGCGGATGCCGTCCTTGCGGCGAGCATTTTTCACTTTGGGACTTACACCATCGCTCAAGCGAAGGAATTCCTTGCCGGGCGGGGGATTGCGGTTCGGCGGTAACGCTTCGCTGTTGAGGCGAGGCGCCGCTTGCCTTAGAGATTATTCATGAGCGAAGACGCGAAGTCCTTTTCTGCCGAGGCCATTTTGAATCGGCTGCGAGGCGAAGGGCTGCGCATCACGGCCGGCCGACGCACTATTCTGAACGTTCTCTTTCATGCGGAGCGCCCTCTTTCGCTTCAGGAAATTCAAGATCTGGCGGCATCCGAGGGCGATGGGCCGGACTATGCCACGGTTTTTCGCATGGTCGCCTTGCTTGATCGGTTGCATCTCGTGCACAAGGTCAATCTTCAGCGTTCGTGCAGCTATTACGAGCTGAACGATCCTTCGAAGCATTATGATCACATCGTCTGTACCGCTTGCGGGAAGGTCGTGGTGATTGACATACCCTGCCCGCTCGCTGAGACCGAACAAAGGGTTGCTGAACATTATGGTTTTCGTAATCTGAGCCACTCGCTGGAGTTTTTCGGACGGTGTTCGGACTGTCAGCAAAAATGATTAGGCGGGCCGCCATAACACATCGCCCGTGGCTTGTGTCTCGCCGGGATCCTACACGGTATCCTGCGCCGGGATCTTTTTTCGTCCATTCACCTGGAATCTGTCTTCGAAAAGAATAACCAGTGCCAGAGCGGCGAGGACGATATCCCGCAGGAGCGACAGGGTCATTTTGGCGAGCGAGGGCTGTTCGTCCTCGCCGAAACACGAGCAACTCACGACAATCCCGTTGGCCATGGCCCAGCCCAGGGCGGAGATGAAGACGAGGCAGAGTCCCGTAATGAGGAGGGCGCCGAGACGCTTTGTTGGCGGCATCACGATCAAGATGCCGGCGGCGATCTCGGCGAAAGGCAGGAGGATCGACAACGGACGGAGCCAATTCTGCGGGACCAAAGTAAATGGGGCCAGAGCGATGGCGAATTGCGCGCTGCTTGAAGCCTTGATGAGTCCGGAATAGAGAAAGACTCCAGCCAGAAACAGGCCGACTGCGAACGCGCCACGTCTCATTGCGCGCGAAGCCGCTCAATAGAGCCGATTACACGCCACGCCATTTCGACGTTGTGAACACGGAAAATGGAGGCGCCGCGCAGCAGGCCCGCGACAATACAGGCCGCCGTGGCGGGATCGCGCTCGTCTGGAACCGATATCCCGAGAACGTGTTCAATCACGCTTTTGCGCGACACCGGGAGAAGAATCGGGCGCCCGAACTCGCACAGGGTGCCAAGCTCGCGGTAGATACGAAGATTGTCGGCGCCCTGTTTCGCGAAATCGATTCCAGGGTCCAGAACGATTGCGTCGCGCGGGAGGCCTGCCGTCTCAGCAAGGGAGATCTTCTCCCGGAAAAAGCTCCTCAACTCCCCGATAATATCAGGGTAGCTAACATGGGTGTGGGGGAGCTTGGGCAGGCCGACGGTATGCATGATGAGGAGGGCCGCTGCAGCCTTTGCGCAAATCCGGGCGTTTCGGTCGTCGTGCAGGGCGCCAAGATCATTGAGAAGGTGGGCGCCGATCGCCAGTGCCTCTGCGGCGACTTCTGTTCGCCAGGTGTTCAGGGAAAGCAGAGGAGGGAAGACCTGGACCGCGTCCCGTGGCTCCAAGTCGCTGCTGACGGTGGGAAAGCGCTCGAGAAACGGCTTTAGACGGTCCAATTCTTCTTCGGGCGTGATGATTGGGCGGTTGGTGCGGGCGCTCTCGGCGCCAACATCGATAATATCCGCTCCCTGAGCCACAAGACCGCGCGCCTTCTCCAGCGCCCATTGGCAATCGACCCGCCCGTCCCCGCAGAACGAATCGTCATTAATATTGACGATGCCCATGATGAGGGGCCGGCGCGGAAATCGGATGCGGCGATCACGGGCGAGCAGTTCCATCTTGTTTTGGGAGAAATTCTCTTTCAGGCTGGGGAGTTGTTGCAACAGCCATGAGTTTCATCGATTCGATTATCGCCAAGCTGAGGCGGCATCCGAAGCGAATTGTCTTCCCCGATGGGGACGATCCACGCGTCGTGCGCGCCTGCCATGCATTTTATGAGAAAAAGGTCGGGATTCCGGTCCTTATCGGAAACCGCGAGGTGATCGAGCGCGTTGCTCTTGCCGAAAAGGTGAGCCTCGATCACGTCGCGATCGTGAACCCCGAAACATCTTCCGATCTGCCGGCTTTCTGCGAGCGCTTTGAAAAAATCGACCGCTACAGAAAAATGGGCGTGCGAGACACCAAGGCCCTGATGACCAATCCCAACTACTATGCTGCGATGATGCTGCAATTTGGACAGGTCGATGCTTTGGTCGGCGGCGTCAACAGCTATTCGGGATCGCTGTTGCGCCCTCTCATACAGCTCGTCAAGTTGCTCCCGCATTCGCCGTTCGTTTCGGGTTGCCTCGTCGCGGAACTTCCCGACAAGAAATTTGGCGACGATGGTGTCCTGTTCCTTGCCGATTGCGGCGTCATGCCGGACCCCGATGTGGAGCAGCTCGCCTCGATTGCAGTGCAGACGGGGCTCGTTGCTCGACAGGTGTTCGGAACACGTCCGCGAATCGCCATGCTCAGCTTTTCGACGAAGGGCAGCGCGAAAACGCGCTCCACCGAGAAGGTGGCCCGGGCCGTTGCGATTGTCCGCGATCTGGCAGATCGTCTTGGAGTTGAAATTGCGGTGGACGGTGAAATGCAGGCTGACGCGGCTCTTGTGCCCGACGTCGCCCAGCGCAAAATGGGGCCCAGCACCGTGGCGGGAAAGGCAAACGTTCTCATCTTTCCGGACCTCAATAGCGGTAACATCGCAGCCAAGTTCGTTCAGTATCTCGCGGGCGCTCGCGTGTTCGGTCAGATCTTGCTGGGACTCTCTCGTCCGGCTGCCGACCTTTCGCGCGGAGCGGACGTAGACGATATTGTCTCGGTCGCGGCGTTGGTTGGTCTGCAGGCGGTCGAATACCGCAAACTGTATCCTTCCGAAGTGGTCGAACCGGACGTCGCCTGAGCCAGGCCCGCGCTTCAACATCCAAGGCCGCCTTGGCCAGCTTCCTGAGTGAACACTACTACACCGCGTGTTTTCATAGCCGCCACTGAGCGAAATGCGGGCAAGACCACGACGTCGATCGGGCTCTATGCCGCTCTTCGCCAAAGCTTCGGCAGAATTGGTTTCATCAAGCCGGTGGGCCAGCGATTCGTGGCCTTTGAGGGCAAGAACGTTGATGAGGACAGCGTATTGATTCGCGAGACCTTTGGCACCGAGGTGCCAATCGAGGATATGAGTCCGATCGCTGTGGAGCCGAAATTCACGCGCCAATACATTCATGACGCGAACAATGATTCGCTCGTGCGCCGGATCCAGCAATCGTTTGATCGCGTGACTTGGGAGAAGGACTTTGCGATCATTGAGGGAACCGGTCATGCGGGGGTAGGCAGCGTATTCGATCTTTCCAACGCGCGTGTCGCCCGGCTCGTATCCAGCAAGGTGATTCTGGTCACCCCCGCGGGCATTGGGCGCCCCATCGATGAGGCGGCCGTCAACAAGGCTCTCTTCGACCGGGAGAATGTGGAGGTCATCGGCGTTGTCATGAACAAGGTGCTGCCTGAGAAACTTGAATCCATCACAGACACCGCGCGGCGCGGCTTCGAGCGGCTGGGCCTCGAGTTGCTTGGAGTCATCCCTCGCGAGGACATGCTCGAGCAGACAACTCTTGAACAAATCTGCGACGACATCGGGGGCACATTCCTGCACCGCGGAAAATACGATCGCAAACGCGTGGCCCATGTGAGGATCGGCGCCATGAGCGCCTCCAACGTCTTTCGTGGCGCCAGGGAACGCACCCTGCTCGTGGTGCCGGGCGATCGCAAGAATGTGATTGTTTCCGCCCTGAAGCGTTCCATGGAAAAGGCATTCCCATTCTGTGGAATTGTGCTCTCGGACGATATCCAGCCGAATGGCCTCGTGGAAAAAATCAGCGCGTCGCCGCTTCCGGTGGTCAGTTCGCCGCTCGACAGCTATTCGATCGCAAGCCGGATCCTTTCCATGAACGTGAAGACCCTTCCGGGTGATACCGAGAAAATCGAGCGCATCCAAAAACTCGTCAGCGACTCCGTTAACGTTCCCCGGATACTACAGAGAATCGGTAGCGCGCCTTCGAATCCCGCGTGATCATTGGCGTGTTTTTCCAGAAACATTGACAGGGGAGCGTGGCTTGCTTCTAATCGCGGCCCATGAGGTTTCCGCTGCCCCTGACGGCGAAGATAGCCGCCTGCATCATCAGCAAGAAACTGCGGGGCGTGGAGAAGTTTGCCACCGTTCTGCAGCTCGAGCCCCTGCATACCTGTAACTTGACCTGCACCGGGTGCGGCCGGATTCGCGAATACTCAACGTCGCTCAAAGACGTAATGCGCCTCGAGGACTGCCTCGGCGCAGCCCAGGAGTGCGACGCGCCAATGGTTTCCATTTGCGGCGGCGAACCACTTATCTATCCGCAAATTGAGGCGTTGGTGGAGGGCCTGCTTGGTCAACACCGCATTGTTTATATCTGCACGAACGGAATGTTCATGCGAAAAAAAATGCGCGACTACTTGGCGCGGGGGTTCGCGGAAGCTCGGGTTTCCGAAAGCAAGAGGAGCCGTTTGAATCAAAAACTCGAAATGCTTCTGTCCGAGGAGTTGCTGACGCCCGCTCAAGTCGAGGAGATTCGAAAGCCCAAAACAAAAACGGTTCATCCGGTGATTGCCCCTTCGCGGTGGATGTACTGGAACGTCCATTTGGACGGCCTCGAGCGCACGCACGACCTGATCGTGGAGCGTGAGGGAGTCTTCAAGGAATGCATCGCTGCAATTCGGATGGCGAAGATTCTCGGTTATCAGGTTGCAACCAATACCACTGTCTACAAGGAGACCGAAATGTCCGAGCTCGAACAGATGTTCGATTATCTCTCATGGCTTGGCGTGGACGGGCATACGATTTCACCCGGCTACGACTACGATGCCGCGAAGGAAGATATGCGCAAGCGGCTTAATCTTCAGCCTGAGAACTTCTTTCTGACACGGGCGATGACCAAGGAAAAGTTTCGGAATATCGGCCAGTGGGGAAAGCGATACACGTTCTTCGGCACCCCGATCTATCTCGATTTCCTGGCCGGTAAGCGCGAGTTGACCTGCTCGGCGTGGGCCATCCCGACACGCAACGTCCGCGGTTGGAAAGCCCCTTGCTACCTTATGACCGACGGCCACTATTCGAGCTATCGCCATCTGCTCGAAAAGACCGATTGGGACAAATATGGCGTTGTCGATGGCGTGGCGCGAGACAAGCGTTGTGAAAATTGCATGGTGCATTGCGGCTACGAGCCGAGCGCCACACTTGGTCGCTGCGCGCGCCGCGGAGACACCTGGCAGAACATCGCCTTTAACTTTGCGCCCAAGCCCGCTCCACGCTCCGAAGGCGCCACGGTCAATCCTTTCAACGGAGTCACCGCCGGAAACGGCCATAAGACCGGCCGGCCGTCCAGACCACAACCGGCAACGGCTTGTAAATGATCGCCAGGTTCTGCCGATTTCTTCAGGGCCCGTGAAATGCAGTCTGGATGATCTTAAGATGGCTCCGATGAGTCTGGCTGCCTCCAAAGTCCTGCCGTTCGAAGCTCCGGCTCTTTCCGTTCTCCCGGCGCCGGTTTCCAGCGAGGAATGCATCCGAAGAGCGCAAGAGAATCTCCTTCTGCTTCAAAAGCCAGACGGCCATTGGCAAGGCGAGCTGATCGCGGATGCCACCCTGTGTTGCGACTATATCATTTACATGCATTGGCTCGGGAAGGTGGATGAAACCCTGCAGGCCAAGTGCGCGAGCCATATTCGTCGTCGCCAGCTCGCCGACGGCGGCTGGAATATCTTCATCGGCGGTCCCAGCGAAATCAACGCGTCTGTCAAGGCTTACTTTGCTCTTAAACTTGCAGGGGACTCGCCTAACGCCTCCTGGATGCGAGAAGGTCGCGCAAACGTCCTGCGTCTAGGCGGCATCCCGCAAATCAACACTTACGGCAAGCTCTATCTTGCCCTTCTCGGTCAGTTTCCCTGGAAGTATCTTCCCACGATACCGCCGGAGATCTTCCTCTTCCCGAAGTGGTTTTTCTTCAACCTCTATGAGATGTCGTCGTGGAGCCGCACGATCATCGCGCCGCTTACGATTCTCAACCACTACAAGCTCACACAGCATCTCCCGTCCGCCATGCAGCTCCACGAGCTCTATCCGGCAGGGCTCGAAAACACCGACCTTTCGCTCAAAAAACACCCGCGCTTCTGGGCTTGGCGCAACTTCTTCCTCCGATGCGACCGATTCCTGAAGCTCTACGACCGATTTCCCATTCACCCGCTTCGCCAGCGCGCTCTCAAGGCCGCCGAAATTTGGATGACCGAGCGAATGGGTGAGGGAAGCGAAGGCCTCAGCGCCATCTTTCCGGCCATGCTCAACGCCATGATGGCCCTGCGCGCGCTAGGTTATTCAGAGGATCACCCGCTCGTGAGGAAAGCCGAACGAGACTTCGCCGGCTTCTTTGTGGATGACGCAGGGGAATTTCGCATCCAGCCCTGCCTTTCTCCCGTCTGGGATACAGCGATCACGACCATCGCGCTCGCTGAATCGGGCCTCCCGCAGAATCATCCTGCCTTGGAAAGATCCGCCTCCTGGCTGCAGAGAAAGGAGGTGCGCTTCAAGGGCGACTGGTCAATGCACGTAGCGGGTGTCGAACCGAGCGGATGGGCCTTCGAGCACGAAAACAAGTATTACCCGGACACCGACGATACCATGATGGTGCTCATGGCATTGCGGCACGTGAGACCCGACATCCCCGCAAAGCAGCGAGAGCAAAACGAACGGGCCCTGGCTTGGCTCCTCGCGTTTCAATGCGAGGATGGCGGCTGGGCCGCCTTTGATAAGGACGTCACCGCCCGCTGGCTCGAACACGTCCCATTCGCTGATCACAATGCAATCCTCGACCCCACCTGCTCTGATCTCACCGGCCGCGTGCTTGAGCTGCTCGGCACTATCGGTTTCGATCGCCAGAGTCTGCCGGTCCGCCGTGCCATCGCAATGATCCGTCGCACTCAGGAAGCTGACGGATCGTGGTACGGGCGCTGGGGAGTCAACTATATCTACGGAACCTGGCAGGTCCTGCGAGGACTCGCGGCGATCGGCGAGAATATGGAACAGGAGTGGATCCGCCGCGGCCGCGACTGGCTAGAGAGTTGCCAGAACGACGACGGCGGCTGGGGCGAAACCTGCGAATCCTATAACTTTCCAGCTCTCAAAGGTCGCGGTTCGAGCACCGCCAGCCAGACCTCCTGGGCCGTTATGGGTCTCTGTGCCTGCTGCGACCCGCACCGCGATTCCATCCAGCGCGGCATCGAATTTCTTTTGCGCACGCAGAATGATGATGGCTCTTGGACTGAAGACTATACCACCGGTACGGGATTTCCCTGCGTGTTCTACCTCAAATACGACATGTATCGCCAACATTTCCCGCTGCTGGCGCTGGCGACCTATCGGAAGCTAACTGCCCCGTGAGTCGGCTTGATTCGCGGCCGGGGCCAGTGTCTTGCGGGCGCGGACTTAGGTGCTTTATCCCAAGGTCCCATACCAGCCGCGGCACGACAGGAAGGCACCTTTGTAGCGTGCAGAGCAGGTAGAAGAACCAGACCATAAAGCGGAGACGCCACCCGAGGTTTGTGTTGCCCGCGACGAGGTTGTTGACGGCGCATTCGATCTGCCGTGGCGGCTTTGGGGTCATGAAAACTTCAAAGCCCCGGTTGTCGTAAAACATCCGGATCATCCTCAGGAAGACCTTGCACATTCTTCCAACCCGTCGGGTGTAGCGTCGTTGCGCGCGAAGAGCGAGCGGTCCCTGGTTCGCTTCCGCCGCAAGCAGCTCGCATGCGGCGATCCGGCCGGATTTCACCGCGAGCATCACCCCCGAGGAAAAGATGGGATCGATAAATCCCGCTGCATCACCGATGAGCAGCCACCGCGGACCGGCGTTCTGGAGATATCGGTATGTGTAATCCGCGGCACAGTAGTAATCAGTCAATCGAACCGCATCGCCAAGCCTCCGTCGAAGCTCGTTCGTCGTAGCCACCGTGTGCTCAAAGTTTTCCCCCGGCTTTTTGCCGGACGCCTGGAAGCGCTCGAGCGTTTGCACGAGCCCGACGGATGTCTTCTCCGCGTCCAGGGGAATGATCCAGCACCAACCCGATTCAAGCCGTACCACCGTGATGTGCCCGTTGGCGGGGGGCTCATTTCGGAGCACGCCGCGAAAATGCGCGAACGTCGCAAACTTTTTTGGCAAGCCAAGATCAGTTTTTGGAAGATTCAGTTGCTTGCCAAGCAGCGCATCGCGCCCGCTCGCGTCAAGAAGCCACCTGGCATGCGCCTGGAATGTCTCCCTACCGCGGACGCACAAAACCCGCACGCCATCGGCGTCGACCGAGACAGACTGGACACGCGTCTGTTTCCAGACTTCACAGCCGGAAAGCCTCGCATGATCAAGCAGGATGTTGTCAAAGCGGGAGCGCTCGACTTGGAACGTATTGGCGTACTCTCGCGGCAGGTAACGCGCGAACAGCACGCGAGTGGTGGCTCTCGAATTTCCGAGCACGAACTCCGCTCCAAGCTTGGGCATGAAGCCGGCTCTTTCCAACTTTTCCCAGACTCCGATCGCTCGGAACTCCTCATTCGCGTAAGGGATAAGGGATTCTCCGATATGAAAACGCGGAAAATGCTCCCGTTCGATGATCAGGACCCTCTTTCCGGCTTGGGCGAGAGTGCCTGCCGGCGGTACTGCCTCCAGGGCCGCCGCCAATGATGATCGCATCATAAGGGGTTCTGGAAGGCTCATTGTAAGAGTCCTTCGACGAATCTGACTTGGCTGTCGTCATGTCTTGCAAGGAAGGCAAATGAGTGCTTTCCAGGGCGAAGGGCAAGCCAAAATCACTTGTCCTGTGATCCGGGCGCCGCCCCGCGAGTCCAAGCGACTACAGAAACGCTTCTATTTCTTTAAGCGTCTCCCTCAATGCGCGATATCCGAAATGGCCCTGCCGGACCTCGAGCAGCCTTGAGCCGGCCCAGCGATTCCCCAGGTTCAGAAGCTCCCGGGCGGGAGAAACGGAATCGTAGATGCCCGCGGTCACGACGACACGATCCGCTCCGCAAAGCGGAACGCCGTGAAGCGGTGAACTGAGGTGCGCATGCCGCTCGCTGTCGCCAGGCTGGATGCCCCTCGCTCTCAAGAGCCTTCGCATCGAGGCGGCAGCAGGATTTCGCCAGATCGCGTGCTCGATGTTTACGATCGGCTGGATGAGCGCAACGAAGCGGAAATCGGCTTCCAGGAAACTCAGCAGTGCGCCGTTCCATCCGCCGAAGCTGGTGCCAAGTATGCCGAATTCCGTGCAGCCGCCTTCCCGTAGCATGGCCATAAGCTGTCGAAGCTCCGTCACGCCTTGCCGAAGTGTTTCGCCGTTGCGAATCAGGTTGGCCGTGACGGCGAGTTCGCCGTTAAGGTAGCCGCGCGGCCGGCGCGAGTAGTGGAAGGGAAGGTGGGGGAAAACTGTATTCCAACCGCGCTGGTTAAACCATCGAGCAACCCGGAGGTATCCGATTTCGCTCGCGCTCATCAGGGCGTGCAAAATCAAAACAGTCGGTCCCGAGGCGCCGCGACGGCCAATTTGGATGCGGACTCTGGCTCTGTCGTTCTCTGCGAATCCGCTCGCAAAGGGTGTGTCCCATGCGATCCAGCTTCCATCTGGCCGTTTTCCAGATGCCGGAAGCATCGGGTAGAACTCTTCTCGCGAGAGAACCGAGCATGCCGAGAGGTAAGTTTGAAGATCTTCCCGCGAGCACACGTGATCCCGGAGTCGCAATTGCAGAGCGTTAATCATCAGGCACATTGCTCCATCCATTGTGCCTGCCAGAGCCTTTTCGAAAGCGTGTATCATAGGCTTGAGGCGCTGGCGTTTCACGCTCTTGCAGGGCCTTTTCGCAAGCGGTCATCGTTGCGCAACCCTCTTCAAGGTTCCCTCATGCGTTGCCGGGGAGGCTGTGGCAGATCCGCTTCGGACAAGCCGAAATCGGCGCAGAGTTGCTCCTTGAGTTTGACAATCTCCCCGCGGAATTGCTCGCGCACGTAGTCCTTCTTTCCCCGGTCAGCGCTGTCGCCGAGTGGCAAAATCGGCTTGCCGTAGCCTATCCAAATCTTCGGACGGCGCCATGGCAACCAGTTCCGAGGGTTATAGAGGCGGTCACTCCCGAGTATCACGCAAGGGACGAGAGGCGCGTCTGAGATCGCGAAAAGAAGGCTGACTCCCTGTTTCATCTGGGCGCCGTTTACGATGGAGGCAGCGCCATCCCGAATGCCACCCTCCGGGAAAATTCCGACAACACGTCCTTCCCTGAGTCTCCTCGTCGCGATACGCAGGGCACCGCGGTCAGGACCATTGCGCTCGATCGGAATCACGTTCACTCCGGAGAAAAACCGGCGAAGAACGGGGCCGCTGAAAAGGTCCGACATCCCGATCCAGTCGATCCTTCGCGGAAAAAACACCGTGATGATCGGAGGATCAAAGTGGCTGATATGATTCGATGCAAGAATGAAGCCGCCCTCCCTGGGGAGCTCATGATAGAGCATCACCCTGATGCGCGCTTTGGCTGCAAACAGAATGAGCATGGTTTTGGAAGCAAACTGCCAGAGGCATTCACGCCAGATGCGTTCTGCAAAACTCACACTGGCACCACTTTCACGCTCACTTCCATCCGGTCGAAAGCATCGGCCGGACCTTCCCAGATGCCGCTCAGGGGCGAGGCTTTTTCGGCGTCACGAGCCACGGCGATGGAAACGTGTCCCGCGCCCGCGAAGCTATTGTTCGTGGGATCGAAGCCACGCCAGCCTGCGCCGGGAATATAGATTTCCGTCCAGGCGTGCGTTGCGCCGTGCTGGCCCTGGTCCATTTGAATGTAGCCCGTGACGAAGCGTGCCCCAAACCCCCATTGCCTCGAAGCCTCCATGAATAGGACCGCGTAGTCTCGACATGATCCTGATCCCAATTCGATGGTCTCTGCCGGAGTTTGCACGCCGGGCTCTTCGCGAGGCGCGTAGTGAAAGGATTCGTAGACGCGTGTATTGAGCAGCTTGAGCAGCTCAAATGTGTTGATGAGCTGGCCAGGGGTGTAGAGGTCCGCAAGCCAAAGGTTCAGGGCCGCGCCGTCGCGCGGGTAGCTACTAAGGCGGTATGGGATCAGTTCGATCTGTTCATCAGCGGCATACTGGAAGGGGTAAGACAGCGCGTTCGGATCAATAAGGAAGTCGAGGGGATTTTCATCGTAGTGTGCGACGACCAACTCGCTGAATAGACTAAGCTTCTGGCTGGAACCGGCGAATGTCAGCACGGCGATGGAGTTGCCGTAAATATCGCGAATCCACCGCACCTCAGCCTGGGGCTCGATTGCAAGCCGGGAACTCTCGATGTGGACGTCGTGTCCTTCCCGGGGACGGACCAGGGCGCGATGCACTCCAAGAAAGACTGGGGTCTTGTAATAGTAGACAGTCTCGTGCGTGACCTGAATACGCTTCATGACTCGCTTTTCGTGAAAAATTTTCGTTGCTTCTCGCTGATTGGCCTTCCAAGCCGCTCGAGGACTTGAAGCATATCTTCCCACACCTTGTGTTTTTCTGAGATCGACTGGTTGCGAAGCAGGTACGCTGGGTGGTAGGTGGCCATCACCGGAATACCGTGAAAGTCGAGCCAGCGTCCGCGCACTTTGCTCACAGGGGTGGTCGCTCCAAGCAAGCCTTCCAAGGCCGTCGCGCCGAGAGCCACCATCACGCGGGGCTTGATGAGGTCGATTTGCTTCTCGAGCCAAGGCAAACACGTGCGCATTTCCGCGGGCGTCGGTTTACGGTTGCCGGAGGCGCGGAGGGGCATGTCAGGACGGCACTTGAGGACGTTTGCAATATAGACATCCTCGCGCTGGAAACCCATCGCTTGGATGATCTTGGTGAGAAGCTGGCCAGCACGACCCACAAAAGGTTCGCCCTGGGCATCCTCGTCTGCCCCCGGAGCCTCACCCACAAAGAGGAGCTCGGCGTTGGGATTGCCCACGCCGAAGACGACCTGGGTCCGGGACCGGACGAGATGGGGACATTTGACGCAAACAAGCGTTGCCTCTCTCAAAGCCTCGAATGCCCGCGCCGCTGGTTCCTCAGAACTCTCGCGGACCGCCGGCTCGACTTTCTCGACATCACGGTTTCCAACCTTGAGCGTCTCGAGCAATGCACGCGACGCTACTGGGTGCGGACCAAAGTTCTCACGGATTCTTTTCAAGATGGGAAGGGTCTTTGAGACCGCTTGCCGGAAGGATTCGTTCACAGACGATCTTTCGCAGATTGAGTGCCTTTCACTCAAGGATTCTGAGGTAAAACCATGGCGAATTCGCGCGCCTGTTCTCTCAGTTGAGGTCCGCGAGAGATCGGATTGTGATCGTCCGCTTGATCTCCGCAAGGATCGCCGCCTTTTCCGTGCGCAGGCGCACTTTGCGCGACTCTCCGGGATAAAGGTCGAAGAAGTTGTCCTCCAGAGTGTGCCCAATGCCAGGGAATTCGATTTGAACGGCATGATGAAAACCGCGCGAATGCAGCCGCAACTGGAACTCCCGCTTGGTGACGCGTTCGACTGTGGTGGAGATGGGAACGCGCGGAAATTCCATGAGCCGTGGTGCCGCCAGGAACACCGTGTCCTGGGAGACGGCTCCGTCGTCTGTCTCCAGCCTTATTCGCAGGTAGATGTTGCGCGCACCGTGCGTCTTTATGTTCCCGGAGAGGTCGAGCGTCTTCTGCCGGTGGGATTGCCCGTGACCGAGGAAAACGCTTTTTTCCCCGGTTTCAAGGAGGCGGCCGTCCACGTGAAAGAGAGTCCAGCTCAAGGACCCAGTGGTCTTGCCTGGCGCGTCGCAGATCGTATGAAGATGAACCTCACGAACGCTGCTTCTCCAGATGCCTCCGAGGCCCATCCACTCGTTGCCAGGCACATGAGCGGAGACCAGCACCGGAGCAAAGAACCGCCGGGCGGCAAAGTGGAGCGCTTTCCAGTGTCCGCCAAATTCAAGGCTGCTCCAGGAGAATCCGGGCCAGCAGTCATTGAGCTGCCAGTATAGGGCGCCCATGGTGCGCGGCATGGAGCGGCGGAAATGCTCGACGGCGACCTTCATGCAGTAGGCCTGATTGATTTGCGACAGGTAGGCAAGCGAAGGGTAGTCCGTCGCGAGACGGTATCTTCGCGAAACATAGTCCCTGATGATCGAGTTTCCCGCGCGATTCTTCTGATGGTTCTCCATCGCGGATCCGTCCGCATTGAAATCTTCGGGTTTGCAAAACAGGGCGGCGATTTCGGACGAGCTGAAGGATTGCATTCCAAACTCGGAACAAAACCGGAACCCCTTCTTCTCGTAGCTCTTCACGGGATGCCGCGCGTGCCACACGTCCCAAAAGTGACTGTCGCCCGCCCTTTCGTTGTTGTGACCCTTTTCATAGCCTTCCGGATTATGTGGTGAGCTCGGCCAGTAGGCTGTCTCGGCGTCACAACGTGCGACACACTCAGGCAGAATCTTGTAAAAAATATCTTCGTAGGATTTCTTTCGCTGTTTGGTCCTCAAGATCTCGCCCGGCATCTGCTCGATCTCGTTATTGCCGCACCACAGGGCCAGGCACGCGCGATTGGCCAGCCGCTTGACCTGATAGTCGGCCTCGGCTTTCACGGATGCCAGGAACTCCGGATCACCCGGGTAGATTGCGCATGCGAACATGAAATCCTGCCAAACCAGGAGCCCCTTTTCATCGCAAAGGTCGTAGAAGTCTTCCATTTCATAGATGCCACCTCCCCAGACTCGGATCATGTTCATGTGGGCTCCGGCAGCGCTCGTGAGCAGGTTGTCATACTGATCACGTTGGACCTCCGCAACGAAGCAATGGGCCGGGATCCAGTTTGCGCCCTTGGCAAAAATCGGCCTCCCGTTCACCACAAATTGGAAGCTCTCCCCGAAATCATCCGGATGGCGATCGAGCGCTATTGTTCGCAGACCGATGCGTTCGCTCCAGTGGTCGAGAATCCTGCTTTCGCGCACGAGATCGAGGTGCACGTCATAGAGTGGTTGATGACCGTGGCCGTTTGGCCACCACAATTCAGGATTCGGAATCTCAAATGTAAGATTGGAGATCTCCGCGACGACTTGATCGTTGCGGCGCACGACGCCGCGGATCTCGTCTCCTTTGTTGGCGAGCTGCGCTTCGATGCGGGCAGCGACGCGACCGGCCTCGTGTGTCTGTTTGATTCGGACGGTCTCAAAGCGATTCTCTCGCCACGCCTCCAGACGCATCGGTTTGTAGACTCCGCATGTGGCGAAGCGCGGACCCCAATCCCATCCAAAGGAGCATTGCTCCTTGCGAATCTGAGAGCGTCCGCCCACCGGATCGTTTCCCTCCGGAAAGTCGCCGGGTTTCCGGCGGGCGCGAATGTAAGACAGCGGGCTGCCAAAGCGAATCTCCAGAATGTTGCGACCCATTCGGATCCCCTTGGTAACGTCGAAACGGTGCTCAAGAAACATGTTCTCCGTCGAACCGATCTCGTGATCGTTCAGACTGATGTTGGCGATCGTATCAAGGCCCTCGGCGACGAGTTCGATGTGCTCGTAGTCGAGAAAACGCGGCTCCACCGCGAACCGGCATCGATAGACCCAATCGCGCTCCTCGATCCACTGAAGCTGGTGCTCATTTGCGCCCCAAAAAGGATCTGGAATTAGCTTGTGCCTCAAAAGATCCGTATGGATGCAGCCGGGAACCCTCGCCTTAAGCCAGTGACGCGACTTTGGCTCCAGGAAAGCCCAGGAGGTCAGCGGGAGCATTTCCTTCTGCATCGGTGGCATGAGCTAAGACCGTCCCCTGCCGGCCAGAAAGAAAAAAAGGACGCGCGCACCGGAGGCTTTTCTTTTCACGTTCTTAGCGTATCTGTTCAGCGTAAGCTATGTGCCTTTCCATTCCTCATTTGATCGTCGAGCCCGATGACGGTGTCGGCCCGGTGCGCGATTTCATCGGCTCCGCGGAGAAAACACTCCTAATCAAGCAATTCACGTTTTCTGAACCCACGTTGCTCCAGGCAGTGAAGGATCGCAAAGACGCGGGTGTTGATATTCGCGTGATGCTCAATCCGAAGCGTTCCGGCGGCGATCGCGCAAACGATGAAACCTTCGACTACTTCAAGAAGAACGGCGTCAGCATCCAATGGTCGAACCCGAAGTTTTACGTTACTCATGAGAAATCCATTGTTGTCGATGGAAATGCCGCCCTCATTGCCACATTCAACCTCTGCCTGAAATATTTCACCCAAACGCGCGACTACGGGGTGGTGACGCACGATCCGGCTCGGGTGGCGCAGGTCGTCGAAGGCTTCGAGGCGGATTGGGAGCACCGCGACTGGCTCCCTGATCCGGAGACGGGCCTTCTCTGGAGCAATGCGAATTCGCGCCTCCGAATGTCGCGCTTCATTGACGAGGCAAAGCATCGGCTCGATGTACAGCACCCGAAATTTGTCGACGCTGTCATTCTGGACCGTATCTTGGAGGCCGCGGGGCGTGGAGTGCACGTGCGCGTGCTCTGCGGAGGCAAGCACGGCATCAGCGATTGGGATGTCCTGGATACCTTTTCTTCCTTGCGAGTGCTCAAGCGCTTCGGAGTGAAGGTTCATAAGCAGAAGAATCTGCGTCTTCACGCCAAGCTGCTCATAGCCGACAATGAACATGCGCTCGTCGGCTCGATGAACATCGACCGGAGTGCTTTTGATTTGCGCCGCGAGCTGGGCACAACGATCAAGGACGAGGCGATCGTGCAGCGCCTCCTCAAGGTCTTTGAGGAGGATTGGGAGCTTTCGCACGCCTACGATCCACCGGACCCCCTGGATCCTTCGAAGCATAAGGAAACGGACTTTCCGCACGATCATGAACTTAGGCATGAGTGAAGTGGCCGAGCCCTCAAGGCCGACTCTGTTTGAGCTCGCGAAAACCTTCAACCATATAGCGCTGGCCTCCTTCGGTGGCGGGTTGTCCGCATGGTCTCGCGAGGTGGTCGTCGTCGAGAAAAAGTGGATGGCTGAGGAGGAGTTCCTCAGCGCCATCACGATGTGCCGGATTCTGCCGGGCGCAAACCAGGTGAATCTGGCGGTTTTCGTCGGATCGAAGTTCCGCGGCATGGCGGGAGCTGCAGCTGCGGTCTTCGGTCTTTCGCTGGTTCCCGTGCTGATCATTCTCGGGCTCGGCTACGCCTATTTCCAGTTCCATCAGATGCCCGCACTCCAGAGCGTGCTGCATGGCGCCGCCGCCGCCGCAGTGGCCCTTACCCTTGCGATGGCCATCAAGACCGGTCGAAAATGCTTGCGAGGACCTGTTCCGTGGCTGCTCTTTGCGGCGATTTTCGTGATGAACGGCTTGTTGCGATGGCATCTGCTTCCGTGCATTGCCCTTCTGGCGCCGCTGAGCCTTGTCTGGGGCTGGCCGAGGGAAAGGAAGCCATGAACGTCAAGACGCTGCTCCAGGTCGTCCTATTATTCAGTTCGCTTTCCCTGCTCTCTATCGGGGGCGGCAATACGATTCTCCCGGAAATGCACCACAAGGTTGTCGGCGACTATCATTGGCTGACCGACAGCCAGTTCGCGGATGTTTTCGCCATATCGCAGGCGGCGCCGGGGCCGAGCATTCTCATTGTCACGTTGATCGGATACAAGGCCGGTCTGTCAGTTGGAGGAGAATTTATAGGTGTGCTGACCGCGCTGCTCGCCACCGTAGCGATGATGATGCCTGCCGGACTGCTCGTGTACTTTGTCGTGCAATTCTGGGAGCGAGCCAGGAATTCACCGGTCCGCCATGCGATCGAAAAGGGATTCGCACCGCTCACGGTTGGATTGGTGCTGGCGAGCGGCTATGTGATGAGCAAGGCGGCAGATCATGACTGGCGGGCCTATCTCCTCACCGGGATCTGCACCCTCGTTTTCGTGTTTACTAAGGTGAATCCACTGATCGTGGTCGCAATCGCAGGGTTTCTGGGCTGGATGGGTCTTGTCTAAGCACGGGTCTTAAGTCATAGAGTGCGCCGTAAGCCTCGGCCGCGGGTAAATCGCCCGGCGCCTTTGCAGTCGGGAAATCTTTTCCCCGAAGGGCAACCCATTCGACGTTAAGAAACGGCGCGCTGGAACCCCAGCTGAGCTCTCCGCTTAGAGAATTCCTCAGAAGCGCAATCCTCTCTTGGTAGTCGAGTCCGTGACTCCAAAGATGACCCTCGTAGCCGCATGCGACCTTCCGTCCGAGAAGGATGAGCGGGTGATTGTAGTCCGAAACACATGCGAAGCGAGTCTCGGGCGGAATGTCGGCCGTTGCATGGCGCCAGGCGTCGAGCTCGGAGCGCTGCGCGATGGCATATCCATGTCGCGCGTCCAGTCCGCCGATCAACGATACGCCTCCTGAAAAGAACAGAACCAGGCAGACGGCTGCGCGCGCTGGAAGCCTTAAAGGCGCTAATATTTTCTTCCAGAGATATGGCGCGATAACAAGCCAGCTCCAGAGGATGAGCTTCATATTGTCCCATTCCCAGGGGGCAAATACGAAGAGGCAGCATATCGCGAAAAGAGCGCTTGCCGTCCAGACAAAGCAGCGTGCTTCAAAATCTCTGTCGAAGAAAAGGGCCACCACAAGCACCATCGAGAGAGGCAAGGTCAGGCCAAAATTCCAGATCCAGACCCAGAGGTTCCAACCCGCCCCCGCTGCGATCCAGCCTGGGTGCCAGCGGATTCCCGAGGAAACCGAGAAAAATCCCGTAACGAGAAGGATGCCGGCCGTTGCAGGAAGAGCAGCCGACGCGACCAGAACCATCACCTCGCGGGCAGCCCTGTTTGCAATGGGATTGCGTGATCTCGCTGAGTGTCCCGCTGCTTGGGCATCGCCCGGTCGTGCGGGGTGCTCGCAGCGCGAATTGAAGAACGATGTCACGAAAATCGCAACCAGCACGAAGCTTAGAAAGAGAAAAGCGTGAACGTTGAAGAGAGGCATGCTGGCGTAAAGCAGGACCTGGAGCCAGAACGGAACTGAGCGGTTTCCGCCGCGAAAATGCCGTTCGCGCCAAACGTTCAACAGTAACAGGCCAGCCGGCAGCGCGAAAAGAAGGCCCCTCTGGGTGACAAACATGGACAGGAACAGGTTCTTCCAGACGATTTCGCCCTGGAAATCTTCGATCTGCAGGGTGCGGAGCACGGCAAATCCGGCGAGTCCGCCGTTGAACAGTAGCGCGGCGATGCCGAAGGCGCCGCCCCACGACCAAAGCGCGTAGCCGGTGAGGGCCGCGCCGGCTAGCGCAGTCCAGACAAGACCGCGGATCGTCTCCACGCCACAGACTTCGAGCAGACTGTTAAAGAGGTCCGCGCCGAGCGGATAACTTAACGGCGCATCGCTTAGAATTGAGCTTTCGGGCCAGAAGGAGACTCCGGTTGACAGATAACGAATAAGATTGAGATGAAGCGACAGATCTCCAAGGTTGTTTGGCGAAAGCACACAAATTTCATCGCCGCGCGAATAGGCGACCCACAGGAAAGCGCGCAATGACGAAAGCGCGAAGGCGGCAAGCATTAGCCAATCCCAAAAGCCCGGACGCGCGCGCGACATCGGCTGGGTCGCCCTCCATGCAAGAGACGCCGCGAGAATGCCGCAAGTGATTGCGCCTGAGGCTGTCCAAATCCCAAGCCCGGAAGCGAGAAAGCCCAGCAGGATGGCAACGACAACGCTCGTGGCTGCAAAGGCCAGCGTGGAAGAGAGGTATTTCATTGCTTTCCGCGAACGACCGGCGGCGCCCCCTGGAACCATTCCTCGTACATCTTTCCGCGAAAATAGGCTACGCATTCGTCCTGCGAATCGCGGAGCCGAAAGGTTCGTTTATAGTAGTCGCCAATGAGCGCGGATTCGATCTGCTCCGCTTGGTCTTTCTGAGCGACAATAAAATCCCCGTCGTATGTTTCCGGCGGTTCCTCCTTCTTGTAATACCCGATCTGCGTGAAGTCACCCAGCATCCACGGCAGTGGATAATAGCTGTCAAGGACAACCTGGCCGCGCACGTGATAGTAGCGCGGGTCTCTCCTTGCCATCTCAAGGAGCGGCTTGGTGAGCGTTTCGATCTCATGATATGTCTGGACGTAGACATAAGGCTCCTTCTCGTCCGTGAAGCGAAAGAAGTTAAGTCGAATGGAAGAGAAGGCGCTGGCGATAAGGCTTATCGCGATCACCAAGCGAAGGATCAAGTCCCCGAGCCGGCCGATGCGTTGCTCAATTTGCGTGAACGCCGTGGAACCCAGCATCAAATAGAACGGCCAAAGGATCGAAATGACACACCAGGGTGTTTTGTAGGGGATGAGCGAGTATGCGAGAAGAACCCCGAAACCGTAGATTGCGATGTATCTGAGCCGCGCTTCGGATGGCGCAATGAACTGGAGACAGAGCGCGAGTCCGAGCAAGGCCGGCCATTCGTATCGCGCCATGAGCGCCACCCAGTAGTAGTTCAGAGGACCGATCTGATACGTTGTTTTTTCGTGTCCAGCTGCCTCGACACCCGTGTGGAACCAGGCGGCAAAGGTTTCGAAGAGCCCGCTCAATGCCGGGAAGGCCAGGAAGGTTCCCGAATAAAAGAAGATGATTGCGAGAAGAGCGAGCGTTGCGCCGTTGCCGAGGTCCTTCCACGTCCACTGTTGCCGAGCGACTGGCAACTGCGGTCGTGAAGGAAGGATCTTTTGCCAGAGCCAAAGCACGATCCCGGCGAGCAGGAAGCTGCCGGCGTGCACCACGTAGGTTTCTTTTGTTAGTATCATCCCGCTCGCCGCGGCGAGCACAGCGAACAGGAACCGGCGCTCGCCCTTCTCCCACAAACCAAGGACGCCCCACAGGAAAAGGCTGGAAAAGAAAACCAGCCACGACTCATGGATGGAGTAGCGTCCATAGAAGACGTAGGCGGGGGAAAGAGCCATTGCCAGCGCAGCGATTCGCGCTGCCGTGGCGCCGAACGGCTCCCTGAAGCGCAGGATCGACCAGACCGCGAGCAGACTGGCGATTACAGCAGGCAAGCGCAAAGCCCAGAGGTTTCGGCCAAGGAGGGTTTGCGAAAGAAATACGGCGTAAAAGTGCAGCGGACCGTGGTAGTTCGTCGGGTCGTAACGGAAAAAGCCGCTGCGCGTCATTTGATCGGCAAACCAGCCATTGACTCCTTCGTCGAAATGCGGCGGCTTGATGTCGAGCAGGGTCACGCGCAATGCGGCTGCCAGTGCCATGATTCCGATCTCGATCCATGGGAGTGTCTTCAGCCGTCCGGTCACGCGTTTGGGATAGTGTTCGCCCAATTTCTGTTCAAGCCCTGCGCTTCTGCGACGCGATTTATCGGCTTTCGCAATCGTCCTGGGGCAAGCCGAGGGGCGGGTTGGTTTCAGGCGTGGCCGACCGAGAAGTAACCGTTTTGCCTTGTCACTTGCGCCTCAACTCTCAATTCATCCGACATGATCAAACTCGGAGTCAACATCGATCACGTCGCGACGCTGCGCCAGGCCCGCTATCGCGAGATGCCGGAGGCGCCGAACGCAGAGCCCGATCCTCTTGCGAGCGGCGTTGGCGGCGGAGCGGGCGGGGGCTCACGGCATCACCGCGCACCTCCGTCTCGACCGGAGACATATTCAGGATCGAGACATTCATAGCCTGCGGGGGAAAATCGGCACGAAACTGAACCTCGAAATGGGGAATTCAGCGGAAATTGTCGAGTTTGCGATGAGCATTCTGCCTCACGATGTCTGCCTGGTGCCGGAAAATCGCCAGGAAGTGACAACGGAAGGCGGACTCGATTGCGTGACGCTGAAGCCTTCGCTGCGCCCGACCATTGCCTGCCTTAAAGAGCGCGGGATCGTGGTAAGTCTCTTTATCGACCCGGATGAACCGCAGGTTGAATCGGCAGCGGAGCTCGGAGCGCAGTTCGTCGAACTGCATACAGGAGCGTTCGCAAACAGCCTGGGAGCCGACCGCGAAATTGAACTCGCCCGGCTCATCAAGGCCGCGGAAATAGCCCATACCTCGGGATTGAGTGTGAACGCCGGGCACGGGATCAACTACGAAAACATCCATCACATCCTTCGCATTCCCCACCTCGTCGAACTGAACATCGGTCATTCCATCGTTTCGCGGGCGATCCTTACGGGGATGGAAACGGCTGTGAGGCAGATGCTGCACTTGATGAATGGATGAATTTTGATCAGTTCCTGAGGACCGAGCTCGAGCGCATCGAGAATGAGGGTCTGCGCCGTTCCTTGCGCATCCTCGACTCCCCTCAGGGGCCGGAGGTCTCTTGCGACGGGCGGGTGCTGGCAAATTTCTCCTCCAACGATTATCTCGGTCTGGCAGCCCACCCGAAGCTTCAAGAGGCGGCCCGCGAGGCACTGGACGAAGCGGGCAGCGGCGCCGGGGCGTCGCGATTGGTGTGCGGCACGCATTTGCGTCATCAGCAACTTGAAGTGGCACTCTCGCGCTTCAAGCAAACTGAGGCCGCGCTCAGTTTCTCAAGCGGCTATGCAGCCGCGCTGGGAACAATCCCCGCCCTGGTGGCCAATGGCGACGTCGTCATTCTGGACAAGTTGTGTCACGCGTGTCTTGTCGATGGTGCGCGTTTGAGCGGGGCGTCGATACGAGTCTTCCCGCACAACCGGATCGAAACATTGGAAGGCCACCTACGGTGGGCCGCGGAGAAGCACCCCGCCGCGCGAGTCCTTGTCCTTGTCGAGTCCGTTTACAGCATGGATGGGGACCGTGCGCCCTTGCGTGAGATCGTCGAGTTGAAGGATCGCTTCGGGGCCTGGCTCTTTGTCGATGAGGCGCATGGGATTGGCGTGGTGGGAAAGCACGGCCGCGGACTCGCAGACGAGTCGGGCGTCTCGGCTGGCATTGAGGTGCAGATGGGGACTCTCGGAAAGGCGTTGGGATCGTGCTGGCGCCTATATTTGCGGCAGTGCCGCGCTGCGCGACTATTTGATAAACCGGGCTCGCAGTTTTATCTTTTCCACCGCGCCGCCGCCGCATTGCGCCGCGGCTTCCTGCGCGGCCGTGGAGCTTCTTGAATCCAGGGAGGGAGGAGCGCTCGTCAAGAAGTTGCAAGAAAATATCTCGGTGCTGGCTAATGGTCTGCGAGCGCCGGCTCAAAGTGCGATCTTTCCGGTGATCGTCGGACGAGAAGACCTTGCGCTGGACGCTTCACGAACGCTCGTTGAGAAGGGCTTTCTGGTTCCTGCGATCCGTTATCCTACCGTCGCGCGAAACTCTGCGAGATTGCGCATCACCGTAACAGCCGCTCACCCGCTTGAGATGATCGAGCATCTCGTGATGGCCTTCTGGTCTTGGCGATCGCCCGATCGTGCGAGTGACGCTCAATGCTGAGGCCGGGGTGGGCGCCTCGGTTAGTCAAGGCCTCCCGGGAATAGCGGCAATCTCTTTAGGGCGGCGACGGCAATCCCGCTGCGCCCGTTGCCGATTGAATAATAGCGCTTCCACCGGTAACCGGCGTTTGAAGCCCTGGCACCGATGGACCTCCCAGCGAGAAAGGCTGGGGAAGTGGACCGCCCAGCCCGGGCTCAGAGAACAAGGGCCTGAAAGGCACGTCGGAAGTGTCAGTCTTGTCTTCAAGCTTGCTGGAAGGCGCAGATTTTTTGCTCTCTTTGGAAGCCAGTGTCTTTTCGTAAGCCGCGATCAGCGGTTGAAACGCGGAGATTTCCGACAGTCGAATTTCGGCGATCGGCTTCGATTGAGATTCTGAGGTCTCGGCGGAGCCTGGGTTCTTCGCGGCGGAGTCTGGATTCGCGCTTGTCGGGTTTGGATTCGCCTCGGTCGACTGAAGAGCCTCCTTGCGCTCGTACCAGAAGCGGCCGTCCTTCCCGCGGTCTTTCTGGAATCCGTATTTTTGGAAGTCGTTATCTCCAAGTTGAGCGATCGGAAGCCTCATGATTCCGGAATCATTCGTAACGCGAATCGTGTAGTCGTCCGTGACCTCGACGAATCCGAAATATTTTGTTCCGTCGAGTTTTGTCACTTCGCTCTTTTGAGGCTTCGCATTAGAGCCGTTCTGGGTGGTGGTGCTTGAGGAATTGTCGATCTGAGAGTGGAGGGAAGCGCAGAACGCCATCGCGCAAGCCACTGCAAGAAACTGAGTGCGCGTATTCATCGTAGAAATCAACATGCGTCATAAAGTACCGAATGGCAACGTTCCTCTCCCATTAGTCCGCGTTTCCACCCGGAACCGCGTCGTTTCCTCTGCGAGTCGGCACGATTCGAATTTGCGGCGAGAAGTTCGGGCCGCTGCGGCGCGCTGACCCCGCGTGGTGAAGGAGACTGTTTGCAAGCGTTCATTTCGTTGTCTATGCAGGAGGAGATGCACGAGAGTTGCGATGTTGCCGTGATAGGCGGGGCGTTCTCCGGAGCGGCAACCGCTTTGCTTCTTCGACGCGAAGCCCCCGAGCTGCGTGTCGTCGTGATCGAGCGATCAAAGCGATTTGATCGCAAGGTGGGAGAGGCAACCACAGAGGTGAGCGGTTGCTTCCTCACCAAACGCCTGGCGCTGACGCATCACCTCTGCCATCACCATGTCGTCAAAAATGGCTTGCGGTTCTGGTTCTCCCGAGGATCCGACGATGACTTTGATCGTTGCGGCGAGCTGGGAGCGTTTTACCAGGTGCGTCTGCCATCTTATCAGGTCGACCGCGAGGTGCTCGATGAGCACGTGCTTTCGCTCGCGCGAGAAGCCGGGGCGGACGTTCGGCGTCCAGCGAAAGTCGTCGCCATCGAGATCTCCGAAACGGGCCCGTCCCGTCTCACAGTTCGCGACGCCGGCGGAGAGCGTGAACTCCTTGCGCGCTGGGTCATTGACGCCAGCGGTCGGGCGAGCGTGCTTTCCCGCAGGCTCGGGTTGTTGCGCAGTCTGCCCGAGCATCCCACGAATGCGATTTGGGCGCGTTTTCGGAATGTGAAGGATTGGGACGGCTATGATTTGCTGAGCCGCTTCCCGAGCTATGCCCAGGTCGTGTCAGGTGAGCAGGGCATCGGCAACCAACCACCTCACAGGATACGGCTGGTGGTGCTGGATTATCCCCTTGCGGGGAGGAGACTATAGCGCGGGACTGGTTTACGATTCGCGCCTTTATAGCCCGCCTGAAGGGGAGTGCTTGGGTGATAGGCTGAAAGCGCATTTGCTAACCCACCCGGTCGGAAGAGAAATTTTCAGGGATGCCGAATACATCGAGGGCGACGTCAAGGCGTATTCGGCGCTGCCCTACTATTCCGAGCGAATCGCCGGGCCGGGCTGGCAGATCGTGGGAGACGCCGCTTCCTTTCTGGATCCGCTTTACAGCCAGGGGCTTGACTACTGCTCTTGGACCGTCTGTGCGGCCGTGGACCGCATCGCACGAGAGAGCCCGCGGGGAGCCTCGCGATTTGAAAGATCTGAACGAGCGGTTTTCCCGCTCTTTCCGGGGCTGGTTTGAAGCTCTCTACAAGGACAAGTATCATTACCTCGGCGACAAGGAATTAATGACCGCTGCTTTCCTCATGGATCTTGGATTGTTTTTCTTCGGACCTGTCCGCAGTGTCGTGCGCTGTCCGCGCGCGGGATTCAGCGAGTTTCCCTTTGAGGGACCGATTGACGGGGTGGTCGTCAGCAGATTCATGGGCTTCTACAATAAGCGCCTCGCGCGCATCGCCCAGAAGCGGTTGGTCGCCGGTGTCTACGGTTCGGGAAATCTTGATTCGCGAACTTTGCTGAAGGGCTTCGAGCCAAATCGGCAGGTTTGGAAGCTGATCTTGCGGGGCGTTCGTATATGGTTGCGTGCCGAGTTCCACAGCCTCTTCCTGCATGGCGCCGGTATCCGCTCCGGTCAGATCTCCTGCCTCGGCGATCTGATATGGCATTTTCCTCGTACCAGGACTTTGTCGATGCGCTCGAAGAGTCCGGTGAGCTTACGCGCATCAGCGAGCCGTTGGCGACGGAGTTGGAGATCACCGAGCTCGCCGACCGCGAGATGAAAAGCCCGGCGGCGGCAAGGCGCTGCTGATCGAAAAACCCACGGTCAACGGCGAGGTATGTCCCTTTCCCGTCGCCATCAACACGATGGGCTCCTGGAGGCGAATGGCCATGAGCATGGGCGCGGAATCTGTGGACGACGTCGCGGCCGAACTCGGGGCTCTTATGAAGGCCAAGCCGCCGACCAACCTTCGCGAGACAATAAAGCTTCTGGGCATCGCCCTGGAGATGCGTCACGCCAAACCCAAGCGCGTAAGTAGCGGTCCGTGCAAGGATATCATTCACCGATTCGAGAGCGCGGAGGCGAGGGCGCAGGATTGGCCGCCTGCGCCGGATTGGCGGGATCCCTCCACTTTTGGCTCGCAGCCTCCGACGCTTCTCAATCTCCCCATTCTCAAGTGCTGGCCGCTCGACGGCGGACGCTTCATCACGCTGCCCTGCGTCGTCACCCAAGACCCCGACACCGGCGAACGCAACGTCGGCATGTATCGCATCCAGATTTACGACGACCGCACCACCGGCATGCACTGGCAGCTCCAGAAAGTCGGCGCGCGCCACGGACGCCGCTACTACGAAACCGGCACGCGCATGCCCGTCGCCATTTTTCTCGGCGGCGATCCCGTGTTCCCCTTCGCCGCCACCGCGCCGCTGCCCGATGGCCTCGATGAATTCCTCCTCGCCGGTTACCTCCGCAAGAAATCCGTCGAACTCGTGAAGTGCGAGACCAACGACCTCGAAGTCCCCGCCAATGCCGACTTCGTCATCGAAGGCTACGTGGACCCGACCGAGCCGCTGCGCGACGAAGGCCCGTTCGGCGATCACACCGGCTACTACACGTTGCCCGAGCCGTATCCCGTCTTCCACGTCACCGCCATCACGCACCGCAAGGACGCCGTCTATCCCGCCACCATCGTCGGCATCCCGCCGATGGAAGACTTCTACATCGGCGGCGCGTCCGTGAAACTCTTCCTGCCCATCTTCAAGATGAACTTCCCCGAGATCGTGGACATCGCGCTGCCGGCCGAAGGCGTCTTCCACAACCTCGTCTTCGTGAGCATCAAGAAGACCTACCCGATGCAGGCCTACAAAATCATGCACGGCCTCTGGGGCATGGGGCAGATGATGTTCACCAAATACATCGTGGTGGTGGACGACGACGTGGACGTGCACAACACCAGCGAAGTCCTCTTCCGCCTCTGCGCCAACACCGACCCGCAGCGCGACAGCATCTTCACCAAAGGCCCGTCCGACGTGCTCGACCACGCCACGAGCGAAATGGCCATCGGCAGCAAACTCGGCATTGACGCGACGAAGAAACTTCCCGGCGAAGGGTTTCAACGCCCCTGGCCGCCGCTCATCAAGATGGACGAGTCCGTGCGCCAGAGAATCGATGCGTTTCGTAGCACGATCCTGTAGACTCGATAGCAAATTCAGGCGCGAATCCGCGAGTCTCGAGGCCATTTCAAAAACCAATCGCGTTTCATTGGTTGTCGACGGATCAAAGAGTTCCCGATTGAACCTCGCTTGCAGAAACTCGGCCTCACCTTGCCGAACCGGCTGGCAATTACGTGCCGTGGCTTGTCTCCGGTCGCTTGCTCTTCCTTGCGGCCCGTTTTCGGTAGAGAACGGTCAAGTTCGCCACGTCGGCCGGGTGGGCGCTGAACTTACCGAAACCAGGGCTACGCGGCCGCTCGCTCCCTGCGGTCAATGTGCTCGCAGCGGATCCGCGACGTCCTTGGTGGCTTCGATCGCATTAGAATGCTATTGCTTGTCGAAGGGCATCTTGCCCTGAGCCCCCCTGCCGGACCAATGCGCCGCGAGTACTCGGCGGCGAGTTCGATCTTTACGTCAATGCTGGGCGAGCGCGGAGCACACACGCGAACCGCATTGTCACCCGCTTATGATTTGAACCTCGTCGTCGAACTCGTTGTTACCGCTGCGATCCATGATGCGTTTCGAGACGCCGCCCGTGCTACTAATCTCTCCAGCATGCAGGCTCGACCTAATCAAAAGCCGTCGGGTCTCGGCGAGTTGGGATTGCCATCCCAGCGAGATCTCAGACGCGCCATTTCGATGGTACTGACGAGTTCGATCAGCCCTAATCTTTGTCGCATATGTGACAACATTTGTCGCGCTACGCCGGACTGAAAGTCTGTAACTGCCGACCAGCTTCGCGCAGCACTTTGATCCGACGCCGCCACGCGCGTTGTCCAAGATAGTCGGGCGGAAGAAGTCTTTCTGGCAAAAGCGGATCGTTCCGGACGGCTTCCAGCCAAGCCTTGCGCTCCGACGTCGCCCACTTCAGCAGAGCTTGGGCGTTGGCTTCCTTTCGAAGCGCCTTGGCAGGTCGATCGTCGAGAATCTTCAAATGCTGCGCATAGCGCGAGTTGATACGCTTGAAATCCCACGCGCCTTTGACGATTTCCGAGTCGGATTCCCCCGCGCAAGGGCGTGCGTCAAGCATGATAAGCGATTCCACGTCAACGTTCCCGTCGGCGAGAAGCTGCCTTTCCTCTTCCAGCGCATCAGGAGTAACCCAGACGCTGTTTTGAAGACATCCAAAACCTCGGCTGCGCAGGTAGCGTCGCAGTTGCGAACGGCGAGAATTCTGGGTCGTGGGAACATCGAACAAAACAAGCCGCCAGTTTCCATCCCATATACGCGACCAGTGCTCTGCGGGATCCCGGCCACCCAGCGCCTGCAGCCGGCCAAGCGAGGTGAGGCGATAAATTCGTTCATCGCGCCAGGCTGAATCGCGCTCGACAATTCGTTGTTCTTCGAGTCTTGCAAGCTGCCGAAGGAGACCGTTTTTGTAGGCCCAGCTTTCGTAGGAGCCAGTAAGATTGCGAAACGTTGGCCGCAGGAGCATGTCGGCGGACCAGAGCAAGAGGTTTAGTAACTCTTCAGTCTTTGACTTCATGAAAACGAGAGTGTTCCGCCAAACGTTGTCGCATATGGGACAATATTTGGCACATTAAAGTATGCAGGTCCGGAAGGAGCGGATGCTCCAGCGGCGAGACGGCCAGGGAGCGGGCGTTTAAGATTCTGAGCGGTCTTGGGCGGCTCTCAGGCGTTCGTATAACGGTTTCAGGGCTTCGGGGATGACACGGGAACCACCCACGACTGTCATGAAATTCGCGTCACCCACCCAGCGTGGGACGATGTGGAGATGGAGATGGTCCTGCACTCCGGCGCCCGCGCATTTGCCCAGATTCCAGCCGATATTGAAGCCCTGGGCTTTGACGCATTCGATGAGCAAGCGCTGGGCATGAATGCAGAGTTGCCAAAGTTCGAGGACCTCGTCGTCGGTGAGCTCCGTCATTTCGGAGACTTTGCGATAAGGCACTGCCATGAGATGGCCGGCCGAGTACGGATATTTGTTCATCAGGAGAAAGGCCGCTTTTCGGCGGGTGACGACCAGATGGGCGGCGTCGTCATCGGCCTGGGCGGCCTCGCTGAGGAAATCCGATCCGCTCTGGTGTTCCGCCTGGAAATACTCGACGCGCCACGGCGCCCAGAGCGATTCGAGGTGTGCCTTAAGGAGAGGATCGTTCATGTCAGTTTCTTGATCGTGTACGTGCGAGCGCTTTCGGATTTGCCCTTGAGGGAGATTTCTCCTGCCGGCTCAAAAGGGAAGCGACTGCGCGTCGCAACGTAGGTATACTCGCTGACGAGGATGTCTACTCCGCGTCCGGGCGTCGCTTGTTCAAGGCGCGCGGCCAGATTGATTGAGTCGCCGATGGCCGTGAATTCCATACGTTGTTTGGAGCCGATATTTCCGACGATGGCAAGACCCGTATTGACGCCGATGCCTATGCGCAGGGACGCCATGGCGTCTCGCGCCCTGCTTTCGGATTTGGCCCATCTTTCCTGCAGTTCCCCAAGAGCGGTCGCATGTCGAGCGCGGCTTGCACGGCGTGTTCCTCCTGGAATTCGTCGTCGCGCAGGGCGCCAAAGAGCGCCATGAGGCCGTCGCCCATGAATTTGTTCAAGTGCCCGAAATTCTTGAAGACTGCCTCGATCATCTTCTCGAAATAGTCGTTCAACATCGCGACTGTTTCCTCGGGGCTCAACTGCTCGGAAAAATTGGTGAATCCGCGCACGTCGGCGAAGAGCGCGGTGACTTTCTTGCGCTGGCTGTAAAGTTCGGAGGGTCTGCCGGCGTAGATGATTTCGTTGAGGATGTCCTCGGATACATAGCGCGAGAGCGCGCTCTTCAGATCCTCTCGCTGCTGCAGACCAAGGGTCATCTTGTTGAAGGCGTTCGCCACTTCGCCAAACTCGTCTTTGCTGGAGAGATTGAGCGTTTGGCTGTAGTCGCCCGCGGTGATGCGCTCGACGGCGTTGCGGATGGTGATCAACGGCTGAGCAATTTTTCGCGAAGCAAAGCTGGCAAGAAGATAGGCAGCGATGAGCGAAACGCCAAGAGCCGAGCGCGCCGTGCCAAAACAATCCCCTGCAGGCGCTGTATGGCCTCCGTCGCGCTGACATCCACGCCAACCGCTCCCACCGTTTCGATTTTGCGCATCTCGAATCGGCGCATTCGCCGTAAGCCAAAGTCCCCACTGATCGCTCACAAACTCCTCGTCGGCTTGAAAATCGTTGAAGCGGACAATGTAGTTGGGGTTCTCGGTCTTATAGATGTCACCGACGTTCGACTTGTTCACCCCCTCTTCCTCGGCGTCCAGAACGAATTCGGCCGTCTTGGGATCATTGGGGTATGGGCGCATGGAGTAGATGTACTTGACGTAGAGGTCACGGCGCCGGTTCGCGTCGCGCGCGCGCCGCAACTCGCCTTCGAGCTGCTTGTAGGCTGGCGTATCCTGGTCGGAGCGCGTGCGGATCATGTGTGAGAGTCCGCGTCCAGCATGGCGGCTGCGGTCGCCGCGATGGAAAGCACGTTGGTTCGCATCAGATCCATGAAGAGCTGCTTTGTCGGCCGATACATGAAGGCCGCGATGAGCAAACTCGGTCAGGATCGCCATGACCAGGAAGAGCGTGAAAACTCTCGTCCGAAAGCGCATTGATAAAGCCCGCGCGTAAGAATCTCACGGAAATTTTCGAAAGAGAAATCTTGAACTCGGAAATTTTATCGGAGGGCATCGAGAATTGATTCCGCAGCACGCCGCGAAGCACCCTTAGCTTCAAGAGTGCTTACAATCTCGTTCGACCTGGGCGACGAGGCGCGACGCGAGCCTCTGGATCGTTCAACAGGCGCAGCGCCTCGGAGGCGAGGGCTTCCGGCGTTGCAAAATGCTGGATGAACTCGCGAACGACGTGAGGCGCCGGTCGTGCTGGCAGACGAGGGTCGGCGGGCGGGTTTCTGTTTGTAGTTGTTGAGGATGTTGATGATGCCGAGGCAATCGACGTCGACCAGCCGGCGGCCTACCTCGAAGGTGAGCCAGGCGACCCGGTAAACGAGACAATAGGGAAGCTCAAAAAAGGCCGCCTCGAG
This sequence comes from uncultured Verrucomicrobiae bacterium, assembly GCA_963784465.1. Lineage (GTDB taxonomy): Bacteria > Verrucomicrobiota > Verrucomicrobiia > Chthoniobacterales > Terrimicrobiaceae > DASTFP01. The sequence continues at coordinate 62,940 of CAWASQ010000024.1, forward strand.
CGTGGCTGTGCCGGAACACACGATGCCCGCGCAGGCGCGTTGCATCAGCTGGTGAGCCGTTCCCGAGTGGATCTCGATGGGCACGCTCGCCGGCCATTTGGCGCATCACGCCGGCGTGCGCTTCGGTGGCTGCGGCGGCTTCAAGGCGAACGTCCGGCCTTCGTTGCCGGATCAGGCGGCTCGCTTCGACCATGATCGGGAAAATCCGCTTCACCTCGCGTTCTCGGCTGCCCGGAAAGAGTCCGAGGAGATTTGGGTCGCGAGGGACACAGGATTTTTCGGCGGCGAGCGCTTCCAGAAGGGGATGTCCGACGAATATCGTGTGGAGTCCGCTGGCCTCATACATGGGCTGCTCGAACGGAAAGACGCAGATCATCAGATCGAGAAAGCGGGCCATTTTTGGAATTCGTCGGCGGTTCCAAGCCCAGACTTGAGGGCTGATATAGAAGAGGATCTTCCCCGGAAAGCCGCGCGATCGCAGGGACTTGGCCAGGCGGAGATTAAATCCGGGATAGTCGACCAAAACGATGGCGCTCGGTTTCGTCTCCTCGATCTGGTCGAGCATGCGGTGGAACTTCTTCCGGAAGTAGCCGTAATGCTTCAAGACGTCCCACAGCCCCAGCACCCCGGCCTCTGCGATCCAATCGTCAAAAGGCTCGGAGGCAAACTGCTCTCATCTTTGGTCCTCCCGCGCCAAGAAAACGAGTTCTCGGGTCGATCGCGCGCAAGAACGCTCATCACCTCGGCGGCGCGGGCGTCCCCGCTGGCTTCGCCGGCAACGAACCACAGGCTGGTCATGGAGACTGAGAGATCGACGTTCGTTCGGGGATCGGCTTCCTCGATTCGACGCGTGATCTCCAAGGCGATATCCAGGGCGTCAGCAGCCTCGTGACCGGACACCTTGGGCTTTGCACCATCTCGCGCGCAGTGGATAAAGGCCTCAAGCTCGATCTTGAGCGGTTCCCCGCGCCGGATCTCGACCTTGTCGCGGACGATTTCCTTTCCCTTCGGGCCGTCGTTCAAGCGGTACATCACGCCGTCCTGCTTCTTGATAGTCCAACGAAAGATAAGCGTTCTCCTGAAAGACACGGATCTTTCGCATTGTGTCGCGACTGATTCGGCTGGCGGTGACATTGGCGACGCAGCCGCTCTCGAAATGAAAGCGGACGTTAGCGATGTCTTCGCCTTTGCTCAGCACGGCGATGCCCACCGGGTCCATGCTCACGATCGGCGAGCGCACGATGTGCAGGATGATTTCGATGTCGTGAATCATCAGGTCGAGCACAACGCCGATGTCGGTGCTGCGATTCGGATACGGCGAGAGGCGAGTGACCTCCAGAAATCGCGGATTTTTGAGTTTGCTTTCCAGCGCGGCGAGGACGGGGTTAAATCGTTCGACGTGCCCGACCTGGAGCACGCAGGAACGGTTCGAAGCGAGCTCGGCGAGGACGCGGGCGTGGGTCGGTGACTCTGCGATCGGTTTCTCAATGAGGAGGTGCTTGCCGCTTTCCAGGAGCAAGGCGCCGATCTCGTAGTGGGTAACGGTGGGAGTGCAGATCGTCGCGGCGTCCACGAGCTCCGCGAACTCTTCAAGAGAGCCGGCTGCGTGTGTGCGGTACTTTCTTCCCACGTAACGGGCAGCGTCATGATTTTTGTCATAGACGGCCGAGAGGGTGCAGTTTTGGATCTCGGAGAAGATGCGGGCGTGATTGATGCCCATGTGCCCGACGCCAACGACCCCCGCGCGAAGAATGCTCATTCGGAGACGCCTTGCAGAGTAATGCCGGCCTCCGCGGCCGCGCGACACACCGCGGGACTGTCGAGGAGAAGCGTGCAGTTCGCCTCGCAGGCGATGGCTTTCAATTTTGCCTCGCGAGCCACTGCGATGGTTCTTTCTCCGATGACCGGAACATCAAAGCGCATATCCTGACCCGGTTTGGTTACCTTGACCAGTATTGCGTCCTTGCTCCCGAGGCTTCCGCCGCGGCGGATGCATTCGTTGGTTCCTTCAAAGGCTTCGACGGCCAGGACGGTGCCCGATTTGACGACCACGGACTGCCCAATATCGAGCCGGCTGATTTCCTTGGCGATGCCGAAGCCGAAGCTGGACGTCTTCGACATGCCGCGGTTTGAGCCGAGGTCCCGCGATATGGCCCTGGCGGGCAACGTGAGCGTCGAGGAAGGTCATTGCGTTCAGCACTTCGAGGCCAGCCTTGGCGAGTTGATTTGCGACCTCACCGAACAGAGTCTCGGCGTTGCGGCGCCTTAACTTTGCGAGAACGATCAAGGCCCGAAGGTCGGGACGAAGGTTGAAGAGGTTGGCCGGGGCAAGCTGCCCTGCCATCATGGCGTGGTGGGAACCCGATTTTCTCGCTGCATCGAGCAGCTTGCCAAGCTGGCCCACCCGGAGCCAATGCACTTCGTCTGCACTGGAGGTGGTTGCTTTCGATGTCTCTCCGTCGAAGGCCGCGACGGAAATCTTCTTCACGCCGGACGCGCGGGCCGCTTCAATGACCAGTGAAGGGTAACGGCCTCCTCCGGCGACAAGAAAAAGAGAGTCAGGTATGGTCAACAAGCGCTATTTAGGCGGGGCGACGGGCTGTGACAAGCGACGCGTGAGGCGTTAGCTAATTGGAGAACATATCGCCAAATCGATTCACGCGGAATGTATCCCGTCCCTTGGGCGGCTTTGAGGGAGGTGGGGCGGAATTTTGCGTGGTCTTGCTCTGAACGCGCGCGAGGGTTCGGTCCGGCGGCGGTGTTTCTCTACCTCTCAAGTTGAATGTATTGATCGCGACGAGGGCGCTGCGGCCCGATCCGGAAAGCTTGCGGCGCTGAGCGATGAACGAGCTGGGCATGTAATAATTCGAGTAGTCCTTTCCGAAACCGCTCTGGTTGTAACCAATGAAGAGGTTTTTTCGCACCTCGAAGTGAAGATGCGCAGTATACATTCCGCGGTTGGTGCCAATGCTGCCGATTTGCTGTCCGCGCACGATTTGCTGACCTTCGCGGACTAGGATTCGGTCGAGGTGGGCGTATGCCGAATCCGCCGTTCTCATTTGCCGGTCTTCAAGAAAGATGTGGCGGACGATGATCAAGTTTCCCCAGCCCATACGCATATCGCGAGCGAGAACGACAATCCCATTGGCGGTTGCGTAGACGGGCTTCCCCAAGTCCTTGTTGCCCCCTTCGAGCCCGTTCCAGTCTTCCCCCATATGGTATCTGGGCCGGAAGCCTCGCGAGGTATAATAGCCGACTCCATCGGGCTTTCCGACTGGTTGATCGAAGCCGTCCGCAAGGCGCGTTCTGACTGTATCCGGCGAAGGAGCGCTCACCAGGGCGGTCACGAGGCAAAAGAGGAAGATCCAGAACGCGTATTTACGGAGGAGCCGCATTTCCCGAAATCTAATGTTCGAAGGGCGGTCGATGCAACTTTTTCGGTTGGTGCAGCTTGTCGACGGGCGACAAATCTCCTAACAAATTCGCTTAGATGTCATCGGTAACTTTTCTTGGGCACGGGTCCCGGAGACGGGCTGCCGGGCGCTTTCAATCGAGCGTGCTCCTTAATGTTGGGGGCTTGCGCGTGCTTATTGATGCTGGCGAGCCCTGCGGTTTGCAGCTTCTGGAGCTTGGGGTGCCGCTCGCCGATCTTGACGCAGTATGGATCACGCATGCCCACGCGGATCACGTCGGCGGATTGGCGCTCTTGCTTGCAGGCAAGCTGGCTGCATGGCCGGCATAACCCGCTGCCGGTCGGCGTGCCTCGTCATCTCGCGGAGCCTCTTCGTGCCTGGCTCGACGCCGTCTTATTGACACCTGAAGTGCTTGGTTTTCCCGTTGGGATCTTCTCTTGGCAGGCGCGGACTGCTGTCATCCTCGATGCGGTGACCGTCTTGCCTCATCACACTACGCACCTCGACAAGACCCGTGAAAAGACTGGAAATGCCGCCATCGAATCCTTCCTCTTCGAGATTCTCGCCGCCGGCAAGAGATTCATCTATTCGGGCGATCTTGGATCTGCACGGGATCTGAGCGGTGTCCTGAGCGAACCCGCGGATCTTCTCATCTGCGAACTTGCGCATTTTTCTCCCGAAGAGCTCGTGTCCGTGTTGCACGGCGCCAGGATAGGAACTCTCTGTCTGACGCATGTCTCGGCGGAGCTTGAAGAGCGTCGCGGCGAGATTCAACTCCTGTTCGAGAGCGAGCTTTCGGGCGTAGATACGGTCTACTTGCCCGATGATGGCGAGAATATTGACGTTTAGGCGGCTGGCTGCCCAGGCTGCGGGACCCGAACGACGGGCAGCGGAAACCGCATTTTCAGTTCGTTATCGAGGCGAATCTCGACATGGTAGACACCATATTGCTGGAACTGCACGCCGCCAAGGACGTGAACATTCGTGACATAGGAGTCCAGCGCCGGAAGAGAGAACCTCAACTCGCTTTGAGCGATGGGCTGTTCGTCTTGGCAGCCAAGGACAAGCGACTTTTCAACGAACTGACCCATGCCGCCGCACCAGCGCGTCCAGAGGCAAAGCTTAAGAAAGCCTATGGGAAGCATATGGGCGGGAATCATTCCGAAGACGCCGATGAGCGTCTGCTGGCCGCTGATTTCAGTCCGCACATCCTCACAAAATACGGCGGCTTGGAGATCAGGGGGAATCCATCCTTCGGTCATGTTCAGTGACTAAGCCAACCGCCCAAGATCAGGACAGTCACCACCAGACCGAGCGCGATGCGATAATAGCCGAAAATCTGCATGCCGTGCTTTTTGAGATAGGCTACCATCCACTTCACGGCGAGCACCGCGGAGACCCACGCCCCAAGAAAACCAACAAAGAGTGCGAACAGGCCGAAGGATTGCACCATTTCCTTTCCGTATTTCAAGCCATCGTAGACTGTGGCAGCGCTTAAGGTGAGGAGCCCAAGCAGAAAGCTGAATTCGACCGCCGCTGACAGGCTCAATCCAACAAGGACTCCTCCCACGATAGTCACAAGGCTGCGACTGACTCCTGGCCACATGGCGATGCACTGGATCAATCCCACGACGACCGCCATCTTCCAAGTGAGCGATTCCAGGCTGAGACCCGATTGGTGAGTCTTCTCCTGGCGTGAGGCCTGCCACCAGCTCACCAGCAGGATGGCGATGCCGCCGACAAACCAAGCCGCGACGATCGGCCAGAGCCCCCAGGCCTCCCCTCCGAACAGATACTTCTTAATCGGTTTCTCGAGAAGAAGTCCAATAAAGGCTGCCGGCAAGAAGGCGGCGATGACGTTCGTGGCCATTTTGAGTCCCTCAGGATCCTTCCCCACGACTCCGAGAACCATTTGACGAACGCGCGAAAAGTAGAGACCGAGGACGGCAACGATCGCCCCCGACTGAATGCAGATTGCGAAGGCATCCGCCGACTCGCTTTGGGCAATTCCTAATGCCCGCTGCGTAAGGAGGAGGTGTCCGGTTGAGCTGACTGGAAGATATTCGGTGAGGCCCTCAACGATGCCGAGAATCAGGGCTTTCCACCAGTCCATCGCAAGAAATATGGGGCGAGCCCGGCTGTCCCGTGGAACTCGTTAGATCGCGTTTTCTCCGGTCTCTTCGGTGCGAATTCGAATCGCGTTCTCTATGGGAAGGACGAAGATCTTGCCGTCTCCGATTTTTCCCGTCTTGGCGGAATCCGAGATGGCTTTGACGGCCTTTTCGACAATGCTGTCGATGACGACGATTTCGAACTTGACCTTGGGCAAAAAATCGACGGTATATTCGCTGCCGCGGTAGATTTCGGTATGGCCCTTTTGGCGTCCGAAACCCTTCACCTCGCTGACAGTCATTCCCTCGATGCCAACTTCGGCCAGAGCTTCTTTGACGTCTTCCATTTTGAAGGGTTTAATGATGGCCTCAATCTTCTTCATACAGCAGAGTGTTTAGGCAGCTTAATGACCCTTGGCAAGCGGAGATGCGGAGGAAAATGGCCGGCGACGTTTTCCGCCCGGATGAAGCCGCATCATTGGCGGCGGAGTTCGGCCGGACCTTATTTGCGGCACCTTCCGCGCATAAAGCATCTGCGGGGCACGTGGCTGCACCGAAAGCTGGGCGACCGGTTGTTCTCGCTCTGAGATGTGGCAGCCTGAGCGCGCCTCGCTTCGCGTCGGGATGTGCGATTGGCGTCTTCTTTTCGATGATGCCTTTGCCTTTCCAGATGCTGGCCGCAGCGCTGATCGCGTATCTGATTCGGGTGAATATCCCGTCTGCCATCGCCTGCACCTGGGTTAGCAATCCGCTGACGACGCCGTTATTCTTCTGGCGCAGTACGAGCTTGGCTGTGTGCTCATGGGAAGAACTCCAGTCGGCGAGCCGGCCGCGGATGTGCTTGACGCTTCTTTCCCAAGCGCCGCTGCCGCTCTTGATAGGAGCCTTCCTCTCCGGAGTCGTTCTCTTCCTGGCAGCCTATCCGCTTGCTCTCAAAGGCTGGGATTGGTTTGTGCGGGCGGTCATCTTAAGCCCCGCACCCGGGCAGGTCCGGAAAAAAACCTCCCGCAACGCCCAAAAATCCTCTTTAGTTTAAGAAACGGGGGCATAGCTCAACGGTCAGAGCAGGCGGCTCATAACTGCTTGGTTCACGGTTCGAATCCGTGTGCCCCCAATTTCAGGCACGGCGAAATGTGACGCTTGCTCGCTTCTTTTTCTTGCCACCGCTTGTCGCTGGACTCATCACTTTCTTCGATGACGTCTTCGCTTCGGCTTCTCGCGAAAAGCAGTTTCCTGCTTTGCGTGCTGGTGCTCCTGATCGTTGGCTTCTTCTTCGCGTGGTTTGCCTCGTGGCGGGCGGACAGGCTTGCCTCGCTGGATTCAGCCAGTGAGATTGCCAAGACCGATCGAGGACCGGTGGAGTTTCTGGTCCGTGGCGAGGGGCCTGCGGTGCTGGTCTTTCACGGCGCGCCCGGCGGTTACGATCAGGCGATGCTTATTGGGTTCACGTTTGTCCAGGACGAATTTCAGATCGTCGCGCCGTCGCGCCCCGGTTATTTGCGCACCCCGTTGACCACCGGGCTTTCGCCCGAACAGCAGGCCGACGCCATGGCGAGCTTGATCGACACGGATGGGAATTTCCAGCGTGGCGGTTCTGGCAAGTTCATCGGGGAGCGCCCGCGGCCATCCAATTTGCCATTCGACATCCGGGTAAGGTCTGGGCTTTGGTGTTGGTTTCTCCGCGTGACAGCGAAGTTCGATCCGTGCGGAGCGCGCAGCGGATCGAACCGGGAAGGCTCTTGCTCGACGGATTGAGGGGCGACTTCGGCGCCTGGCTTTTCGTTCTGGCGACAGAAAGGGATCCGCGCGAGAGCGCTTTCGTGGATGCTTGATGCTGAGAATAACGGGACCGTGGCCCAGCGTGAATTGCTGATAGCCGACGTTCTTAACGATTCGGATCAGCTCGAATGGTTCAGGAGTCTTATCGGGACGTTTACGCCGTTGAGCGTCAGAGAGGCGGGCCTTCTCAATGATCTCGCACAGGGTCGCTCGCTCCCTGATCTTCCCTTGGAACAGATTACCGCGCCGACGCTCGTCGTGCATGGAACGGCCGACCAGTGCGTGCCCTTTGCAGCAGCGGAGGCGGTCGCTCGTAGGATCCCTGGGGCGTTCCTGCTTCCCGTCGAGGGAGCTGGACATCTCGTTGAGATTGGTCCGTGGGCTTCGGAAGTGCAGAGGCGAATCGCCGAATTCCTTCGACAACATTCCGGAGGCGGATCTCAACCCTGAATCGGCCGGCGGACGATGGATCTTCGCGAACGAAGAACGCAAGGCCAGCCCTGTGGAATGAACTGGGCTTCCCCGGCGCTCGCCGCGGAGTTTGCGACACGGGGAACGGACGCATACAGAATCGCAGACGGCGAGGAATGTCGGATCGAACGGTATGGCGATGGCGCGATCATCTCGCATACCGCCGAGTCGCTTGCCTCGGGCATTTTGGAAGAGCTTTTCGAACTGGGGTAAACGGGCGGAAGCAGTGCTCGAAAGGATCTACGCCCGCCGCCTCGTTTCCGCTCCCGGCAGAAGCGATACGCCACGGTCCGTTGGACGCCCTTCTCACCAACACACCTGTGTCGTCCACGAAGAGGGCTTTGCTATGAGATCGACTTCCTGGCGGGCTATTCCTGCGGTTTATTTCTCGATCAACGCGCAAACCGGAGAAGGTTGCGGGCCACGAAAGCCGAAAGACCTCCTCAACCTTTTTGCTTACACATGTTCGTTCTCGGTTGCCGCAGCCGCGGGCGGAGCACAGACACTAAGCATTGATATTTCGAAGGCGGCGCTTGATCGCGGACGCCGCAACTTCGCGCTTAACGGACTTTCGCTCGAAGGACATCGCTTCATGGCAGATGATGCCTTTGATGTTCTGCCCCGGCTCGCTCGGCGCGGGAGAAAAGTTCGACGCGATTGTTCTTGATCCGCCGACATTTTCGAGGGGACACAACGGCCGGCTCTTTCGCGCGGAAAGGGATTATGGACGCCTCATCGAGCTGGCATTTGCTTGCGCGGTCCGCGGCGGCGTGATTCTTCTCTCGACAAACTGCTCGAAGCTTGATCGGTCACGGTTGGAGACGCTCGGCAAGAGTCACGTTCCGGTTCCCGTAACTTTCTCCGCCACCCGTGCCCTGCCCGACATCCCGGCCGGGCACGGTGCTGCGACAGTGTGGATGCAAGTATAAGCGAGGAGCACCGGTTCGGCAGACTTACTGCGCTGGGCGAACCCGCTGCTCGAGTTCCACGGGATTCGTCAGCGTGCCGATTTTTTCGATCTGGATGGACACGCTGTCGCCGGGTTTGAGCCACCGAGGCGGTTCCGCTGCCATTCCCACACCATGCGGGGTTCCGGTGAGAATTGTCGTTCCCGCGAGGAGCGTCGTGCTGCCGCTGAGAAACTCAATGAGGGAGGGAACATCAAAGATCATGTCATTCGTGTTCCAGTCCTGGACAGTAATTCCGTTCACGATGGTGCGGATGGCCAGGGCATTTGGATCGGGAATTTCGTCGGGAGTTACGAGGCAGGGGCCGAGCGGGCAAAACGAGTCGAACGACTTTCCGCGACTCCATTGACCGCCTCCCTTCTTCTTTTGCCAATCCCGCGCGCTCACGTCGTTGGCGCACGTGTAGCCGAGCACAAAGTCCAGAGCCTTCTTCGCGGGAGACGTTTTTGCATGACCGGCCGATCACGACGGCAAGCTCGCATTCGTGGTCGACCTGCTCACTGGCCAGATGCGTCGGAATAAGAATCGGATCGCCCGGATTCTGAAGGCTGTTCAGGCCTTTGCCGAACAGAACCGGAAATTCGGGAATCTTAGCTTTGGTCTCTTCGGCATGCCGACGGTAGTTGAGCCCGATTCCGAAAATCTGAGCCGGCCCGAGAGGTGCGAGAAGTTTGCTTACCCGGGCGGGACGATTCGTGACCTTCAGCTGCGAAAACAGCGCGCCGGCAAGTTCAATCGCTGTCCCGTCTGGCTCCTGCGCCCCATAGTGTTCATTTCCGCCAGCGTCCAGGTAACGAATGATTTTCATGATTTTTCGCCCCGAGACTGGCGCTCTTTCGAGGGATCGTCCAGCCAATGGTCGGTTCGCACGAACCATCGCGAGCTCAAGAAACTGCGCCGAGCGGCAGGCCAGGGAAAAAACCTGAGAATTTTTCATGGAGGAATGGGGCTGCCTTGGCGCAGAATGTCCCGAGCAAGCCATTTCATCCCGAATGAAAACGCACACCGTCACCTTGATTCCCGGCGATGGGGTCGGTCCTGAGATCGCCGATGCCGTTGTCCAAATCTTCGAAGCTGCCAAAGCGCCCATAAAGTGGGAGCGGCAGATCGTCAGCACCGAGTCTGTTGAGCCTGGCGGACAGCTCATTTCCGAGGAGGCCCTGGCTTCAATCCGCAAGAACACCGTCGCGCTCAAAGGTCCGCTGGCCACGCCGATCGGGACCGGCCACGTCTCGCTCAACCTCACCTTGCGCAAGGCGTTTCAGCTCTACGCGAACCTCCGGCCCTGCCGAAGCATCGCGGGGTTGAAGACACGCTACGACAACGTGGACGTCGTGGTGGTTCGCGAAAACACCGAGGGCGAATACTCGGGACTCGAGCACGAGGTGGTGCCTGGCGTCGTCGAGTCGCTCAAGGTCATTACGCGTACCGCGTCGATTCGAATTGCAGAGTTCGCTTTCTACTATGCTGCCACGCAGAATCGCCGCAAAGTCTCCGCCATCCACAAGGCGAATATCATGAAGAGGAGCGACGGGCTTTTTCTGAACTGCTGCCGAGAGGTGTGCGAAGAAGTATCCGCAGGTTCAGTACGATGAAGTCATCGTCGACAACTGCTGCATGCAGCTTGTCGCAAATCCGCAACGCTTCGATGTGATGGTGCTGCCCAATCTTTACGGGGACATCGTGAGCGATCTTTGCGCGGGCTTGATCGGCGGGCTGGGCGTCGCGCCGAGCGGCAATATCGGCGAGAGCGCTGCGATCTTTGAGAGCGTCCACGGCACCGCGCCCGACATCGCAGGGCAGGGCAAGGCCAACCCGACGGCGCTGTTGCTGAGCGCGTGCATGATGTTGCGCCACTTCGGCGAGATCGATCTTGCGGGCCGCATCGAGAAAGCCTGTTACGATGTCATCGGTGGCAAACAGCACGTCACCTTTGATCTTGGCGGGACTGCCACGACGTCGGAGTTTGCCAAAGCGATCATCGAACGATTGTGCTGTTTCCCGGGAAGCCTTTGGCTACCTTGACCGTGCGGAAAGATCCGGGCACTTCGCTCGTGGCTGCTGAGCAGCCGAGGACGCTTTCTTCCCTGGCACGTTCGCGCCCGGCGACTCAGGCTACGGTTTCCGCGGCCGCCATTGCAACCGCGATTCAATGAAGCGCACCAGTGGCTCGAACTCCTTGGGTATATCGTCCCAGGGCGAAAGTGAGCCGGCGGGAACCTTCAGGCGTCGTGACGAGGATCGAGATTGTGCCCCGGTCGGGAGCAGAGCGCTTCGAGGCAGGCTCCGGGGCATGGAGAAAGTTGCAGCTTTCCACGAGTCGCTTGAGTTCGGCCGTTTCCTTGGCTGATGCCTCGGTGGAATTGAAAGACCACCCTTTTGGAACCGGCACTTGCAGCCCTGTTTGAACTGCCTCGATCGTGAGCATGACGCGCTCGAACTGCGCAAAGCTTATATCACTTTCACATCTTTCCAAGCTTTGGTGACGGCCTGTTCCTCCAAACTGCCAGATCCGAACTCGGCCCGAGCCGCCTGAATCGTGGCTTGGGCCGCTCGGACGAACGTGGCATTCTCGCCCAGAAGATCGCAGAGCGTGCGATACCAGATGAGGCCGGCTTGTTTCCACGCATAGCCGCCAATCTCCATCGCCGCGAGGTAGAACGCGTGATTTGGAATTCCCGAATTGATGTGCACACCGCCTTGATCCTCCCAGAGCGGCAGTTGCTGGAAGTCGTTCATCGTGGCGGGCTGCGGATCGGTTCCGAGCACGGGATGATTCACGAAGGCGGTACCCGGGGCCTTGAGGGAGCGAAGAACGTATTTTTTGCCAACGAGAACGTTCTCTCCAATCAGCCAGTTGGCCGTTTTGGCATCCTCGTTGGCAACACGCTGCTTCACAAGGGAGCCAAAAACGTCAGAAAAGTGCTCGTTCAGCGCGCCGCTTTGGAACTCGTAAATGAGCCCGGCTTCGTATTGGGTGACGCCATGGCTGAGTTCGTGGCCAATGACGTCGATGTCTGAGGTGAAATCTCCAAAAACACTGCCGTCCCCATCGCCATAAACCATCTGTTCTCCATTCCAGAACGCATTTTGGTAGGATTGGCCGAAATGGACTGTCTGGATCATTTCCATGCCGCGGTCATCGATGGAGGAGCGGCCATATTCTTCCCGATAGAGGTCGTAGGTGTGCCCGGCGCCGTCGTATACGGCGTCAACAGCGGTGTCTTTGGTGGGTTTGTCCCCTTCGCCGCGGACGAGTTTGCCGGGAAGATCCTCCGCGCCTTTGGCGTCATAAACTTTCCGAACCAGCGTTTCGGGAGCGGCGGTGGCGGCTGCGCTGGCAACGGCGCGAAAGCCCAGCGCTTTGAAGGCCTCCTGCGCCTCGCGTCGTCTGCCGCGGAAGTAGCGGGAAACGCGAAGGGATTTTAGCGCTTTGTCACGGGCGATGGCGGACTTTCCCTTGGCGGCGACCTTTTCGAGAAGGTAGGGTGGGATTACACAGTGTAGCGGGTTGCGGTGGCAGGTGCAGGACATAAGTTATTGTGCGGTTTGGTTTCGCAGGTTGAGGCCCCGTCGGGGCCAGTGGCCTTGTGGAAAGGAATGGTCGCTTAGGATCCCTCTGGGCCATGCAATGAGTGTGGAATAAAATGGGTCACCGTGAACGCTTCGGGCTATTGTACCAAGTAGGCCGGCTCGATGGAATGCGGCGAACCCGTTTGAGGTCTGAGCGCGGGGCGCCCGAAGCTAAGTTCGCGCATTTCAATCCGCGACGCTCTTTAGCGACCAAGTCCGGTAGCAGTTGAGTAGACGCAACGACCATTTGATCACGAATTAGCCTGCCGAGGCAACCGCCCTCGAGACGCATTAAGAACAATGAAGCGCAGCGCGTCAATGAAATAAGCTATGGTTTTAGAGCCTTGTGCTCGCTAAGACAACAATGCCAGGCGACTTAGGCACTTCATGCCTATCCGGTCGAAGCTTCTAGGAGTCGGCCCATTCCGCGGTATGGTTTTCGAATGAGAATTTGCGCACCCCATACACGAGAGAGGAATCGGCAGCTGTGCACCTGCCGGCTTCCAGAGTGCTTCACCGTGCGCGAGGCGCGGAGAAGATTCTCATTTCGACGCAGAATCGGCCGACTTTCACAACAAGTGCGGGCGGCTTGAGCCGCGCCACACTCGATCCTGCATTCAGCCGCGCGGGCTTTTGCCTCTCACTGCTTGAGCGGCCAGATGAGTGGCACCAACGCGATGGAAACTGCGTAAATCAGCAGCGTGAGCACAGAGCCGAACTTCAAGAAATCAATAAAGCGGTAGCGGCCTGGACCATACACCATCAGGCACGCTGGCTCGAGCGGCGTGAGGTACGAGGTGCTTGCGGCGACAGCTATCATCATCGCGAACGTGCGCGGATTGAGATCCGCCTGCTGCGCGGTCTGGATCGCCACCGGGAGCAGGACGATCGCCGCCGCCTGATTTGACATTGGCTGAGTGAGGAGCACCGCGAGCACAAAGAAACCGGTCAGCAGCCAGAGCGGGTTGGCTTCGCCGGCAAGAGACACGATCAGTCCCGCGAGGTATTTCGCCGTGCCGGTATGATCCATGGCGGCCCCCAGCCCAAGCATGGAGCCAATGAGGATTATCGCTTTCCATGTGACGGAGCGATAAGCTTCGCTGGGAGTAATGCAACCCGTGACGAAGACCAGCAGCACTCCAGTCATCGCGGCCAGCGGCAGCGATACGCCGCAGACCGTCGCTAGGAGCACCGCGACGAAAATACCGATCGCAAGAGGCGCGTGCCTGCGTCTGGGAAGCTTTTCCTCCATCGCTTCCACCCCGCCAAGGATCTGGATGATGTTCTCGCCGTGCAGACGGGTGATCTCTTCGGGTCGGCCCTGCAGGAGCAGGACATCGCCGAGCTGAAGCGGCACCTGACTGAGCTTTCGAACGACGTTCGTTCCGCGGTGGTTAATCCCGAGCACTTGCAACCCGTAGCGCTGGCGAAAACGCGACCGGTTGAGCGTTCGCCCGATCAACGGCGAACCCGGCAATAGCGCCGCCTCCACCAACGCGGTGTCCTCGGTCGCAAGGTCAGGATCGGAGAGATGCACGTCGGCCTTGATCTCGATGCCGGCGGTGTCCTTGATCTTGAGCAGGTCGCCCTGGCTGGCCTCGATTATTAGCAAGTCTCCGGCTTGCAGCTTTGTGCTCGCGCGTGCGGGCAACGAGCGCTTTTCGCGGAGAATCCGTAACACATTCAGCCCGAGCTCCTCCCCGAGATGCGCTTCGGCGAGCGTTTTTCCGGCGAGCGGAGAATTCTCAACGATGACCGCTTCGGTTAGGTAGTCACCGAGACCGAATTCCTCGGTCAGCTTCTTCGATAATTCCCGCTCCGGCACAAATCTGCGTGCCAGATAGATGTAGGTCAGACCGACGATTGCGATGGGGATGCCCACCGGGGCCAGCTCGAACATTCCCATCTCCGGCATACCGTATTTTTGAATCATCCCGCTGACGACCATGTTGCTCGAGGTGCTCACCAACGTGACGGAGCTGGTCAGTATGCCGGAAAACGCCAGCGGCATGAGCAGCTTTGATGCGCTTAGTTCCGCCTTCTTGGCAAGACCGAAGACGATCGGCAGGAAAAACGCCGTGGAGGCCGTGTTGCTAATGAGAGATCCAAGTCCGGCGGAGACGACGATCACAATCCCATACAGACGGTCGGGGTCCTTGCCGGTGTGGCGCAAAACAGCGCGTCCGGTCAGCTCGACAACCCCCGTGCGCTCGAGTGCTGCGGTCAGGATGAGCAGCCCGAGGATCATGATAACCGCGTCGCTGCCGAAACCATCGAACGCCTTGTCCTTTGGCAACATTCCTGTGAATACCAGCGTCAGCAGCACGCCCAGAGCAACCACGTCCGCCGAGAAGCGCTCCCAGGAAAACAAGGTGAGAGCGATGGCCAAAATGCAGAGCAAAAGGGCGATCTGGAAGTTCATGTCGGGTCACGGCAGCCTATTCTGCTTACATATCGAGGCGAGACAAAGTCGTGCGCGTCTCCTCAACCATTCGAGAATAACCCAGGCATACGCTGCCGTCCGATCGGGAATGTGATTGGCCCGCACCTCCGGTCTCCAATCAGCGTCGCTATCAAAGGATCAATCCTTTTCAAGAGGCCTCGCGATCTGATCCTACGCGATGATTGCCGCGCACGCAGGCGCTCATTATTTTCTAGAATTCATGAAAGTATTCGGCCGGCTTACCTATGGGTCCGTCCCGCTGGCCTTGGTATCCCTACTCCTGCTAAGCGGTTGCTCGCTCGTGCCGCGTGTCAACGCGCTCCTTCCGGGGAATCGCGCCTTTATCGTCCATTGGCCGGCCAAGCCCGGCACGAAACAGCTCAAGCTGGCTGTCAAGGATAACATCGATATGGAGGGCGTGGTCACCACGGCTGGCTCGGAGTATTTTGCCAAGACTCGTCCGCCTGCAAAGAAGGATGCTCCGTGCCTGACGATTGCACGGCAGCGCAACGTGCACATTGTCGGTAAAGCGAACATGACCGAATTTGCGGTCTCGCCGTCCGGCCTGAATGATTATTTCGGGACGCCCAGAAACCCGTTCAATCTCTTGCGCAGCCTGATTCCAGGGGGTTCCTCGTGCGGATCGGCTGTCGCGGTGGCGAGTGGAATGGCGGATGTGGCTTTTGGGACGGACACCGCCGGATCCATCCGTGTGCCTGCAGCTTGTTGTGGCATCGTCGGTTTGAAGACGACTCACGGGCTCGTTTCCGTTAACGGCGTGTATCCGATCGAACCCGATCACCTCGACACCGTCGGCCCAATGGGAAAGGACATCGCCGGCACTGCGAGAGGGATGGACCTGTTGCAGAGCGGATTCGCGGCGAGGTACGCCGCGGCCCAGGCCGCCGAACCTTCGGCCGAGAAAATCCGGGTCGGGCGCCTCTATCTCAGAGGCACCGAGCGGAAAGTCGATGTCGCTATTGACAAAGCCCTTGCAAAGGCGGGCTTCCAAGTGGTTCCCCTGGACGACGACTTCAGGGAAAAGTGGGAACAGGCAAAAAAGGATGGCAATGCCATCGCCGCTGCCGGTGTCTGGATCAGTGACAGGAGCTTCCGTGGGGCTCCGGGTGTGACAGGCCGGACCAACCTGGCCATCTTCGCCGGTGGCGTCAGCCATCGAAACTTGTATCGGGAGGCTCTTGCTGGGCGAGCAGAGTGGCAGAATACAATGCAGAAGGTTTTCGCCGACGTGGATTTCATCGCTTTGCCGACGTTGCAGACGACGGCAATACCGATTCCGAAAGTGCTGAAAGCCGCCCTTTTCGAAGCGCGTATGCTCGGACTGCAGAATACCGTGGCGGTAAATTTCGCGGGCAATCCTGCCCTGGCGATGCCCGTCCCTCTTCGTTATCTCAGCTTCGGACGCAGTCCAACCATGGCGATGCCGATGCCTCTCTATTACGAAGGTATTCCGGTGACAAGTCTCCAATTGATTGGTCCGCCGCTGAGCGAGGCCCGGCTTCTCAACGCCGGCCGACTCGTCGAGAAGGCGGTAAGGCCGTGGATCTCGGTCAAGATCCCCTTGGTCGGGGTGACCATCCAGTGATGAGAAGGAGTCAAAGCTCTTAGAGTTGCATTGGAGAGTTTTCGCCAACGCGCTTCTGTCCTTTGGCGATCAAAAGGGGGTCAACTCGCAACAGCGAACCACAATCTGGAGCACCGCCTTCGCCGTCGAAGGCCTGCTTTCCTACCTCACTTTCCTACTGCAAACACCCGGACACCCACTGCGAAATCTACTCCATATGGGCGGGCAATTTCACGACATCAGCGCACCAAAATCCAAACCTCAATCAGACCATGAATAAATCCGCCAATGTCACTGTCGAGCTGGGACTCGCGGTTCTTGTTTCAACCGCTAGGGCAGCTCGCCCACGACGGCTTTTCATCGTCGGCCGTGAACACTAAGCGATTCAGTTCGGACGCCACCGCAAAAACCCGTCACACAATCAGTCTTCACATACATCACGCGGACTGATAGGGAGTACCCTGTCTGGAATCGCTGGCTCCAACGAAACCTCCACCCACACCCCGTCATGCCCTCCGCAATCCGCATCACCGCACACGCAAACTGCGACGATGTTTTTATCTACTGGCGCATTGATGAACCGATCAACGATTGCTGGGGATTTGCCTTGGAACGTGAGATGCGAGACGCAACTAGCACGAGCCGGAGTTGGGTGGAGAATCGGGTAGGATTCAAGACTCAACCAGGCGAGCCAGGAGAGCACCAGCCAACCACTAAGTGGCCGTTCCAGCGGTTCTCGTGGACAGACCATAAGGTGAATACCGGTGATAAGGTGCGTTACCGTGTGCATGGCGTGGTGACCGACCACGACGGAGGGCTCGAAGTTGATCAGGATCATACCAGTGCGTGGACGCCGTGGATGGAACTGCGCGGTGCTGTTGGGAATGGCTTGGAATGCTTTTTTAATCGCGGTCTGGTGATGTCACAGTTCATGGCACGCTACCTCCGGCGGCTGAAACAGGAACTCGGGACTGATGACGATGATGTGGTGTTGCGTCACTTCAAAGGCACCCTGCAGCAGCATGACGCGCCGATTCGCGTGTTCCTTACCGGGGACCTAGGGGCGAAGATGACGGCCTTGCTCGCGGAGATCGCGAGTGGGAATGGGCATGTCTTTGGCGCGCTCTATGAGTTGGATGATGACGGATTGCTCGACGATTTGAAGGCCATCGGAGCGCGGGCACACATCGTGCTCGCAAACGGCAGCGTAGATTCACCTGGTCGGGATCAAAACCGGCGTGCTCGGACCGCGCTGCGGCAAGCGGGGGTGGACGTCTATGACCGAATGACCAACACCGGCTCGAATCGACGCCTGGGTCACAATAAGTTCCTCGTTTTCACCGATACACAGCAGCGGCCCAAGGTTGTTTGGACGGGCAGCACTAACTGGACAGAAACGGGCCTCTGCACCCAGGTGAACAACGGGCTCCTCCTCCGCGATGCAGATGTAGCAAGGACTTACTTCAGTCAATGGGAGCGGCTGCGTGACGCTGGAGGTGCTTTTCCCGCTGAACTTCTAACGGAAAATACACAGCCTAAACAGCCGCAGACCAATGGCTACGACACAACCGTTTGGTTCACGTGCTGCCGGCAACGTGCCGATTGGGCAGCACTCGACCAAGTCATTGCCGATGCTCATGAAGGGATTCTGTTTTTGATGTTCCAACCCGGCAGCGCAGGCCAGATGAAAACGATCCTGACTAGGCGCCGCCAGGATCCAAACCTCTACGTGCACGGAGTGATCAGCAGCGCGCAGGGAGAGGACTTGGAGTTCGATGCCGTGGGCGCCACTGGCATCCACAGTGGCAAGTTGCAGGTCGTTGAACCCTCCGGAACACCCGGGGGAATCGCCCGCTGGGCATTGAAGGAAGTCACGCGCAACCAATTTACCGCCAACATCGGACACGCGATCGTGCATTCGAAGGTGATCGTTACCGATCCGCTCACCAACCCGGTGGTGATCACCGGAAGCCATAATTTTTCGATTTCTGCGAGCGAGAAGAACGACGAAAACTTCGTAATCATTCACGGGCACCAAGCGCTCGCGCGGGCATACTCGGCGCACATCATGTCGGTGTATCACCACTACCGATGGCGCGCCTATCTTCAAAAGGCAGCAGCAGCGAATGTCGATCCGTGGGCCGGGTTGAAGGAAACCGACGATTGGCAACAAGGGCATCTGAGGGGTGCGAGCCGCAAAGAGATGGAGTTTTGGGTGCCATGAGTTCGAAATTGAGCACAAGTGGCAAGCTACTTGGAATTACTTGCTGCCGGCATTCTGCCGCTCAAGGAATGGACAGAAACCAAGTCCTGCAAACCATTCGCCCACAAATGCCCTCGCGTGGCGCGTAAGGGCCGAAATTCCTTTAATGCTGACCCCGCTCGGGCTCAGCCCCCTTGCCGATCGATTTCAGTCTGGTGAAACTATCGAAAACGGTCAAGTTGCGATAGCCCGCGCAGTGCGTCCCGTCGGGCGGGTGACCGACGGGACTCGAAAACGTAAATTCCACAGAGTAATTAACGCGGATTGACTAAAAGGTAACAGACCCTGCCATGAAATCGGCATTCAGGGGCAGGAATGGAAAGCGTGGGCCCTTAGAGGTCGTTAAGGCGAAGAACACCAGAGTTCCGATGTACGATGCGGGCGAGGGGAAAGGTCCTTTTGGCTTACTACGCCGAAGGAAGGCGAAAGCTGGTGAAATGCCAGTCGCTCAAAGCAGGAAGAAAGCGTGCCAAAGACATCATCGACGATCTGACATCGGGCAACGCTCACGTCGGCAACTTTACCGCCCGTCAGACTGCTGCGATAAACGATGCGGTGGAGATTCTTCGACCTATCGGTGTTTCCCTCGCGGAGGCCGCGCGCCAGTTCGCGGAGGCTCACAGCCTATTGGCAGGCTGTGGCAGTCTTTCTGATGCGGTGAGATGCTTCTTGGAGGAGCGCAAGAGAACCCAGCTTTCGCCGATCAAACTTCCTGATTTGGTCGAGAAATTCATCCAACACATCCGTGAGCAAAAAAAGTCTCGCCGCTACACCCTGGACATGCAGGCGCGGCTGCATAAAGCGGCTGAAACCTTCAACCGGTTCGTTGGAGATATTCATGCCACCGATATCAATCGTTGGCTCTCGGGAATGAGGCACGTCGGTGGCAGAAC
The DNA here is from genome assembly GCA_963784465.1 of uncultured Verrucomicrobiae bacterium. Classification (GTDB taxonomy): domain Bacteria; phylum Verrucomicrobiota; class Verrucomicrobiia; order Chthoniobacterales; family Terrimicrobiaceae; genus DASTFP01. Next base: position 82,439 of record CAWASQ010000024.1, read on the forward strand.
CAAGAACAACTATCGCGCGGCGCTGGCCACGCTCCTTTCTTTCGCGCGTCAGGAAGGCTACTTACAGCGAGGGATTCCAACCGAGGCGGAGTTTTCCGCGCGATACGACGGGCGAGGCGGTGAGATCGGAATTTACACCGCCGAAAAGTTACGCACTTTGCTCTTCGGACTCGAATCGCGGCTGATGCCATTTGTTGCGATTGGCGCCTTTGCGGGGTTGAGAAGCGCAGAGATTGTCCGGTTAGAATGGCAGGAAATCCGGTTCACGCAGAATGTCATCGAAATCAAGGCGTCTAAGGCAAAGACAGCGAGCCGTCGTCTCGCGCCCATTCTGCCTGTTCTTGCGGAATGGCTATCCCTGGTTCGCAAAGAATCAGGGCGCGTGCTCGCAGGCGTAAGCGACGAATTCGCGCTCGCTACCCAATTCAAAAAGGCCGTGGATGCGATCGCAGACGAGGACGGAAAGCCGCTCGTCAGGATCGTTCACAACGGCCTGCGACATTCCTTCATTACCTACAGGATGGCAATTCTCAAAAATGCCGCACAGGTTGCGCTTGAGGCCGGGAACAGCCCGCGCATGATTTTCGAGCACTATCGTGAACTTGCCACCGAAGCCGAGGCGAATGCATGGTTTGCGGTTAGGCCTGACATGCTGAGGGTAGAGTTTCTGAAGGCCGCTTGAACGAGGAAATTGAGGATAACGCAGCGAGGAGATGAGATGAGTGGCCCAGTTCCAGACAAGAAGCCTTCCCGAATCAGGATGTTTGAAAGTGACAAGCCTGATTTAGAGCAACTCGCAGTCGCGGGTATGAGTGGAAGACGCCCGGCGATATTCAATATCTCCAACGTTTGGAAGGGCCGGTTCGCCGTCAGAGCCTAAAATTGATCTGATGATTTGACTGCGAAACGACTGTCACACTTTTCGGCTGTGGTCGCCCTTGGCACGCAGAAAATGCCAAACTCCTTCCCCAACCATCGAATGTGCGGTCGCCTTCTTAAACTTACCCTATCAGATGAGTCCGCGCCACTGCCGTCTGCCGCAATACAAGAAAAGCATCACCTGTTTAGGAACTCTTTGTAGTTTTCTTGGGTGACCAGCTGGAACGGGATATAGATATAAGGGGAGTCAAACTTCTCGCCCTTGATCAGCTTAACGGCGGAATCCACCACAGCCTTGCCCTGACCTCTGGCGTCCTGGAAGACGGTCACAGCCAGACTCCCCTTTTCCATCTCAGCCAGCGCGTCTCGAGTTGCGTCGATACCAGCGATGACGATTTTCTTCGGATCCTTGCCGGCCTGCTGGAGCGCGATGATCGCGCCGATTGCCATTTCGTCGTTATTCGCGGCGACGGCATCGATCTTCGTTCCGGCAACCAACCAGTCTTTCATGAGGTCGATGGCTTCATTGCGCCGCCAGTTGGCAGTCTGCTTCTGCACGATCTTCATCTCTGGATGTAGGGCGACGACCTTCTCGACGGCGTCGGTCCGCAGTATGGCGGACAGGGTCGCAATGTCGCCCATCATGATGACGACGTTGCCCTTGTTGTTCAGCAGGCGGGCAATCTCCTCGCCATGGAGCTTACCCGGAACGTTCTCGTCGGAACCGACGTAGACGATGGGCTCCCCAGGCTTCAGTGGCTCGAATGGCTGTCGGTTGACATAGACTAGAGGGATGCCGGCGTCTCGGATCAGCTTCGCCATCTTCGGCGTCGCCGCGCTGTCGACAGGATTGACAACAACCGCAGCAACTTTCTGGGCGACGAAGGTTTGTATCTGACTGAGCTGCTTGCCGATGTCGCCCTGGGCGTCCTCGAATTGTATTTTTACCCCTAATTCCTTAGCCCGTGCCGCCATGGCCTCGCGAAGATCGGCGAGAAAAAGGAGGTCGAAATGAGCCATAGAGACTCCGATGGTCTGAGCCTTCGCACAGGTCATCATGATGGCGAATGCTGCGAACGCTATTACAAGGCGTTTCATTTCAATTCTCCTAGGGTTTGCGCCCGGACCATCCGGGCTGATACGGTTAATTTCAAGTTCGCTGAAACTTCATTGTGAGGCCAGAAAAACTCAACATCTCCGGCCCAACCCGCGGTTAGATAAGCCTGGCCATCCAGCACTATTACGGTGTAATTTCGCACAAAGCTTCTCAACGTCTCATATTGGAGCAACATCAGTCCGATGCGAATGCATTTTTGTGTCGATGCCCGTTGAACTGGCGCGAGATCTTGGTTTTGCCAGAGTCGATCTCGACCGCCTCAGACGCTGCGGTCGGCCCGAAGTGATTCTTTGCCAAGGAAAACTGCCTGCCGAAGTTTGCGAGATTGCGGTCGCGTTGCGTGAAAGTGGCCAACCGGTGCTTGCGACGCGGGCCGAGGCCTCGCATTTCGAAGCAGTTCACAGGCAATTGCCAGAAGCGGTGTTTCACGAGCGGGCGCGATGCATTACTGTCGGCCCGCCACTGATACATGCAGGATCTTGGAGCGTGGGCGTGATTTGCGCGGGAACCGCGGATCTGCCGGTGGCAGAGGAAGCCGCTGTCGCTCTCGAATGCTTCGGCCGCCGCGTGGAGCGAATCTTTGACGTCGGAGTGGCAGGGCTTCACCGGATGCTCGCCGAGACGGACCGTATCCGCTCCTGCGGAGTGCTGATCGTCGCGGCGGGCATGGAGGGAGCGCTTCCCGGTGTGGTATCGGGACTGGTGGACAAGCCTCTCATCGCTGTTCCTACGAGCGCAGGTTATGGCGCGAGTTTCGGAGGTCTTGCCGCTTTGCTTGGCATGCTCAACTGCTGCGGTAGCGGCGTGACAGTGGTCAACATTGACAATGGGTTCGGTGCAGCCTGCGCGGCAGACGATATTTTGCGGTTGGCTTCGGGCTAACCCCTGCAAACCTTCGCCAAGTTTCCAACCGGGTATCGCGGCTTCCTACTAAAAATGCCATGATTAATGCCTTCCCGGTTCCAGTCGGACTTTCGAGCTTGGGCGACGCACCGACCCAACCGGCGATGTGGACCTCTCGGACGCTGACGCCGGCACGCTCCGCGGCTTCGTGGCACGATTCGTATTCCGGCACGACTTGCACGACTTGATCTCCGAGAAGACCAAGTTTGATGCGCATCGGTCCATAGATAGGGCGTTTCCCTTACAAGGAACTCCCGCCTAAGCTTCAGCCGTCGCCTACGGTGCATGCGAACGCCGAATGCGGTCGTTTCGGTGAGAGAATCGCGCCAGCTCGGCAAAACTACATCGATGTCACCGCAAAGGGAGGATGACATCGTTCTGGAGCTCCAAGAGGCGACCCATTTGAACACCACGATTATCGGTGAAAGCGACCAATACACGGTCTTTGCTCCGCGCCATTTCGAGCCGACATCTGGGTCCGCCCGCCGATTGCCTTGCCGACCGTAAGCGCACGATCGCATGCGCCAGCCGTGCTTGAGGTGTCATCGCGCCTCGTTCTTTATAAACATGCTGTGCCCGACATGGAATGTTGCAGCCCCGCTTGGGAACGACAAAGCTGGGACAGGGATTTGACGTTTTCGCTAGAAGAAGCTACTCCTCGAATAGGAATGGACACATCCCTACCGATGTTGCTTTCCCGATGGGGGAGGCGGCTATGATTGCCAGGCAACTCTTCGGACGCACTGGACACGAGAGCACCCGGGCCATCTTTGGCGCGGCGGCTTTGTCGAAAGTCACGCAGGACGAAGCGGATCAAACGCTCGAGGTCCTGCTGCACTACGGCGTCAACCATATCGATGTCGCGGCCGGCTATGGCGACGCGGAATTGCGGATCGCTCACTGGCTTCAAAAGCATCCCGGGCGCTTCTTCCTCGCAACCAAGACCGGCGGGCGCAGCTATGACGACGCCAAGCGCGACATCCACAATTCTCTCGAGCGTATCGGAGTGGAGCGCGTGGATCTGATCCAGCTCCACAGCCTCGCTGACCCGATCGAATGGGATATCGCGCTGAGTCCGAAGGGCGCGCTGGATGCTTGTGTCGAAGCGCGTGAGCAGGGATTAGTGCGGTTCATCGGCGTTACCGGGCACGGTAGCCAGATCGCGGCGACACACCTGCGCAGTCTCGAGCGCTTCGACTTCGACACAGTCTTGCTTCCTTACAGTTACATCACGATGCAAGACTCTCACTATGCTGTCGCGTTCAATCGACTCGTTGCTGTATGCAGAGAGCGGAACGTGGCGGTGATAACGATCAAGTCGATCGCGCGTCGCCCGTGGTGGGGTCGCGACCACACGCGAGCCACATGGTATGAGCCGTTCGAGGACCAGGGCGATATCGATACCGCTGTGCACTGGGTCCTCGCGCGCCCCGGGATCTTCCTAGCAACCGTGGGCGACATTCATCTCCTCCCGAAGGTGCTCGATGCTGCCAGCCGTTTCACCTCGGCACCGTCCGATGAGGCGCTGCGCGAGCAGAACGCACGGCTCGAGGTGATTCCGCTGTTCGTCTAGAAGAGAGTGGCGGTTTGTGCATAACGTCCCGAAGGGGTTCAATCTAGGATCACGCCGCCAAAGCGGTGACGGTTTCGATCCGGCTTTTAGCCAATTCCGACGATTTCGATCAAATTGACGTTGAGGACCTTCTCGCGCCATCTGGATCATGAAAATCATTTTGCTTCCTTCCAGATTGATCTGCCCGAACTCGTCGTTCGGGCAAGCCGTGAGAAGTTCCTGAGCCTGAAAAGCTGCTGTTCCGACCAAGAGTCTGCCTATCGGATTCCTCACGCACACGGCAGACCTTTCTTCCTGGCAGCACAGCCATAAGTTCCGCACGCCCAATGCTGGGCGAAAAGAATACCAAAGCGGTGGTGGTGGTGGCGCTGACCGCTGTCATGATGGTGGTCGAGATCACCACCGGCCGGTTGTTTCACTCGATGGCGCTGCTGGCGGATGGGTGGCATATTAGCTCGCACGTGCTCGCGCTCGGCCTCACCGCCGGTGCGCATGCGCTCTCGCGCCGATATGCGAACGACACCCGTTTTAGTTTCGGGACATGGAAGATCAAGGTGCTGGGTGGCTTTACGAGCGCGATCCTGCTCGGCGGCTTCGCTTTGTTATGGCGGTGAACGTCATCAGCGCCCTGCTGCTGCGAGATCAGGATCATCGCCACGCTGCACATTTCCTCGATCATGCTCACGCGGACCTCAACTTACGAGCGGCCTACTTGCACGTGATCGCGGATGCCGCCACCTTCCATGCTGGCGATTGCCGCCCTCATCATTAGAGTCTTCGCAGCTCAGTCAGACTCTCGAGCTTGGGCGACGCACCGACCGAAGCGGCGATGTGGACGTCCCGGACGCTGACGCCGGCACGCTTCGCAGCTTCGCGGCACGATTCGTATTCCGGCGCGACTTGCACGACTTGATTTCCGAGAAGACCAAGTTTGATGCGCACCGGTCCATATGGCGTTTCCCTCACATGGAACTCCCGCCTAAGCTTCAGCCGTCGTGCACGGTGCATGCGAACGCCGAATGCGGTCGTTTCGGTGAGTAGAATTCGCGCCAGCTCGGAAGACTTCTCCTCGGTGCAGAGCACCGTAAGAATGAATCCCGGCCGGTTTTTCTTCATCTGAGCGGCGGTAAAAAACACATCGAGCGCTCCAGCGGCAAAGAGGCGATCCATCGCGACCCCCGCCAATTGCGGGCTCAGGTCATCGAGATTCGTCTCAATCTGCATGATCTCGTCGACCTCGGCGTTGGAGGTGTCCCCGCACTCACCCAGGAGCGCGCGGAGTACGTTCGGACGCGGTCCGCTCGCGCGAGTTCCGAGTCCGTAGCCGATCTTCTCAATCTTCATTTCAGGAAAGGGACCGAATAAAGAAGAAAACTCCGCCAGCAGCGCAGCTCCGGTCGGCGTGATAAGCTCGTAGGGATCTTCGACCTGTCGCAGCGGGATTCCCGAGAGAATCTCGAGCGTCGCCGGCGCCGGCACCGGGAAGCGGCCGTGGGCGCAATCCGTCCACCCGGAGCCGTCAATGAGCGACGAAGCAAGCACGCGCTCAACATCTAGAGCTTCAATTCCGGCGCAGGCCGCCACGATGTCCGCAATGGAGTCCACGGCGCCGACTTCATGAAACTCGACATCCTCTGACGGGACCCCGTGAATCTTTCCTTCTGCCACTGCGATGCGTTGGAACACGGCTATGCTTCTAACCTTGATAAAGTCGCTCAGCCCGTTGTTCTCCCCGATCAAGGCCCGTATGTCTCGAAAGCTGCGTGCGTGTATGTGATCGCCGTGAATATGGCCACCGCGATCATCGCTGCGAACCTCAAACTTCCAGCCCGCGATCCTCTGGCGGGCACCGCGTTGGAATTCGGAGTGAATCTCTTCGCCAAGACCCAGCGCGGCGATAGCAGAATGAAAAACGCGCTCCTCGACGCCGAGGTCCCGAAGAGCCCCGACCGCCATGTCACCACTGATGCCTGAAAAGCAGTCCAGATAAAGAACGCGCATCGTCTTGGGGGAAAGTTCGTCCTCGGACACATTCCGGAACGGGGTAGCGGTCGATATCAAACACCAGGTACCGAACCGTCGTCCGAGGCCGCAATGATTCTCCACCACGTGCCCACGGAACGGCTCGCGCAGTTGGAAAAGCATCTCGCCGGCCCTTTCAAACGAGAAGGAGCCATCGCCGCCATCAGCAAGCACCGGTTCGCCTTATACCAGACTGCCGACAAACGCGCCGGCCAGCTCAGTGCCTCTTTAACTACGAGGCAAAAGCAAAGCTTTAGCACGGTGGAGAGAACTTGGCTACTCATGGTGAGGCACTAAAAGGTCGGAACAAGAAACCATCATCGACACAAAGATCAATTCTATAACGAAACCTGCTCTCGCTTTCGAGATGATCGTGCGCCAGTTCTGCTGAGCGAGTCAGGTGATTTCCGTGAGGACCGGAGGGAGGAGGGGTTCTCTGCATGCGTACAGCCACTGGCCACCATCCGCAATCCAGAGCTTACCCGGTCCGTTAAAATCCTCCGGTTTCAGAGAACTCGGATCTCGGTAGCCCAGTCCCACCGCGTAGCACTCCTCAGGCGGGATACTCATGGCCAGCGTCACGGAGAAGGGAAAGTCCTCTTTCCCCTCCTTCATCGAACCGAAACCGCGAACGTTAATCACGTGCGAGGCGATGTTCTTATCAAAGGCCGGGTTGCGCGCACAAAAATCAAGCACATACGCCAAACCGTGGTAGCCGATTTGGCGAATTGCGACATCCATGGTTTTGTTGGAGTGAAAACAGTGGATGTGTGGCGCGTATAGAATAATCTCGGCGCCATCTGCCAGAACCCCGGGGCGCTGCAGTTTGTAAGAGCCTTTACCAGCAGTCCATACTTCGTCATACATCTCGGGCAGGCGCTGCACGACCGTGTGCTTGGCCTCTGAGAGATAGTTGATATGGAGTGTCGAGGAAAGCGCTGAAGCTTCACGATGAGCTGCTACAAATCCTTTGAAGTCAACGCCGGCGAACAGACCGTTGGCTACCGCTCGATGCGATGCATCCTCCGTGTACACCATATTCAGCGACACAATGGGCTTGGAGCCGATCTTTTTGAAAATCTCCCGGGTACCCGCGTTCACGACGTCTCGCGCCGGGTTGTCCACGGTCCCTATAATGCGCGGTATGCCCATCAGAACTGCCGCCCAGTGAAGCATCGCAATTACTCTGGGCCCGGCGATCCCTGGAAAGAAAATTTTGGTGCCCCCCGAATAGCCTAGTGCTTCGTGAGGAATAGTACCGCTGATGGCAAAGATCGCATCGTAAGGTTCAAACACCAAACGATTCACATCGACTTTAAGGGCTTCCCGCAAATTGCCGGAGGTTTTTTCACTAACAAACTCGGGCGGCAGATCGGTGACGTGTTCAAGCTGAGCGGGATCGTCAAACTCGTGATTCAGCATCTCGCCGAGTAAGGGATGCGTGCTCTTGCTAAGCCCAAGTTTCTTCTCCAGCTCGGCACGAGTCATTTTCCGGTGCGTGCCGCCAGCGTTCAAAGTGTCAAGTCGCTTCAAGCCGCGTTGGGCGAGCTCTCGGTACAGAATCGGAGTGAGCGAGTCTGAAAAATCATGACGCGAATAGTCCGGGTGAATTACCAAGGCTGAACGGATTGCCGGCAGCGCATCAAGGGTCTCGCTGACGACTTCGGACAGCTCTTCATTCGACAAGCCGGGAAGTGCAATACGCTGGTTAGATGAGAGCGTAGTCATAGAAGAACTGTATCACCCCACTGCTTCAGCCGCGAGCGATGGCTCAAACTTGCATCTCTTACGGGCATGTCTTGTCAATTCTAGAAGGAACGGCGCCCAGACCCAGCGGATCGCCGCATTCGGTCGCAAGTCTGCGCGTGCCGTTGCGCCTCGCTCAAACTTAAGCGAAGCCCGAGATTCTAGACGAAAGGGCCGGTTCTTCACTG
>CAWASQ010000025.1:0-43414 GCA_963784465.1 uncultured Verrucomicrobiae bacterium
GCCTGAGCGCCTCCAGTGTCCGGGGCCCCGCCCGGGACCGAGACCGCCTCAGCAGCAGGCTCCAGGGAAGCCTCCGCGCGGCCGGGCGTTGCCAGATTGAACTTTCGAATCGCGAAACTGAATAGGAAGTAATAGATGAGGAAGTAGACCAAGCCGACAGGTATCAACATCCAACCGTTCGTTCCAAGCCTGTAACTGATGATGTAGTCGAAGGCTCCGGCAGAGAATGTGAATCCGAGCCTGACGCCCAAAAAAGTCATCAACGCCATGGAGATGCCGGTCAGGATTGCATGAATCACGTACAGGATCGGCGCGAGAAACATGAAGGTGAATTCGACGGGCTCGGTCACCCCGGTGAGAAATGCAGTTAGCGCCATGGACATTAACAGTCCGCCGACCACCTTCCGGTTTTCCGGCCGGGCGGCGTAATACATCGCGAGGCACGCCGCTGGGAGACCGAACATCATGACCGGAAAGAAGCCAGTCATAAAGGTGCCAGCCGTGGGATCGCCCGCGAAGAAGCGATGGAGATCGCCGGTGACCGCTTTGCCGTCGGGGCCGGGATAGCTGCCGAAGACAAACCAGACCAGACTGTTTAGGATGTGATGCAAACCGGTGACCAGGAGGAGCCGGTTGAGCACACCGTAAATGAAAAGGCCCAGGCCACCGGCCCCGACGAGGGCATGACCAACCCAGTCGATGCCCGTCTGCACCACCGGCCAGATAAAGCCGCACAACAAACCGAGAACCACGCAGACCACACCGGTAATGATCGGGACAAACCGTTTCCCTCCGAAGAAAGCGAGGTACTCGGGCATCTTGATGTCCTTGAAGCGATTGTACAGGTTGCCGGCCACGATGCCGCAGAGGATGCCGGCGAGCACCCCCATATCGAGCTTGTCGTTAATTGACTTCAAGACAGCAGTCAGGATCAAATAACCGATACCCCCGGCCAGAGCCGCTGCGCCGTGGTTCTCCTTGGCAAAGCCCACGGCGACGCCGATGGAGAAAATCAGCGGGAGGTTGGTAAAGACCGCTCCCCCGGCATCTGCGATCCACTTGATGTTGAGCAGGTCGGGCTGTCCCAAACGGAGCAGAAGTCCGGCAACAGGAAGCACCGCGATCGGAAGCATTAACGCTCGACCGAGTTTCTGAAACTTAGCAAAGGAAGCTGCACTCATAGTCGTTAAGAATATTAGATGGATTTGCCTGGTGAAAGGAATTGTCGTTCGCGACCGGGACAACGGTGGATCAGGCTTTTCGCCGTCCGAGCAATCATGTCAACGTCGAACTCGACCAACAGGTCGCCTTTGCTCATCCGCTCCCCATCAGAGACCCAAACTTGAAACCCTTGTCCATCCAGGCCCACCGTTTCAATTCCAACATGGATCAGAATCTCGACACCTTCGTCAGTGGTCAAAGTCACGGCGTGCCGCTTCCGGTGAACCTGAGGTGCTGCACGGCAACAAAACCCGAAATCGAGCGGATCGATGGCCAAAGCGTCGCCAGCCATCCGCCGGGCGAAAACCGGATCAGCTACGTCGTCAAGTGGAACAACGGGTCCGAACAAGGGGGAATAGCGTATGAGATCCATGAGGAATATGGTTCTGTTTATCAGCTTGAGGTTTTTGACGCGAGCCTCGAATCACAACGTTGTTTTGCGGTACACTGTAGTGCTTTGCGATATCAATTCGATCCGGGTTTGGGTGCCCAAGTTTCTAAGCCCGGAATTCTTGCCACTCGGGCTCGTTCTGAAAAATCCAGTCGTAGTAATCCCGTTCCTTGAGTTCCTTGGCCGCTTCCTCGTCGATTATTACCTTGCAGTTGCGATGCAACTGAATTGCGGAGGCGCTGATCATGGCTGTGATGGGGCCTTCCACGGCCTTGGCAAGGATAGACGCCTTGGCCGACCCTGTTGCCAGCAGCAAGAGTTCGCGCGCGTCCAGAATCGTGCCCACGCCCATGGTCAGAGCCCGTTTGGGGACTTTGTTCGGATCGCCCCCGAACATTCCTGCATTTTGTTGAAGCGTGAGGGGCGTGAGCGCTTTATCGCGAGTGCGAGACATCAACGCCGACAACGGTTCGTTGAATCCAATGTGTCCCGCTTCGCCGATGCCCAGTAGCTGAAGATCAATGCCTCCCGCGTCTCGCATGAGCTTTTCGTAGTTGTCGGCCTCCGCGCGGAGGTCGGTCGCCATACCGTTGGGAACGTTCGTGTTGGCAAGGTTTACATTCACCCGGCTGAACAGGTGATGATTCATGTAGAAGCGGTAGGAGTGTTCGTCCTCGGCGGGCACGCCGATGTATTCATCCAGGTTGAAGGTACGGCAGCGTGAGAAATCCAAGCCCTCGCTTTGGTGTTTGGCGACCAACCGGTCATAGACTCTCTCCATCGTCCGACCAGTAGCCAACCCAAGCACGAGGTCGGGTTTGGCGCGCAACCGCGCCTCGATTAACCGGGAGGTGAGTTCCGCCGCCGCCTCAGGGCTGGTTCGAATAATAACTTCCATAGTTGGTCTAGCGTTGTGGTTGGAACAATTTGCCCAGGTCATCCTGACTTAGGGATTTCGTGCAACCTCGCCCACATGAAGCGAAAGGGCGGCCACCAAATCGGCAACATCTGCTGCACTCGACTCGACCATCAAGTTTGGCGCATCCATGGCACCCCAAAATTCGGTCTCGACCACCAGGCACGCCAAACCCGAAGAGCCCAACGCCTCGACTAGCAGTCGATGAACGCCAATATGGGTCTTGTTCCAATCGTCGTCGTGCGGAAAGAAAATTATCGAAGGCTGGTAATCGTTCAACAGTTTGGCGATCGCTTCAACCGAGGAGGACCAACGTTGCGGATCTTCTTCCTTCGCGACCGGATTGATTCCCTCCAGGCCCCGCTCCGCGGGAGCCACCAATCCGAATCCTATGTAATCGCAGCAGTTCTTGAGCTCCTGCCAGCGTGCGGCTTGGCGATCCGCGCGGCTGCCCAAAGTGACCGCCACATTGACAACGTTTATCTTCAGCTCGCGCAGAAGTCTGAGTGGCAAGCCGCCGATGATTACCTCGTCATCCGGGTGCGGCGCAAAGATCAACGCGGTGCATGCTCCCGTCGCCACCTGCGGCGGAATGGGCCGGACGAGTCCCGCCGAGCCGATTGCCCCTCCCTCGGTCAGCAAGCGGACAAAGTCGTCCACAAAAGTTCGATAGGGATTGTTCGCGGTCATTGTTCCTCCTAATTGCTACGGGACTCCGCCAAAGGCTCATTCCGAACCGATTTGCGGATCATCAGCAGCGCGCCACTTACCGAGTCCGATTCGCAGGGCACCAGCCGTGACCGCAGGGAGTCTCCTAACCATGGTTCGATAAACTGCGCCAGCCCGCCGAGCAGGCTGCACGGAAGCGACTTGTTTTGACTTTGAGCTGCAAGCGCTGCCGCGAGCCGGTCGACTTCGACTGCCGCTTGCTTTATCAGAGTCAAGGCAAGGGGAGTCTTTTGCTTCACATGGTCGATGACCAGAGGCGCAATCTGAGCAAATTGGGTGGCGTTGGCCTGGTTGGCCCAGATCACCAGTCGCATCAGATCATCGTCGAAGTGGCGATACACAGACTCCAGCAGCGGTGAACGCTCACCGCGGCCGTCCAGCCAGTGCAAGGTCAACCGCACAGCTTCCAATCCCAGCCATGCGCCGCTGCCTTCGTCGCCGTGTGGAAACCCCCAACCACCGACCTTGTATTCCTTGTCCCCCTCGATCTGAAAAGCCACCGTTCCCGTGCCAATGGCAATCAACGCGCCATCCCGGCCGCCGTGCGCTCCCAAGCACGAAGTGTATCCGTCGGACTTTAGAATCAGCCGGGCAAAGGGATGCGGGGCATTGAGAAATTGATCGCACGCCGAGGTCACCTCGGTTCCTGCGAGCCCGGCACCGCAATGGAAGCGGTGGCGGGCGATCACGCCGGCAGTCATTTGGTGTTGGCCTTGGAAATGACCCGTTTGGGCATCGATAGCGAAGAATTGGTTTGCGGGCAATAAGAAATTCATCGCAAAACGTTAGAAATTCCGAACACGTTTCCGATAGCGAGCGATCAGTTCGGCATTGTGGGCCTGAGCATTCGGAAGGTTGGAGCTGGCAAAAATCGGAACACCAACGTCGCGCTGCGCCAGGTGCTGTAGAATTTGCTCAAGAAGCAAATGGTAAATGAGAGATGCCGCGATGGTGCTTATGGACCCTGCCCGAAAGTTACTCTGTGGGATCGGAAGGACCGCGTCACCGATCGGGACGTGGTTGTCGATGACCAGATCGGCCTCGGTAATTAGCGTCCTCGCAACGCCACGTGCCTCCGCAACGGCGCGGCAGTAGCTCCGGGACGTGATCGCGATCACCGGCAGCCCGCGAGAGCGCGATTCGGTCGCGACTTCCACCGGAACACTATTCACTCCGCTAACCGAGAAGACGATCATCGGCTCGCCGGCATTCAGGTCGTAACGATCGAGAATCAGGCTCGCCAGTCCGGACTGTCGTTCCATCCAAGTGCTCAAAAGGGCACCGCCGCCGATCGAAAGAAATGGCTCGAGGATTGCATTCACGCAGGCAAGACCTCCTGCCCGGTAGAACGTGTCGGCGGCCTGGTGAGAGCTGTGCCCGGTTCCGAAAACATGGATGACGCCTCCTTGAGCAATCGCGTCGCCACAAAGTTGAGCGGCCGATCCGATCGCTTTTGTCTCGTGAGCCATTATCTGATTCATGGTCTCTGTGAGGGAAATCCAATAGTCCGACGAGTGCACAGCATTGCGCGAATTTTGGAAACTGCTGTGCCAATAGTCAATCATTTTTTACCAAAATGTCCCATAATTTCACACATTGGTATTTGCTTTATCGCTGATTTGTTCTAATTGTTAAATACAATGACTCGACTCAAACTCCACGAACAAGCCAGGCGTCGCATTGAAAGGCTGATCGCGGATCGAGGCATTAGATCCGGCACGCGAATTCCTACCGAGAGCGAGTTGGCCACCGAGCTCAAGGTCAGCCGAACTACGATCCGCAGTGCCCTAAAAGTTTTGGAGCAGGAAGGCAAAATCGAACGCACGCCCGGCCGAGGGACCATTCTGCGGCAGCCCCGTCTGGGGCAGTTACTAGGCAAACTCCTCAGTTTCAGCGAGGAAATGAAGTTACGCGGGTTGACGCCTTCCAACCGCTTGGTTGAGATCACCCAGATGATGCCCAGCGCTCCAGTTAGGGCGCTCTTACGATTGGACGGCGAGTCGGTGTGGAGACTCCGGCGGGTTCGCTGCGCCAACGGCGAGCCGATCGCTATCGAAACCTGCAATCTTCCCTGGTCGGCGCTAAGCGAACAGGAGGCGGAAGGCCTTGGCAACGGCTCGTTGTACGATTTACTGGGTCAGCACGGGCGAGCCCCCGTCCGCAGTGAGCAAAGCGCCCAAGCCGGGTTGGCAGATCCCGAAGAGGCCACCCTCCTGACCATAGAAACGGGTCGCCCGGTGCTAAGATTTGAGAGACTTTCATTCGATGTGAACCAAGAGCCCATCGAGTTCGTCACGTCGACCTATCGCGGCGATAAATACTCGTTTTATGTTCTTCTGAGAAAGTGATTCTGTTTGTAGCGGTCTGATAACAGACGCCGTTTCGCACTAAGACGAGAGCGTAATGAACCGGGAGCAAATTGCAGTTTGCCCGTAGTTCTTTTGTAACACTGAGGATCCTTGGAAGGAATTTGGTGAAGCGTGCCGAAACGAACTCAATAGGCTCTACCGCGCTGCGGCTTGAGCTAATATTTTGTTCTTGCGTCGCCGTCGTTTTGATAGTTTACGCGACAGCAAGACTCGCGTCTGTCCGGGCCAACCTGAACTGCTATGCATGAAAGACGGGAGTGATCCACGTGTATTTCTCGCATCTGGAGCCGATGGCAGGCGGTTCGAGCAAACCTGTCGCATTTCCTTTGGACTTTGGTGAATTACGCGCCGAGCGTGTACGATGCCCCAAAAAGCAGCTCGCTCAACCAAGACGGACGGCCCATACGAATCGCGTGCTGAAACTGAGGCGGCGGTTGAGAGAATTCACGAGCACTTCAAGCACGTCAAAGCGGCGATAACCAGGGAGAAAGCAGCAAAGACTTCCGCCACAGCGGATTCTGATCGTAGGCAGCTTCGGAGTTTATCGGACCGTCAGGCTCTTCAATTATCGCTTGGAGCACTCACCGAGGCGCGCGATTCGCTCTCTACAGCTCGCAAAGCGGTCTGCACGTCCATCGAAACCGTGAAGCGAGCAATACGGCGGAACAGAGACGGCTAAGCCAAAGGCAGGGTTAGGACTCTCTCTCGCTTCGGCAGAGGCATTAAGCGAGTTGTTGCCTTGAATTTAAAGCCTCGCAGGCTATCCCCTCAACCCTCTAATCCGCAGGACGACGATATCCCGGCCCCCCTTCTGGCAATCGCCCTGGGTGAACTGGATCGATTCATCAAAACGGCAGGCAGTTTGCAAGAGCGTTGACGAGCAGTGCGAAGGCCGAGCGTAGCATTCTGCGGGTCCTCAAGTACGCGAGGAACCTCCGAAAGATTTTGACTTTCCGTAGTCGCCTATATGGGTTTGGAAGCGAGGGACGGCCCGCGGGAAAAGGGAGGACCGTTCTTCCGGAACTCCTTCAGACTCTGGCTCAACAGGAGCAGGGGCTTGGTCACCCCCTTGTATTTTTTGCCCGTCTTCTTGACCTGGCCCTGTCGCACGAGGTTCTGAAGCTTCTCGTAAGTGCGCAGTCGCAACATTTCCTCGCCGCCGCCGGCATTCCGAGCCCGGAGAGCCGCATGAATGACGCTGAAAAGGGCTTTGAATTCATAGGATTTCGAGCCAGAAAGGGCCGCCACCAGTTCCTCGGTGACATTGTCCGGACCGCGGCGCGAGAAGGAGCTGAATCTTGAAGGCATGATACATACTACCACAGATTTTCGAAAGTCTCGTATCGAATCCAAACAGGCTCCTTGGGCCCGGGATCCCCCTGACAAGTTTCCCGGCCCTTCACAACCTCGTCGAGGAGTATGCCAGGGTGTTCCAGAAACACTCGCCTGCTCGGCGAGCTTCATGAGCTCAACTGTCTCGAAAATGTTCTAGCATTGAGTTGAAGATCGCGCTCGCGGCGGCAATTCGTGTCGCTGCGCGAAAACGCGGGTCCAAAGGACGATCTCGTCCGCGACGTGTTGGCCGCGTCCCTCGCCCGGCGCACCGCGACAGGCTCGAAGCGGGCTGCGCGGTCAAGGCTCTTGCGCCCGAGATTTCCCGACGTGATGCAAAAACACGCGATCCATGACCTCAACGATCCGCGACGTCGTGTCGATCATTGCGGCCGAGTCGCCCTCTTTCAAGTCGAAGCATGATGCGCTGGACGCTGGCTGACGCGGATCTGGAGCGGTCGTACGAAGCTCCTGCCGGCAACCGAGACAAGCACGAACGGGTTGCGCGGTTCGGCTATGCGCCGAGCCTGCAGTGAAGCGAAAACAGCGATCTGGCCGCCAGCGACGTCGTGTCGATAGCAGCCGAGAGCCCTCATCGATGTCGAAGCACGGCTCGCGACGGGGTTGCCAGCGATCTCAGGCCGATGAGGCGGTGATGTGACTGTAGAGGCTGGCTTCACCATCCTTACTTGGTTTGTTCTCGCCTGGCGTCGAGACAGCCGGGGGGCCGCCGGCAGACGGTAGCTACTCTGTTGACGAGCGCCGACCCCGTCGGGTTTAATGCATCGTGATGGCCATTTCTGAGATGCCGAATAGAGATCGGTGTCGCGTGCAGTTAACGGCTGACGGCTTGCATCAACCTCTTAGCCTGACCGGAACGAGATGCTGTGCGTCCTTTTCCCTGCTGCCGCATCGCCAGGCGCACGGAAACCGGACTGCCTTCCCGACGAATGACCCATGAAAATCTTCTGCTGCTGCTGATCCTCCTTCCCTTCCTGGGAAGCGCATTGGCCGCGATGCTGCCCGCCAATGCGCGCAACGCCGAGGCTTGGCTTTCGGGAACCGTATCGGTCCTCGCCTTCGCCGTCGCCGGCTTCCTCTATCCCGCGGTCGCCGCCGGAACCGTGGTTCGCAGAAACGTCGAATGGCTGCCTGAGCTCGGACTGAATGCCTCGCTGCGCATGGATGGTTTCGCCTGGTTGTTCTCGATGCTCGTCACCGGCATCGGCTTTCTCGTGATGCTCTACGCGCGCTACTACATGTCGCCCAAGGACCCGGTGCCGCGCTTTTTCTCCTTCTTGCTCGCCTTCATGGGCGCAATGCTGGGCGTCGTGATCGCCGGCAATCTCATCCTGCTGGCGATCTTCTGGGAACTGACCAGCATCTTCTCGTTCCTGCTGGTCGGCTACTGGTATCACAAGGCCTCGGCGCGCGACGGCGCGTACATGGCGCTCATCATCACCGGGATCGGCGGTCTCTGCCTGCTGGTCGGCCTCATCATCGTTGGCCATATCGTCGGAAGCTACGACCTCGATGCGGTGCTCGCGGCTGGCGACCGCATCCGCTCGCACGATCTCTACGTTCCCGCGCTTTTGCTCATCTTCGCGGGCGCCCTGACAAAGAGCGCGCAGTTCCCGTTCCACTTCTGGCTGCCCAACGCTATGGCCGCGCCCACACCTGCATCGGCCTACCTGCATTCGGCTACGATGGTTAAGGCCGGTGTGTTTCTTCTCGTGCGATTTTGGCCGGTGCTCTCGGGAACGGACGAATGGTTTTTCCTGCTCGGCCTGGCGGGAATGTGCACGCTGGTGCTCGGCGCCTATTTCGCGATCTTCCAGCAGGATCTCAAGGGGCTTCTCGCCTATTCCACCATCAGCCATCTCGGCCTGATCACCATGCTGCTCAGCTTCGGCAGTCCACTTGCCGCGGTGGCCGCGATCTTCCACATGATGAACCACGCGACGTTCAAGGCGTCGCTTTTCATGGCGGCCGGAATCATCGACCACGAGGCGGGAACGCGCGACATGCGAAGGCTCAGCGGTCTTTTCAGCTACATGCCGATCACCGCGACGCTGGCGATGGTGGCGAGCGCCGCCATGGCCGGCGTGCCGCTCCTCAACGGCTTCCTTTCGAAGGAGATGTTCTTCGCCCAGGCGGTCGAAACACACCGGGTTTCCCTGCTCGACAGCGCAGCGCCCTACGTTGCCACCATCGCCGGGGCGTTCGCCGTGACCTATTCCGTGCGCTTCATCCACACGGTTTTCTTCGGGCCGAAGCCTGTGGACCTGCCGCGCGTGCCGCACGAGCCGCCGCACTGGATGCGAGTTCCCATCGAGCTTCTGGTTTTGACCTGCCTCATCGTCGGAATCATTCCTGGCATTTCCATCGGCCCCTACCTGCATGTGGCGGCGGTGTCCGTCCTCGGGGACCGGACACCGGTCTATAGCCTCGCCGTCTGGCACGGGTTCAATTATCCGCTGTTGATGAGCATCATTGCGATGGTCGCCGGCCTGCTTCTCTACGCGCTTCTCCGTCGCTATCTGGAGCACTGCGAGGAAGGCCCTCCAGGGCTGCGCCGGCTGAAGGGTCGCCGCATTTTCGAGCGCATTTTGGCGACGGTGTCCTGGCGCTGGGCGCCCTGGTTGGAAACGCATCTCGGCACCCGCCGCCTGCAGCAGCAACTGCGCTTTCTGGTCGCGGCGGCGTTTCTCGCCGCGCTCTGGCCGATCCTGTGGACCGGGCTGGAGCTGCGGCCGCCTACCCGCGCCGGGTTCGATCCCCTCTTCGCGATGATTTGGGCCGTGGGCATCGGCTGCGCTGTCGGCGCGGCCTTTCAGGCAAAGTACCACCGGCTTGCGGCACTGATTCTGATGGGTGGGGCGGGACTTATCACCTGCGTCACCTTCGTCTGGCTTTCGGCGCCCGACCTTGCCGTTACGCAGTTGCTCGTCGAGATCGTCACAACGATTCTGATCCTGCTTGGTCTGCGCTGGTTGCCGAAACGGCTGGAAAGAGTCGACAGTGCTGTCGGCATCGCGGCTCGGACGCGCAGGTGCCTCGATGCCTTCATCGCCATCGCCTGCGGATCCGGTATCGCCATAATTTCCTATTCGATGATGACGAGCCCCGTTTCGCAGACAATTGGCGACTACTTCCTCCAGCGGGCCTATCCCGAAGGCGGCGGCACCAACGTGGTGAATGTCATCCTGGTCGATTTCCGCGGTTTCGACACGATGGGCGAGATCACCGTTCTCGCCATCGTCGCGCTGACTGTCTACGCACTCCTGCGTCGCTTCCGCCCCGCTCCCGACAGCATCGAGGTCCCCGAACAGCAGCGCGTGCAGAACAGCTACGACGATGCCGAGCCCGATCGTGAAATCGGCGAAACGCTGCGCGACTATCTGATGGTCCCATCGGTCATCATGCAATGGATGTTCCCGGTGATCACTCGTGCTCGCGGCTTATCTCTTCCTGCGCGGACACGATCTGCCCGGCGGAGGCTTCGCGGCCGGCGTCGCGCTGTCGATCGGCTTCCTGCTGCAGTACCTCGCCGGCGGAACGCGCTGGGTGGAGGACCGCCTGCGCATCCTGCCCGTGCGCTGGATGGGCGCCGGCCTGCTGCTGTCGGCCCTTACCGGGATAGGTTCGTGGTTGGTCGGCTTTCCTTTCCTCACCTCGTATTTCCAGTATCTGGAATTGCCTCTGGTCGGGAAAGTTCCCGCGGCGACAGCATTGCTGTTCGATCTCGGAGTCTTCTCGCTCGTGGTCGGTGCCACCGTGCTGATGCTCGTCGCGATAGCCCATCAGTCGATCCGTCGCCATCGTGTTCGCCCAGCCGAAACCACCAAAGTGGAGGAGCGTGCCTGATGGAACCCGTTCTCTCGCTCGGAATAGGCTTCCTTGCCGGATCCGGCGTATGGCTGCTCCTTCGGCCGCGCACCTATCAGGTCATCGTCGGGCTTGCGTTGCTTTCCTATGCCGTCAATCTGTTCATCCTGAGCATGGGACGTCTCAAGGTGAACGCTCCTGCTGTGGTTGAACCGGGCCACACGATCGACCCTACCGCCTTCGCTGATCCCGTGCCGCAGGCGCTGGTGCTGACCGCGATCGTCATCAGCTTTGCGACGACCGCACTCTTCCTTGTCGTTCTGCTTGCCTCGCGCGGCCTGATGGGAACCGACCATGTTGACGGGAGGGAACCCGAACGATGATCCTTGACCCTGAGCACCTCGTGATTGCCCCGATCGTGGTCCCACTGGTCGCGGGCGCGATGCTGCTTTTCTTCGATGATCGAAGGCGGCGGCTGAAGGCTGCGGTGTCTGTCGCGGCCGCAGCCGTGTTGCTCGCCATGTCGATCTCGCTCCTCCAGATCGCCCACGCCGGCGAGGGTCGCATCGCGGTCTATTTGCTCGGCAACTGGCCCCCACCCTTCGCCATCGTGCTGGTGCTCGACCGTCTGTCGGCGATGATGCTGGCGCTGACGGCCGCGCTGGCCATCCCTGCGCTGATCTTTTCCCTAGCGCGGTGGCACAAGGCCGGGCCCCATTTTCACACGCTGTTTCTGTTCCTGCTCATGGGGCTGAACGGCGCTTTCCTAACCGGGGATTTGTTCAACCTCTTTGTCTTCTTCGAGGTGATGCTGGCGGCATCATATGGGCTGGTGCTGCACGGTTCTGGTCCGTTCCGTGTCAGGGCTGGCCTGCACTACATCGCGATGAATCTCGCCGCCTCGCTGCTGTTCCTGATCGGAGTGTCGCTCATCTACGGCGTCACCGGCACGCTCAACATGGCTGACCTGGCGCGGCACATCCCGAACGTGCCCGAAGGAAACCGGATGATGCTGGAGGCCGGCGCCGCCGTCCTGGGCGTCGCCTTCCTCATGAAGGCGGGCATGTGGCCGCTGTGTTTCTGGCTGCCGAGCGCCTACACGGCAGCGGCCGCCCCGGTAGCGGCCACATTCGCCATCATGAGCAAGGTCGGAGTCTACGTGCTGCTGCGCCTTTCGCTGTTGTTCTTCGGAGAGCGGGCGGGACCGTCGGCCGGCTTCGGATCGGAAGTTCTGTTGTTCGGCGGCATGGCGACGATCGCCTTCGGCGCGATCGGCGTGCTTGCCTCGCAGAGGCTGGGCCAAATTGCGGGCTTCTCGGTGCTGGTTTCCTCGGGAACTCTGCTCGCCTCGATAAGCCTTTCGCAGACTGGAGTCACGGCAGGTGCGCTGTTCTATCTGGTCAGCTCCACGCTCACCATGGGGGCGTTCTTTCTCCTGATCGAACTCGTCGAGCGGGGCCAGGACGCCGCCACTAACGTGTTCGCCGTCACTATGGAAGCCTATGACGAGAGTGACGAAACCGATGAAGAAGACGAGGAGGTTGGCATAGCCTTTCCCGGCACGATCGCCGCGCTTGGCATCAGCTTTGCCGCCTGCGGCATCCTCCTCGCCGGGTTGCCGCCACTTTCCGGCTTCGTCGCCAAGTTCGCGATTCTCTCGGCCATGCTCAACCCCGAGGGGCTCGGAAAGGACGCGACGATCTCGCCGGTATCGTGGTCGCTTGTGGCGCTTATCATCCTGTCCGGCCTGTCTGCGCTGATCGCCATGAGCCGCGCGGGCATCCGCGCCTTCTGGGCGTCGGTCGAACCGTCGCCGCCGCGTGTGCTCCTCATCGAGATGGCGCCGGTGGCCACCCTGCTCGCGCTGACCCTCGCGATTACGCTGGAAGGGGGGCGGGCAATGCGCTTCATGGAAGCAACGGCAGCCAGCCTGAGCAACGCGAGTGCCTATGTGGACGGGGTGATGGAGGCGCCGCGCGCCGTACCGAGGCAGGAGGCCGTGCAATGAGCCGAGTATTTCCTTATCCGCTGCTCATCGTCTCGCTGATCGTGATGTGGCTGCTGCTGAGCGGCTTCTCGCTCGGCCAGTTCATCGTCGGAACGGTTGTGGCGCTCGTGGCCGCGCAGGGGATGGCTGCCCTTCACCCGGCCAAATCGAGAATCAGGCGGTGGAGCCTGCTGCCCAAGCTGGTCGCGATCGTTCTTTACGACATTGTCCGCTCCAACATCGCAGTCGCGTGGCTGATCCTGCGTGAAGGGAACAACAGGCGCGTCTCGGGCTTCATGAACATCCCGCTCGAACTGCGCAGCCCGACGGGGCTGGCGGTCCTCGGACTCATCCTCACGGCCACGCCGGGAACCGCTTGGCTGGACTACAATTCAGCGCGCGGCACGCTCCTGCTGCACGTGCTCGATCTGGTCGACGAGAACGCCTGGCTGACCCTGATCAAGACCCGCTACGAGCGCCTCCTGCTGGAGATATTCGAATGAGCGCCGTCATCCTTCTCTGGGCTGTCACCTTCGCGCAGGTGGCGCTGGCCGTCGCCATGGCGCTGGCATTATACCGGATGGTGCGTGGACCGCGGGCGCAGGATCGCGTCCTTGGCCTCGATACGTTGTACGTCAACTCCATGCTCCAGCTTCTTGTCTTCGGCATCCGCACCGGCAGCACGCTCTATTTCGAGGCCTCGCTGGTGATCGCGGCGCTGGGCTTCGTGGCGACCGTAGCGCTCGCCAAGTTCCTGATGCGCGGCGAGGTGATCGAATGAGCCAGGCTGCGGAACTACCGGTCTGGGCTGCGCTCCTCGTCGCAGCCTTCTTGATCCTGGGCGCGGGGCTGACGCTGCTCGGCTCCTTCGGCTTGGTGCGGCTCCGCAGCTTCTACGACCGCATCCACGCCCCAACTCTGGGCGTCAGCTGGGGAACGGCCGGCATTGTCATCGCGTCCATGATCCTTTTCACGATGCTGCGGTCGCGGCCGGTCGTCCACGAGATCCTGATCGGCATCTTCGTGACGGTAACCACGCCGGTGACCCTGATGCTGCTCGGCCGCGCCGCGCTTTACCGTGATCGCGCGGAACGCAACCCCGAAGTCCCGTCCGCAAACCCGCCCATCGGAACTCCTGAGCCGTCTAAGCCGCACCGCGGCGCCCAATAAGGGTCCGCCCACCGGCATCCCAAGTAACCAGGGAGCATCCGGGCATTCTCGCGCGGGCTTGAGCCACTTTGATTGCCAAACCTGGGTAACCTTCAAGGATCTAAGAAAACGTCAGGAGCGTCAGGAGGCGCGTTCGCCCAAGTTGAACCCGCCCAAAGAGACCGGCAAGGCGGTCCGCATGAACGGCTCTTCAAGCCCGGACGAATGTCCAGAGACTGGTCATTGATTCGTCGTAGTCTCATGAAAACATTCAGCGAACTCAAACAACCGCGCCTTGAAAACGGCGAGCCGCTTCTTATCGCAGGACTGAGCCGCCATTACACGCCAGACACCATAAAGGACATCCCAGAGTGCGGAGCGAGTCGCTCTCGGCGTTGAACATGGCGCCAGCAATCTTGGCCCGATGCAAAGACGCTGCTGGGCCACGCTTCGCATTAAGGAAGCCACTACATCCCTGTCTCTCGATGGGAAGCTTTCCTCAGTATTTCCATACGCTGCCGCGGCTCGCATCCGCGAAGACCCTCGAGCTAAGCATATAGGACATCGGAGGATCTTGCAGGTTGCTATCGTCGAGCACGGGGAGCGTTCTGCCGATGGTCGCGTCCCAAGGCTGGCTGGAGGCGATGTTGATCGGCGTGCCGACGCGGACAAGCTGGAAGGTCTTCCGCGCAGCGTCAATGGGCATCCGGACGCAGCCGTGCGTGCTCGGAGTCGCCTTGACGAAACCCCAGTGCAGACCGTAGGCGCTCTTGAACTCCATCCAATAGGTCATCGGATAGCCGGCTCCCGGACTGCTCTGCCGGCGGCGGTTGGCCACTTTCAAATAGATCGTGAAGTTACCGTGCGGTGTGGGCGCCGAGGCCGTGCCGACGCTAACCGGTGTGGCGAGAAGAACGGTGTCCCCCTCGACGACATAGAGCCGCTGCGCCCCGGTGCTGAGTTTGAGCTTCACCGCGGAGGGATTTTTCGGCTTTAGAACAGGCGGATCAAAGGAAAACGAGTTCTGCGTGTGAGACATGGTCGCGCATGAGCTCAGACCAACTGTCAGTCCGGCCGACAGGGCCGCAAGAAGGAGACGGGCTACTTTCATTCGGTTTGAAAACGTCGTCAACCGTGCAGCATGCGCGCCGCCAGTGCAAGAGGATGATGGCGGCTTGATGGCGATTTGCTGCGCGGCGGATATGGCTTCGATGGGATCAAGTGTGGTCCCCAAAAAGGCAGGGGAAACATCCACGGTATCGTGCCGGCGTCCGGTTTCGCTGCGTCATTCAAAGGCCTCAACCAGCTACTCAAGCAGGCCGGCAGCGGAGAAGTCGATGCCGATACTTCGGCGAATCATGTCGAGAGTCGCCATCGTGTTGAGCGACGCATCGAGAGTGCGATGCGGCGTCTCCAGTTCACCGGCGGTGATGCGACGGGCAACCTCGGCCGCTTCGTAATACAGGCCTTCAAAGTGGCGTCCTGACGGTTCCTGATAGCGCAGGGTTTGTGAACCGTCGGCGGAGGCGACAACGAAAGGGCCGGGAAGGTGAAAGGGACTGTCAAATCGGATGGTTCCTTCCGTGCCGACGAGCACAGCGTTGGTTGGCGTGAAGCCATACAGGGTCGTCGAAAAGACTCCCTGATTACCGTCCGCGTCCGTGAGAATGGCCGAAAGCTGACCATTGACGCCGCTGGGATTCGGCTGTCCGAGGCCCACGATTTGTTTGGGAACCCCGAAGATCTCAGTCAGGAATGAAACCTGGTAAGTTCCCAAGTCGAGGAGCGGACCGCCAGCCAGCTTGGGATCGAAGATGCGGTGACCGGGCGCAAAGTATTCGCCGTATTCCGTGTAGACGGCCTTTATCTCACCGATGGCCCTGGTTTCCAGCAGTTGGCGAAGCACATCAAATTTTGGAAGGAAGAACGTCCAAAGCGCTTCGGCAAAAAACAGCTTTTTGCTGCGCGCCAGCTCCACCATTTCAGCGGTTTGGGCCCGGTTGAGAGCGATTGGCTTCTCCACCAGCACGTGCTTGCCGGCATTGAGTGCCAGCATGACACCCTCGTGGTGCAAATTGTGCGGGGTGGCAACGTAGATAACATCGAGATCGTCTGCGGAGACAAGCTCGTCGTAGTCGCCATAGGCTTGCTTGAGTCCCATGCGGGAGGCGAATTCCTCGGCGCGTTCCTTGCTGCGAGAACCGACGGCCGCGATATCCTGCCTAGTGTGAGCGCGAACCGACTCAATGAATCGCTCTGCGATCCACCCCGAGCCCAGAATTCCCCAGCGTATCGCTGGCGCTTCGCTGGCGGGCTTGACTCGGGATGCGGGTAACGATGTGGGGAATGGCATGGAATGATTCTGGTGGGTTAACGTGACAGCGGGTGTTTCTGCGCCGCGTTAAATCCCGATTAAAGCCTTCCTCGTAGTTTTTGTCCAGCGGCCTGGGTTGTCCCAAGCGGCTCGGCGACTCTTCCGGAAGGGCAGAGCGTCCGCGGCCGAGCAATCTTGACGTCAAGAGCGGAAGGCGGGCCGTGGGGACCGCCACTACAGCTGGAGCGTCGGCGACCCCCGGGTGGCCAACTTTGGAACTCTTGTGGTAGTTCCTTGCTCGCGACCGATATCAGGCAAGCGGTGCGCGGTTGGGGTGTTGCTGGGGCAGGATGTTGGTGGAGTTGTGTTCGCGGTCAAGTGAGTACGCGCGTCACTGAAATCCGGATTTTCAAATACTCGACCTGCGAGAGGCGCTCATTTCGGAAGGAATGCTAGAATACCGACTCCTATGGCGAGGAGGCAAACAATTGCCATCAAAACAAGCATAATTAGGACTCTGCCGTGCATCAAATGGTGGTACCATTTGCTTTGGCTATCCTTTAACTGGTACCATGGAGTTTTGTCTTTTTTCATAGTCTAAAAGGACTTCGGCGCTCGGGGCCTACGAAGCTTTGGCGAATGGGAAAAGTGACGCCTGGTTCACCCGTCGATCATCATCCCTGTGATGATGCTCTCCACCGATTCCATGGTCGTCTGCCTCGGATCAATGTCGTCCGCGACCTTTTTGCCTCGCCGCAGCACGATAATGCGATCAACCACCTGAAAGACGTGATAAATGTTATGGGCGATAAGGATACATGAATGCCCGGAGTCGCGCGCACTGCGAACGAAGCGCAGCACCCCCTTGGTCTCTTCAACACCGAGATTGTTGGTTGGCTCGTCAAGGATAATTAGGTCGCTGTCGAAGTGCATCGCCCGGGCAATGGCGACCGCTTGCCGTTCGCCGCCCGACAACGCACTGATCGGGGTGGCCGGCGGAATTTCTTTGGTGATCCCAACCCGCTTGAGCAATTCGCGCGCCACCCCGTTCATCGCTTTCTGATCGAGCCGGTCGAGAAGACGGGGGCCTTTCACCAGTTCCCGGCCTAGAAACAGGTTTCGTGCGATTGAGAGCTGCGTCACCAATGCCGAGTCTTGATAGATCGTCTCGATCCCTTGGGCGATTGCATCGGTCGTATTGCGGATGTCAACCTTGCTGCCATGCATATAGATGTCTCCGCTGTCCGCTCTGAGCGCACCGGAGAGGATCTTTATTAGTGTCGATTTGCCCGCGCCGTTGTCACCCAACAGACCGACGATTTCATTTCGGCGTACCGATAAGGTGACGTCGTTGAGCGCCTGCACGCGGCCGAAAAACTTGTTGATGTGCTCCATCCGCACGAGTTCGTCTGGCATAACATTAGGTTCCCGCACGGTGTCTGCGTTCAAGCCAGGAATGGAGCGCCATCATGATCAGGATGATCGCACCGATGAAAATATTATAGGCTAAGCCGGGAACGCCGATCATTACAATTCCGTTTTGCATTATCCGCAGGATCAGCACACCGATGACCGTGCCGATGATTGTGCCACGGCCGCCGCTCAGCGCCGTGCCGCCGATTACGACCATAGCGATCACCTCCAACTCGTATTGAGTGCCGCTGTTCGGGTTGGCGGCTGAGACCCGGATTGAGCTGGTAATACCGGCATAGGCAGACATGACTGCCGTCAAGATGAATAGCAGGACCTTGGTACGCGCGACGTGCACGCCGCGCGCACGCGCCGCCTCCGGATTGCCGCCCGAGGCCTGAATCCAGTTGCCCGCTTTGGTTTGTGTCAATACGTAGCCGAGGATGACCGCGAAGAGGATGAACCAGAGCAGGGACGTATGAATACGTAGTCGACCCACGGAAAATTCGCCGACGAGGATCGTCGTCAGTAGCGAGTTGGCAGTCCAGGTCCGCTGCGGAAAACCGCTGGTTATGTAGAGCGCAGTTCCGCGCACGACCAGCAGCATGCCGAGCGTGACCAGGAATGACGGTATCTTGAGGCGGGTAACCAACCAACCGTTGGCAAAACCGATGACCACCGCAATTGCTATCGCGATCAGGAAGCCTATCTCGAGTGAGGTAATTTGCGCATTGTAGAGAGTCCACATCACGATCGGCGCAAAGCCAAAGACCGAGCCCACTGAAAGGTCGAACTCGCCGGAGATCATCAGAAGGGTCATGCCCAAAGCGATCATCCCCAACTCAGGGGTGAACGCCAGGAAATTGCTGATGTTGCCCAGCGAGAGGAACGTCGGCGATCGCAGGGTGAAAGCGACCATCCCGAGCACGAGCAGAACAAACGGTCCGAACTCGGGCCTCGCGACTAGCCTTTGGAGGAGGGAAATTGGTGTGCCCAATTACCTTTGCCCCGAACCCTGCATGATCTTGAGATAGTTCGCGGCCTTGTCCTTTTCGTAGAGCGTCCCGACGCTGATGTCGAATCCTGCCGGAATGCCGCTGGCCGCCATCGCTGCCATTGAAAGGGCTAAATAGCTGGTCGCTTGCGGATCCTGCCACATCGCGGCATTGACATAGCCATCCAGAACTTCCTGAGCGGTATCGATCGAGTTACCCCAACCGACCACTGGAATCTCACCTGGTTTGACTTTGACCTGATCGAAGACCCGTTTAATACTGCCGGTCACCAGATCCCCCAGACCGATGATCGCTTTGATCTTGCTGCGATTGGCCGTGAGGTAGTTTGACATTCGCGTGATAATCTCGGCCTGATCGAGTTTGGCTTCGGTGATTTCGTAGGTCACACCGAGCGGTTTAAAGACGGTGTCGATCCCTTGGGTTTCAAGCACCTGATAAGTCGCACCGGGGACTTCCACCGGCATCCAAACAAAATCGCCTTTTTTGACGAAGTTATGATCGACCAGATACTGCGCCCAACGTTGACCAATCGCGACGTTGTCGCCGCCGACGTAGGCGTCACGACCACTGGTCTTGTCTTCGGTGTTCATAATGATCACCGGAATACCGGCCGCATGGGCATCGGCGATCACCTTGGTCAGACTGCCTGGATCAGGTGTGCTGGTGACGATCCCTCTCGCCTTCGCGGAGATGGCGGCACGGATTGCCTCCTGTTGCGACGGGACATCGCCGCTGTGGAACGAAGTGCGAACGTCATTGCCAGTGTCTTTAGCCCATTGCTCGGCACCTTGCAGGAAATAGGTCCAGACCGGATCAGCGGGCGATCCGTGTGAAACCCAATAGTAGATTGCTTTGTCCGCGGCCCAACTAGCAACGGGGGCAAAAAACGCCGCGATAATACCAAGGATTCGTAAAGAAAGGCCGATCGCTTTCAAAATGGCTTTTCCTTTTTCTGAAAGCAGCCCGAACGGGGCTGCGTAGTTCAACCGAACGAGTGTTCTCATATGTTGTGGGGGGGAAGTCCGATAACCGGACACAGTAATTTAGGACGGGACAGAACTATTCGGCAACTCTTATGTGATAAATCGAAGAAGGAACTGATATAATTTGGGCTACTTTCGCCGCGTTCCTCCGGGATCAATGCGCGCGGGCGCTTGACGTTCCTTCACCCTACTCCGATTTTGCTTGCCTTCCCCCGCGAGAGTGCCCAGTTCCCTGGCGCCGTCACGGAACCACTCGCCTAATTGTCGCTTGGCAATGCCGACGTGCAGAACCTCGTCCGCCCAATCAAAATCCTGAAATGTCGTCATTAGCGGATGTTTAACCGCAGGTGGATCCACCACACGATCCGCGCAATCTCGCAGTTGTCGTCGCCATACAAAGCCTCATCGAGAAGAATCGCCAGCGCCTCGTTGACAACACCGTCGATTCGGACCTTGGCGGTACGCATCTCACGAAGCCGATTGCGGAGCGAATGACAACGGCCGGCGGCGTGATATTGCAGACGCCCGAGCAACACCTTCAAATCGCGATCCGCGACAGAGACTCATTTTCGCGGCGCAAAGGAACATCAGATCGTTTTTCCACCTAGGTCAGGCACAACTGCCTATTGGTAGCGGCACTGACAGATAGACCCGGACGTCTTACATCCCCTAATCCCGCGAATTTTGTGGAGATCATATGGCAATTCCTCGGTTTCGAATCAGCAGAGTTGCATGGCCCGGGCGGCGGCTCCAAACGCGCCAGCCCATTCTCCCAGTTTCGCGAACGCCAGTTCCACGCCTAAACCGCCTGGCCGCCACTCCCAGTCGTCCAACCTTTGGCGAAGACCTTCGATCAGTTCGTCGCCAGCAATCGAAATACCTCCGCCAAGCAGCACCAAGTCTGGATCCAATACGTTGATCAACGAAACCAGTCCTCTGGCCAGATCGCTGAGCATTCGATCCCATACTCGGAGTGCGCCGCTTTCTCGCCGCCGACAGGCGGCCAGTAACTCTTTGGTATCAAAGAATACTCCGTCCGAGCGCCGATTGACAGTTTGATTTCCCACGGCGTCCTCGAGTGAGCCGGGTGTCCCGACGATGTCCAGCGAACCACTATCCCGGATGGAAATATGTCCGAAATGTCCGGCGCGACCCCGAGCCCCGCGCAGGAGCCGACCGTCAACTATCGCCGCGCCCCCGACTCCGGTGCCAAGTGTCAACATGATCACATTTTGTCGTCCGGCCGCGGCGCCAAGCCACCGCTCGCCCAAAATGGCCGCCTGACCATCGTTTAGTGCCGGAACGGCCTGGGAGCGGCCAAGAAATCGCTGCCAGACAAAACCCTCAATCCCAAGCATCCGATTCGGCAAATTCCAGATGCTCGCTGATCGCCATCGGCAAGTCCGGGAGCGCAAGACGAGAGCGCCGTATCGCCGGATCAACTCCTGAACCAGAACCTGCGCCACCTCCGCCCAACGCTCTACCCCATTATCCCGGGACTCGCGAACGACCTGATCAAGAACTGTGCCATCATCCTCAACGACGACGGCCTTGACGCGTGTCCCACCAACATCGAGTCCGATCGCTGCCTTCGCCTGCATTTAGACAGATCTATTGAACGCAAAAACCGATGCAACTAAAAAAGATTGCTCTCTATGCAAACTGATATGATTATTCGGCGGATGGGGCGGCGACCACGCGGTGAAATAGACGAAATTCGCGGGGCCTTGCGTGCCATGGTCTCAGACGAATTCCGACGAGCTGGTCAGAGGTTCGTTTCCGCGCGCTACCTATCACAGAGATTTAATATTAGTTATCAAACAGCCCACCGCCTGCTAAGCGAACTTGAAGGCGATGGTTTGATCATACGTCGAGCCGGTTCCGGGAGTTTCATCGCGGGTCAGAAGAAAACGCTGCGATCCGTTCTCTTGATTTTCGCCAGGCGAGCAAAGCGTTCCGGGAGTTTCGGCGACCTTCTTTTGCGGCAACTTGTCCTCAAAATGGAGGCGATGGAGCTGCCCTTTGAGGTGAAATGTGGCGGCATTTCGCCGAAGCACATTCGTGAAGATATCTACCCTGTCCTCTGGGAGATGCCTCGCCTGATGCATGACCTCTCGGCGGATTATCGATTCTCGCTGGTCCTGCACGACAAACCGCCGGCGGGGATCGGTAGCCTCTTCACTGATTCGATCAGCGTCGATGATTTCAGCGGCGGCATCTCTGCGGGGCAAGTCATGTCGCGTTACTCTCCGCGGCGACCGGTGGTTATTGGAGGCCCGGCTTCAGACAGGCGGAGCCAAAGCAGAATCGATGGCTTCCGCCAAATCTTTCCTTCCGCTCACGTAATTGCGGCAGGAAGCTGGTTCTTTCGTTCTGCTGTCCAAAACATCGCGGCACCGCTTAGTTCCGTTGAGGCCGACGCCGTTTTTTGTTGCAGCGATCGCCTGGCCGAGGCGGCGCTCATCTGTTATCGAAAGCTTCAAATCCCTGCGCCGGTGGTTATTGGATTCGACAACGCACCCGTCGCGGAAACTCTCGGCATATCGACAATTGGAATTCCCTGGGAGGAGGTAGCGCGGGCTGCAACCGCGGTGATCAAGAAACGGTTGGACGGTCAGACCGATCATGCTAGCGCGATCGTGCTGCCTTTGGTGCCAGTCATAAGAAATAGCACATAACAGATGCTCGAATACTCCATTGCTCCATCGACCCAATAGGCATTGCGCGCGTATGTTCGGCGGCTCGCAGCGGCTCGGCCCACGCACCACCTCGGCCAGTCGCCCAATCAGGCACCGCGGCGCGAAAGCAGGCGTGAAAGAGAACATCAAATCGTATTGTTCTTCGGTGCCGACGATCACAACGTTGCTTGGCGTGAAGCAATAGAGAAGGACGCCGCCGCCGAGGGCCGCTAGCCCGCCTTTGCGCCTCCAAAATTGGGCACAACGAAAAGATACCAAACCCTGATTCACGATATCGGACCGGGCGACACCCCGGAGCCAGTAATCGCCATCGGATTTCCAGCCGATTTTTTGAGGGCTGGCTATCAATGGTTCTATGGCGGTTGATACCCGAGAGCGGATCGCGGTCAATTCCTGCAAACTCGCTCGATGCCTCAAGAGCATTCGCAGCAGTCATGCCGTAAAAACTAAGGATTCCCCCGCAGCCACGCATCAGCGCAGGAGCGAGGTTTTTTGGTGCCACCTTCTGATGCGACCAAGGGGGGATGCGCCACGGCGCCGAGCTCGCCGGCCTCGATCAGCGTCCGAGTGCGCCTCTCGCACCCCCTTGTTCAGCGGCCCCCAGCCCGTGTTTGACTTCCGGGCCCACTTTTGTCACTCTGCGCCCATAGGAACGCACGCTTTCGGCTTCAGACTCCCAGCCAACTCCCCGGAGGGCCAAAAGCGATTTCCTATCAGTGACCTCCTGACAACGTCAGTCGAGCCGCGAATGAGCTGGTTAGCTTAGCGTGTTCTCGACCATTCCCGGTTTAACCAGGCGATAGTCATGCCGCACGGAATCCTTGAGTGGGACATTGATCAGCTTCAGCACGCGATGCATCTTAACGTTGATGACGTCCGTGCGTACTTTACGGACGGCCGCCGCATTTCCTTCATGCTTGAGCGGCGACTGATGCGGGAAGTCCTGGGCGGACGATTGGCCATCTCCGAAGGGGCCTCGACCACCAAGATTCCTCGATGGCGAGCCCTTGAGCTCTTGCAGACGGTGGCATGAACTCGAACCAACTCGTTCTGTTTGAGGACAACACCACACCTCATGTGCGGCACTCGACTGGGTCCACCTTCCTCGACGAGCTGCGCGCCTTCACGTGGGAAGGCAAGCACACTATCGAGGAGAGCGCGAAAGCCGACTGCAATGGGCGCTCGATCACTGTGTCCTTACTGGTCAACGAGTTCTGGACGAGTCGCCAACGGGCGGCCGACAGTCTTCACGAAGTTTCCTACCGGGCCTGCTTCAAGCCACAGTTGCCTCGTTTCTTCATCGAGCGACTTACTGAGCCTGGACAGACCGTTTACGATCCGTTCTCAGGACGTGGCACCACCGCACTCGAGGCGGCACTGCTTGGCCGCGTCCCGGCCGCGTGTGATGTGAATCCTCTCAGCCGAATACTGCTGGAGCCACGGCTGACTCCGCCGTCGTTGGCGCAGATCGCTTCGAGGCTGAACGAGATCCCATGGTCCGAAACCGACGACATCCGAGAAGATCTCTTCGTGTTCTACCACCCCGACACTCTGCGCGAGATTTGCGCGTTACGGAAGTACATCCGCGCGCGGGAATCATCCGGATGTCTCGACAACGTTGACCGATGGCTGAGAATGGTTGCCGTGAACCGCCTCACCGGTCACTCCCCTGGGTTTTTTTCGGTCTATACGCTTCCTCCGAATCAGGCCGTGTCCATTGAGGCGCAGGCGAAGATCAATGCCCAGCGCGAACAGGTTCCGCCAAGAAGGCATGTAGCGCAGTTGATTCTGGCGAAGTCCCGGTCCCTTCTCGCGGACCTAATAAGTGAGCCCACTCGGCCGTCAGGCCCCGGATCGACTGGTGCGCTGTTGATCACGGGCCGCGCGTCGTCCACTCCCGAGATTCGGTCAGAGTCAATAGACTTGGTTGTGACTTCGCCGCCGTTCCTGGACGTCGTCGAC
Source organism: uncultured Verrucomicrobiae bacterium (assembly GCA_963784465.1). Lineage (GTDB taxonomy): Bacteria > Verrucomicrobiota > Verrucomicrobiia > Chthoniobacterales > Terrimicrobiaceae > DASTFP01. The sequence goes on from CAWASQ010000025.1 coordinate 24,307, forward strand.
TACGCCGGCGACAACTGGCTGCGTTGCTGGTTCTGCGGCATTGACCCCCAGTCGGTGGGTATCACAATTGCCAAACAGCCAAAGGACTGGCACGACGCGATGCGCGAGGTGTTTAAGGAACTCTTTCGCGTGTTGCGTCCAGGAGGGTTCGTCGCGTTCGAAGTCGGCGAGGTGCGTGGCGGGAAGCTGCGGCTTGAGGATCTTGTATTGCCTGCTGCGATGAGCGCGGGGCTCGAGCCGTGCCTTGTTGTCGTGAACGCTCAGAAGTTCACGAAGACGGCCAACTGTTGGGGTGTGACGAACAACCAGAAAGGCACGAATAGCAACAGGATTGTGGTCCTGCAGAAGCAGGACAGGGAAGGATGCAGGTTGATGCCTCGGAAGGCGAAGGCTCTCAGCGGAGCTCCTCGCTGCGAAAGCGATCACTGATCCTACTATCCCGATTCGATCTATACCTGGAGGGAGCGTTTGGCGTATCGTGCCGCAATGTGGGCCACTGCGTAGGCTGTCGCGAGCGATCAAATTGGTCGCCCCACATGCCGGGCAGATCACCTTGCGCGGGGACACCGATTTCACCTTAACGGGAGAATTGGACCGCTGGGATGAGCAAGGAATCAAATTCATTTTCGGGATGGATGCCCATCCGAAGGTAGTAAACCTGGCCGAAGCCGTGTCAGAGCGGGCCTGGAAGCCCTTAGAGCGGCTCCCGCGCTACGAGATTGCGACCACGGCGCGACGCAAGCCCGAGCGAGTCAAGGAAAGCATTGTTCGTTTCAAGGGCTATGAGAACAAGGTGCTCATCGGTGAGGACGTTACCGAGATAGAATATGAGCCCCGCAAATGCTCGCGGCCCTATCGGCTCGTCATCGTGCGCAAGAACATCAGTGTGCAAAAGGGCGAGAGAACCCTCTTCGATGAGATCCGTTACTTTTTCTACCTTACCAACCGCGCCGACTATGCCCCGGAGCAAATCGTCAGTCTGGCCAATGGGCGCTGCCATCAGGAGAACGTCATCGAGCAGCTCAAAAATGGGGTCAACGCCATGCGCATGCCGGTGGACGATTTGCTGAGCAACTGGGCCTATATGGTGATGACCTCCCTGGCCTGGAATCTGAAGGCGTGGTTCGGGCTGCTCCTGCCCGATGGTCGACGAGGAGCGGAGCTGATCAAGATGGAGTTCCGGCGCTTTTTGCACGCCATCGTTTTATTGCCCGCCCAGATCGTGCGCACCGGCCGACGTGTCATCTACCGCATCATGAGCTATAACAACTGGCTGAAAGACCTCTTCGCGGGCTGGGAGCATCTGCGGAGGCTCGATGCCACTTAGCAAAGAAAAAACCGATCCGGCTAACCCCCCCCTACAACTTGTGTCAACATGAGGCGAACTATGTCCCTATTACTGCTACAATCGGCCTCTTGGACAAAGCCGAAGGCCAAAAGTCGAAATTGGCCCATGATTCGCAACCCTCGTGCTGCGACTCCGTGCGATTCGGTCGCAAAATTCGGCCGCGAAGATCTCGAAATGCGACTCAGATGCCGCCGACGCGTTTCGAGTCCGCTTTTTCGCTTATTTTGGGACTAGAGGGTCTTCGAAAAGATCCCCTTCCGCGTCCCGCTTGAAATGGACGGGCAAGCGTAAGCTCGACCCGACAAGCGAGGCGCTGCCAAGTCAATCCCACCCCGGAAAGAATAGAGAACTTCGGATATTTATTTACTCGAGGCTCACCTCTTTCACGAAGACTCGATAGGCCCATGGCTCGAGTGTCAATTGCGTAGGGCCAACGAGTTCAACCGATTCTTTGCTGAAGAAGTCGATGTACTTTCCGTGGTAGAGGGTTTCATCGAATTTGACCGTTTGGGGCAGCTCCGAGAAGTTGAACACGGCAAAGACCTTATCGCGCTCATTGTGTCGAACGAAGCTTAGAACTTTGTGAGGGATCGTATTCGGCACGTTTATCATCCTGGCTCCCCACTTCGCGTTCCAAAGGGCAGTATTTTCTCTCTTTAGGGCGAAAAGCTTTTTGTAGAACTCGCCGAGCGGACGTTCCTTCCATTCGATCGGATCTCTCTCAAAAAACTGCAGGCGCTTGGTGCTCTCCGCTTCTTGCCCGTTGTAGATCAACGGCATCCCCTCTCCCACGACAGAAAGCACAATCGCCGCTTCCAGGGCATCGCCGAACTGTTCGAATTCGGTTCCCTCCCAGGCGTTCTTGTCATGATTGCTCACGAAAGTCATTCGCATGATGTCTGCGGGATACGCCTTGTCGTTCCAAGCGTAGTAGGCGCGGAGCCTGTCCAGATCCGCCTTGCCCATCGCGATCATGTGCACGGCCTCATTCCAGCTCCAGGCGTAAGTCATGTCGAAAGCTTCCACGTGGAGATCCCGAGCCTCCCATTCTGCCAGCATGAAGACGGGCTTAATCGCGTCCAACTCCTTGCGCACATTATTCCAAAAATCGGTCGGAACAAAGCCCGCCACGTCACACCGGTAGCCGTCGATATCTGCCTCGGACACCCAATATTTCATGGCATCTGTCATATACTTGCGAATCCCTGCTTGCTGGTAGTCAAGATCGATGATGTCGACCCAATCCCACCAGGGGGTTGGGCAAAAGTCGCCTTTCCAATCGCGCGCGTACCACTCGGGGTGTTCGCTGACTAATGGATTATCCCAGGCCGTGTGATTGGCTACCCAATCAAGAATGACGTACATCCCGGCTTCGTGGGCTGCGTTCACAAAATGTTTGAGGTCGTTCAAGGTCCCAAACTCCGGATTCACACTGTAATAGTCCTTCACTGCGTAGGGGCTTCCCAAGGTGCCCTTGCGGCCTTTTTCACCGATCTCATTGATGGGCATCAGCCACAAGATGACCACGCCCAGATCTTTAAGTCTTGGCAGATGCGTTTCGGCCGCTCTGAACGTGCCCTCGTCGGTAAACTGCCGGGTGTTGATCTGGTAGATCGTGGCGTTTTTGCTCCACTCGGGGTGAGTGAGTAAGACGGGCGGCGCGGGTTGGTAGGGGTTTGTGGCATTCATGGAAGGGATCTTAGCGAAGGAAACAGGTGTAGGGATATCGATGCTTGACAATCCCGATTTCGACCATTGTCCGCACGCGTCCACGGGATCGTTTTCCCGGCTTTGGGTGGGGTCATGTTCCTGAAACCCGTTTCGTAGGTCAAGTTTGGCTTGTCGAGATAATCAGTTCGAGAGGCGAGTTCTTAGCGCTGCTGTGCGCGCGAAGCGATTCTCGCAAAGCTCGCTCGCCGGAGACCCGAGGACGCATCGATCGAGCGGGCTTGAACATTCCTCAATTCACAAACAAGCCAGAAATGACGTTGATGCTTAGGGCGAGAATCACCGTGTTGAAGGCAAAGGAGAGGAGGCCGTGCAGCAGGGCCAGACGTCGCATGGAGCGTGAAGTGACGTTCACATCTGACACTTGGCAAGTCATTCCAACGACAAAGGAAAAGTATGCGAAATCCTGGTAGTCCGGATGATGTCCGCCCGGAAAGATCAGCCCTCCGCCTGTTCCTGCCTCCTGCTCAGATCGGTAGAAAACGTGGCCGTAGTGGAGCGTAAACACCGTGTGAATCAGGAGCCACGCCTCAATCACCGCCAGCGCCGCCATGAACAAATGCAGTCCGGCGATCCTTTGGAGCGCCCTGTGCTCCCGGAGAACCAGAATCACTGCCAGCAGGCTCATGCAGGCGGCGACGATGATGAAGACGAAAATCAAGGTTCTGCTTGAATCCTGCAATCTGGCCCTCCGCTGGATAGTCCTGGGGTCCACCGTGCAAATTGTTAGCCATGACAGTAGCAAAACCACAATGGCGTAACTATCCCAGATCGCGATGAAGTGGATGATGGGGGGCCAGGACACGAATCGGCATCTGGTATCGGCGCGGAGCACCGACGAACTTCGCCCGCCCCGACTCCGCGTCGAGCACGGGGATGCTCTTGATCGGATCGTGCAGCCGTGTACAGAGCGGGGTAAGATCATAGCGGAAGAGCTGGCGGACGTGGCGGACGCCCGCCGCCGCGAGTTGCGGCTGCGGCGCGATGGCGCCCCGATGGACGTGGTTGACCAAAGTAACCCGCAGCGTGGCTCCGCTCTCGGGATTGAGCGGATCGGGACGCGAGGTGGTGGTTTCGTTGCACCATTCCCGAGCTTGGACGATTGTCTGTCTCGGTGAGACGAGGTGGTCCGGCATGAAGCAGCGCACCACCCGCTGAGCATACAAGCGATAGACGTGCGCAGCCAGCCAGCGGTGGAAGGCCTCCTTGATGCGATCGCGCATGGCGTAGGTTGCGCCCATCAGCACCGTTAGCCCCACCAGGCCCCAGCCGACCGTCCTTTCTGACGACCATCTCACCAAATAGGTCTGCAGCGCGAAGGCACACGCTCCTCCAATCAACGCCGCCAAGCATGTGAACCAGATGTGCAGCCGCTCATCAACCGGATACGCCTCGCGATCGAGCGCGAGCTCGGCTTCAAAATGCTTCTTGAGACGGCCACTGCGCTCCACGAATTGTTCAAGGGAGGACGGCGAATCGGCATCGGCGATGGGATAACCCTTGACTTTGCGGTAGGTCAGCTCGGCATCCAAGGCCCGCACCAAGTGCTCATCGACGACGGCAAGCGACGGGCGGAATCGGACGTCAACGGCGGCGATAGCGAGGAGCGTCTCATCCAGCATCGCCTCCGCATCGGCCACGAAGTCTATCAGCCGTACACTGATAAACTCGTCGGCTAGTGCGCGTTCTCTCGCACAATTCGGCGGAATCGGTGGACTTACTCGCGACCGCTCGCGCACGAGCAGCTGCCAGGGCCCTGAACGCCGTGTTGAGCCACGTAATGAGAGACTCGACGGCAACCTGGTCTCCTGGCTGTTCGCAGACGAGCCGGCAATGGCGAAGCACTCCTTGACGCGCCCGTTGCAGCATCTGCTCCAAGACCAGCACCTGCTGGCGGATCAAGTGGACGGTCGCATCGCTGTCGGCGCTTGCGCCAACCACCTGAGGCTCCTCCAGACGCGTGAAGCCCTGAAGTTGGTCCCACGGTGATGGGCTTAAGGTTGAGATCGAGGGAAGCTCGAATTCCGCCTGGACCGTGTAATTCAAATACTCGTGGACGGGCAAGGGAACAGCGACGCGCCATTCGAATCGGGACATGTCGTGGGCTTCGAGCTCGATCACGATCGAGCGCTCGTCCTCAAAAGGGGCGTCGCCCAGTGGAAAGGCATTCTCCTGGTTCATCAGAAGTCTTCCGCGTTTGCGGTCCTTTGCCCGAGAGGCGCGAGAGGCGCTTGTAGTTGGCTGGGCGAGCAACTCCCGCATGGCTTCGAGCAACAAGGGGATGTCCAGCGGCTTCGTGCATCAGCAGCGACCGCCCCGCGGCGGTGCGATCGATCATCGACGAGGAGGACCAGGCTTTATTCATCGCTGCGGTTATGGCAGGCGACTGCGGGAGCTGGCGCTCCCGCAGTGCCAATGTGCCGAGGAGCCTTGCGAGCACGTGCCGTCCTGCCGCTCCGATGAGATCGCGATCCTGCGCTCGCCACGCGCTGCTTGCGGTGGCGGGAGTGGTTGACGGCGACGCGCTCGCTCGTCTTAGCTTAGGTCTAGCCGTTCTCGACAAACCGCCTTGGGATGCTCCACTCGAAGTTAGCTATTCGCTTCAGCTATCCAACCACTTGTAGTTGTGCGCGAACTCCTTTTTCGGTGCGCTGGCCTGAGCCTTATGAGCCTGAGCCGTTTTGCCGCTCGGCGAGATCGCGATTCTGGTCGCGACGCGCTGCTTGCCGTGGCGGGCGTAGTTCACGGTGGCGCGTTCGCCCGTCTTCAGCTCGGAGGCTGCAGCCGGCTTGCCGTTCTCGACAAACTGCGTCGAAGCGTTCCACTCGAAGTTCGCCGTTCGCTTCAGGTGTCCGCCCTTGAGCGCGAACTCTTTTTTCGCGGTATTGACCTTCTCGATCACGCCTCGCTCGGTCATTGTCTTCGCCGGCGGAGCGGCGATGGCGCCAAGCGGAAACGCCGCACCGATGGCCAGCGCGGCGACGGCTTTAATGAGCATTGATGTTTTCATTGTGTCTTTCTTTCCGGCCCCGCGCTTACTGGGCACGGTGCCTGCCTCGCACCTTTAGCTTCGCCTGTGCCAGTTTCGGTGTACGACCGTGAGTGTTGAAGTTCAACGACTTCCACCGTAGAGCGTAGCTCGCCGGCAGCTTGTCTGTGGTAACTGACTTGCCGGTGCTGGTAAGTTGCTTGCCTCTCCCACGAATGAGCACCAAACGAATCATCCTCGGTGGCGGCGTTGGCGGAGTGAAGGGGGCCCAAATGCTGCGCGATGATTTGTCTCCCGGCTATCAAGAGCTCGATGAGATTGCCGCGTCGATCCGGCCGACGCCGCGGTTGCACCAAGCGAACGCGCTCGGCAACCATCGCGCGGAAATCGAACGCCGGCAGACTCGATGAACATCCCCGTTGCACGCCAGCTGCTCCTGCTCGCTGCCGTTCTCACCTTCCTGGCGCTGCTTATCGGCGGGTCAGCGTTTGTGAGCTGGCGGGAGATCCGGGAGCTGCGCCGTGGCTTTACGACGACGCAGCTCGAAAGTTTTCGCATCGCCGATCAGCTACAGGCAGGATTGCTCAAGCTCGACGCGCGCCTGCTCAAATATGCGGACGGTCGCCTTCCCGAGGACTGGCGCAGCTTTACGGACGAAAGCCGGCGGCTGGATGCGTGGATCGATCAGCAGAAAGCCGCGCTGACGACGCCGGAAGAGAAGGCGGTTCTCAGCGAGATCAATGCCGCCTACGACGGGTATCTCGCCGCCGCCGGTGAGCTCGCTGCCGACGCGGCCTCCTTCGATAAGTTCAAAGTCGAGGCCGCTGAAGAGCGGCTGATCAGCCTCGGGCTGAAGCTCGCGGACGCCCACCGCGAGGCGCTTGGTCGCTTCGTCTCTTCGACACAGCAATCGCTTGCGCTGCTCCAAGCCGTCATCTTCACCGCGTTGCTGGCGCTGGTGCTGCTCGCGGCCTTGGCGGCAGCGGTCGCTTACCGGGAAATGATCGCGCCGCTGCGGGTCAAGCTCATCGAAAGCCAGGCGCTGGTCGAGCGGCACGAAAAGCTCGCCTCGCTCGGCGTGCTCGCCGCGGGTGTCGCGCACGAAATCCGCAATCCGCTCACCGCGATCAAGGCCCGCCTTTACACTCAGCAGAAGGCGCTCGCACCGGCCTCGCGCGAGCGCGCGGACGCCGAGTTCATCGGCAGGGAGATTGACCGGTTGGAGAAAATCGTGAGCGACTTTCTGCGTTTTGCGCGACCCGTCGAGCCGGAGCGCGTGCCGCTTTCACCGGCGAATTTGCTGCACGAGGTGCGCCAGCTGATGGCCGAGCAACTGCGCGAATCCTCAATCGATCTCGCTGTCGAGCGTGCCGTGGAGACCAAGGTCCTCGGCGATCCCGAGCAGCTCAAGCAGGTGCTGATCAACCTTGTGCAGAACGCCGCGGAGGCTCTCGGCACGGGTGGAACGATCAAACTGCGGGCGGTCGAGAGCCGGATCGCGCTCGGCGGCCGAATGCGCGACGTCGTCATCATCGAAGTCGAGGACAACGGCACCGGTATGCCGCCCGAGGTGCAGAAGCGGCTCTTCGATCCGTTTTTCACCACCAAACCAGAGCGGCACCGGCCTGGGCCTCTCGATCGCCGCGCGGATCGTTGAGAAGCACGCCGGCGCGCTGCGCGTCAAGACCGCCGTGAACCACGGCACGACCTTCGGCGTCGTGCTGCCGGTGGAGCCATGAGCCGAAAACTTGCCGGAGAGGCCTGGCGCCTTGGCGGTCTTGGGGAGCGCATCGCGAGACCGCGTTGGCGCGGAACGCGACTCACTGCGGCACGAAGACCACACGCGGGACGCTTATGCTCCCCCAGTATCCTCGAGGTCGGCTCGGCGCGTGCGGACTCGGATGCCGGAACCAGCGCCACCGTCGAGGCGCTCACGCCGCGTGGGAAGATTCATGTGGCGCCATCGAGAGCAGCTGAGGGCGGCAGCGCACTCCAACTCCAATCCCAGGTGATTCGCGGCACGACTTTCGGTATCGTGCTGCCGGTGAAACTATGAGCCGCCCTGCCACAATCCTGGTTGTCGAAGATGATCCGGGCGCTGCGGAGTCGCTCCAGTATGTGCTCGAAGACGAAGGCCACACAGTCATCGCCGCGCGCACCGGCGAGGAAGGGCTGGCGCTGGCAGGCAAAGAGCGCTGCGACTTGGTGCTCACCGACCTGAAGCTGCCCGGCCTCAGCGGGCTCGACCTCGTCAAGCGCCTGCACACCGCCCGGGCCCGGCTGCCAATCATTCTCATGACCGCCCACGGCACAACTGAGATCGCGATCGAAGCGACCAGGCACGGCGCGTTCGATTACCTGCTCAAGCCGTTCGAGATGCCGGCGATGCTCGACGCGATCCAGAAAGCGCTCGCTGCCAGCCGACTCATGTCTCAGCCGGTCGAGATCGGCAACGTCGTCGCCGGCCGCGACGCCATCATCGGCAATAGCCGCGCCATGCAGGAGATCTACAAGGAAATCGGCCGCGTCGCCGCCACGCCCGTGACCGTGCTCATCCGCGGTGAGACCGGCACCGGCAAGGAATTGATCGCCCGAGCGATCTATCAACACAGCGACCGCGCGGAGAAGCCGTTCATCGCGGTGAACTGCGCGGCGATCCCGGAGACTCTGCTGGAGAGCGAGCTCTTCGGGCACGAGACGGGCGCTTTCACCGGCGCCGACGCGCGGCGGATCGGCCGCTTCGAGCAGGCCGACGGCGGCACCATCTTTCTCGACGAAATCGGCGACATGAGCCTCAACACGCAGGTGAAGCTGCTGCGCGTGCTGCAGGAAAAGTCGATCCAGCGTCTCGGCGGCCGCGACAGCCTGCGGATTGACGTGCGCGTCCTCGCCGCCACGCATCGCGACCTCGAGGCAGCGATGCGGGAAAAGCAGTTCCGCGAAGACCTGTTCTTCCGGCTCAACGTCGTGGTCATTGAGACTCCCGCCGCTTCGAAAACGACCCGAGGACATCCCCGATACTGGTGAGATATTTCCTCGCCCGATACGGCACGGAGCTCGGGATCAAAGAGCCGTCGATCCATCCCGACGCGCTGCGTTTTCTCCAGCAGCAGCCTTGGCCCGGCAACGTGCGCGAACTGGAGAACGTCGTGCGCAAGGCGCTGCTCATGGCGCGCGGCTACCCGATCGGTCTCGACGAAGCGTCCCGTGCCTGCGCTGGCTCGCCCGCGCTCGGCGTCTCCGGCGAGTCACTGGCCGGCTGCGTCTCCGAGTTGCTCGCCGCCGCCAACCGCGGTGAGCTCGAGAACGCGCACGCCGCGCTTATCGAAGCCGCCGAGCGCGAGCTCTTCACCCAAGCGATCCAGCTCGCCCAGGGTAACCAGGCCAAGGCCGCCCGCTGGCTCGGCATTTCCCGCCTCACGATGCGCGAAAAACTCAACCGCCTTGGCCTGCATCCCGGCCGAAGCGACCATTCACCGTGAACGAATTCCGCGAGAGCCGCCCTTGCGGAGTCCGGACGCGTGCCGCTCGCGGCAAACTATCGCGCCCTCAATTGCCGACACATTCGTGGCAGCACCGTCGGAATGGGTGATCGATGGTCACGGTTTCGCCTGCTTCGTTGAAGAGACATCGTCTTCATTTTTGACCATGACTTCGAGTCCCTCTCGCAAATCGTCCGTCGGATTCGTGACTATGCGAATGTTCGGCTGCAGACCGCTAAGGACTTCCATTTGCGTGCCGAAATCACGGCCAACCTGGATCGTTTGCCAGTGAATGCGATTGTGTTCGTCGGCTATCGCAACTTGAGTGCCTTCGGACCGGAAGATAAAGGCGTTCTCAGGAATGATGATCGGCGCGTTTGCTTCCTGCAGGGTGAACTTAACTTGCGCGTACATTCCGGCAAACAGCGCACCGTCGTGATTCGGAATTTCCAGCTCCGTGAGCAAGGTGCGTGAGGCAGGATCGAGCGCTCCCGCGGTGCGCACCACGCGGCCCTCGAAATCCCGCGACGGATATTCCGGCACGAGAAGGCGTGCGGTGATTCCTGTTCGAATGGACGGAGCATTCGTTTGGGGGACGTAAACGAAAATGCGCAACGGATCGAGTCTGCGCGAGATTGAACAACAGCGTCCCCGACGTGCCGCCGCCCGATGAGACGAGCGTTCCGACATCGACGCTGGCGTGCCGTAATCGTGCCTGCAAAGGGGGCGGCAATTTTCTTGAAGTCCTCCAACTGCTCGAGACGTTCCAGATTTGCCTGGGCTGCGGCGAGAGTTGCCGCGGAAGTCTGGTAGGCTGCTTGGTTCACGTCGTTTTCCTCTTTCGCCACGACGTTCCTTTGCGCGAGATACTGCCAGCGGTCCGCGGTAACCTTCGCGATACGTTCGTTTGATTGAGCTTGCGCAACCTGCGCGCGCGCCTGCTCGAACTCCTTGTCGATTTCCGGTGTTTCGATTTCGGCAAGCAATTGACCCTTCTCGACGTGATCTCCGATATCAACAAGCCACCGGGCGAGATAACCGTCAGTGCGCGCGTAAACGCTGGTGCTTTGGAAAGCCTGCACGTTGCCCGGCAAAATGAGCTCGCGCGGCTTTTCATCCGGCTTCACCGTGACGACGTTGACGGTGACGACCGCGTTGTCCTTCGCGTCCTGCTCCAGCTCGGCTCGGATCTGGACATGTCTCCAGGCTCCCAGGACGATGAGCAGAGCGACAAAGCATACCGCGAGGAGCGGGGCCCAGATTGCTGCGCGGCGCACCGGTGGCTGAAGCCCGGGCTGGGCAGCCTTGCCGATCGTGTTTTCCAGATGATTCATTGGAGTTCTCCGCCCGCCTCCCTTTCGAACAGTTCGTCCCGATCGCGCGCAAAATCGCGTTTGCGAAGGAGGCTGTAAACGACCGGCACAAAGAAGAGTGTTGCGAATGTGGCCACGAGCAGCCCGCCGATGACTGCCCGGCCCAATGGAGCATTTTGTTCCCCGCCTTCACCAAAGCCCAGAGACATTGGCAGCATGCCAATGATCATCGCTAGAGCGGTCATGATCACCGGGCGCAGACGCGTGTATCCCGCGGCGCGCGCGGCCTCGGCGGCGCTCCGGCCGGCGCGCCGCTCGTCATTGGCAAAGGTAACGAGCAGGATGCTGTTGGCTGTCGCCACGCCGATGGCCATGATCGCCCCCATGAGTGACGGCACACTAAGCGTCGTGCCGGTGATGAAAAGCACCCAGACGATTCCGCACAGTGCGCCCGGCAAGGCCGTGATAATGATGAAGGGATCGGTCCAGGATTGAAAATTCACGACCATCAAGAGGTAAACCAGAACGATGGCAAAGATGATGCCCGCGCCAAGTCCCACGAAGGAAGAGTTCATGCTTTGAACTTGACCGCGCATCGAAAGAAAGGTGCCGCGTGGCAGTTTGGATTGAAACTCAGTGAGAACCCTTTGAACGTCGTCCGCCACACCGCCTAAATCGCGCCCCTGAACGTTGGCGAGAATGTCGAAGACGGGTTGGACGTTGTAGTGATTCACGATGACCGGAGACTCGCTCCGCTCAAGAGTGGCAAGATTGCCGAGCAATTGGGGCTGCATTTCGCCCGACGGGACGATCGAGGTATTGAGCAGCGAAGACAGGGAATCCATTTTGTATTGGGGTGTCTGAACGGCGACCTGATAATTCACGCCGTTCTGGAAATTGAGCCAGAAGTTTGGGGAGGCCTGCCCGCTGGAACTCAGCGAAGTGAGCACCGTGCCAGCCACGTCTCGCTGACTAAGACCGAGCTGCTCGGCGCGCGTGCGGTCAACGTTGACGCGCAGGTCCGGTCCATGCACGAGCTGGTGAAGATGCACGTCCGCCGCACCGGGGATTTTTTCCACGCGGGCCTCGATCTCCTTGGCAAGGGCGTAGTTCTTCGGGTCGCGTCCTGTCATTTGAATGTCGATCGGGGCGGGCAGACCGAAGTTCAGAATTTGGCCGACGATGTCTGCAGCTTGAAAGAAGAACTCCATGTCCGGGAATTGCTCGCGCAGCCGGTAGCGCAACGTGCGAATGTAATCGGCGGTTGGCCTGTGATTCAACGGGTTGAGCGCAACCAAAATCTCGCCATCAGCCGAGCTGGTGGTCGCGTTGTCGCCGAAGGCGAGATTGATGCCGCTGGTCGGCAAGCCGATATTGTCGAGGATCGTGTAGATCTCCGAGCTAGGGATTACCTGACGAATCATGCGGCCCACCTCGTAGAAGCGCTGCTCGGTCGTTTCGAGCCGGGTGCCAGGCGGAGCGCGCACCTGCAGGCGAAACTGTCCTGCGTCCACTTGCGGAAAGAAATCGCGGCCCAGGAACGGCGTCAAAATCGCGCCAAGGACGACTGCTGCCAGCATCACCAGGAAGACGACGCGCCGATGGTTAAGCGACCAGCTCAGCATCCCCGTGTAACGCAGGCGCAGTTTCTCAAAGCCGCCGTTAAAGCGGTCATGAATGCGCCCGAAGAAGGAAGATTTCCCGTTTACCTCATCATGTGCGTGCGCCTTCAGCAGGAACTTGACCATGGTGGGAACGACTGTTCGCGACAGGAAATAGGAGGCGAGCATTGCAAAGATGACGGCCATGGCGAGCGGCTCAAACAGGAATCTTGCCACCCCGCTGAGGAAAAACACCGGGACAAAAACTATGCAGATACAAAGGGTCGATACGAACGCCGGCACCGCGATCTGTTGCGCGCCGTCGAGGATCGCGCGCACCATTGGTTTCCCCGTGGCGAGGTTTCGATGAATGTTTTCGATTTCCACCGTCGCGTCATCCACAAGGATGCCCACTGCGAGCGCCAGGCCGCCGAGCGTCATGATGTTTAGCGTCTGTCCGAGCGCGCCAAGGATAATGATCGAACAAAGAATCGAGAGGGGAATCGACGTGGCGACGACGAGCGTGCTGCGCCAGCTCCCGAGAAAGAGCAGAATCATCAGCGCGGTGAGGCAGGCCGCGATAACGCCCTCTTTGAGCACGCCGTTGATGGCCGCTCGGACGAAGACCGACTGATCAAAGAGCTGCGTAATGTCCAGCTCCGGCGGAAGCGTGGCTTTGATGCGAGGGAGAACGTCTTTCACGCGCTTGATAATATCCAGCGTCGAGGCGTTTGCGCTCTTCAGCACGGTCAACAGAGCCGAGCGGATACGATTCTGCGAAACAATATTCGTCTGGACCGCGAACCCGTCCCGGACGTTGGCCACGTCGCGAATGTAAACCATCGCGCCATTGACCTCCTTGATCGGGAGGTCGTTGAGCATATCCAGGACTTGCGGACTGCTGTTCAGCCGCACATTGTATTCGCGTTCGCCGAGTTTTTGCGTGCCCGCGGGAAGGATAACGTTTTGCGCGTTGATGGCGTTGCTGACATCGCTCGCTGACAGGCCGTTTGCCTGGAGCTTCTGTGGATCGAGATCGACCATGATCTGGCGGGCCTTGCCTCCATAAGGCAGCGGAACTTGCGCGCCCTGGACCGTAGCAAGCTGAGTGCGGATAAAGTTCAACCCGAGATCGTAGAGCTGCTGTTCTGAGAGCGTCCTGCTGCTGATGCCAAGCTGGAGAATTGGAACGTTTGATGCGCTGTACTGAATAATGAGAGGCGGGGTCGTCCCCGGTGGCATGATTCGCAGCAACGTCTGGCAGATAGAGGTGATCTGGGCTACGCCAGCTTCCACTTTGGCCCCTTCATGGAAGTACACCTTGATGACCGCGACACCGTTGTACGATTGGGACTCTATATGTTCAATGTCGTTGACCGTCGTCGTCATCGCGCGCTCGCAGACGGTGACAAAGCGCTTTTCCATCTCCTCCGCTGCCACACCCGAGTAACTCCAGATCACGCTGACGACAGGTATATCAATCGAAGGAAAAATATCGGTCGCCATCCGCACGATCGACACGATGCCGAGCAATCCGATCAAGATCGCCATCACCGTGAAGGTATACGGTCTGCGCAGTGCTAATCGGACGATCCACATACTCTTGTAAGCGTCCCGAGTCTAAACCGGGTGTTGATCACACACCTGTTCACCACGTTCTCTTCCAAAGTTCAAAAGAAGGGGTGGACGTACTTGCAGCTGCCAGAGCCCTGAAGGCCGTGTTCAGGCACATAATGAGAGACTCAACGGCGACCTGGTCTCCTGGCCGTTCGCAAACGAGCCGGCAATGGCGTGCCCGTTGCCGCATCTGCTCTGAGACCAGCCCCTGCTGACGGCCCAGTGGAAAGGCATTCTCCGGGTTCATCAGATCTTCCGCGTTTGCGTGCCTGCGCCCGCGACGCGCGAGAGGCGCTTCGTGGCTGGCTCGGCAAGCAACTCCCGCATGGCTTCGAGCAGCAATGGGGATGTCCAGCGGCTTCTGCATCAGCGCGCGACGCCCGCCTCCGTGGCGATCGGATAGGCATCCGATCGCGCTGTGATGACGATAATCGGCAGCAAAGGATTGATGGTCGTGAGCCGCTCTAAGGTGTCCCAGCCGCCCATTGACCGGCATGTTCAGATCGAGCAGCACAATGTCGATCGGGTTGCAGGCGAAACTTTTCGACAGCCTCGTGACCGTCTGCGGCGCGGACCAGCTCGAAACCTTCGGACTCGATCACGGTGCCGAGGGCATCGAGCACCGAGCGATCATCATCGACGAGGAGGACCCTGGGTTTGTTCATGACGGTCGCGCGGCACGCGCCTGCGGGAGTTGGCGCTCCCGCAGGACCAATGTGCTACGGTATCAAGCGTGCCCGGCGGCTTTGCGAGCCTGAGCCTTGTGATCCTGGGCCGTTTTGCCGCTCGGCGAGATCGCGATCCTGGTCGCGACGCGCTGCTTGCCGTGGTGGGCGTAGTTCACGGTGGCGCGCTCGCCCGTCTTCAGCTCGTAGGCTGCAGCCGGCTTGCCGTTCTCGACAAACCGCGTCGAAGCATTCCACTCGAAGGTCGCCGTCCGCTTCAGGTGTCCGCCCTTGAGCGCGAATTCCTTTCTCGCGGCATTGACCTTCTCGATCACGCCTCGCTCCGTCATCGTCTTCGTCGGCGGAGCGGCGATGGCACCAAGCGGAAACGCCGCACCGATGGCCAGTGCGGCGACGATTTTCATGAGCGTTGATGTTTTCATTGTATTTTCCTTTCCGGCCCCGCGCTTACTGGGCACGGTGCCTGACCCGCCCTTTAGCTTCGCCTGTGCCAGCGTCGGCTGTCGATGGCGAGCAATTGAAGATCAACAACTTCCAACGTTGAATGCACCTGCCGGCAGCCTCCCTGTGGTAACTAACTGGCCCGATGCTGGTAAGTTGCTTGCCTTCCTCACGGGAAGAGCACCAAGACGCATCATCGCCCTCGGTGGCGGCTTTTGGCAGATCGAAGCGGGCCGAAGCGCTGCGTAACGAATTGCCGCCCGACCAGGACGAGGTGGTGTATTTCGGGGGGGGAGCGATTTTCTGCGGTTGGCGCGCCCGTTGCGCCTTAGGGGATGGCGGCTTTCCCCAGCGAACTGGCTGCGCCAAGTGCGTCAGCTGGCCCCGCGATTATGCCTGGTGCCGTTCGCCTTAATAGAGTCCCGGAATCAACCGCCACGTGCGGGCGCAGTAGGCATCGTACTCATCGCCAAAATGCGTGCGCAGCAACTTTTCCTCCGCGCGTATGCGCGCGAGGAGCGGCGGGATTGTGAGCGCCGTGAGCAGCACGCCGACACCCGAGCGAAAAGCGAGGGCCCAGCCCAGCGAGTTCACGAGTAATCCCAGATAGCTCGGGTGGCGGATGACACCATAGACGCCGCTCGTGACCAGCGTATGTCCCGGCTGGATGGCTACCAACCCGCTGAACCGATTGCCGAGCACAAAGACTGGCCAGAGCCGCAGCGCGCCGCCGACGGTAAAGAGAATGACGCCAAGCCAGCGAACGGACTCCCCATCGAGAGTCCAGAAATCCTTTCGGTCCGTGTAGGCTGGTAGATAGCCGGACAACAATCCGATCAAGCCGAAGACTGCAATGACCCAGCGGTTGGCGCGATCCTCGCGCTCGCCGGGGCTCAGGTTGCCGCCACTGAAAACCGATATGCCGGACATCACGAAGGTTGCGATCGCGAGGGCAGTCAGGGCCGGGTGGGAGAAAAACGCGGCTAACCCGCCAAAGCCGAGGATGGCGAGCCCGAGATAGGCAAGGGTCGCTACCAATGTGATGAAGGCTAGTCTCGGTGTTGCCGTCATGGCTTCCTCGTTCGGCGAAAACGTATGCTCGCAGGCTAGAATTTGCCAATTACGAGCGTCCGAAAGGAAGCTTGTCGCGAGAGGTGCGGTTTCTCGCAAAAACGGCATTCAACGGCACTTCGCGACGGTTAGTTCGAGCACGACAACCACCGGATCAACAAATGGCGTGCCGGGCCAGTCGGCCAGAATCGCCGCCAATAAGGGAGAAGAGTCTTGATTCGTCCTACTTTTTCATGCTCTTCCGGGCGTTTTTCAAGGCAACCTCAGGGCTAGCCCTGAGGCTGGTGGCAATCTCGAACGCCGCCTTCATCGAACTCCAGAATCTGCCCATCTGAGGAATATTAGGCATCACAACCCCGTTCTGAGCGTTTTCGTACGTTCCCCTGATTAAGGGATTCGTGGCACTCATCTCGTCGGCCAGAGATTTCAGCGCAGGAACGCCGAGCGGCGCTTCGGCATCGATGGCCTTCAGGCCGTCCACGGTGCAAACGTATTTTTCGAGAAACTCCTTTGCGAAGTCGGCGTTCGGGCTCGAACGGTTGATGAGCGCCGTCAAAACGCCGACAAACGGCCTGCCTGGATTGCCTCCGACCCCCGGCAGCGGCGCGAGCTCAAAATCGATGCCGCTTTTGCGGAGGTCAGCCCACACCCACGGGCCATTGACCATTGTAGCGAGCTCGCCGCTGCTCATTTTCTGATCCATCACGCTTTGAGTGGAGCCCCTCGGAAGCACGTCCTCGTTGATCAGGTCGATGATTGCATTCAGACCCTTAACAGCGCCGGCATTATCGACGCCGATATCTTTGAGGTCGTAGCCGCTCTCGGTTCTCTTGAACGAATAGGCCCCGGCGCTGGCCAGGAACGGGAAACTAAAGTAGGGCGACTTGTAGTCCCACATGATAGCAATCAACTTTGGGTCCTTTGCCTTGAGTTCTTTGGCGAATGCGGGAAATTCCGAGAGCTGTGTCGGTGGTTTTCCTGCAACGAGCTTCTTGTTGCAGATTAGTGAGACACACTCAAGGGCGAGAGGATATCCCCAGATCCGCTTTCTGTGCGTGACCGCCTCCCACGCCATGGGAAGGAACGCCGCCTTGAAATCCTGCCTAATCTTCAGCGGCTTTAGCAAACCCGCATCGGCCCACTCTCCGATTCGATCGTTGGCCCAGAAGAAGATGTCGGGACCTTTGCCGCTCGGAGCCGCTGCTTGGAATTTATCGGTGATACCCTCCTGGGTTTCCACTTTGACAGAAACGCCCATCTCTTTTTCGAATTTCTTACCGAGTTCAACCAAGGCGTTGTGACCTCTGTTATCGCTTACCCAGATGAGAAGTTCGCCGTCTGTCCAGGCAACTCCACGGGCGGCGGAAAGGATTACGAGTAATCCAAGGAGAAGTTTCTTGCTCATCTTTCTGAAATGTTTGGTGCGGGCTTATTTATCGCATATCTGGTTCTAGATTCCGATCGTTGTTTTGCTGATTACCCTGCCAGCGATTCCTTTCGCCGATCGCGTTTTTTATTGCGGGAGCAACTGCCGATCTAATACGCCAATCGGCGGAGTTCGCGGGCAGATAGGATGCCAGCGATCCCAAGTCCCAAGTCGCAGGCTCACTGGACCAAAGTCCCGTAGAATCACCTTCATCAAATGTGTATTGTTCGGCATCGGATGTAAATCCCTACAGCGGAGAGCATTCGATAGTCGCAACGCCGGGTCCGTTTCCCAGCAGAAGTCGTCCAACGTCTTCTGGCTTGCCGGTGCGCCGCACCCAAATTGGCGGACTTTCGATTGCATAAGCCGCAGATTGGCCAGAATATGCGCCAGAAGTTTTTTGAAAATGACGCCAACGGCTGATAGTGCGGGCGAGGCGGGACCAGACGTCAAAGTGTCCGCGTCGGGGAATTTTGTCCCTGACGATAGCAAGAGGAGTGCGCGGCTCTTTTTTCGGCTGGAAAGCGGTCGCCTGGTTCCCTGCGAACCGGACGCTGCTGAGATCATCATTTTATACCTCGCCGACCATGGACGACGAGGCCGAGCTGCAGGAGCAATACAACATCGACTACCATACCCTTCAGTCGTCGCTCGACCCCGACGAGCTGTCGCGGTTGGAGATCGAGCACGATCACGCCGCGATCATCTTCAAGCGCCCCAAGAGCTTCTGCGCCGGCGACAATTTCCTCCTGAAGGTGACTTCGACCGGGGTGTTTCTCTACGACAGCTACCTGGTCATCGTGATGGCGGATGACTCGCCGATTCTGGAAGGCCGGGTTCCTTTTCCGGTGAAAACGATTCATGACGTCATCCGGCGCTTGCTTTATCAGGCGACGATGCACTTCGAAGGGCACCTCAAGGCGATCAACATGCGGCAGACTCCCTTGAACGCCGCATCGCAACGTCATTGGAGAACACCTATCTCCTGAACATGTTCGCGCTCGAAAAGAGTCTCGTCTTTGTTCTCAACTCGATCACCTCAAATGGCGGTCTTTTGCAAAGGGTGAGGGCCCTATCCGACAAGCTCGGCTTCAATAGCGATCAGGCTGCCATCCTCGACGATCTCATCATCGAGAATCAGCAGTGTCTCAGGCGCGCCCAAATTCATACCCAGGTTCTCAGCAACCTCATGGGAACGCGGGCATCCATCGTTGGCCACAATCTGAACCAACTCATCAAGAAGTTCACGATCTGGATAGTCGCAATAATGCTTACGTCACTTTTCGTGGGACTTTTCGGAATGAACGTCGCCCTTCCTCTTCCGATGGAGGAGGCCTCTTGGCCGTTCTGGCTTATCATGATTCTTGGTGCGATCGCCGGGGGAGCCGTTTTTCTTCTTCGGCGCA
>CAWASQ010000026.1:0-89830 GCA_963784465.1 uncultured Verrucomicrobiae bacterium
TTGCACGATGCCATGTTCCGAAGCGAGAATGCCATGGAGATCGTCGAGCCCTATGACGTCGTCATCGATGGCACAGACAACTTTCCGACCCGGTATTTGTCGAACGACGTCTGCGTGTTCCTGAACAAACCCAACATCTACGGCTCGATTTTCCGGTTCGAGGGCCAGTGCACGGTTTTTGCGCCCAATCTTGGCGGACCCTGTTACCGGTGTCTCTATCCGGAGCCGCCACCGCCCGGGATGGTGCCGAGTTGCGCGGAAGGTGGCGTGCTAGGAGTGTTGCCCGGCGTCATTGGTGTAATGCAAGCGATTGAAGCCGTAAAGCTCATCGTGGGAATTGGCGAACCGCTCGTCGGCAGGCTGGTGCACTTCGATGCGTTGAAGATGAAATTCCGCGAGTTCAGGGTCCGCAGGGATCCCGCGTGCCCGCTCTGCGGTGAGAACCCGACGGTCACGGAGTTGATCGATTACGACCAGTTCTGCGGAATTCCGCAGGCGCAGGCCGCCGAAGAGGCGGAGCCTCCCGTTCCGGAGATCTCGGTCGAGGAGCTGAAAGCGAAAAAGGATCGCGGTGACAAGTTTGTGCTGCTCGACGTGCGCGAACAGTATGAATACGACATCGCCAAGATTCCCGGCTCGCAGCTTATTCCCTTGGGCGAGTTGCCCTCGCGCATGAGTGAGCTCGACAGCGCGGATGAGATTGTCATCCACTGCAAAAGCGGAATGCGCAGCGCCAAAGCGCTTCGCCAGCTTCAGAAGGCCGGCTTTGCCAAGCTATTCAATGTCGAGGGCGGAATCAGCGCGTGGGCCGATCGGGTCGATTCCAACGTGCCCAAATATTAGGCCAGGCTCCTTTGGCGCACCGTCGTTCGCCGAACGAAGACGGTTGCGAGCGCAATCATCCCGACGCCCATCAAACCGAGCGTGCCCGGTTCCGGAACGACTTGGAAGATATCGCCGCTTTCGGTTGTGAGGTAAAGTTCTCCATTCGCATCCTCGCCAAATGAAGTGAGCGCGTGAGAGCGCCTTCGTCGGGCTGCCGGGCATCGGTCCAGTCGAGGACTTCGAAGGCTCCGGTCGAATCAAAATCCAACGACCAGATCCGGCCAAGGAGGTAGTCGCCAAAGAAATATTGCCCATAAAGCTGAGGGGCAAGCGTGCCCCGGTAAACGTAGCCCCCGATTACGACGTATCCCTGGAGAGGGCCTAAACCAGGCCTAAACCGGCCTAAACCATGTCCGTAATCGTAAATTGGATCGATCGCGCCTGGAAGCGCTCCTCCGCCAGAAGGGGTTTCGATCGTTCCTTCCTGCAAGTCCCACCCATAGTTGGCTCCGCCGTTGGAGCTCGCCGGTTGAAAATTGACTTCCTCCCGCGAGTTCTGGCCTACGTCTGCGATGAAGCGCCTTCGGCTTCCGTGATCATGATTTCCTCAAACTGCGGCTCTACGCCCTCCATGAAGCCAAATTCAAATTCGTCGGCTAAGACAGAACTTTCGAGTTGAAGCGCAAATCATCCTTATCGATTCGCTCGCCAGGAGCCACGGGTGGTGCCTTTTCGCTTGATATTGGCGGCGACAATTTTAACGAGGACCTCAAGGCCCTTGATCCGTTCTTCAGCCGCTGAACCTCCCGGGCATGTTCCTGCTCCAGTTGCTCTAGCTTGCCTCGCAGCCTGGCCACTTCGGTCGGAAGATTGGCCTTTATCGCGAGGTCGAAAACGACCTCGTAAACGTCTTTCAGCGCTCCCATGGCTGATCAGGATGGTTGGCCCGCCTTCCGTGGAGGGCCGCCAGAGTACTTGCCACATCGGTCACTGGACCGTCATCGCTCTTGACGAGCGCCTGCACGTAATCGTCGCCGCGACTGGATGGCGAGCCGTAGAGTTCATAGCCAAACTGTTCCAGGCAAACATTGACGTCTTTCTCGACCGCCTCCAGGCGCTCAGAGGAGACAATCTTGTAGCGGTAAGCCTTTCTCATATCGGGTATATCGAAGAAGAGACTACCAGCGCCTGCATATTTGGAGGGAACCCGTAGGTTCGCTGATGCGGGCGCAGGGCCACATGCCCGGTGATGTAGGATTTGGCCTTACCTAAAATTCAGGCACTGCCGATTTTCAAGCCTCCATGCGTTTGGCGTTTGATTCTTGTCTGGCACGAACGCTCAGAATCGCGGAGGCCGTCTCTTAAGGAGAGATCTAACCCAACGCTCCATTTTTCTTGCCGAAATCTGTCCTACGCGGCGAAGGCATTTGCACAGAAAGCGCGAGGGGAGTCCAAGTCGCACCTTCCTCTGAGCGACGAAGTGCTTTCCGAAGCTTCTTGGACTTCTTCTTTTTCCGTTATGCTAGGCATGTCGACGGGCGAAAGATGGTGGAGCGTCAAGGGCGAGATCGCCCCGGCGAGGAACCCCAAAGAGGGGGTCGCCATGCTGGGGACATTTATAGGAATCAAAGACGGAATCGAGGCCATCCTCGCCAGAGACGGGATTACCCCTGCGCAGCGTGTTATCCTCGAAGAGTTCCGCGCAATCGCAGGCAAGAATAGTTGGGATTTCGCGACTCTCAGACACTCCCTATCGTAAATTGGTCGCCAATCGTGTGGATTGGCGATCGTATCCCACGTTTTACTCGGGATGAAAGAGAATGCTTAATTCAGCGGGCCAACCGCCACAACGGGGAGATCCGCAAATGCCGATCAACGGAGCGAATCGACTCGTTTCCAAGTTCTCGCACCTCTACCGCTCTCGCGGGAATATCGGCTAGTCTGCCAGCGTGTGGGAAAGGGAGGTAAATCCATCGAGCGATGTGTCATCTCAACCTTTAGGATTACCGAGAGCATGGGTTTCAGAGGCGAGTTTCAGCAGTGGGAATACCTGCTGAAAATAGGAGAATAGCTACTTACCCTATTGCCCAGTTGGCCACAGCACTGGCCAATGCGCACCAAATGATCTCCGCACGCTGCGGCCAGCCACGCGCCATTCGGGGAGAAGGAGACACTGTTAACGCTGTCGGAACCGAAAAACTTAGTCGGGGTTTCACGGTTGATTACCTGCTTGCCATCCGATACGCGCCATAAGCGGATATGATTGGCATCAGCAAGGAACTTACCATTGGGAGAGAAGGAAAGGCTCTTGGTTGCGCTTACAGACGGACCGCCGCCAAGGGCAGCGAGTTTTTCTCCGCCGGGGCTGCTCCAGAGCACAGTTCCATGCCCGCCCTCCTCGCTGGACCAAGTGGATGCCAGCAGACTGCCATCGGGCGAGAACGCGAGCGCCAAAGCAAACACATCCTTGCCCTCATGTTTGAATACGCGCACGCCTTCGGAGACACGCCAAAGGCAGAAGCCGTCTGTTGAGCCGGTCGCTAACAGCGCGCCGTCGGGCGAAAAGACTACGTCACCCATCGCCCCAAAACCTTTGTGGGAGTCAAATTTATCAAAATTAAGTAAATTGCCTTCGGACGGGTCACCTATTGTGCGTAGTTGCCCATCTGAGACACGCCACAAGTGGACTTCATGTCTGTCCAGAATTTTGCCATCCGATATGCGAGCAGAAGACTGGCAGGCCAGCAGCTGTGAATTGGGAGAAAACGCAAGTTTTTTGCAGTGAGCCCCCAGCGAATCGGTCTCGGCAAAAAGGTGATGGGTCCGAATAATGTTGGCGTCGGGCATTTGCCACAGATTGATCTCTTTCAACGCAATCGAAGCCAGTAGCGTGCCATCAGGCGAAAAAGCAAGGTCGTAGACCGAATCCCCGTGTCCTTCGAGTTCGCGCAGCACTTTTCCGTTAGCAACTCGCCAGAGCCTGATCTTACAGTCGTGAGTGTCCCAGACACTTCCCCCTCCTCCCGAAGCTAGCAACTCACCGTCCGGCAAGAACGCGACAGCATTGACGGCTTTGGTGTGGGCACGAAAAACGACTTCGGCGCCCAATTCAGCTTCCCCGTCGTTCGACGGTCCGGCTGCATCTGGTCGTTCCCTGGAAACCAGCGTCTCCGGTTCCTGCAAGCGTTGCGTTTCCCGCTGTTTAGGTTCCAGGCGTCGCTTCTTTCGCTGTTCAGCCTCCAACCGCTGTTTCTCTTCGCGCCCGTGGCGTTCAGTCTCCAGCCGTTCCTTCTGCGGCTGTTCAGCCCTCGCTCCCTCCAAAACCCGCTCTAACGCGGCTATAAGGTGCGCGCAATCATCCTTGAAACGGGCATGCCTGACCTCCTGCGCATGTCGGCGAACCAACGGTCTTAAGTCATTAGGAAGGTCACCAGACCGAGGTATCGATGCGCCGTCCACCAGGACCGGGATGACTCTAACGCCACGTTTGAGTGCAGTCGCAATTTCGATGCGCACAAAATCTTCCGGATTGTCGAGTCGGCGTCTACCTTCCTCATCAGACGAAATCAGCCAATGCTTCCCAATAACCGCGATCAGCACGTCGCAGGAACCCACACTTTCTTCGATCGCATCCACGAAGTCGACGCCCGGGTCCAGGTTATCGACATCCATGAAAATATGGTTCGAAGCAAAATGGCTGTTTAGACGATCGTATATACGGCCCGCAGACGCTGAACTGTCATCCCAACGATAATTGATGAAGATTTGGCCCTTCATTTCTTGCCATGAGCCATAAGCTACGAAGATTCGCTAAGAAGCGAACGGGTTCGCAGGAATACAGTAGATGCTAGTCAAGGAGCGCCAGAGAGGGCAAGACGAAAGACAGAATGAAGCGTTCCGTTTTGGCCTGTCTTGATAGTTGTTTGCGGAATTTTGCGCGGAGCATCGCCATGGTTGTGTTCACCTCCACGGGGGAGAGTAGGATAGCGGGCCGCGAGACAGCGGCGGGCACGCAGAAAGGCCCCGCTTTGATGGGTTCGCCCATGATTACGGTAGCTCGCCCGGCAGAAAGGTTCCACTTTAGCGTTGGTGTGCGAACCGGGGGTGCACGTAAGCTCCGGGACTGAGACTAGATGAGGGGGAGCGCCGGGAGTTTTCCGACTAGCTAGCGGCGAGGAGATTCCGCCTGCGCCAAATTCTTGAGATTCTTTGCAAGTTCGACCGAACCCTTCGTATAGACGTACCAGGGAGGGCCTTAAGAATGCGAGGGAACGGACGTAGCGATATCATTAAGAGCTTCGGGATTGCTTACGAATAGACTTTCCGATGCGAGGAACTAGGAGGTAGCCGTTTCTTATCGGGCCTCAAAGCTAATCCAATCGAAAGGGAAAAAATCGATGAGCAAACTCTTTATCTTAAATCAGTACGGCATTTTGGTTGACGGCGGCTACCGCAACGACGAGATCCGTGCAACTAACAAGGGCAAGCCGCTTGGAGCTTCTGTCTCTGCGAATCAGGCCCAAATCAACCATTACAATTTTCAAGTCGAAAACATTATCCTCCAGGAGATCGTAAAGCGGAAGACTGGTCAAATCATTCTGGAAGGACTTCGTTCTAGCGGATGGTCGGTGGTAATAAGGGATATGTGGGCGGCGGGCGAGACTTGCAACTCGACGACCCTGGGTGGTCCAGAGATGCACAGGGGGATTGTAAATGTGGTCGTCGGGTTCTCTCCAGACTCATCATGCCACGTGGACCCCAAGAGCGGCGTCTACCCACCCGGAGGCAGCCGAGCGGAAAGCTTGTTCCATGAATTGGTCCACGCGTTTCGTTTGGTGACTGAGAAAGCGTCCATGCGCAAACTGTATTCAAATCCTTTTGTGCCTAAGAGTCTAAGAAAGAACCCAGAGTACCGACTTTGAGGAGGATTTCTTTGCTATTCTCATTACAAACATTTTTTCATCAGAGACAGGCCGACCGCTGAGGGGCGGACATGACAGTCTTGACCCTCTTCCGCCCCAGCTGTCAACTGATAAGGGCTTTCTCGCGGTAGAGGATTACGCACGCCTGGTGAGGCAGTTCTGCACCGACCATCTTTCCGTTAGCATGCAACTTCGCGATGTGCCGAGCGCGTTCAATCCCATCAGAGAAGTTCTTATTGGACAGGGATTCCAACATCTTTTAAACGCCCGATGAGCAATACATCGTCGTCGTCGTTAGAACTCTAACGAGCAGCGGCTCCTCATCGAGTCCGCGAAGGTAGCCACAGCAAACAATCGAAACGATCTTTTCCTCGGCGTCCCTCCCAAGAGGCCGAATTGAGAAAAACCGTTCTGCGGCCTTTGGGCGAACAAGCTGGCGGATAGTGCAAATAAGGCGGCCTGATCCAAGCGCCCGTCTGTGGCCGCGTTCCCCGGTTAGCGCAAAGCGGTAGGAGAGGAACTGGCAAGGAAGACCGATCAATTTGCCGTTCCGACAGATCACGCAGTGGATCGCCTCGATGGGCTGTGCCGATCCGCCAACCGAGGAGACGAAAGCTCGCTGCTGTTGGCGAAAAGGGAAGAGCTTGCGTTTGCCGCTCTGGCGCTCGGCTTTGCGCGTCTTGCTTCTCGGCACGAAGGGTGTTGTTATTATCGTAACTGGGATTCCTGGGAACCTTTCGCATAGCGGAAATGGTTTACAAGGCATTCATTTCCTATAGTCACGCGGCTGATGGCCGACTAGCACCGGCGCTTCAGTCCGCGTTACATCGCTTTGCCAAACCTTGGTATCGCCTGCGGGCAATCCGCGTATTCCGCGACAAAACCACGCTAGCCGCGACTCCGGCCCTGTGGCCTTCGATAGAAAAGGCTCTCAGCGAATCCGAATACTTTCTGTTACTGGCGTCTCCTGAAGCTGCTTCCTCACCATGGGTGCAACGGGAAATCATGTACTGGATCGAGCAACGACCGCATGATCGGGAGAAGCTCTTGATAATCCTCACCGGAGGAGAGTTGGTCTGGGACCACCAGAACAATGACTTCGACTGGACCAAGACCGACGCGCTACCACGAACCGCAGAAAGAAGCTTCGCGCAAGAGCCTCTGTTCTTGGATCTTCGCTGGGCTCGAAAAGAGGAGCACGTATCCCTGCGCCATCCAGTCTTTCGCGACACCATCGCGACGCTCGCAGCAACGCTCCATAATCGACCGAAGGATGAGATCAGTGGCGAGGAGGTGCGCCAATACAGAATCGCGCGGCGGCTTGCCTGGTTCGGCGTCACTGCGCTGCTGGCATTGACTTTCTTGGCAAGCGGCCTTGGTTATTTTGCCAACGAAAAGAGGAAAGAAGCCGAGCGACAGCAGCGAATCGCGGTAGCGCGGCAACTGGCGGCGGAAGCAGCGCTGGCTAACATCCAGCAAGCTGATCTGCTCCAGCGGAGCGTGCTTTTGGGCCTGGAGGCAGTGCGCCGGCTTCCTTCCCTCGAAACTGAACACGGCTTGCGTGAGCGCGTCGCGCTGCTCCCCCGACCGGTGATGGAGCTCAGAGCGGACGGGTGGGTCACCGCCATTGCGATTAGTTCGGACGGAAAACACGTCGCTGCCTGCGGCGGCTATTCGGCCCGGGTGTGGGAAGTAGCCTCTGGCCGGGAGATCGCCGTGCTCATACATGATGATATAGTCGACACACTCGCCCTCAGCCCGAATGGTCGTCATCTCGCAACGGCAAGCGAGGACCACACGGCGCGAGTCTGGGATCTGTCAGGTGGCGAAGAGATCGCACGCTTGAAACACGATGGCCCCGTCAATGGTGTGGTGTTCAGCCCCGATGGCGCGTTCCTCGCGACGACCATTCGCTCCGCCTCCTTTGACTCCGCCTCAAACTGCGCCTGGCTCTGGGAGGCAAAAACTGGCCGCCAGGTTGCCCGCGTCGCGCATGACGAGCGGAGTGCAATCAACGCCATTGGGTTTGCCCCGGACGGTCGTCATTTCGCGACTGCCTCCTGGGACCATACTGTCCGAATTTGGGAAACCGTAACCGGTCGCGAGGTGATGCGCCTCACCCACGATGATGTAGTTGAAGCGATCGCATTCGATAAGGCAGGAACGATTCTTGCCAGTGGCAGCCAGGATGGGCGGGTTCGTGAGTGGGATGTCCGCACTGGAAAGGAAATTGCGGCCTTGTCCATGTCACACCAGGGAGCAGTGAGAACCGTGAGCTTCAGCCCGGATGGCAAACTCCTGGTTACGGGAAGCGAGGACCACACGGCGCGAGTCTGGGTTGCGAAGAGCGGGCGGGAGATCAGCCGGATGGCCCACGAGGACGGGGTCAAGGTAGCGATCTTCAGTCCGGATGGAAAGGAGATTGCAACTGTCGAAAGCAGCTCGCAATCAGCTCGCTTGTGGAACGCGGCTACTGGTCAGGAATCCGCTCGGGCGGTCCACGAAGCAAGCGTCAACGTTGTCGCTTTCAGCCCCGACGGACGCCTTCTGGCTTCCGGAAGCGGACACACCCAGCTGATAGGGAACACCAGTAAGCTGGTGCACCCCGTAGTGATGCTGTGGGATCTAAGCGCTGGACGGACAATTACTCAGATGGCCCATCAGGGGTCTATCGACGACATCGCCTTCAGTCCGGATGGTCGCCACCTCGCAACGGCAAGCTGGGATCATACCGCACGGGTCTCCGATCCGATCACCGGAAAAGAACGCTTCCGAGTTACGCACAGTGATAAGGTCACTTCACTGGCCTTTAGCCGCGACGGTCGATGGTTCGCGACCGGCAGCAAAGACAGCGTGCGTCTTCTTGAACTGAGTAACGGCCGAGAAACTACTTTGTCGACGGCAACGGGCTTGGTAGGGGCCTTGTCCTTTAGCCCGGATGGAAAGCATCTGGCAGCGGGCAGCGTCGATGGCACCGCACGCGTTTGGGACATCGCCACGGGCGTGCAACTGTTTCAATTGCATCACAACGATGTGGTGCCGTACGTATCCTACAGCGATGACGGGCGGCACCTGTTGACGCACGACGACAAGGTTGTCTCAGTTTGGAATGCAGACGACGGGAAAAGCTGGAGGGTGATTACCCATGCCTCGTACTTGCGTCAAGCGGCTTGGAGTCCCGACAGCCAACTGGTAGCGACGCTCACCGAAGATGGCGTGAAAATGTGGAATGCGAGCGATGGCTCGCAGCTTTGGATAGCCAAGCATGAGGAGTTGGTGACGGGATTTGCGTGGCATCCCGATGGCCACCGCCTGCTAACGTGGGACAATTATGTGGTTCGCCTCTGGGAAGCCCCCGCCGGTAAGCTGCTCAAGGAGTTTGTCCATGGAGACACGTTCCGCGCGGCGTTCACGCCAGACGGGCAGAATGTTGTCGTCATTGGCGGGGATCACACGGCGCGGATTTGGGAGATCAGTACAGGTCGCGAAGTCGCGCGGTTGCTGCATCCAAGCGATCTTTACAACGTCTCGGTGAGCCCTAACGGACGGTATATTGCGACGATAGACAGCCGAGACGTCGTAACGGTCTGGCTCTGGCGTTTGGAGGATGTCATCGCCGAGGCTTACGGGCGTCTGACGCGTAACCTGACATTTGAGGAATGGAAGCGCTTTTTTGCTGATGAGCCGTATCGGAAGACATGTCCCAATCTGCCAATTCATCCTAGTGTGATTGATGCGACCCTGAAGTTGGCGCGCGACGGCGATCAGGACGGCTTCCTCGCAATGACGCAAAGACTCGAAGCGTTGGAGCCGGCGATCAATTGGGCCCGCCTGAAAACGGAAGGTCAACGCGCGAGGTCGATCGGCATTGGCGAGAGGGCGGCCCGCAAAGGTGAAGAGTTAATCCGTGCCGGAAAAGTGGACAAGGGGGTAGCGTTGCTCAAGGCCGCTCAGACGGCATTTGCCGAGGCACAAAAGTTTGGCCGCACATCCGAGATTCCCGTCGAATTATGGAATCACCTTGCCTGGCTTGGGACCGTCTGGGGTAAGGCGCCTGACTTCCTGTTCTCTTGTGATCAAGCCGTGGCGGCCGCGCCATCCATGCCGGAATTGCGAGATACAAGAGGTATAGCTCGCGCGCTGAGTGGGGACGTCGCCGGAGCCATAGAAGACCTCGAAGTCTTCGTCAATAGCGACAAAGCTGATGGTGAGCTTAGATCACGCCGGCTGCGTTGGATCCAAGCGCTCCGAAAGGGCGAGAATCCATTTAGCTGCGAGGAGATCGAGTACCTGCGTCGCGAGTGATTAGCTTCGCGACTCCTGCGGCAAATCGAGCGCTCGGCCGATGCCCTTGAGTCTTCATGGTGCAAGCTCCATTAGGCGAGATCGCCAAGCCCGCCATATCACTGCCATTCCGTGAGCGACTGTTTGGCAAGGGAGAGTCCTAGACGGACCTCGCCGCGTTCGACAAGGCGGACGAGAGCCAAGGCACCAAGAAATCACACTCGCGGGCGTTTAGAAATGGCGGGCCTGGGCGAGGGTTGAAGTCCGACGCTCAAAAGGCGGACACCGAAATGGACACCAACGGAGCTTTAAACCCTTTTGGGCTACTCTGCCGCCTTACGGCGGCTCCTTTCGCCGGCTTAAAGTCGGCCGGTAGTCGCCGGGATTCATACCTGGGGTGTATTCCACGGTTCGATTCTCACCGTCGTTCTTCCGGGGCCGCGAGGATTCGGTCTTACAGTAATTGCTTCAGAAAGCCTAAGTAGTCAGGCTTGTGAAAGGAACTCAATCAACAACTCATTCACTCGCTCGGGTTCCTCGTGCTGCAGCCAGTGAGTGGCGTCGGGGAAGTATGTCAGCTTGCCGTCAGTGCAATACTGCAGGCTCTCTTGTGCCTCTTCGGCGACGAGGAAGGCGTCCTTCATACCCCAGAGAATGTGGGTGGGCACACGCACTTGCGGATCGGCGAACTTTGGCGCGAACCAAAAGAATGCACGATACCAATTGAGCATCGCAGTCATGGATCCCGAATGCGACCATGCTTCGGCATGTCGCGCGAGGTCTTCGCCTGAGAACGTGCCCGGACGGCTGCTGAGGACGAGCGAGCGCTTGCTCAGCCAGAAGCCATTTGCTGAGATCAGAAGCTCCGGCAGCCACGGGATCTGAAAGAACAGCGCATACCAGCTCCTCAGCCACTGGCGCGGGTTGGTTCGAATATTTCGCTGCAAGACCGTCGGATGCGGCACATTGACAATCGCAATACGAATCACGCGATCCGGATACTGGATGGCCACGCTCCACGCTATCATCGCTCCCCAATCGTGGCCGACCACATACACGCGATCTTTGCCGAGCTGGTCAACAATGGCGATCACGTCCGAAGTGAGCCACGACACTTTGTAAGCGGGAATTCCGGGAGGCTTGCTGCTGGTGTTGTACCCGCGTTGATCGGGAGCAATTACACGAAAGCCTGCATCCGCGAGTGGACCTATTTGTTTCTGCCAGCCGTACCAGAACTGGGGAAAACCATGGAGCAGGATCACTACCGGCCCGTCCTTAGGACCGGTAGCCACAGCGTGCAGCCGAATGTCACCGTTGGTGAACCACGGTTCTTCAAGTCCTGACTCATCGGCCATCCCCGATGATAGCCGCGCTTTTGCTCTTCGCGACGCTTAAAAGGGGCACGACGAGCATTCTGGAGAAGGGGAAAACCACCCAAGAAGCGACCATGGACACTACCCATCAGTCAAAGTCTTTTGCCAGTTTGCTTCTTTCGACAGCAAGTTTCGATTGCCTCATCACCTCAGCCTCCTCACGCATCTTATTCCAGGCCTTTACGAATTCCTTCGCGAGGATTGGCTTCAATTTAAGAAAATATATTCGTTGCTTCCTCATGATCGATTGCCCGATGGGACTGCTGCAAAATTCTTGCACGGTCCGCAGCTCTGCGGCTGAGAGGAAGGACGATCCCTGCTTCTTCAGAATCGATCGGCCCACGGGGCTGTTGTAAGCGTCAGTCAGGGCCTTAATCTCGTCTGCAGTGTAGGTCTCAATCAAGATCTGCTTAATAGACTTGGTGAAGGTCTTCCAATTGAAATACCTGAAAAGCACTGTCAACTGTTCGCGCTGTTGTTGAGTTATCTGTCTTTCGACAGATGCCCATAGCTCGTGCATCGGAAAAGTTTGAATCAACCTTTCGGCAAGTCTGGTCCGATTGGCCGGTGTGTCTTCAAGAGCGAAGAGTCCGGTGGTAAGGCCGACGATGATTATGATACTTGGTAACGATTTCATTGTGAGCTTCCCTAAACCATGACTGTGACGTTCCTAGCGTGGTTGCCTCCTAGTTGGAGTTGCGTGTGGCGATTGCTTCCTGGAAGGAACCTCGGCGTGCTTCTATCGCTTCGAGTTTTTTCGAACTTAGCGTTCTAAGGCGCTGCGCGTCAGAATTGTCGGAATCTGCTGCCAGCAACGCGCTGGAGATCGCCAATTGATGCTGGAAAGCGACGATTGCGCTCGCGAAGTCCTTTTGCGCCTCGCGTACTTCGCCGACGTCTTGCCAGCTCTCAGCGAGATAGAGCTGGAAATCTGTATCACTCTCGTCTTGGTTCGCCAGCCTTTGTGAAGCTTCCAAGCTGCGCAAGAACGCTTCAGCAGCGCCGTCGAGATCGCCTTGAGACTTGAGCGAGTCACCCTTCTGCTTCCAGAGACGTCTTTCTTCAAAGTCGCTCAAGGTCTTCGTCAGTATTTGTTCTAACTCCGAGGGCTTGACGGCACGTTTGGAAATCTGGATCGAGGCAGCGGCTGAGCCTTGGAAGTTGCTTTGCAGTTGGCCGATTCTCTGCCGACTTTCGGCCAGCTTCTGCTTCCATTCCACGTTAGTCGGATCTTGCGACGAAAGGTCTTCGTAGATGTCAAGCGTTTGCGTAAAGGCGTCAGCTGCGGCCGGCAAATTGCCTTTAGCCTGATGTACTTCGCCCAGCTTCTGAGACGCGAAGGCGAGATCGGCTTGCCAGCCTGCATCGTCGGGATCTTTGCTAACCATTCGTCGCGCAATTTCCAGGGCGTGCTTGAAACCATCCAACGCGCCATCGAGGTTGGCCTGCAGTCGCCACACGTCGGCGATCATTTGCCAACTAAGGGCCAGTTCACGATGCCAGTTGGCATCGTTTGGATTTTTGTTCGCAATCTGTTGCGCAATTTCCAAGCTCTGTCCGAAATCGGTGGCGGCGAGATCGAGATCGGCTTGTTCTTGACGTATTTCGCCGACTCTTCTCCGGCTCTGGACGTGATCGTGTTGCCAGTCCAGATTGTCAGCGTCTCTTCTCACCAGTTGTTGAGAAATTTCCAATCCAGCGTTATAAGCATCGACTGCAGCGGTAAGATTGCCCTGCGCTTGGCGCAAATCCCCGATTCTTTGCCAGCTTAGTGACAGCCGGCGCTGCCACTCGGCGTTACCCTTGTCCCGTGACGCCAGCCATTGAGAGATTGCCAAGGCCTGCCCGAAGGCATCAGCCGCTCCCTTGAGGTCGCCTTGGGCTCGGCGCACGCTGCCGATGTTGTCCCAGCTGATGGCCAACTCCTGCTGCCAATCAGCATTGCTTTCGTCTTGCTTTGCCAGACGCAGTGAAATGTCTAGATTTTGCCCGAACGATTTAACCGCACCCTCAAGGTCCCCTCGGCGCTGGCGCATTTCACCGTCTTTTCTCAAGCTCCTGGCCAGCTCGCGTTGCTTTTCTGCATTCGTCGGGTCTTCGTTCGCCTGTTTCTGGCAAGTTTCCAGATAACTCGAGTAAGCGTTAGCGGCTGGTATTTGAATTGAATTTCCCCAGAGCCTGATCGGCCCTTTTAGTTCGCCTTGTGCCAGGAGGACCTCGCGCAGTCTCTCCGAGCTGACCCCCAGGTCGCGCTGCCGGACCGGATCGGCCGGCTTCTGGTCGAACAGCCTTTGAGAGATTTCAAAATCATGTCCGTAGGCTTCGGTTGCACCTTTGAGATCGCCCTGCGCCTGACGGCTCCGGCCAACATTTTGCCAGGCAATCGCCAGTTTGCGCCGCCAGTCGGCGTTGGATTTGTCTTGTTCGGTTAGACGCGTCATGAACTTTAGACCTTCCTGGTAAGCGCTCAGCGCATCCTGGAGTTTGCCCTGCGCCACCAAGACGTCCCCCAGATTGCTGAACATCAGTTCCCGCTGCAGCAAGCGAGGGGTGGTTAGCAGATTCGTCGGTTGCTTTTCTAAGTATTCCTTGGCCTTTTCGGCAACTCCGGCGAGGACGTCTACGCGGCCAACGGGCACCAGTTTGTCGCGCAGGTCATGCAGCATGAAATTGATGAGTCCGTCAGCCTGATCTCGCGCGTCAGTGGCTTCCTTTGCCGCCGATTGGGCAACCAGACGCTGTTCGGTCGCAATCTGGGCCTGCGTGTCGGCCACACGACGTGCCGAATCACTCCGGTGCCACATCGCAACTGATATGCCGAGAAGGATCAACGCTGCGATCGCTGCTCCGATTGCCGCGACGGCTCGAAGGCGCAATTTTGCTCCGGCTTCCTTTTGTTCTTTCGCCCGCTGCTCTGCTTGCTGCGCACGCTTGGTCTCAGCCCTGGCCAACTTTTGCGCCGCCTCCAACTCGCGCTGCTGCTGGAGTTCTCGTTCTCCCCGCTCGCGACGCCGTTCAGCGATGCTCGCTGCCAAAAATGCCAACTCTGTGGCGTTCAGCGCAACGGAAGCCGAGTTTGGCCATTCCTCGACGTCTTCGAGTCGTCCGCCCCGATAGAGGTAGCTTGCATCTCTTCCGTCATCGTCCCACTCTTTTGCGCTGTCGGTGAGTCGGCGGTGGAGGCGCAACTGTTCCCGGTTTGCATCGATCCAGCTGCGCAAGGTATCCCAGGTGTGAATCAATGCCTCGTGAGTTACTTCGACGGTGCCGTCGTGATTTGCGACGATGAGGCGGGCGTCCTTGTGCGACAACGCCGCGAGGACCTCCTCGACAACACATGGTTCCACGCCATGCGGGAATAATTCCTCTCGCGGGACGCGCCGACGGCTGTCGCCGACGCCTTCGCCCAGAGTCATCAATCGTATGAAAATGTTACGGGCGACTTCCCTCTGCAGGTCATCTTTCAGCTTTGAAGTATAAGTATCCTCCGCGCGACGGCGCAGGGCGCCCGTCACGCCTCCACTCTTTTCGTAAGCTTCCAATGTGAGCCATGGACCGCGGCGAGCGCGCCAGAGCTCCTTGAGCGCATGCTGCAGCAATGGCAACGAACCTCGTTGCCGATGAACATCGCGTAAGATGACTTCAACGAGTCCGTTTTCAAAGAACGCCCCGACTCTCCTGGCAGGGAACTTCACTGCCTCCCGCAAGGCTTCCGTTCCCAATTCCCCGAGCAACAGTTGATTGCTCTCCAGCAGCGTCCGCAAGGGTGGGAACTCAAGGCATTGCGGTATGAAGTCCGCGCGAAGCGTGATCAGCACACGGATGCGCCCCTGAGAACCCGCGATGGCGTCCACCAGATTGGCAATCCATCGCTCGGTCCTGACATTGCCAGGAGCTGCAGAATCAGACGCGGTTCCAAGATGCGTAAACATCTCCTCAAATTGATCGACCACGATCAAAATCGTCTGCGAGCTGCCGGGGATGAGCGCGTCGATTGCGGTGCGCAGTCCATCCCTTCGGGCTTCAAAGCGCTGTGCTAAATTGTCTACCAAGGCGAGCCGCTCGGCGGCGGGCAGCGCAGGCGCTAGCTGTTCCGCCAGCGCTCTGAATGGATCGCTGCCAGGAAGGAAAGTGACGAATTGCCAGTGGCGAAGATCAGGAAATTCTGCCGATACGATGTCTGTGTGGAGACCAGCTCGGACCAGGGACGACTTTCCGCAGCCTGAAGCTCCGACTATCGCTAGGAATCGACTATTGCCCAGGGTCTTCGCAAGTCTTCGGATGTCACTGTCGCGGCCAAAGAAGTAATCTTTCTGTTGAGCCTCAAACCTCTCCAAACCTCTGTAGGGTGCCGGCTCGTCCGGCAGCTGATAACCATCCGGTTCCATCACCTCCCCTTTTATTCCGGCCACCAGTCGTCGAAACGCGCTCTGGTTGTCCAATCCAGATCGAAAATCGACCCATGTGCGCTGCTTCAGGAAATCGCTGAGGGTATCCGCACTTGCTCCCGGAAGCAGGACGGGAATGACGCGAAAGTCGTCTCGAGTTCGAGCGGCCTTGTCTAGCAGGATGTGAATCTCCTCAGTGTGCCAAGGGCCCGCGCCATTCGGGCCGAAGAAGATTGCTGCGCTGGCGCTGCAGTCGATCGCATGCTGAAGCTCCGGTTGCCACGATTCGCCCGGCACGAGGTGCCACTTGTCCAGGAAAGGTCGCAGGCCGGCTTGTTCCTTCAGACGTGCGCCAAGCAACTCCACCTCTGCCTTGTCATCTCCTTTGTGGGAGAGGAAGACGTCATATTCGCTTCCCATGGCTGAGTCAGGTCTTCGGGGCCTTCTGACGGTCCTCTAAGAGTTGAGGGGCCGCGCTGCATCCACGGCCGTCCAGCAGTCTTCCGGTTTCACTGTCATCGCATAACTCATCGGCGCAGATACCAATCCCCCAATCGATGCGGCGGCTCGCCTCGGAAGGAATCTTCGCCCTGCTACGCCAGAAGTTTGTCTTGGCAGCGAATCGGACAACACTCCAACAACGAACTTGCCGTCCCATTTTCCCCTTACATTCTGCTACGCGCGAGCGCCGTGAAGTTTGCAGAAATGTTTCAACAGGCACCCCCGACCCTGAAGGCTCCGGATGTTGACCCACACGCCGGACGCCTGAAACTGCCAAGTCTGGCTCTTCTTCCGAGAGACTCTTCGCCGAATTTTACAATTGCGTCAGCGCCGATTAAGATGCTTGCGCAAAGCTATTTAGGTGCCGTCCTCAAAATACTAGTGTCGGCATACTTTACACGCTCGGCCTTAAACTTCCTTGGCGAGGGTGAATAGGGATGACAGTTTGTTCTACCGATGTTTCTCGCTTCAAACAACTTACTCCCCGCTTTCGTCTCCCGATTCGAGTTGGGCATGAATTATGCTTCCCCTTATAGATTGCGGCCATCAGCCGTAGGCAGCTCGTCTAGGACTGTGCGATGGTTTTGGCGAGCTGCCTCTGGCTTTCAGCAATTTGAGAGAGTAAACCGGCTTCAAGGGATTTTGGAAACCGGACGAGAAAAAGTCTTCGCACAGTCGGATTTTCGATGCATGCGAGGCGCGGCAAGTTGATAGTAATGAAGGGTCAATAAACACGGGCAAGCTCGTCTAGGCTGTGCGACGAGCCGCCCGTGCGAGGGGCATAAGTGTATCGAGTGTCGCCATCGCTGCGGTCGCAGTTGTATCTCCGGCACTGATCGTGATTGTGAACCGCTGCGCGGTAATCGTCCAACTCAGGGCAACAGCTGAGGCGCTCGAAAAACTGCTCGCGCTCCTCAAATCCGGTGAGCAAGACCGATTTGCGTCTCAGCTTTACCGATCACGCCGGGAATACCGGCGAGCCTGCCACCTGGGAAGGGGGAAACAGATCAGGCGTTGCGTCTTCACCACTTTTCTGGCGGCATTGTCCGGAGCGCCAGTGCCGCGATGTCCAGACTCTTCTCGACAGCAAAAATCCCCCTTTTGCAGGCGATTTTCTGTCTTAGATCCAAGTCAGGATTGAGATATTGCAAAGACGAGATTTGAGTCTTGCGCTTCTCGTTGGCATGGCAAGCGCATCGCGCATTTGCGGAAACAGGACACGACCGTCGGCTTATGTATGTAGGGTCGCAAGAATCTTAGACTTCCTCAGGGGTACGCGCCCGGCAAAATGTCAAAGCTGAGCCTCATCATTCATCTGGGAGTGAGTCCGCCACATGCCGCTGGAACTACATCGGTCCGATTAGGGTCAGCCGCCACCCAAACATTTGGGCGATCTCAAGCAACTATAAAGTGGCTGTTCAGAGACCGGTAGCAGGGTCAACCACACCTTCCGCCCCAGTTGGAAGGGTTATGTACCGAGTCAGCGGATCGGTAGTGATATGTGCATCTCCGCACGTGATGATATGTGTGCAGTGAGGATACTGGTCAATGACTCGTTGGATATTATTCCCTCAAAATATTTTCTGAAACCCGCGGACTGGGATACGACGAGGGGCGAATACCATTTGCTCACTCATGGACACAAGTCACCGGTGAATGCCGCAGGAACTGCGGCGAGGAGGCACTCGGTTGTCGGCGGACTCGATTGCCGGCAGTAGAGCGAGAACCCCGAGACGCGTGAGGTCGGCGAGTTCACCGCGCTCCGAAGAGTGCGTCCGGCGGATCGATGTTGATAAACTTCACGCTTTGGCGCGGCTCGGCCATCATCTCGGCGACTGTCTCCCGCCACGTTCGGTAATGCGACGTTTCCTTGTGCGCCGCCGGCGCCTCGGCCGTGCGATATGCCTCGACCAACACGAAGCCGGCCGGATCATCCGATTGTTGGAGAACGTCAAAACGAGCGATCCCTGGTTCCTCCCGGCTGGCTTGCGCGTTCGTGACGCTCGCACTTCGAAAAGCCTCAATGAAGTCCGGTTTCACTTTCACATGCACGTGAACGACTAGCATGCCAGGAAGAATAACCCGGCGCTCCGCAGGCGAAAGCAGAAAGCAAAGGCTGGCGTCCTGATAAGTTGAACGAGCAGATTTCACACTGCGCGTAAAGCCCTGATCCGGGGCCGTGGGCTGGAACCGCATTCGGTCGTTGGCGAGCGTTTTTTTGGGAGCTGGATGCGGCAACCGGATTCCACGCGGTATAATCGGTTCCTAATGCTCACGAACGAATCGATGCGCGCGTTCGCTTGAACGAACTTAGTGAACAGCGCAGCGGCTTTGTCCGACATGACGTCGCGGCTCGGCCATCCTTGAGAAATCGCTCGTGAGGGAAGGCGCTTCGGACTGCGTTTGTTCAACCAGGAAGGGGTATTACAAGAGGATAAATTTCTGAGCAAATAGCAGGGGCTCGGACGTATATCGGTAGTGAGAGGAACTGATGAAAATCACCTTCGGACATCAGGGGAGCGGGCATGCGGCGAGCTCAAGACGAGCGCTGACTGCTCGTCCGTCGGTATTTACAGGGGTCTTTGGCTAGATTGAACGGTCACTGGCACATGCAGGTCCTTGCTTCGAGCGGATATCTTGAGCTGGGAATGTTCGATGAGGCAACGCGCGCGCTCGAAGAGATAGCGACCGCGGACGAGTTGCGCGTCGAGGTTTTGGGAGCGCGGCTTGAACTTTACATGGCGGCCAGGAAATGGCGAATGGCCGCGGCCGTCGCGGATCATCTCGTGAAGGTCGTGCCCCAGAACCCTTCCTGGTGGATTCAAATGGCGTATGCGATAAGGCGCTGTGATACCATCGACAAGGCCGAGGCGATCCTGCTTCGCGCCCAGGAGATTCATCCGAAAAACGTGATTATTCTCCTGAACCTTGCCAGCTATGCCAGCCTCGCCGGCAGGCTGGAAGAGGCAAAGTCCCGTCTTCGCCATGCCATTGACCTCAACAAGGGTGCTCGGCGACTGGCTCTGAACGTTGAGGACCTGCGGCCGCTGTGGGATTGGATCAGCAGTCTCGATTAGGCCATCGTTTTCCTTTGGGATTTGTCTTTCCAATGGGCGAGGAGGAGTCGCCTGATCTGCGCTACCTGATCAACCCTTGGTAGGCGTCGACAGTCTGTTTCGCAATGTTGTCCCAGGTGAAACGTTGTTCGACCTCTCGGCGTCCATTCTCTCCCATTCTCCGCGCGTGCTCGAAGTTCGCAAGAATGTGACCGATTCCCCAGGCAACGGAGTCCGGGTTGGGATTTATCGAGAACCCTGTGCGATCGTGCGTTACGAACTCGCCAGGGCCGCCGATCACGGTCGCAACAACGGGTTTGTGAGCCGACCACGCTTCCAGGATAACGATTCCGAAGGGCTCGTTGCGACTGGGAACGCAGACAGCATCGCAGGACTTGAAGAGGGCGCGCAGTTGCTCGCGGGGGATCTTGCCCAGCCAGCGGGTATTATGCTCCAGACCGCGGGTTTTGGTGGCGGCCTCCAAGTCCCAGCGCATCTCCCCGTCGCCCGCGAAAAGAAACATCGCCGTTGGCACGTGCTTGAGCACGTATGGGATCGCATCGACCAGGACATCCACGCCCTTCTGGTAAACGACGCGTCCCGCAAAGAGGATCATGGGCGCCATGGGGTGGATGCCGACCGACGTCTTGATCGCGCCGACATCGCAGGAAAAATCGAACGTTTCAGGCCGGATGCCGTTGTAAATAACCCTGCACTTGTCTTCGGGTGCTCTGTAGAGCCAGATGACCTCGTCTCGAAGCGCCTTGCTGACGCAGATGACGCGTTCCGCATCGAAGATGCCTTGCCATTCACAGTGCCGGACAGCCTCGCTCCGGCCGGGATACAAGTTGTTGCCGCAACGGCCGTATTCGGTGGAATGCATGGTCAGCACGCGTTTCGCGGTGCATCTTTGCTTGAGGAGCGAGAGGACATCGGCGGTGAGCCAATCGTGCGCGTGGACGATGTCAAACTCGCCCGCCAGGGTGCGTGTGGCGAAGAAGCGGTGTTCGAACGAACGGCACATGTTCCTGGTCTCGCGCATGAAGTCGCCGTCGTGTTCAAACGCGCAGCGGTGGAGGAAGACGCCCTCGCGGCGCTCGTATCGCTCCTGTCCCTCGGCCTGGCGCGTGAAGAGGTGGACTTCATGACCCAGATCCGCCAGGACGCGGGCCAATTCCGAAACGTGGACGCCAGCGCCGCCCACGTGAACTGAATCGAGCGACTCCCAGGCAAATAGCGCGATGCGCACAGATTATAGCCTCCTCGGCGTGGCTGAAACTTAATGAAAGATAGGGAGGCTCGCCGGGAAATCAATCAGCTGAAAGTCCCCCGTTCTGTTCTCCCGGCGGATCTGGCCGGCTTGTCGAATCGGTGCCCCAGGGTCGCTGTCGCCTCGTCCGAGCCTTGAGCAGCTTAAGAACCGGGCGAAGGAACTGCTTATCGGAGTCCGCAGCAATGATCGCGACGCTGTAGAGCTTTTCGCCCAGCACCATCCAGTTCGTCGTCTCGAAAACGAGCGATTCGCGCTTCATGACGCGCAGCTTGTCCTGGCGCGCCAGCATGGCTTTCCCAATTGGACCCAGCTCAAAGAGGAGGTTGAGAGACGCGCGTCCGATTTTTCTCAACGAGCGGATCGCTTCGTCCCGGACGCCGTGGATGGCGACTTCGCACGGGCGCGTCGCACTCTTGATTTTGAGCCTGAACTGGCGCGGGCGAATCTGTGGCCGGCACTCGCTGTGGGGGACGTCTCATTTCTGCGGCGGGCCCTCGAGCGCGACTCCGGATGCGCCGATCGCTTTCTTTGGGCACATCTCGCGGACAAGGAGACTGGGTCGCGACGGCGCGAGGTATCCGCTGGCTGCTCGACCATGGCTCCGATCCGAACGTTTCCTGTGGAGAGCATCACGAGACGGCTCTTCATGTTGCTGTTCGCGAGGACCATGACACCGAGATTTTGCGCGAGCTTCTTGAAGCCGGAGCTGATCCCAATCGAGCCGACAACAACGGGGTGTTGCCGTTGACGCTGGCCGCATCGTGCCGGGCGCGAAGACGTTGTTGCCGCGTAAGGAAGTGGGGCGCGCATGAAGTCGAGCGAACGGTGGGAGAGCGTTTCTTCGAAGCTGCCCTCTCCGGTAATCGCGAGAAAGCGCTGACTCTCGTCCGCGAAAACCCAGGACTCGTTGGCACATTCGAAGAGAAAGACCTCCTCGCGCTCGATGAGGCCGCCAAGCGCGGAAATGTCGAATCGCCCGAAATAACAACAGCCCCGCGCAAAAGTTAGAGTCAAAGTGAACGTCTACAAGGAACCTCGAGGCTGGAGTGTAGAGATCATGCCTCCCGGCATGATCCTGCGAGACTCGCGGCGAGGGGCCAGTTAGTGCCTGCTTGTCTATAATCCGGTAACCCTGTTTTTGGTTGTTTTTCCCGGCGAAGGGAAGGTAACGGTCTCCGGCGCGTGGCGGGCCGGCCCGAGCCCTGCGGAGTTATTGGAGAGATGCCGAGCTACGATCCAGAGGAGAATCATCCAGCGCACCGACCATATATTGGACGATTTCCTGGCTGTTTGTCTCTTTCGTGAGCTTTTCGGTCACGCTGCGTCCTCGGTGCATGACAACGATCCGGTTTGTGACGGCGAAGACGTCCGGCAGCGTATGGCTGATGAGAATGACTGGCACCCGCTCGTCCCGCAGTTTGGCGATGAGGTCCAGCACCTTGCGCTGTTCCACCACACCCAGGTTGTTGGTTGGTTCATCCATGATCATGAGTTTTGCCTCCCAGTAGATCGCGCGCGCAATTGCCACGGCCTGGCGCTGTCCGCCGGAGAGCTTTTCGATCTGTTCCTCGAAGTTGGCGAAGCGGATGTTCAGGGTGTCGAGGACTTTCCGGGACTCCTCACTCATAAAACTCTCGTCAAGGGTATGGAGGACGCCCAAGTATTTTCTCTTGGCCTCGCGTCCCAAAAAAATGTTCGCGCTGACGCCGAGGTTACCGGCCAGAGCCAGG
This sequence comes from uncultured Verrucomicrobiae bacterium, assembly GCA_963784465.1. Classification (GTDB taxonomy): domain Bacteria; phylum Verrucomicrobiota; class Verrucomicrobiia; order Chthoniobacterales; family Terrimicrobiaceae; genus DASTFP01. The sequence goes on from CAWASQ010000026.1 coordinate 22,353, forward strand.
TCCTGATAGATCGTCTCTATGCCGGCCCGGCGCGCGTCGATGGGACGCGCGAAGTAGCTGCGCTCCCCCCGGAAGAAGACTTCGCCCTCGTCGGCTTGATGCACCCCGGAGATGCATTTGATGAAGGTGGATTTCCCCGCGGCGTTATCGCCGACCAGCCCGACGACGTCGCCCGGATAGACGTCCAGGCTGACACGGTTCACGGCGGTCAGGCCGCCGAATCGTTTCACCAGATTTTTTACTGAGAGCAGAGGGTTCATCCTGTTTCCATCCTGCCGACGATAAGGTCGCGAGCCTGATCGATAAGCACCGCGAGGATCACGATGAAGCCGACGACGATGTATTGCCAGAAAGGCTGCACGTTGAGCATGACGAGGCCGGTCGTCATCACCGCGATGATGAGAGCGCCGATGAGCGTTCCGCTTACGCTACCATGACCCCCATACATGCTGACCCCGCCGATGATCACGGCAGCGATTGACGAGAGGAGTAATGGATCGCCCGCGATGGGCGATCCGCCCGAGAAGCGCGCTGTCGTCAGCACACCGGCAATTCCTGCGGTTGCCGCCGAGAGTGTGTAGAGCGCGATAACATGCCGGTCGACGGGAATGCCAGCGCGAACCGCCGCCTCACGATTGCCACCGATCGCGTAGACATGCCGGCCGAACTGCGTCTTGCGGAGGACAAACAGCATGATCAGCAACAGAAAGAAAGCGATGACGACGGGCCATTGCAAAATGCGATCCATCTGGCGCAGTGCTTCGCGGGACATCTCCGGTGGCCGCAGGAAGTAGAGTCCGCCGGTTGGGCCTGTGATCAGATAGAGCAGCGCCTCATTACCGAGGTGGCGCACCCCCGGAGGCTGGCCGCCGACCACATTGCCGCCGGATAGCAGGAAGGCAACACCCCGTGCAATGAATGACATGCCAAGGGTGACGATAAACGAGGGAATACGCAGCTTGGCGATGATCGTGCCGTTGATGACTCCGGGAATCATCGCCGCTCCGACACCCGCAAGACATCCGAGCAAGATTGCGAGCACCTCGTGCGTTCCCTTCTCGATGAGAGCCACGATGACCAGGGCGGACACCACAGAGGAAAGCCCCATGACCCAGCCGACCGACAGATCGATCCCTGCCGCAATGACGACGAAGGTCTGGCCCAATCCCATCAGGAGGACCGGGACGATTGCCATCAGGATGTTCTGAGAGTTTCGTATCGTGAGAAAGTTGACGTCTCCACCACTTTGGATGCTCACGCTGGCGGCAAAAAGAATGATCAGTCCGGCCAGAAAGACCCAGGCCCAGACGCGACTGATCAGGAGGACCAGTTGCTTCTGTCGAGCGGATCGCGACGGAAGAGCTCCCGGTGTGCGGCTTCTGGATGCCATGGCGTCTGGTTACCCGGCTCGCAGAGTATCACTGCTCTCCAGCTCGCCGAATGGCTTTGGAGAGATCGCTACTTGCCGACTCGATAGATGAAGCGAGAAATCTCAGGGTCATCGACGTTCTTGGCATCGATGACTGCATACCCCGTGGTGAGACGTCTTGGGAGGCTTGTGACTCCACGCGCGTCAGCCATGGCGAATTCAACACCCAGGTAGCCCATGTCATGGGGTTTCTGTGCGATAACGAGGCTGACCACGCCGTCGCGCAGATTTTCGATTGCGTCTTTCGTCGCGTCGAAGGCGATGACCTGCACCTCCAAGCCCGCGGACTTGACCGCATTACCGGCGCCCTGGGCACTGAACACGTTCACGCCAAAGATGCCAACCAGATCTGGAGTCGACTGCAACTTGGCGGATGTCTGTTGGGCCGCTGTGCCGGCGTCGTCCAGGTTATAGTCCTCTCCAACCACCTGCATATCTTTGAACTCGGCAATCCCTTCCTTAAAGCCTTTGCCGCGCTGCTCGGTGGTGCTGACGCCGGCGTTTGTGTTCTGGATGTAAACCTTTCCCTTCTTGTTGACCACCTTGGCCAACGCTTCAGCGGCGATTTTGCCACCCTCCTCGTTATCCGAGCCGATGTAGGTGATTGGAAATTTCACCTTGCCTTTTTCGTAATCTCCGTCGCCGAGGAAAGTGTCGACGGTGATAACTTTGATCCCCGCGTCAACGGCACGCTGCAACGGGGCAACCATCTGTTCTTTGTCGGTAGGGGCAATGATCAGGTAGTCCAAGTCGCCCCGTGCGACCATGGCGTCCAGGATTGGGGTTTGAACGGTTGGCCCCCACGTTTGCGGGTATTGGGTCACGACTTCGAGACCAAAGTCCTTCGCGGCCTCTTTGACACCGATTTCCATAACCTGGTAAAAGGGATCAACCACTCCGGGAAGAAACCCAATTTTCGGCTTCTTAAATTCATCCTGCGCGAACAGCGAAGTGGCAAGCAAGGCCACGAGGCTCCAACACGAAATCGAGATTCTCTTAAACATATAGGGGGGTACTTAACACTTCTAAGCTAACTGCAGGTTTTGCCGATTCAATCTGAAACTGCGACGAAGCGGTTTACTGGCGTCTCGCGATTTGCCGGGACGTGACCTCACCGCGGCTCGTTCTCCTACCTGGGAAGATGACCCGCGTGTCGCCGGGGAGCCCGGAAAGGCCTGAGAGACCGGACCGCCTGTTGAGCGTCTGCTCCAGCGAATCGAGATCGGTTCCGTGGCGCAGGAGGTGGAGCAGAATTCCGGGGTCGATAGTTCCCGAACGCGTGCACATCGCGATCCCGTCCAGGGGCGTAAACCCCATGGTCGTATCCAGGCACTGAGTCCCCCGGACGGCCGCCAGCGAACAGCCGCCTCCCAGGTGGCACAGGGATCTGGGAAAGGTTCTCGTCCTCCCGCCGGCCGATGATTTCCAGCGCTTTTCGGCTGGCATAGCGATAGCTGGTCCCGTGAAAGCCGTACCGAACCAATCCCTGTTCGAACCATTGGAATGGCCCCGCGTAGGTCGTGGCTGCCTCCGGCAACGTTCTGTGGAACGCCGTATCGAACACCGCGAATTGGGGAACGGAGTCGCCCAGGATCTCCCGGCAGGCGCGGATACCTTCGAGGTTTGCCGGGTTGTGGAGGGGCGCGAGCTCCGCGAGCTTGTCGACGCGTCTACGGTTTCGCGTAGACGCGCGTTTCGTCGAAGGACTTTGATTCACGGACAGGAAGAGGCGCCGCCTCCCGATCAAATTCCTGGAAGAAGCAGCTGAGGTATCCGGTGTGGCAGGCGCCGCCGATTTGATCGACCTCGAACAGAAGCACGTCGCGATCACAGTCTGCGAACCAGCGAATGATTCTCTGCTTGTGACCGCTGGTTTCACCCTTGAGCCAGAGTTTCTTTCGAGAGCGGCTCCAATAGTGCATGAGGCCGGTCTCGAGGGATTTTTGGAGGGCCTCGCGGTTCATCCAGGCGAACATCAGGACGCGGCCGTGAGGAACGCTGTCGCCTGAGGCTTGCTGCACGATAACGGGAATGAGACCTTCCGAGGTGAATTTGAAATCGAGTTCCACTGTTGCAGAATACCAGACTGTCGGATAATCGGAAACGTTGCGTGAAAGAACCTGAAACTTTGGAACCTCCGGCGCCGGCTGCCTCCCTGACGGCCGGGGCTCGCTATCGCTACTCCTTTAGCCCTCCGGCCACTGTCTCCCTACGCCTGGCGGACATCGCTTCCCAGATTCCGGAAGCGGCGCGTCTGCCAGGATTCAATGCCGAGCTCAGCATCGACGTTCCGTGCAGAGACGTCTTCGCCAGCCCGGTGCCCAAGCTGCCGCTTTCGCGGCTCGCCCAGATTGCCAGCGAGCATGTCTGCGGGGACGGCATTCCCGATTTTTCTATTGCGCTTCCGGTGACTCAACTGGCGCTAGCATACCGTTTTGTCAACGGGCGCGAGCCTTTGGAGGCCTCGAACGAGGGCCGCGACTCGCGGACTTCCGCTTCAGAGGACTTCGCCCCGAAGACGGAAATTTCGGAACCTGCGGAGAGCTCCGTTTCCGGCAAGGGAAACGCGGGCCCTGCGGCGGACGAGGCGATGACGACTGAAGCCAGTAGCCGCCCGGCTTTTGCAAGCCCCAATGCTCCGGCGAAGGAAATGCCTGAGAACCGAGGTGCTTCGACTTTGGCGGAGCCGCCGGACGCCGGCTCTCCGAAGCCCGAGTCCCCTATTCCAACGGATTTACCGGCAAGCTTGGTGCATCCTGTCGTGAGCGAACGCCGCGAAGAGGCAGCCATGGAGCCCGCGGCTGCGGTCGTGCGGGAGGCGATTCTCGAACACCTGCCGAAGGCCGAGCCGAAGCACGCGGCGGAGATACCGGATCAGGATGGCTTGCAAGCGATCTTCATGACGGAAGAGCTTCTCTCGGTAAATCGCGTGGTGGAGCTTTGCGGAGGTTTGCCGGGCATAAGGTCTTGTGTGCTTGCGCATGGGGCGGCGGTGGTTGCTTCGTACAACGTGCCCGAATCGATCGATCTTGTCTCGCTAAGCGCGCACGCGCTCGAGATGCTCGCAGCCCTGCGGCAGTCCGCCGCACAAATGGGTATCGGTGCGGTGCCTGCCGTGACGATCCACAGCGAGAAGGGGCCCATAACGTTTTTTCACCAGAATGACCTCTGCTTACTGGTATTGCACAAGGATCGCGGATTCGTTCCCGGTGTCCGCGAGAAGCTCCAGCAAGTCGTTGTGCAACTCTCGCGCGCGAACATTGCACTGCCCGTGACTGCATCGCGGCCGGCCCTGACGCCGCGGGAGGCCGCGTTTTAGACAAGGTTGGTGCGCTTAAGGCTTTGGAAAAAAACTCGCTGGCGTCGAGAGATGCTAGCCAACCCTGAAACCTCTCCGGCATGTTGGATCTTGTGCAAAAAGGCGGGCCGCTGATGTGGCTCATCGCTCTCTGCAGCGTTACGGCAGTCGGCATATTTTTTGAGAGACTGGTGCACCTCCATCGAGCGTCGATCCCGGTCGGCGATTTCCTGCGAGGGCTGGCAATCGTGCTTCGAAAGGAAGACTATGCCGAAGCCCTGGAAGAATGTGCCGGCACGCCGGGGCCCGTCGCGCGCGTCGCACATGCGGTCGTCCTCCACCACGGGGCGCCGCGTTCCGAGCTGCGCGAGGTCGCTCAGGAGGCCGGGCAATTGGAGGTTCCTCGGCTCGAGCAGAATCTTCCGCTTCTCGCAACGATTGCATACGCCACGCCGCTGCTTGGCCTTCTCGGAACTCTGCTGGGTTTGCTCGCGGCATTTCAGGAGATCGCCGCGCACAGCGGCTACGCCTCAGCCACTGATATCGCGGATAGTGTTTACGAGTGCCTGCTCACATCGATCGCCTCGCTGGCGGTGGCAATACCGGCATTTGTCGCGCACAGCTATCTTTCCGCGCGCGTCAACACGATCATTCACGACATGGAGCGGGCCGGCATTGAGATCCTTGCCATCCTTGATGAGGTGCGCGGACGCAACAAGCCCGCTTCGTGAAACTTCGTCGTTCACCGGCTCCGCACCCCGCCTTGATTGTTTTCGCGCCGGCTCTTGGCCTCGCGTTGATCCTGATCTTTTTTCTCCTGATGAGCACGGCGTTTTTGCTTCAGCCCGGTGTGGCCGTGAGCGTGCCACGATCGCCATTTCTGCTCTCCCCCCAGCGCCATCCGCGCATCATCAGTGTCACGGCGCCGCCACTCTCCGCGATTTTCTTCGAAAACGAGGAGGTCACTTTGGGGCGTTTGCGCGAAGTGCTCCGAAGGATCCAGGGCCGCTCGCAGACCATCATCATAAAGGCCGACAAGCGCGCTCTTTACGAAAACATCAGTGCGGTGATGAACGCCGCCCTGGAGACAGGTCTCCCGGTTGTGCTCGCCACGGCCGAGGAGAGCGGAGAGCCATGAAACTCCGGATTCATCTCTTCGAGTGGCCTTCGCGACACAATGTGCATCTTGTTTTGCCGATTATGCTGGTCGTGTCGTTCCTTCTGCACGCGGCGAGCCTTTTCATTTTTCAGGCGACGTTCCCGCGTTCGGAAGGCAGTCGCGAGCGATCCGCGATGATCTACTACCTCCTGCCGGAGTCGCCGGAAGCGGTGAGGATCGCGCCGATGCTGGCCGCTTCGGATCCGGCGTTGTTCTCCTCTGCCAAGATTTTCGGGCGCGAGGCACGGAAGCTTCCGAAGACACCTTACGTCGCGAGCTTCGACAAGGAGAGCCCCGGCTCTCGCTCCCTTGCCGGCGCCCCCTCTATGGCAGTTTCTTCCGCCTGATCCCGGGGGCGCTCCGGTTGCGGCTGCGGCTTTCGATCCGAAGCCGTCGCCGCATCTCCCGGCGGTTCCGACTACGGTGCGGTTTGGGGGAGCGTTGGAAGGACGCTCATGGACCCCGCCGCAAGGCGTTGACATTTCTGCCCTGTTGGCCGCGCCCGGGCAGGTGCTGGCGCCCGCGGAATTTCTTGTCGCGGTTTCGCCGGACGGGCTGCCGATGCACGTCTTCCCGCAGCGGTCTTCGGGAAATGAAAACCTCGACCGCGCTGCGCTTCGGTATCTGGCTGGCTGCCGGTTTGCCGTTCTCCCTGCCGAGCGAGCCCCGGCTTGGGGCACCGCCACTTTCGTATGGGGAGCCGATGCCAGGCAGGGCAGCCAGCCATGATACGCATCAATCTTGCAGAACTGGTAGTTGTCTATCTGCTGGTTTTTCTTGCCGCCATTTTGGTCGTCTGGATAGCCTACGAGATGGTTCGGAGAGTTCGCGAAAACCGCTCGCGGAAGCACCGCGTTCGTTGCGCGATCTGTGCTATGGAGTTCGAGGATCGCAGCATTGCGGCTCTTCCCCGCTGCCCGCGTTGTGGCAGCCTCAATGAACGAGACAAATTGAAAGTGTACTGACATGGGAATGTGGATTGGAAGGAATCGCAAGGCGCGTGTGACCTACGGCTTTGACGAGATCGCGCTTGTGCCCGGAGATGTGACCATCAACCCGAACGAGGTGGATATTTCGTTTCGTATTCCTCGCCGGGATGCCGAGCCGATCAAACTCAATATCCCCATCCTCGCGAGCGCCATGGATGGGGTAGTGGATGTCAACGTGGCCATTGAAATGGGTAAGCTCGGGGGACTCGGCGTATTGAACCTGGAAGGCGTCCAGACCCGCTATGAAGATCCCGGTGAGGTGATTGCGGAGCTTGTCGCCGCCGACAGGGAGAATGTAACGACCCTGATCCAGAAACTCTACCAGGAACCGGTGCGCGAAGACCTCATTGCCCGGCGCGTGGAAGAGATCAGGAGCTCGGGTGTCAACTGCGCGGTCAGTTCAATCCCGCAAAAAGCCGAGCGCTACGGCGCCATCGCGCAGGAAGCGGGGGTGGACATCTTTGTCGTGCAGTCGACCGTTTCGACCGTCCGGCACATTTCCACGGAATACAAGACGCTCGATATTGCTGCTTTTTGCAAGGCGATGAAGGTGCCCGTCATAGTGGGCAACACGGTTACATTCAATGCCACGCGCGAGCTGATGCAAACCGGTGTCGCCGCGGTGTTGGTAGGCGTCGGCCCGGGGGCTGCGTGCACCTCGCGCGGTGTCCTTGGACTGGGCGTTCCGCAGGTGACGGCGACCGCCGATTGCGCCGCGGCGCGGGATCACCACTTCAAGAAGACAGGCCGCTACGTTCCCATCATCACTGATGGTGGAATGAGCAAAGGGGGTGACGTCTGCAAGGCGCTGGCGTGCGGTTCGGATGCTGTCATGGTCGGCAGCGCGTTTGCCAAGGCTGAGGAAGCTCCGGGCCGCGGGACCCATTGGGGGATGGCAACACCCCATGCCAACCTGCCGCGAGGCACCCGCATCAAGGTGGGAATTACCGGCAGCCTCAGGCAAATCCTGTTCGGGCCTGCCGAAGTCGACGATGGGAGCCAGAATCTTGTGGGCGCCATTACAACTTGCATGGGCAACGTCGGCGCGGCCAGCATACGAGAGTTTCAGGAAACCGAAATCATCATTGCGCCGTCGATAAAAACTGAAGGAAAACTCTTTCAAGTTGTGCAAAACGTGGGAATGGGGACAAAGTAACTTTTTCATTGCCAACCTGTGGGCCAACCCGCTGAGTTAGAGACCCCTGAAAATTGAGCCGCGAAAAAATTCGATGAGTGAACGCAGAGTAGTCGTCACCGGAATCGGTGTCATGAGTCCGGTCGGTAGCGACCTCGCCACTTTCTGGAAAAATCTGACTGAAGGCCGGAGCGGCATCACTCGTTACAAGGTCTTTGACTCTGCCATCTACGATTGCAAGATCGCCGGCGAGGTAAGCGACTTCGATCCCGCGAAATACTTCAAGTCTCCCAAGGACGCGCGCCGTGCGGATCGATTCGCCCAGTTCGCCATGGCAGCGGCCAAGATCGCCCTGGCTGACTCCGGAATGGATCTTGATAAGGCGAACCACGAGCGCTTTGGAGTGATGGTTGGCAGCGGGATCGGAGGATTGAAAAGTATGGAGGAGGAGTGCCGCCGCCTCTTTGATCGCGGACCCTCGCGCGTCTCTCCGTTCACGATCGCCATGATGATCAGCAACATGGCCAGCGGGCTCATCTCAATGGAGTACGACCTTCGCGGGCCGAACATGTCCATTGTCACTGCCTGCGCGACAGCCAACCACTCGATTGGCGAAGCCTGGCGGATGATCAAGTTCGACGATGCAGACTATTTCGTGGCGGGTGGCACGGAAGCCACCATTACCGAGTTGGGGATGGGCGGATTTTCCGCGATGCGCGCGCTTTCGCTGCGAAATGACGAACCGGAGCGCGCTTCGCGACCGTTCGACAAGGACCGCGACGGCTTCGTTATGGGAGAAGGCGCAGGCCTGGTGGTTCTCGAGGAACTTGAACACGCCAAGAAGCGCGGAGCGAATATTTACTGCGAGCTGACCGGCTATGGATTGAGCGCCGATGCGTATCACATGACGCAGCCTCTCCCCGAGGGTGAAGGCGCCGCGCGATGCATGCGCATGGCGATGAAACACGCAAAAGTCAATCAGGACCAGGTCGATTACATCAATGCGCATGGCACATCCACGCCAATCGGTGATGTCTGCGAAACCAAGGCCATCAAGCAGGCCCTGGGGGAGAGCGCAAAGAAAACGATGATCAGTTCAACAAAGTCGATGACGGGCCATTTGCTCGGGGCGGCGGGCGGGGTGGAATTTGCCGCCTGTGCCCTGGCCATCAAGCACGGGGTCGTGCCGCCGACCATCAACCTCGACGAACCCGATCCTGAGTGCGACCTCGACTACGTTCCGAACATAGCTCGCGAGGCGAAGGTCAAGGTCGCCATGAGCAATTCCTTTGGTTTCGGCGGCCACAACGCCACGCTTATCGCGGCCGAGTTTGCCGAGTAGCTCCGGAGTCCGCGGTCGCCGCTGATGTCCGGCCGGAAGGCAGGACAGGTCGCGTCAAATCCTCACATAGGCAAGCACGAAGGCCGTGATGAAGATATTGACCAGGGCGAGTTCGAAGAAGAGGTACCAGCCGAGCTTCATGAGTTGGTCATAGCGGAAGCGCGGAAGCGTCCACCGAACCCAGATGAAGACGAACAGCATTAGGGAGACTTTCGCGAAAAAGACGCCAATGCTCACCAGGCCCCATATGAGGCTCGCAAGCCACGGGGGGATGAACGCAAGGTCGAAAAACGAGGTGGAAGATCCGTCCGGGACCAGAGGCAAACTCCAGCCGCCGAGAAAGAGCGTCACGATGACTCCTGAACCTGCAATCATCGCGGCGTATTCGCCGAGGAAGAACAGGGCGAATCCCATCGACGAATACTCAGTATGATATCCGCCAACCAGTTCTTGTTCCGCTTCAGGAAGGTCAAACGGCAGCCGGTTTGTCTCAGCGAACATGGCGACTAGAAACACCAGGAAGGAAAGCAGCATCGGTATCCAGATCAGGATGCGTTGAAGGGAGAAACCGGCCGCGAAGGCTGAAAGCGCCCCGTGCCAGTCCCCGTTCGCGATTTGCTGAATACTGAAACCTTTGGGCCACCAAGGCGCGATCAACCAGCCATTTTCGCGCTGCCACAGGACGATCTCGGGCAGGTTGAGGGTGCCGCAGAGCAGGAAGACAGGGATCACGGAGAGCCCGAGCGCGAGCTCATAGGAGATCATCTGCGAGCTGGAGCGAATACCCCCAAGGAAAGGATACTTCGAGTTCGAGGCCCATCCCGCAAGGACGATGCCATAAACTCCAAGCGAGGAGACGGCGAAGACATAGAGCACTCCAACATTGATGTCGGCGATGACCATGGGCACTCCGAAAAGGGAGGATCCGAAAGGCAACACTGCCAGCACGAGGATCGGGGGGATCATCGTAAGTTTCGGTGCGATGTAGTAGTAAAACTTGTTGACGCTATTCGGTATGAAATTCTCCTTGAGCAGGAGTTTGAGCGCGTCGGCTATGGGCTGCCCAAGCCCCAGCAGGGGGATGTCCTTCTTCATTCCCAGCAGGGTCAGCGGAAGGCCAACCCGATTCGGTCCCACCCGGTCTTGGATAAAGGCGCAAACCTTGCGTTCAGCGTAGACGGTGTAGGAAACGAAGCCGAGGATGACTGCAAGCAAGCCGACCGTCTTGAGCAGCGACGTCCAGATCAGAAAGACCTCCGGCCTGGAGGCGTAGGAGAGCAAATCAGTCACAGGCTGGAGAGGTGTGGCTCGCGGGCGTTGGTTCGGAATCTGCGATTGCTTTGTTCGCCGTGTTGAGTCTCGCGGAGAGGTCAATTCCGAGGTCGCCGATGCGACTCAGCGAGAGCCCTTCGAGCGCCGAATATTCCGCTGCGATCTGTTTGAAGAGTTCGTCAATGGTTTGAATACCGTTGGAGCCTCCGGTGGCCTGAAGCAGGTCGCGAAGAATTTCCCAATCACTGCGCGCGCTTCCGGGAGACGAGATTGCCTGATTGAGGCGCTGGAGGCGACCCTTGACATTGATCATCGAACCGCGCTTCTCTGCCCAGCTTGCAGCCGGGAGAAGGACCGTCGCGTTTGCGGTGGTCTTGTTTGGCAAGATGGCCGTCGCCACCAGGGAATCCAGCCCGGCGAGATCGGATTCGGAGATTCCACACTCCAGGGCGTCCTCGCCCAATACGAGAAGCGACTTGATCGTGCCGCTGGCAACTCCTGAAGCGATCTCTGGCAGCTTTCCGGTGGCGACTCCGATGAGCATTGCCCCGCTGGTGTTGGGATTTCCATCCGGGGAGATCAGGAATCCGTCTCCCTCTTGCGGGCGCGGCAAAACGTCGAAAAGCTCGATGCCGAGCCCATTGGCAAGGCGCCGCGCGAGGAAGAGTTCCTCGTTGGTCATCCTTGCGGAGGCAATCATCGCCGTCGCCTTCGGATTGGCCTGCAGCTGCTCGGCCGCGGCTTGGACGGCTTTTGGCCAGGTGGCGGGGAGCTCGTCCCCCTTGATTCTCGGGTCTCTCAGCCGCGCCTCACTATTGACGTCGTGGAAGTTCAGCCTGTGGCTGTCGGGCATCCAGCAGGAATTGACGAAATCATTTTCGCGCGGGGTTATTCGATGGATGATGTTCTCGCGACTCCCGATGAGAATATTAACTCCTGTGCCGCACGTGACGTCGATGCTCTTGGTCTCCCTCAAGAACCACACCCTCATGCTGAACCGGAAATCCTTCGAAGTCAGCGCGCCCACCGGACAGATATCCACCGTGTTGAGCGAATAATTGTTATCGAGCTTTCTGCCAGGGTAGACAGTCAGGGTTGTGTGGCCGCCGCGATTCACGAAGCCGAGCACATCATCCTTGGCAATCTCCTGCATGAAACGAACGCAGCGCGAACACATGATGCAACGCTCGTCGTCGAGAACAATTCTCGGACCGATATCGACCCGCTTCGGCTTCTTAACTTTTTCCTCCAGAAAGCGCGATTCTCCCTTGCCGTACTGGACGGAAAATTCCTGCAGCCGGCATTCGCCGGCCTGGTCGCAGATTGGGCAATCGAGAGGATGGTTGATGAGGAGAAACTCCATCACCCCTTTGCGGCATTCTTCAACGAGAGGCGAACTGGTGCGCACCGCCATCCCTTCGCTGATGTCCGTGGCGCAGGAAATGACGGGACGCGGGCTCCAGGCGATTTCCGGCCGGCCATCAGCGCCCAATATGGGCTTGCGCTCGGGCGTCATCTTGGGCATCCCAAGTTCAACGAGGCACATGCGGCAGTTGCCGGGGGAGCTAAGCTTGGGGTGGTAACAATAGTGCGGAACGAAGTGCCCGCTTTTCATGCAGGCTTCAATCAGACGGGTGCCCTTTGGGAACTGCTGCCATTCTCCCTCCACTTGCACGTTTATCATGGGAGCTTGGGTCGCAGTCATCGCGCTCATCGTCGCTTCTTTTCCTCTCTCTTTAACGCCTCGCCGTCAAGTGATGCGTGACGAATCCGCGTGCAGCCGGCATAAGACCGCCTGCCAAACCGCCGGATCGGCCTGGTCCAGTCCGTCCGGAAAGTAGAATGCGCTGCCTCACTCCTCGAGTCCAAAATAGTGAGTCACCTTCGGCCGGGTGGGACCCCGGTGCAACTGCAGGGCAACTGCCTCCAGTTCCCTGTCAGCCACCGTGGTTCTTTCATGCTGCCGCAAATGCTCGCCCCAGGAGTCGAGCCGGAACAATTCGAGGAACCTTTCGGGCTCCTGCGCATCCTGGTAAAGCCTCCATCTCCTGGCTCCGTCGCGCAGGCGGCGTTCTCGGAGCTGGCGCATCACCAGGCGAAAGCGCTCGAAGTCCTCACGGGTTACATGGTATTCGATGCTTACCAGGACGGGGCCGTCGTCGAGATCGGCTTGGAGATTCGCATGGGCTTCCGGCCAGTGAGTGGAGGGCGTCAAGTCGATCGTTTCGTCGATGACAAGCGGGAAGAAACGAATGAGAACCAACCCCGCAATAAGTCCCACCCCTGCGACGGCAAAGCATTGCGGAGTGCCGAGGACTCCCGCCAGCCAGCCCCAAAGCGCTCCGTCAAACGCGAGCACACCTTGAAAGGCCAGCAAGTAGAACGCCAGCGCGCGGCCGCGCACCCAGTCGGGGACTGAAGTCTGCACAGCCACATTGAAGTTCACCAGGACGCCAACCCAGGACGCGCCCGACAGAAAGAGGAGCGTGCCAGCCATCAGGGGGTGCGTGCTAAAGCTGAGACCGAAAAAGGAAATCGCGCCCAGGATGGCGCCCAGGCCCAGTATGCGATCCAGGGCGAAACGACTTCGCAATCGCGGCACCGCCATTGCGGAAGCGATCGATCCCAGTCCGAAGGCTCCAAGCAGGAGGCCGTATCCCGTGGCGGAGGTCTTCAACACATCCCGCGCGAACAGCGGGAGAAGCGGCCAAACCGCCGCAGCGCAAAGGTTGAAGGCGATCGCACGGACAATCGGGGCCTGCAGGCGAGGCGCATGAAGCAGGTATCGGAATCCGGCGCGAATCGCACCGACAACGTCCTCGCTTAGCCGGGACGCTTCGAGGGCCGGCTTTTTCCAGAGCGCCAATGCACCCAGAACGGCCAGGAACGATGCGGCATTGGCGAAGAACGCGAAGGCAGCGCCGAATGCGGCGACGACCAGCCCTCCCAGAGCCGGACCAACGGCCCGGGCTACGTTGAACGAGATGCTGTTCAGCGCCACGGCCGGGGCCACCCACGGCTTCGGCACCATGTCCTGCACGGTCGCCTGCCAGGCCGGCAGGCTGATGGCGGCGCCGAACCCCAACCCGAAGGTCAGGGCGAGCAGCACCCACGGGGTGGCATGTCCGAGCAGCGTCAACAGCCCAAGCATCACTGCCATGAGCAGCATCCAAGCCTGGGACCAGAAAAGAAGGGCCTTTCTGTCGGCCAGATCGGCGAGCGCCCCAGCCACCAGCCCGATCAGGAAGACGGGCAGGGTGGCTGCAGTCTGCACAAGGCCGACGAGCGTGGTTGACGGTGTCAGACTCGTCATCAGCCATGCTGCGCCGACCGCCTGCATCATGGTGCCGATGTTGGAGACGGTATTTGCCGCCCAGATCGCGCGAAACGCAGGCAGGGCAAGCGGCGCGAGCAGAGAAGGCCTCGTGTCCTGAGATGGAGCCGGCGCGTCACTCATCAAATCGCACCGGAACAAAACTGAGTCGGATTGCCATTCTGAGCCTGTACCTGTCCGGTGGCGTGCGATGCTCACCAGAAAAAGCTAACGACCAGGACGGCAAGCACAAGGAGACTGATCAGAGTGTAGAGGCGGTCCTTTTGCGCGGCGAAACCGAAGGCGGCGAAGGCGACGCGAACCAAGGGGTTGATCAGCAGCAACACCACGCCGATCATGATCAAGCTGCGACGATGCCCCACTTCGCCGAGATCAAGTGCGCGCTGAATCATTGAAATCGGATTCTCAAAATATTTTGGTTCGCCGCGGAAGATGTGGTCGCCGGGCGGCAATCCCTCGTGGGTGACAAGAAACCAGACCAGGCCAGCCCCCATGATCGCTGCCGCTATCACCACCCCGATGAGCATCACGCGGGCAAGCTGGTTCTGGAGCTGTTCGTCTTTCATTTTTTAGCCACGGATCCTCACGGATGAAACGCGGATCATAAAATCACTTCGCCACCTTGATTTTGACAAACAGACAGCCGTCCACGAGAAGATCCGCGGAATGGTCTCCGAGGACTGTGTGGTTGGAGAGAACCTTGATGGGGCTCCAGTTCGGCATGGCTCCCACGCTTGATAAGCTGGGGTCGTCTTTCCTCTCCGTGTATCATCCGTGTTCAGCCGTGGCTAAAAGCTAATGCCCAAGCCGCGGGCGATCATCTGTACGGCGATTACGGAGACAGCCGTTAGGAAGATTGCTCTCAGCAGTTTGACCGGGGCAACAGGCAGGAGGTTTGCGCCAAGGAAAGCTCCCGCCAGCACACCGAGGGCGACGGGAGCGACAAGGGCGGGATCCAGATAGCCGCGCTTGAGATAGACGCCCACACTCGCCGCCGCGGTTACGCCGATCATGAAATTACTCGTCGCGGTGGTGACTTTGAACGGGATTCGCATGATTTGGTCCATCGCGACCACCTTGAATGCTCCCGAGCCAATCCCGAGCAAACCGGAAAGCACGCCAGCCACCCACATAACGCCGAAGCCGGGCAGGACATGATGAACAGTGTATGGCACGGACCCGTGGGCGCCTGCCATCGTGCCGGGGAGCCGCAGCTTCACGGCCAAAGGATCCGAGGCATCTGTGCCGGACTGCTCCGGCTTTTTTCGGAGCGAGAGCAACACGGTCGCCAGGAGCGCCGCGCCGAAGATGATGGAGAGAACCGCCTGGTCGAGCACCACGGCGAGGAGGGCGCCGCAGACTGCGCCGACCGTGGTCGCCACGCAAAGAAAAAGGCCGATGCGCATATTCGAAATGCCATCGCGCAGATAGGCCGCAGCTGCTCCCGAGGAGGTCGCGATAACTGAGCACAGCGCAGCGCCCATCGCATAGCGGATGTCCACGCCGAAGACCAGCACGAGCAGAGGAGTGATGATCACCCCGCCGCCGAGGCCAATCAGCGCGCCGACGATGCCGGCCAGGAAGGAGGCGATCGCCACAAGAAGGTCAAAAACCCGCTCGTCCATTATGGATTCCTCCCCGCTTCGCTCAAAACGATCTGACCCGCTGCCACGATCGCGTTGTCCACATGCGCGTGAACATCAAACATCCACAAGTCGCTGAATTCGCCCGTCTTCCGCGCAGTCAGAACGATACGCTCGCCGGGGTGCGCCGGAGTGATGAATTTCATGTTCCGGATAGCTGAGAGCAGAAAGCGCCTTTCGTGCGATCCCCAGGCGCCCGCGATTCCCGCAGTCTGCGCCAGGGCCTCGGTAAGGATGACCCCGGGCACTATGGGGTTGCCCGGAAAGTGGCCGCGAAACATCGGATCATCAGGGAGAAAGGTCTTCAGGCATTTAGCTTCTCCTTGCGTTGCGCTCAGCACTTCGTCCACGAAGACAAACGGCGCGCGGTGGGGCAAACCGAGTGATTCGGGGTCTTTCACTGAATGATTGTCGCGCCGGGGTTAATCGCGAAACACGATGGCCTTTGCGCCATGAACCAGAACGCGGTCCTCAACGTGATAGCGAACGCCCCGCGCGAGAGCAAGGCGTTCACAGTCGCGCCCGAGGCGAACCAGATCTTCAGGATCATGATAGTGTTCGATGCGCGCGACCTCCTGCTCGATAATAGGGCCTGCGTCGAGGTCCTCCGTGGCATAGTGGCAGGTGGCGCCGATGAGTTTTACACCCCGTTCGAAGGCGCGTTGATAGGGGTTTGCTCCGACGAAGGCAGGGAGGAAGGAGTGGTGGATGTTAATGATGCGGGCGGCATATTCCTTGCAGAGCCAGGCTGGGAGAATCTGCATGAAGCGCGCGAGAACGACCAACTCTGCGCGAGCTTGGTTCAGCAGCGTGCCGACCCTCTCAAACGCCTCGGCTTTTCCGGTCTCGAAAGGGACAAACTCGAAGGGGATCTGTTCGCGTTCGACCAGGGAGCGGCAAATTTGGTGATTCGATATCACCAGCGGCACTTCGATGCCGAGCTCGCCCGATCGCCAGCGCCAAAGAAGATCAACCAGACAATGCTCTTGCTTGCTTACCAAGATGACCGAGCGCGTCTTGCGTTCGGCGGGCCGAAGGGACCACGTGGCCTGCAGACCGGAAGCAAGTGGCGCAAATGCATCCACAAACACGTCCGGCTCCCAGCTTTCGCGGCCTTTTTCGATGGCCAGGCGGGCAAAGAACCAGCCTGTGGTCACGTCAGTGTACTGGCTGACCTCGAGCAAATTGCCGCCATGTGTAGCGATTGCCCCGGTAATCTGCGCGAGCAAGCCCACTGCGTCAGGGCAGTTCAGCTTGAGAACCGAGACCATCGCGCCATCAAAGCCCTCCGAGCGAGGCTTTCGCAAGGAAAACAGAGCTTGGCCTCTCTCACCTGCACGGGCTTTCATCCTGCCGGCAAAAGGTTTTGCGAGCAACCGCGTCCGACGAAGACGCCTTTAACGTCAAAAAGTGGGATCGATCGCCAAAGAGGCCAGCACCGCCTCGCGCACGTCCTTGAGTTGGGGCTCCTCCTTCTCGGGCGATTGCCAGGTCGCAAAGTAGAGCGTGCCCGTGTTATCGTTGGCTTTGGCCAGATTCACTACCTTGATGTTGCCATCATCGCTTTCGATTGTGTATTCGACCCGAAAGCATTGAAGGGGTCCTTCCTCGGTTCTTTCCAGCTTGGGTCCGTCCCCTTCCTCCTGGGCTGAAGAGAGCAGGTCGCTGGCGTATTCGCTGGGTCGCATGGATGCGCGGTCCGGCACTTTGCTTGTGACACTGAGGATGAGACCAGCGCTGAATACGTCGTCCTCGCTTTCCGCTTTCTCCCGGCTGATCTGGTAAACGGTTACTCCGTCTTCAGACTCCCCTTTAGTAAACCAGCCTTCGGGGATCAGCATCTTCGCCTTGATTTCGGGGAAGGCCTGCTCCTTCAGGGCGGCTTGCTGGGCGGCAAGATTCGCCGTAACGACGACAATAAGGAGATGAACAATAAGGAGATGCTTCATCAGGTACTCCTTCGAGATCTTGGGGGATTTTGCGATGTCTGGGAAGCGTTGTTGCAGTTCCTGGAGAGCTTTTTCGGCTTCGGGCTCGTTGTTGGCCTTTCGGTAGGCGTCGGCGGCTCTGCGTAGCGCGCGCGGCGCAACCGAAGCATCATTATAGAGGACGGCGACAGTCATGAATGCGCGCGCAGCTCCGTCGTAGTCGCCCCTGGCGAATGAGATTTCACCGGAGAGGAGACGGCCCTCGGCATTGAGCTGGCCTTCGGGTTGCAGCAGGAGAGATTCGTCGCAGAGCTTGGCCGCCTCGTCGAAATTCTTCTGATCCAGGGAAACCGAGGCCATTGCCTGCAAACCCCGAGCGCGGCTGTAGGGTTCGCGCGCCACCTCAAGAAACTGGGTGACGACGGGCGCGGCTTCCCGGGACTTGCCCTGCCGGATCTGCGCCTCCGCAAGCTCAATCAACACCGTTGGGTCAACGTCTTTCGCGTCCTTTACGACGGGAAGAAGATATTGCTCGGTGGCTGCATAGTCGCCTTCCTCGAAACTCTTGCGGCCGAGCCAGCGCGTGATTTCCGCAGGGATGTTGAGTCCCTTGTTCTCGGAGATAGTGCGCCGAAGTGAGGGGAGATCCTGAAGGTAGTAGTAGCAAAGTATGATGCGCAGGGTTGCGCGTTCTCCGTATTGCGGAGCGTCCAGTTTGCGGGCGATTTCAAGGTACTCGATCGCGCGCTTGTAGTCCTTCTCTTCGAAGGCGGCCCAGCCGATCCAAAAATTCGCCTGCCCGCCAGCGGACGTCTTCGGGTAGGCTTCGAGAAGCTTGGTAAACGTCGCGGTCATGCCTTTGTAATCGTTCTGCTGGCCGAGCACGAGCGCTTTTTGTTGCAGGGCGAGCTCGCGTTCCGGAGCCTTTTCATGGGTATCGATGATCAGATCGAAGTCCTTGAGCGCGGCGTCATATTCCTTGTTCTGCTGGTAGGCCAGCCCCCGCTGGGTAATGGCGGAGGGAAGCGTGGGGCTGCCGGGGTTCTTCTCGATATATTGCGTGTAGGTTCGAATGGCGCCTGCGTAATCGGCGGTCTGGGCCTGGCACCACCCGAGCTTGTAGAGCGCCTTGGTCTTCAGTGCATCCGTGAGGTCTGTCTCGCCGAGCCTCGCGTAGATGGGTCCGGCCTCGGCATACTTCTTCTGTTTGAAAAGCGATTCGGCCTTCAAGAGGTTTGCCTGCGCACGTTCGAGGGGGTCGGTGGACTGCCTAATAAAATCGTCCGCTTCCTGCATCAACCGCGGATCATCCAGTTGGTACAAGCTAAGAAGCCGGTGGAAGCGCGCTTCCTGCGAGGATGGCGAGTTCGGGAATTGCAAGAGAAGCCGCTCATAGACGGCCCGTGCCGCGCGAGCATTGCCCAGCTGGCGGTAGGAATTTCCGGTAAGCAACAGAATTTCGGCACGTTCCTCGTTGGGAATGTCCGGGGGAGTTTTTTCGGATATTTCCACGACCTTTTTGTACTCGCCGAGCTCGAAGTTGAGCCGGATAGCCCCAAGGAAAGCCATGGGCTTCCAGTCGTCGCTTTCCGAGGACGCGAAAGCCTCGTTGAAGAGCTTGAGCGCGCGTTGTTTGTCGCCGAGCTCGGCGGCAAGCGCGGCAGCTTTTACCGCCGCCTCGGCGCGAACGGCGGGCGGCGCCGACCCGCTGGAGAGCTCGGAGAAGGTTTCGAGCGCTTCCTTCCGGCGGCCCGAGGCCGCAGCGCTTTCCGCAAGCGAAAGGCGGGCGTAGTAATGATAGGGGTTGTTGTTTTCAACCTTGGAAACCTCTTCGTAGAGTTTTGCCGCTTCGTTCGGGCGCTTCAGGCGGTCGAGAGCGCGCGCCGCATTGTATTTTGCTGAAAGGCGAACCTCGTCGCCGGCGGACTCCGCAGCGGCAAGCCGGAACTGAATAAGCGCAAGATCGTATTTCTTGTCGGCGTAGAGATATTCGCCGAGCCGATAAGCAGCCGCCCCCGCGAATTCGCCCTTTCGGAACGCCTGGAGCAGCCGTTCATACCCGGACCGCGCCGCTTCTTCGTTGCCAAGCATTCGATGACTCTCCGCAAGTCGAAACATTGCCATGTCGCCCCCTTCGGCGGAGGGATACGTGACCAGGAACTTTTCGTATTCCATGATCGCATAGTCATACATCTTGCGGGAGTAAATGCTGTTTGCAGCCTTGAGCTGCTCCTGCGCCGCGGTGTCCGCGCTTTGACTCGAGGGACTCAATCGGATCTCGCCGTTTTCGGCCTCGGGGGAAGGTGCGGGTTTGGGCGGAAGCTCGCTCGGTTCCTTTGGAGCCACCTCAATGCGTCCCTGTGGACGATAGGGCGTTGCGACCGGTTCGGGGGCGGGGGTGGCAACTGGGGCCGGCGGCGTCGGCTGCACGCGCTTCATCCACGCCGGGTTGGGATAGGAGGGGGCCTTCGGAGGCGCGGGCTGCGGGGTCTGAACCGGCTTTTCTACCGGGACAGCTCTCTCGACCGGGGGGGCCTTCTCCACGGGAAGAGCTTTCTCAACAGGAACAGCTCTTTCAACGGGCAAGGCTTTGCGTGCCTGTCCAGGAGTTGGCGTCGCTTTCTCGACCGGGACGGCTCTGCGTACCTCCGGCTGCCAGAACTGCTGTTGTTGACCGAACATCATCCCGGCAGATCCCAGAAGGAGGACTCCGATTCCGATGCGCATTACTCAGGTTTACTGGTGGCAAACGCTACATTCCAAATGTTGGCGGCCCGACAAATATCGAGCGCGTCGACAACGTAACGGTAGTTCACGCGCTCGTCCCCGCGCAACACGACAGGCTGATCGGGGTAGAGTTTCGCGATGCGGGTCAGTGTTTCCTTGAGCTCATCCGAAGACATGGCTCGGCGATTCATGACGATCACGCCGTCCTTTTTGACGTTGAGGATCACCTCGCCGGCTGGGCGCCGGTTTTCCTTGCCCTCGCGCGCGGCCGGCACCTTCACGTCGAGCTCCGCTTCGTTCCGTGAGAAATTCCATGTAAGCATGAAAAAGACCAACAGAAAGAGCAGGATGTCCACCATCGGCGCGATCTGGAATGCGACCCGCTCCGATTGGACATGCGTTCGAAAATTCATGATAGTTCCATGCTCTCAGTCTGGACGCCAGCCGGGCTCGCCTTGACGCTTGTGCTCAAGAGAGCAAGAAGATGGGTGCTGGCGATCTCCAACTCAGAAATTAGCGCATGTGCGCGGCCGCGAAAGTAGGAATAAGCTGCCATCGCGGGAATGCCAACCAGGAGACCGGCAGCTGTGGCGATGAGAGCCTCCCCGATGCCTTGCGCCAGCATTGTTGGGCGCGTCGCTGCCGCGTCGATTGCGATCACCCCGAAGGACCTGACGATGCCAATGACTGTTCCGAGAAGCCCGATCATCGGCGAAATGGTCCCAATGTCGGCGAGGTAGGCGATCCGTTGGTTGAGTGCGCTGGCCTGTCGGAGGCCTTCAGTCTGTGCGATCTCGCGAATCTCGGCGAAGGTGGCCCTCGGGTTCTTCGTCAGAAAACTCATGGCGCGCTGAACAACTCGAGCGACGGCTTCGTTGTGCCGGTTGGAGACCGCCAGAAGGCCCAGGTAATCGCGTTTTCGAATGAGTGCGTCAGCGGTCTGCATGTAGCGCCTGGTGACGACACTGCCCGGGCGAAGGGAAATGAAGAAGGCGATGATAAGAGCAAGGGTGAGGATGGAAAGAAGGGCGAGCGGAATCATCGCGGGGCCCCCGGCCTGAAAGAGTTGCCAGAGATTCGCCGTATTCATGAATTCGGCGCCGGAAGCCGGCGGTTCGGCGCTTTGCGCCAGGAGAGTTGCGCCGGAGAGCAGGGACGCGAATCCCGAGAGGACAATTTTCATTGAATCGGCATAGGATAGTGGCTTCCAGCGAGGGCGCAAGCCCGTCAATGGACCTCGGATGGCGCGATCCCGAATTTCTCGATGCTCTTGATTCGCTTCGTGGTACAGTTTGCGCATGACCGAAGACATACCGGCGCGACTTCGCGATGTGCCCCACAAGCCGGGAGTCTATGTGATGCGAGACCGGCTCAAGCGCGTGATTTACGTTGGCAAGGCGCGCGACCTGCGCAAGCGCTTGTCCCACTACTTTACCCCTTCGCGGACGATGAGAGCCGATCCGAAGACGCGTGCGCTGGTCGAGAGCATCTGGGAGTTTGAATGGCACATTGTCCGCAGCGAAGCCGAGGCGGTGCTCTACGAAGGGCGTTTGATCAAGGAATTCCGGCCGAAGTACAACGTGAGCTTTCGCGACGATAAGCGCTTCCTGCTCGTGCGCGTCAATCTAAACGAGCCCTGGCCAAAATTTCAGCTCACCCGTCTGCGAAAGGACGACGGAGCCCGCTACTTCGGGCCTTTTGCCCACAGTGGCGCCTTGCGAGCGACGCTCAGCGCGATCCGCAAGAAGTTCGGCGTGCGCTCCTGCCGCCCGCTCGAGCCGGACGAACGTGACTACCGGCATTGTCTGGATCACATCATCAAGAACTGCTCGGCCCCCTGTATCGGAAAGATCAACCAAACGGACTACCGTCGCCGCGTTGAAGAAGCCTGTGAATTTCTTGACGGCGAGTCGCGTCAGATGATCGAGCAGGTTGAGATCGAGATGAAGTCCGCGGCGGAGAAACTCGATTTCGAGAAAGCGGCCGAATTGCGCAATCTTCTCGACGACCTCAAGCGCACGACCAAGCCGATGACCCGGTTTACACGCAAGGCGCTCCCGTCCACCATCAACCCGCAGGAGGATCTCGCCGCGCTGGCGAGCGCCCTGCAACTCGGCAGGCCTCCGCGGATCATGGAATGTTTTGACATTTCAAATATCTCGAACGCCCACATCGTGGCGAGCATGGTGCGATTCAAAGATGGCGTGCCGGATCGCGCGAATTACCGGCGCTATCGGATCAGGGGAACTCCGGGTCAGGATGATTTCGCCAGTATGGCCGAGGTGGTAAGGAGGCGCTATTCGCGTGTGCTTCGCGAGGCGCATCAGGGCGAAACAATGATCGAGGACCGCGGTGACAGCGACGTGGATTACTCGCCCGATTTCAGCCAGCAATCTCCCGCAGAGTCTCTCCATCAACTCTCAACCATCAACCATCAACCAACCGGCTTGCCCGACCTGGTCATTGTCGACGGCGGCAGGGGGCAGCTTTCAAGCGCATGCAAGGAACTCCAGCGCCTGGGCCTGTTTCACCAGCCGATCATTGGGCTTGCAAAGGAGTTTGAAGAGATTTACCGGCCGGGTCGTCCATTGCCTTTGCGTTTGCCGGAGGACAGCGGCGCTTTGAAACTGCTTCAGCGGATTCGCGATGAAGCGCATCGCTTCGCCAACAGCTTTCATAGTCTTCTTTTGAAGAAGCGCATCAGTGAGAGCGTGCTCGACGAGATCCCGGGGGTTTCCCAATCTCGCAAGAAAGCCCTATTGGAAGCGTTCGGTTCCGTGGAGCGTATTCGAAAAAGCTCCACGGAGGAAATTTCCTCCGTCAGCGGCATCGGTCCCCGGCTTGGCGAACAGATCTCGCTATATCTGGCCCGCTCGAAAGTGGAATAGTGATAAGCCTTGCTCCCTGGCGGATTGTTCGACAATCCAGGTCGGTTTCATGCGAGCTTCGTTAGTCGAGCGTCCTGCGGTAGCGCACGGCGCCGATCGCCATTATGACAACGCCAAAGACGAGAATGGGCCAGAGATCGGGCCAGACGTCGGGAAATGCATTTCCTTTGAGCAAGATTCCACGCAGCACGCGGAGAAAGTGTGTCAGCGGCAGCACCTGGCCGATTGCCTGAGCCCACTCCGGCATGCCGCGGAACGGAAACATGAATCCTGATAACAACAGGGATGGCAGGAAGAAAAAGAACGACATTTGAAGGGCTTGCAGTTGGTTCGTGGCGAGCGTCGAGATGGTGATCCCCACAGCGAGGGTCGCGGCGATGAAGCAGAGCGCCGAGAGGTAGAGGAGCGCAAGGCTGCCCACCATGGGAACGTGGAAGAGCACTTTGGCAGCAAGCAGAATCAGCGTCACTTGAACGTAGCCCACCAGGATGTACGGGATGATCTTTCCCGTCATGACCTCGAGCGGAAGCGCGGGCGTCGCAAGAAGGCTCTCCATTGTTCCGCGTTCGCGCTCCCGGGTGACTGCCAGCGCCGTGATCATGACCATCGTCATCGTCAGGACGACGCCCATCAGGCCGGGAACGATATTGTACTGAGTGATGCGGTCAGGGTTGTATTCGAGGTGGATTCGCAACTCGACCGGGCCGGGCCTGGCGGAGAGCTTGTGCAGCGGACCGGCGAGGTCCCGATCGAAAGCCGAGCGCGCGATTTCGTTGATGACCTGCACGGCAGAACTCACGGCAGAGGGATCGGTGGCGTCGGCCTGCACGAGCATCGACGGCCTGTCTCCGCGAACCAGCCGGCGCGAGAAGTCCGGGGGGACATTCAGAACAAATTGCACCTCTCCGCGTGCAAGCAGGCGACGGGCGGCTTCTTCCGTCTCGACGTGATCGACGATTGTGAAGTAGCCGCTGTTTTCCATGGCGTGGACAAACCTGCGCACGAAGGGACTGTTGTCCGAGGCGAGCACGGCAACAGGCAGATCCTTCGGATCGGTATTAATCGCAAAGCCGAAGAGAATGAGCTGGATGATGGGAATTCCAAACATCATCGCGAAGGTGAGACGGTCGCGCCGCATCTGGATGAATTCCTTGCGCAGGATCGCGACGAACCGGATGAAATTGAACCGAAACATTCCTCAAGTCGCCCGAGACGGCCCTGGGTTTCGCCTCTCGGATGCCGTGATTTGGACTTTCATTCGAAATTGTCGCGCGCGGTCTGCATCAAACCGATAAAGGCGTCCTCCAGACCGGGTTCGATCTTCTCCCAGGTGTAGGGTTCTTTGCGGAAGGGGACGATGGCCCGCTCGATCGCGGCGGCATCCCGTCCGCTGACATGAAGATTGTTTCCGAAGGCGGTTACTTGCTCGATACCCGGCAGCGTTTGGAGGTGCGGCGAGAGGCGGCCGAGCTCGGGGCCGGAAACCTCCCAGGTTGTCAGGCGCGCGGATGCCAGCACGTCGTCGAGCGTCCCTTTGGCCAGCAGTTTTCCGTAGGCGATGTAAGCCAGGCGGTGGCAGCGCTCGGCTTCGTCCATGTAATGTGTGGTGACAAGCACGGTAAGGCCCTCCGCCGCGAGGCGATGAATCTCCTCCCAAAAATCGCGACGGGCCTTGGGATCCACGCCCGCCGTGGGCTCGTCGAGAAGGAGAAGTTCCGGCTTGTGAATGAGGCATGCCGCCAGGGCCAGGCGCTGCTTCCATCCGCCGGAGAGCTGTCCGGCGAGCTGGTCGCCGCGACGTTGCAGACCAAGGCCTGCAAGCATGTCGTTCACCGCGCGCGCGGCGCCCGGCATTTCGTAAATGTCGGCAACGAAGCGAAGATTCTCGGCGATCGAGAGATCTTCGTAGAGGCTGAAGCGCTGAGTCATATAGCCCACGCGACGCTTGATGGCGTCGCTCTCCGAAATGACGTCGAGACCCAGGCAGGTTCCGCTTCCGGAGTCAGGCTTGAGAAGCCCGCAGAGAATCCGCAGGAAGGTCGTCTTGCCGCTCCCATTCGGTCCAAGAAAGCCGTAGATCTCCCCGCGGCGCACCTGCATCGCGAGCCCATCGACCACGACGCGGCCGTCGAAGCTCTTGGTGACGCCTTGAACGTCGATCGCCAGCTGATTCCCGTTGGCCGGGTCGTCCGACGAGCTCATTTTGCCTGCTCCGCAAGATGATCTGCGCCGTTGACGTTCCTGAGCCGGACTTCGACAGGCGCGCCGGGATGCAGGAGCCGCGCCTGTTCGGGGGCAAGCGAGCCCTCGACGAGAAAGACAAGCTTTCCGCGATTCTCGCGGCTGTAGATGATCGGAAGCGTGTACTCGGCTTGCGGCGACACGAAGCTCACCTTGCCGGCGAGAGGGGCTGCCAATCCGTCCAGGCGGATCTCCAAAGGAGTGCCGACTTGCAGGCTGCCCAGTTCGCTCTCCGGAGCGAAGAAGCGCACCTTCATGTACTCGGGCGGCAGCAGCGACAAGATGGGCTCTCCGGCAGGAACCCATTCTCCGGGCCGAAAATAGGTGTCATACACGAGGCCGGCAACCGGTGAAGCCTGACGCTTCTGAGTGAAGCGCCAGTCAGCCTGCTCCAGGCTTCGCTGCCGGGCCGCCGCGTTGTGCTGGGCGGCCAGAAGAGCCTGCTGAGCCGAGTCGTAATCTTCGGGCGAAATCACCCGCTTATCGCTAAGGCCTTTCGCGCGGCTGTAATCGAGGGTCGCCTTGTCGAGCCGCGCCTTGCTTTCGCGCAAGGTTTCCTCAGCTTCGGAGCGGGCCGCTCTTTCCGCCTCGCGTTCCAGCTCGAAGAGAAATGCGTCCTTGGCAATCTGGTCTCCGCGCCGGACAGAGAGTTGCTGAAGCTCTCCGGCAATCGGGGAGGAGAGATAAACGAGCTCTCCCTCGGCGTAGCCGGAGAACAAGCCGGCAGTGTCCTCCTTGGCCGTGTGCAACCAGGCCACCGCGGCGATTGCAGCCGCCAGGATAAGGAAAATTGGCAGAAGTTTTTTCATACCTTCTCAATGGGGCCGGCGTGTTGCAGGGCGGCGAGCTCTTCGCCCTTTTGGCGTCAGAATCCCGTCGAATGTGATCGAGAGAATGTGTTCGAGAGCCTCACGGGGATGCAGATGCAGCTCGCCAACAGCCTCCGGGCGGATGATGCCTTGAACCGAAAGCACAAGCATCCGGATCAGGATATCCCGATGCACCTTGGGCCGCACGTGCCCGGCCCGAAGTCCCTCGTCAAACAAGCGGCCGAAATAGCGCGGGATCGCGCGGCCGCGGAACTCCTCCACCACGCGAAAACATTCGGGCGCATACCGCCGGATGTCTTCCAGAAATACGGGGCTCACTTCCGCCATCTTCGCTTGCAGAAATCCGGCAACGTGCGCCAGCTTCGCCGAAAAAGCTTCCTTCGCGCTCACGATGGCTTCCATGCCCTGATCAACCTCCGATACCCGCTGGATGCAGCACCGCACGCAGCAAGGCCTCCTTGCTCGCAAAGTGCGCGTAAAGGGTCTTCTTGCTCATCCCCAGCTCGCGAGCCAGATCATCCATCAGAACACGGCTGAATCCCGATCGCAGGAAAATCCTCTCCGCCACCCCCACAATGCGCGCCCCAATTTCCGCTGACTCCATCTTGTTCACTAAGGAAACTATAAGCGTATTTCAAGTTTCCCTCAAGCGGAATGTTTCCCCCTTGTGAGTTTGAGCATGAAGACCGTCCTTTCTCGCTTTCGCGCCGAAGGGAGCGATCAGGCGGAGAGTTCCAGGGTGCTACCAGTCCGCATTGGCTCCGCGCGTATCGATATGCGTGAAGCCTCGGTAGCGGCCGACTCCGCCTTTGAAAAGACCCGTGGCGCGCATGGCGCGCGCCATGGCGGCGACCTTGCCCGGCGGGCACTTGAACACGACATCCATCGCGTTATTGCAGAGGTGATACGAACTGCTCCTGGCGCCTGGGCACCGCGCGTTGTAGGCGCGCGTGCGGTAGGCGGAAACGACTTCTTCCACGGGCAAATCGAGGCGCTCCGCCAGGGAGTCGACAACCTTCAATGTGGATCGGATGTTCCGCCACAGGAAACGGGGAGGAAGCGTGTTGTGAATGCTGCCGTGCGACTTCGCGTGAGGAGCAATCATCTGGCGGACGGACAGATTCCGCAGCCTGGTGCGCTCGATATAGTCCGCATAGCTTGGCAGAAGGGAGCCGAGTTGGGGAATCCAGTCCGAGGGAATGTCAAGCCGCGTCAGGATTCCGCGGGATGTCGTCTGATAGCTGGAGAAAAAATCCACCAGGGCGTTTGACGTCTCGCTGCCTGCGGCGAGACTGGCGCCAGTCAGCGCCAGCAGACGCAGGACTCCGCGTCGTGTTAGGAGGGAGGGTTTTGGGTCGTCGTCGGGCGTCATTCTTCTCCACAAATCTCGCTAACCAAGCACGGATTCCGAAAGTGCAAAGCAGTTTTTGTTCAGGAGTCAAACAAATTTGTCGGCAAAAAAACCGCCGAATCCGCCTGATAATAAAAAAAAAGTTTTCTTTAGGGCCCAAGGTTGAGTAACCAGAATAGGTGGTGAGCGGCCCCAGACGAATTTCAGCCATGTGTTTGCGAGCCTTGGGACTGTTGTCCTGCGTGGCGGCGTCCGCCTATGGCCAGGGGGCCGGGAGCGAGTATCCGATGCGACGCGTTGCGGATATGTTTCAGCCGATGTCGCGCCCGGCGGAGATGATTCATGTGACGGCCGTCATGGTGCTGGTCATCAGCGCGGTCATCTTTATCGCGGTCTTCGGATTGCTGGTCTACATCGTCGTTAAGTTTCGCGTGCCGGAGAATGATGACGGCACCGAGCCTCCGCAGATCTACGGCAGCACCAATATTGAGCTGGCGTGGACGGTGATTCCGATTCTCATCACAGTCGTGCTCGTCCTGGTAACCAGCCGAACGATCGGCGAAATCCAGGATGCGAAGGTGCCCGAGAATGCGGTGAAGGTGCGTCTCGTCGGCCACCAATGGTGGTGGGAGGTGCATTACCCCGACCTGGGAATTATCACGGCAAATGAAATTCACGTCCCCCTCAGCGATCGTGATCCTGCCAAGGCCAGACCGACATTTTTCACCGTTCAGGCTGCCGATGTCATGCACAGCTTTTGGGTGCCGCAACTTGCCGGCAAGACGGATCTCGTCCCCAACAAGGACAATGAGACCTGGATCGATCCTTATGAGACCGGGGTCTATTTCGGCAACTGCGCGGAGTACTGTGGCACTCAGCATGCGAATATGCTGCTTCGAGTCATCGTCCATTCTCCCGGGGGCTTTGAGAAGTGGGTGGAACAACAGAAGGCCTCCACCGCGGCACTTCAGACCCCCGAGGAAATCGAGGGGCATCGCATCTTTTTCGCCAACTCCTGCGTAAACTGTCACAAGGTGAGTGACAGCGTCGCGGTGGGGGTCTTTGGGCCTGATCTTACTAAGCTTATGTCCCGCCAAACTATCGGGGCGGGGGTTGCTCCGCTCAACAAAGACACGCTTTGGTCATGGGTTCGCAATCCACAGATACTAAAGCCCGGCTCCTACATGCCGGACATGAAATTGACGGATAAGGAGGTGGACGCTGTCGTCGCCTACCTGCAAACCCTCAAATGAGAGATCGCCATGCACGAACGCCCACCGCCAAAGACCGGCATTGAAATTGGCGTTCCGTTGCGTTCCTAGCGGTTAAATATTATGGCTAACGGAACGACCACAGTCGAAGAGGAAGAGTTTACGCCGCCGCCGGCGGAACACGTGGGGAAAGAGCACGGCTCGATGACGGCTCTCGTGCAGGAGCTCATCTACACGGTGGACCACAAGAAACTTGGGTTGATGTATCTCGGCTCAGGGCTGCTGTTTTTCGTCGTTGGTGGCATTATGGCCACGCTGATGCGGATTCAGCTCTTCTTCCCGAGCAGCACCTTTCTCGAGCCGGACGTTTTCAATCGCTTCTTTACGATGCATGGCACGGCGATGATTTTCCTCGTCGCTATGCCGTGGGTCTTCGGTTTCGCAAACTATCTCGTCCCGTTGATGATCGGCACGCGGGACATGGCCTTTCCGCGACTGAATGCCTTTGGATTCTGGGTCTTCCTGTTCAGCGGACTTTTTCTCTTCGCGAGCTATTTTACGGCTCCGGGCCTCTACAATGCGGGCTCCGCTCCGGCTATCGGCTGGTTCGCCTATTCGCC
Organism: uncultured Verrucomicrobiae bacterium; assembly: GCA_963784465.1. Classification (GTDB taxonomy): domain Bacteria; phylum Verrucomicrobiota; class Verrucomicrobiia; order Chthoniobacterales; family Terrimicrobiaceae; genus DASTFP01. Next base: position 51,750 of record CAWASQ010000026.1, read on the forward strand.
GCTGACAGCGAAAGCGTTTTCCAAGGGACATAGCACGGATTACTGGACGCTTTCTCTTCTTTTGAATGGGATCGGGAGCATTGCGACCGCCGTCAATATTCTGGTGACGGTTTTCTGCTTGCGGTGCAAGGGCATGACTCTTGGCAAGATGCCGCTGCTTGTCTGGATGTTTCTGGTGACGTCGTTTCTCGTTGTCATCGCGATGCCGCCGTTCTCGGCCTGTCAGATCATGCTCATTTTGGATCGGTATCTCGATGCGAACTTTTTTGACACACAAGCGGGCGGGTCCGCAGTGCTTTGGGCGCACTTCTTCTGGATTTTCGGGCATCCGGAAGTTTACATCCTTGTGCTTCCTGCCTTTGCGATCGCCTCGGAAGTCATCCCGGTCTTTTCGCGCAAGCCGATTTTTGGCTATCCGGTGATGGTGGCGGCGACTGTCTCGATCGCGTTTATCAGCCTGGGCGTTTGGGCGCACCACATGTTCACGATTGGCATGACTTCCGTCGGCAACATTTTCTTTGCCATTTCAACAATGATCATTGCCGTGCCGACGGGCATCAAGATCTTCAACTGGCTCGGGACGATGTATGGCGGAAAAATCCGTCTGCAGGTGCCGATGCTCTTCTGTATCGGCTTTCTTTTTCAGTTCCTCATTGCGGGCCTTACAGGTGTCATGCTGTCGGTGGCGCCGTTCGACTGGCAGTTGGCCGACTCCTATTTCGTCGTGGCGCATTTTCATTACGTGATCCTCGGCGGCATTGTCTTCTGCCTCTTCTCCGGCTTCTACTACTGGTACCCGAAAGCGTTTGGCAAAATGCTCGATGAGAAACTTGGTCACTGGCACTTTTGGCTGTTCTTAATTGGATTTCACCTGACTTTCGATCCGCAGCACTTTGCAGGCTTCCTGGGAATGCCGCGGCGGATTTTCACGTATGAGGCGGACCGCGGCTGGGAGATTTGGAACCAGGTCTCGACCATCGGCGTCTTTTTTCAAGGCGCTGGCGTCCTCTTTTTCGTCTACAACCTAATCTATTCCTACATCAAGGGGAAGGAGGCGGGAGACGATCCTTGGGATGCATGGACGCTGGAATGGGGGACAACATCGCCGCCGCCGGAATATAATTTTGATAAAATTCCCGAGGTCCGCAGCCGCCGGCCCCTGTGGGATTTGAAACATCCCGAAGACCCCGACTGGAAATTCGAATGAGCTCCGAAAGACTCGAAAGCCTTCATGTGGGAAGACCCCACCGCTTTGTCAATGATCCCAGCGAAGAACTCGGCCCGTGGCTACTGCCTTCGCAGCGGAAGGTGGGCGTCATTTGCCTGATAATCACCGAATCCGCCCTCTTCGCGATCTTCGTGGTTGCCTATGTCTATTACATAGGTAAGAGCCTTAATCCGCCGTTTCCGCGCGACGTCATCCCCTTTCCGTCCAAAACACCTTGGCTTGCAAGTATCGCCCTCTTCGGCTCAAGCTTTACGATCGTCTATGCCGAGAAAATGATGCATAAGCTCGATCGTAAGGGGTTCCTTATCTGGTGGGGCATCACGATGGCGCTCGGGGCATATTTCGTGTACTACTCTGCGACGGAGTGGATGGAACTCATCTATCATGAGGGCCTCACGATCAGCGTCAATGTCTTCGGCACCACCTTCTATTCGTTGGTCGGCCTGCACCTGAGCCATGTTATCGTGGGGCTCATCTTGCTAAGTATAATCTTTGTGCTCACGCTGTTGGGGAAGATTCCCACCGATCACATCGAGCACACCGAGATGATCTCCTGGTACTGGCATTTTGTCGATGGCATCTGGGTAGTCGTGCTCACACTCGTCTACTTCATCAGCGCTCGATATTGATCATGAAGCACGAGCATCATTCCAAATCGAAAGACTACGTCGAGCTTCCCACCCCAACGGCCTGGCCAATCGTGACCGCCTTCGGCCTGACGCTATTTTTCCTCGCCTTCGTCACGCATTTTGTGTTCGCCATCGCCGGAGTGTTGGTTGGGCTGTTTGGCGCCGTTGGCTGGTGTTTCGATCTCTTCCCGCATCCCAAGCACGAGGCGGTGCCGATCCGCCCTCCTTCGGAGCATGCCGCCCCGATTCGGACCGCTGGCCGGGTCGTGCGGATTCTTGAGGTGGGGCGCATGTCCCATCGCGCGCGTATTCCCGTGGAGGTGCATCCGTACACCGCCGGGGCTTTCGGAGGCTTGGTCGGTGCGGTCGTGATGGCCGTGCTGGCGTGCGTTTACGGCATCTTCAAATATGGGAGCATCTGGTATCCCATCAACCTGCTGGCAGCAGCCGGCGTTCCAGAGTTAGCCGAAGCGAGCTTGGAGACACTCCGCCAATTCAGTTTTTCCGGTCTGGTTGTCGGCTCGATCGCCCACATATCCATCTCCATCCTCGTGGGCCTTCTCTATGCAGTGCTTCTTCCCATGTTGCCGGCGCGCTTCGAGTGGCTGTGGGGCGGAATCGTGACCCCCTTGATTTGGACCGCGCTTATCTTTGCTTCCTTGCGCGTCATTAATCCCAAACTTGCCATAGGCATCGATTGGCCATGGTTCATTTTCTGCCAGGTCGCGTTTGGAATGGTTTGCGGATACGTCGTCTTCAAGTCCGCAAAGGTGGAAACCCAACAGAGCTGGTCAATCGCCGAGAGACTTGGCGTGGAAGCGCAACACGAGACGGAGGACAAGGCGTGATTTCGCGCGGGAACCTCCGTTCGCGCCTGGGGACGCCCGTTCGATGCGTGCTTGCGGTGATGTTGCTGGGCGCCTTGCTTTCGGGATGCGACTTGCCTGGAAAGCCTACAAGGGCCCAACAGTGGCAATCGCCGCACGCCATCGTCGACTTTAACGTACTCTTTGCGCAAAATTGTCGCGGATGCCACGGGGCACAGGGTGAGGTCTCCGGCGCCATTAACTTGGACAATGCCACTTATCTTGCGGTAGTCCCCCCTGAGACCCTCCGAAAGATCGTTGCCAATGGCGTGCCGGGTACGGCGATGATAGGTTTTTCGGAGGAGCACGGAGGCCCCCTCACCGAAAAGCAGATCGACGTGCTTGTGGAAGGCATGACAGCTTGGGAGAAGAATCCGCCGTCCGGCGAGTTGCCGCCCTACAGCGCCCCGCTCGGAGACTTCGCCCAGGGCGCGACCGCTTTCGCGACTTTCTGTGCAAGTTGTCACGGCGCTGAAGGAACAGGCGCCAAAGCCGGCTCCGTCGTGCATCCCGCTTATCTGGGCCTCGTTAGCGATCAATACCTGCGTACCATTGCTATCGCCGGACGCGATTTGGGGTGCCCAGATTTTCAGAACCGCGTTCCCGGCAGGCCGATGTCGGGAGAGGAAATCTCCAACATTGTCGCTTGGCTGGCCTCGCACCGAAGAAACGAATTCGGACAGCCCCTCCCCCTAACCAAGCGCTAGAGAGTAAGGTATTTCGCATGAACACGCACAAACCTACGGACACGAAAGCGCCCGTCTCGGAGGGAGGGAACGGCAATTTGAGTCGCCGCGATTTCCTTCTGAAGCTTAGCATCGGACTCAATGTTGTGGCGGGGGCGATGGTGTCCATTCCAATCATCGGCTACGTCATGTCCAGCTTTGTTAAGAGGCTGCCGTTGGAGTGGACGTCACTGGGCCCGCTGGACAAATTCCCCGAAGGTACGACGCAGCTCGCTACCTACGAGAATCCTTTCCGTCGCCCTTGGGATGGCGAAGCGGCGGTAATCCCTTGCTGGGTTCGTCACGCAGAGGCCGAAAAGTTTCAGGTCTTCGCGATTAATTGCACTCATCTGGGCTGTCCCGTGCGCTGGTTTGAGGAGTCCAAGCTTTTCATGTGTCCCTGCCATGGCGGGGTCTTTTATGAAGACGGCGAGCACGCGGCTGGGCCACCTCCGCGAGGTCTCTACGTCTATCAATACAAGGTGGAAGGAAACGAACTGTTCATCGCCGCCGGCGTGATGCCAACCTTGGCGACCCCGAACGTATGAGCGAGACGCCGCAGAATACACCCAAGGCGTCCGCCTTTGGAGTCGCTCAGAAATTCTTTCTGTGGCTCGACGACCGGCTTCACATTTCGCACTTGTGGGAGCACACGGCCGGTCATCCGATTCCGAAGAGCGCCGCGAGCTGGTTCTACGTGTTCGGCAGCGCGACGCTTCTTTGCTTTATCCTTCAGATCATCACGGGCAGCCTGCTCGCATTCGCTTACGTTCCCTCCGCCTCGGAAGCCTACGAGAGTCTACTCTATCTTACCTACGAGCAGGATCTTGGATGGTTTTTGCGTGCCATGCATTATTGGGGATCCAATTTCATGGTGGGAATCATGATCCTGCACATGACGCAGGTTTATCTTTTTGGGGCCTACAAATATCCGCGCGAGATCACCTGGCTTACCGGTTGCATACTCATGTTGTGCACCTTGGGCCTGGCGTTTTCGGGGCAGGTGATGCGCTGGGATGAGGACGCCTATTGGGGTCTGGGAATCGGCGCCGCCATTTTGGGTCGTGTTCCCCTCATTGGCGAAGGCCTCGTCTCCCTGATGCTCGGAGGGCCGATCATCGCCTCGGAAACTCTCTCCCGCTTCTTCTCGCTCCACGTCTTCATCCTGCCCGGAACCGTCCTTGCGCTTCTGGCCGTGCACCTGCGCATGGTTCTCACGAAGGGTATCAACGAGTATCCGAAGCCTGGACATCTTGTCCGGCGGGAAACCTACGACAAGGAATACGAGATGATCCTCAAGAAGGATGGTATGCCCTTTGCGCCTCACGGTATTTGGAAGGATCTCGCGGCGTCTGCTATCGTTCTCACGGCCATCATTATTTGCTCCGCGGTGTTCGGTCCAAAAGGCCCAACCGGCCCGCCTTACCCGGCCGATATCGACACGCTTCCGCGCCCCGACTTTTTCTTCATGTGGATCTTCGCGGTTGCCGCTCTCATGCCGGAATACATGGAGGCTTTCGGACTCCTCGTAGCGCCTCCGGTCATCATTCTCATTCTTTGCGCGCTGCCGTTCTTCAACAACACCGGCGAGAAGAGCTGGCGCCGCCGCCCAATCGCGGTGCTCACTGTCGTTCTCACCTACCTGGTGATGGGAATTCTCACCTATCTCGGCTATGCTTCGCCTTGGTCGCCGCAAATGGATGGGTGGAGCACTGCCTCAACAAATCCATCCTTCGTCAAGGGGCGTGCCCCGCTTGAACTTCAGGGACTTGTCGTTCTGCAGAGAATGCAGTGCCGCAATTGTCATGCGATCGATGGAGTGGGGGGCCAGCGCGGACCGGATCTTGCGGACGTCGGCCGTCGTATGACCAGGGATCAGCTCGTTCGCCAGGTCATTCAGGGCGGTGGCAACATGCCTGCCTATGGAGACAATCTTTCGCCGTACGAGGTTGAAGCCGTCGTCAGCTACATGGCGTCGTTGCGTCCGAAGGGCGAGCCGCCTGCGCGCGATTCCACCTTCCCGGCCGTCGCGCCAAAGCAGGAAGCGACAAAAAGCGGCACGCCTGCGAAGCACGGCGAAGGTTGAGCGGCTACCGATTTTTCTGCGGATCCGCCTTCGTGCGGTAACTTAGGTTCGTGAACGCAGGATCTGCCGCTCTGGCCTCATGGGCTTTTCTGCCGGTGCCCGCGTTCGGCCTGGTGGCGACGGCTCTGATCTATTTGCGCGGCTGGATCAAGCTGCGCCGTCAAGTTCCTTCGCGATATCCCCTGTCGCGGCTCGTGTTCTTTCTGTCCGGGCTGGCTGCGATCTATCTCTCGCTAGCTTCTCCACTGGATGCATTTGCCTCTTTCCTGCTGACAGCTCACATGGTGCAGCACCTGCTGTTGACCATGATCGCTCCTCCGCTTCTGCTTCTGGGCGCACCGCAGTTGCCGCTGTTATGCGGTCTGCCTCGGCGAATCGCCAGCCAGGCGTTGGGGCCGTTTCTGCAATGGCCGCTGCTTAAGAAGCTTGTTTACCGCGTGATGCATCCGGGCGTGTGCTGGGTGCTTTTTGTTCTAAGCAACATCATTTGGCATTTTCCTGCTCTCTACGAACTGGCCCTTCGTTCTCCGGGCTGGCACAAGGTAGAACACTTCTGCTTCCTCGCCACGGCCCTCCTATTCTGGTGGCACGTCGTCCAGCCCTGGCCGAGCCGCCCCTATTGGCCGCGCTGGGCGATGATTCCCTATCTCCTCCTCGCCGATCTTCAGAACACGGGTTTGGCCGGATTTCTTTCTTTCTACGATCGTGTCCTCTATCCGACCTACGAGACCGCCCCGCGTCTTGGTATGAATGCGCTGGCTGACCAGGCTGCGGCAGGGGCAATCATGTGGGTGCCGGGATCGATCGCTTTTATTGTTCCCGCAGCCCTCATCGCCGTTCAGTTTCTCTCTCCGAAGCGCTTGGCGAGGCCTTCGCAAAGGCGCGCGGAGCTGGCGGCAATCAACGCGAAGAGGGAAGCAGCGCGTGCGGGGACTTTGCCGTTCGACTTTGTGAGGCTTCCGATCATCGGGGCAATGATTCGCTCCCGGTACTTTCGTCGCGCGCTCCAGATTGTCACATTGCTCCTCGCCGCAGCGATCGTCCTGGATGGTCTCCTCGGCCCGGAGATCAGTCCCATGAACCTCGCGGGGGTGGTTCCCTGGACGCATTGGCGCGCCTTCACGGTTATTGGTCTGCTTGCCGTCGGGAATCTGTTTTGCATGGCGTGTCCCTTCACCTTGGTGCGCGATCTCGGTCGGAAGTTGCTCCCCGCACGAATGCAGTGGCCTCGGATGCTTAGCTCGAAGTGGCTGGCCGTCGCACTGATCATCATCTACCTCTGGGCCTACGAGGCCTTCGATCTTTGGGACAAGCCATCGATTACGGCAGTAATCATCCTTGGATATTTTCTCGCCGCCTTGCTGGTCGATGGATTCTTTCGGGGCGCAAGCTTTTGCAAATTTGTGTGTCCGATCGGGCAGTTCAATTTCGTGCAATCGCTCGCTTCGCCCTTTGAAGTAAAGGTTCGGCGTCCCGACGTTTGCGCCTCCTGCACGACATTTGATTGCATCAAGGGTAACGCCGGGCAGCGCGGGTGCGAGCTCCAGCTTTTCCAACCGCGCAAATCGGGCAACATGGACTGCACCTTCTGCCTGGACTGCATCAAGGCGTGTCCGCACGATAATGTTGGCATCATTGCGGTGCGTCCCGGGAAGGACTTGATCGACGATTTGCCAAGGGCTTCGGTCAAGCGATATGCGAGGCGTCCGGATTTGGCCGCTCTGGTTCTGGTTTTAACCTTCGGAGCGTTTGCCAATGCAGCCGGCATGGTCGCGCCAGTTCTCAGCGGAATCTCCCAAATTGAGAAGACGCTCGGTTTTTCCTCGGATCTTGGCATCATTACGCTGCTCAGCGTGCTGTGCCTGATTCTTCTTCCCGCAGCCTTGGCTGGGAGTGCTGCGGCGTGCAGCAGCGCGATTGCCGGAATCTCGCTGCGCGAGAATTTCTGCCGCTTTTCGATGTCCCTTGCGCCGCTTGGATTCGGCATGTGGCTGGCTCATTTTGTTTTCCATTTGTTTACTGCAGCTCTGACGCCGATACCCGTTGCGGAGCGCATTGCGAAGGACCTGGCGCTAAGAACTGCCGAACCTGGGTGGTCCGTCGGTTCGCTGGCGTTCTATGATCTTCCCGGGCTTGAGCTTCTCTTGCTCGATCTGGGCCTTCTCGTCGCGCTTTATGTTGCCTGGCGCATCGCTTGTCAGATGACTTCAAACCGCCGATTTACCACCTTCCTTCCGTGGGGCGCGCTTGCGGCGACGCTCTACGCGGCAGGTGTGTGGATTATCTTTCAGCCCATGGAAATGCGTGGCATGCTGCTGCACTAGACCGTGATGAGATTCATACTTTCCTTCGTCGCTTGCGGCTGGCTGGCCGCGGTCTGCTGCCATGCTGACGGCGGCGGGGTCATTGCCAGGCAGACGGTCAACGGTCTTCTCGTGACGGTCCTTGCCTCGCCGATGCCGTTGCGCGCAGGACCGGTGGATGTAAGTGTGCTCGTGCAGGATGGCGAGAAGACAGTCCTTGACGCCGCGGTTGAAGTCGCATGGCGCTCAGCGCCGAATTCGCCGCCGGACTGGCTGCCTCCATGTTGCACATTGGATTCTGGCACGGAGAGGATTCCGGCCGTCCGGGCGCACTCGAACAACAAGTTTCTTTACTCGGCGATCGTTCCGATAAGGTCCGCCGGGCCGTCCGAACTCGTCATCGACGTATCGAGCGGCGGTCGGAAAGCGTCGGTCCTGTGCCCCGTGGAGGTTCGCCGTGCTCTGCCGCCGGCTCTTGCATTTTGGCCGTGGCTAGTGTTTCCGCCTGTTGCAATCGCCGGATTCGCCCTGCATCAGAGTCTCGTGAGATCCAGGCAGGCCGGCGGCAAGACCGGTCATCTGGGAAAAGACGGATAATAAGTCAGAGGCGGTTTGCATTTCAGCTCTCGCGGTTGGAAGCTGAACAACTCGGGACAGTGAGATCGACAGGGCTGCAGGCTGATGGCGCTCGTCCTTGACGAAGGAAAGCCCATGTTTCTGCGGCAAATCAACGATCCAGCCCTCGCCCAATACGCCTACCTGATTGGTTGCCCGCAGACGGCAGAGGCTCTTGTTGTCGATCCCGAGCGAGACATTGATCGCTATCGTGCATTGGCCAGGACCCACGATTTGCGCATCACGGCCGTGGCGGAAACGCATATCCATGCCGACTTTGTGAGCGGTTCTCAAGAGTTCGCGGCCGATTCTTCTGTGACGGTGTATCTCTCCGGAGAGGGTGGGGACGATTGGAGCTACAAATGGCCACGAGGTCGCGGCAAGGTAATCTTGCTTCGGCATGGAATGAGCTTTCGCGTGGGTAGCATCGAAGTGACTGCGATCCACACTCCAGGACATACTCCAGAACACTTGAGCTATCTTATCACGGACAGCGGCGGCGGTGCAGACGCCCCGATGGCGCTGATCGCGGGGGATTTTCTGTTTGTCGGTGATGTCGGGCGTCCGGATTTGCTCGAAACGGCTCTCGGAGTGTCAGGAATCGGAGCGTTCGCCGCGAGGCAACTTCAGAAATCGCTCGTCGAACGTCTTGCCGGTTTCCCTGACTTTCTTCAGATACTTCCAGGGCACGGCGCGGGAAGCTCTTGCGGCAAGGCTCTCAGCGCGATTCCCATGTCCGTTCTTGGCTACGAGCGCAGATTCAACCATTCGCTCAAGCTGGCGAACACGGACGCGGCGGCATTTGTCGAGGACATCTTATCGGGCCAGCCCGACCCTCCTCCCTACTTTGCCCGGATGAAAATGGCGAATCGGGACGGAATCGCCGTCGCTAAGGATTTTCCGAGGCCTGGAAAACTGATGCCGGAAGAGGCGGTTGCTTTTGCAATGGAGCACCGGGGAGCCTTACTCGACACGCGTTCAGACCGTGCCTCCTTCGACGCCGGTCACCCTGCGGGCGCCCTTTACGCGCCCTATCCGGGCACGTTTTTTTTGACATCAGCGGGCTCTTACATCGATGAAGACGAGCAGATCCTGCTCCTGGTCGAACGCGAAGCCGACGTGGAGGAGATGAGCCGCCAACTCTTCCGGATCGGGTTTGACCACCTCGGTGGTTACGTTTTGGCGAGCGAAGCAGCTTCGGCGGGTTGGTTGACCGAAAGAACAGCGCGCGTGGATTTCGCGACGTGGAATCGCGAAGCCTTGAGTTCCCAAGAAATCATTCTCGACGTTCGCAACGTTTCCGAATTCTTGGAGGGCCACCTGCCCGGCGCGGTGAATGTTCCTTACACTCGCCTTCGATCGCGGCTCGGTGAGTTGTCTCGCGATAAGAGGTTCTACGTCCATTGTGGTTCGGGCAAGCGTGCGGCGCTGGCTGCATCGTTCCTCAATTTGAAGGGTTTCGACGCTCTTCACGTGGATGGCCTTTGCGAGGACTGCCAAAGAATTGCCAAAGCGCGCGGTTATACGCACTGACGGAAAATGCGATGCTCCGAATCGCAATCTCAGTTTTCAAGGATTTAGTGCGCTGGCAAACGACGCACACACGGCGAGTTCGAGGGCTCAGCTTATTGGCCATACGACTTGCATCAAAGCGTTCCGCCGCTGCGGGCAAGCGAGATGCATCACGCTTTTCCGGATCGATAAGATTTTGGAAGTTCTGTTTTATCCCTCCCAACCTGATGGTTCCCGTTCCGGAGGTAAGATTTCGAAGACTGACGAGACCTCTCTTGGAATCGGTTTCGGACGGCCTGTTTGGTTATCCACCATGGCCCAGTTGGTTTCGCCACGGGCAAGGACTGCGCGGTCGCTTTCACGAAGGAACAAGTATTTTCTGAGTGAACTCGCTTTCCTCATCGTTGAGACCCACGTGAGAATGACGAGTTCATTCCCGGCGAATGCCGGACGGAGGTAGTGCACGTGATGGGTGCGGACTATCCAGGTGCCACCGCTGGCAATTGTGGCAGTCGTGCATCCCGCGAGATCTGAATGCGAGATTGCCGCCTGTTGCATCCAACGGACATACTCCACGTTGTTGGCGTGACCGTTGGCATCGATTGCTGCGTCGCGAACAAGCACCCGAAAGCGATGAATCGCGGTCAAATTTCCCATGCTGCCAGGAGCGAGGCGATCGCATCGCGATAGGCGGGAAATGCGGGTCGCCAGCCCGAGCCGCAGCAGTTTGGCATTGCTGACGCGTTTGCTGGTCCAGCCGCGTTTGCGGTTAAAGTCGGGCTCTCCGGTGCGGGGAAACGGGCGGTGAAAGTAATCTGCGAGCCACGCGTAGACCTCAGATTGTGTCGCCGGCGTGCTATCGCTCACGTTGTAGATTCCGGGGGTAACCGGGCTTGGTAAGCAAGGTGCACGATGGCGCGCGCCGCATCGTCGCGGTGGATTTGATTGATCCAGCGCAGACCGTCCCCCTCGATCATTGCTTCGCCGGAAAGGAACCTCCGCATGAGAACGGAGCGTCCGGGACCGTAAAGTCCCGACAGCCGTGCGACGAATCCGCCGGAGGCCAATGCAATCCTCTCGGCCTCGAGCAGGATTCGGCCGGTTTCGCGATCGGGTTTGGTTTCGCTCGTTTCGTTGACCCAGGTCCCGTCGACCTGCGCGTAGACCGAGGTGCTTCCCGTGAAAATGAGGAGTCGCGGCTCGGTGGCGGCCAACGCGTTCAACAGTCCGTCGACATACACGCGACGATACGATTCAGGGATGGCGCGATCGGGACCGGCGCAGTGGATCAGCGCATCGACACCGCGCCAGCGGGCGGCCGAGCGAGAAACCCCTTGTGATATCCACCGCGCGAACTTCGTAGGGTTTGGCGGCGAGGCGCGAGGCGGATTCCGCACTGGCGCAGAGGCCAAGCACAGCCCAACCGCTCTCGAAAAAGAGATCGGCTGCGGTTTCGCCGAGGAAACCGCAGCCGACGATCACGACCCGGGGCAAGCCCTTAGGGTAGGTTAAGATTGAAGCGGATCTTCATTTTCGAGCGCTTGGCGTTGTTCTTTGCCTTGCGGCGCGCCTTCTGAGTGGGCGTCTCGAATGCTCGCAGCCTGCGAACCTCGTCGAGGATCCCTTCCGCATCGAGCTTCGACTTGAGGCGCTTCAGCGCGCGATCAATCGGCTCTCCTTTGCGAACAATCACTTCCGGCATATCTTCACCTACTTTCGAAAATTCTTCCTACAAAAAGAACAGGAGTATAGGAAACGGAACCTCGTGCGTCAAACGATCACTTTCCGGATTTGCAATCTGATCAGAACCCCTCTATAAGGCCAGGTCGCCATGAAAGAAATTTCCCTCTTGAGGCGTCTTCCAATTCTCCTGACCGGGCTCCTCATGAGTCTGCCGTGCCTTGCCGGCCGATTCCATCTTCTCGGAGTTGACCTCGACTCAGAAGGGTGAGGTAGAGACAGGATCACAAGTGGTTGTCACTGAGAATATTGAAGGAAAACCATGGCCTCGCATCAAGGTCTATCGACTCGTCAATGCAAGCCCCGAGCAAGTGGCGGCAGTCTTTTTCGACTACGAGAATGCCAAGTCTTTTGTTCCCAACGTCATCAAGTCTGAGATTTCCAACAGGCTCTCGGCTTGCACGATGGACGTGGATTACGGGTTGGATGTGCCAATTTTTCCCGATGAGTTCTACACCGTTCGCAACAGTCTGAAGGCTGATCGACGAGAATTCGTATTGTGTTGATTGGAAACTGCTTCGATCCGTGCTGACGAAGGACAGTGTGGGCAATTTCCGGGTCGAGCCGTGGGAAGGCAGGGCCGTGATTTGCTATCAGAACCTGGTGACTCCGGCATCCAACATTGCCGTGTTGCTGCGCGGCAGGGCCATCGAGCAGATGAAGGAGACGACCAAAGCCCTTGCAGCCGAGGTCGAAAAGGAAAAGTCTGCGGATGCCTCGGGATTGAAACGTCGAGTCGCCGCTCTTCGTGCCGCTCTTCGCGACCGGCCAGATGCGCGGCTGACGAAGAACTGAAACGGGTAAGGGCGGAAAGGATTCGACGGTCTCGGCCTGACTACGGGGTTGCGGATCGCTCGAGTCGATCGCTCGCACTTCCGCCATTTCTTCGTAATCTGGCCGGAAAACCGATGCCCGAAACGATCTTCCTGAGCGAACGGATTCCGCTGGTCTTCAAGGCTGCGAAGTGGCTCGCTGCGCGTTCCTCGAAGAGGCCGCTCGACTTGAGCCGCTACGCAGTGCTCGTAGCGACCTCGGGTGCCGGGAGGCGGTTGCGCTTTGAGCTGGTGAGAGCCGCGGGAGACAACGCGGGCTTGATGGCGCCGCTCGTGACAACGCCGATGGGTTTGCTTGCGTTGGCTTGTCCCGACGAAGTAGCGTCCCGAACGGACGCCCTTCTTGCCTGGACGCAGGTGATTTCGCAGGCGTCATCCACCGACTACCCTCTTCTTCTCTCGGGCTTCTCGGATCACAGAAGCTCGTCTCTTCATATCGGTCGATCGCTCATGGACTTGTGCGCGCTTCTGGCCGAAGCTGGCCTTACCCCCGCCAGTCTGGAAATCGTCGCCACGAGCCCGCAGCAGGAGGATCGCTGGCGTGAGATTGAATCTCTCTACAGGGGATATCTTGGACGCCTTGAAGATGTCGGGCTTGCTGATCCGAATGCTGCGCGAATCAGGGCGGCGAGGCACGGTTTGTCGCCGCCGAACGTGGAGCGGGTGATCGTCGCGGGAGTTCCGGACCTGAATCGGCTTTCCCAGCAATATTTGGAAAATCTCGAGCTTGCGGGCGTCCCGTCAGCGTCCTCGTGGACGCTCCCGATTGCAATGAGGCATGGTTCGACGATTGGGGGCGGCCCGAGAGTGACGCGTGGCGACGCAGAACGCTGCCGCTTGGGCCCGAGGACATCATGATCGCTGCGGAGCCATCATCGGAGGCGGAGATTGCCGCTCGTTTGCTTGGGCCGCGCGGCGCGGCGGCGCTTTGCGTCGCCGACGCTGAGCTCATCCCGTTCCTCGCTCGCGCGTTGCGCAAGCAGGGACTCGAGTCTTACGATCCAGCGGGCAGGTCTGCTGGCAACTTTCGAGTGCGCTTCGCTTTCGAGCCTGTGGGTTTCTTTTTGCTCGAGCGACCTGCTTGCCGAACTGCGGGCGCTTGCCGAGCATCCTGTCTTCTTGCACGCGCTGTGCCGCGAGTCGCAGCTCCCGCCCAGCACAGTCCTTTCAACCCTGGACAAGCTGCGGAACGATAGCCTTCTGGAGACGCTGGAAGATGCTGTTGCCTATCTCGAAGAGCCGTCGGCTGCCCGGGAGCGATCGCCGAAAGCCGCTGCCCTTGTCGCGGGCGCGCAGAGGTTGAGGAAAAAATCCGGTGAGTCGCTGAGCGATCTCCTGGAATTCCTTCGCCTGCTATATGCCAGTCGACACGTCGTCCCCGGCGGCGGGGAAGCGGAGGCGATTTCCGCCCTTTCGGACCTCCTACGTTCGGTAACGGAATCTCCTCTCTCGACCCGAGAGATTGCCAGGAAGGTCTTCTGCGAGGAGATGAAAAACATTGCCGTCTTTGAACGCCACATCGGAACGGAGGTCGAGCTGAACGGTTGGCTGGAGGCTCCCTGGTTGCCTCACTCTGCTCTCGTCCTCTCCGGCTGCACCGAGGGCGCTTTGCCCGCCAGGGTCGTCGCGCACCCGTTTCTTCCGGAATCGTTGCGCGTCGCGTTGGGCCTGCCCTAACAGTTCGCAGCGATTTGTCCGCGATATTTATCTTCTGCATTGCCTGCTTGCGACGCGCAAGCCCGGTGCGGTGAAGCTCACGCTGTGTCGCACGGGGACTGACGGCGAACCCGCGAAACCCTCTCGCTTGCTTTTTCGCTGCCCGGACGCGGAGCTTTGTCTTCGCGTAAAGAGCGTGTTTCGTCCGGGCTTGTCGCTGGCGTAGGACGCACGCGCGGGAAAGAACGTGGCCGCTCGAGATTCCGCGGAGACCGGCTCCCGCCTCCCTGCAGGTCACGGCATTGAGCGACTACCTCAAATGTCCTTTAAGGTTTTACCTTAAGCATGTTCTCCTCATGAGGGAATTCGAGGCGCAGAAGGCTGAGATGAATGCCCTCGACTTCGGAAATGTGCTCCACCGTACGTTGGAGAATTTTGCCAACGGGGAGACGATCCGGGAATCCCGGGATGCGGCAGCCATCGAAAGCTTTGTTCTTGCGGGGCTCGATGACGTCCTCTCAGATCGCTTTGGCAGACGGCTTTCCTTGCCGGTGCGGGTTCAGAGGGAAAGTTTGCGCGCGCGCCTGCGCCAGTTCGCGCGAATTCAGGCGGAAGAACGCCAGAAAGGATGGCGGATCCAGTGCGGAGAGCTGCGTTTCGAGGAAGAGGCCACGCTTCGTCTCGCGGGTCTTCCGATCGTGGCAAGTCTCGACCGAGTCGATGTTCACGAACGGAGCGGCGAAATGCGCATCCTTGACTACAAGACTTTTGCCAAACGAAAAACAGCGAGCGAGGCGCATTTCGAGCAGGCCACGGGCGAGGAAGAATCTTTTGAAACCCTGTTTGAAGGGAAAGCCGTTCGCTGGTTCGATCTGCAGCTTCCGCTTTATCGTGCGCTCGCCCGGTTCCGGTGGCCCAGCGAATCGTCTCCTTTGGTCGGTTATTTTCTCTTGCCCGAACGAGTCGAGGAAAGTGGCATCGACGACTTGGCCCTGGACAGCTCCCTGTTCGAGTCGGCGATGTCCGCCGCAGAGACTGTGGCGCACCGCGTGCGAAACGGCATCTACTGGCCTCCTCGAGCGGTGCAGTATGATGATTATGAAAGTGTGTTTCTCGGTGAAGACCCCGCCAGTATCCTAAGCTCCGAATCGAAGAAATTCCTGATGGGCCTGCATTTCAAAGCAGCACCATAAGGATCGCCGCCGCGAGAAGGAGCGCAGCCAGCCAGACGCAGCAGCAGCGTGTTTCGGGGCAAGGTGGCCTCGCGACTGCCAAGCCATCGGGCCGTCGCCCAAGCCATCACGACGCTTAGGACGCACCGTGAACTGTAGACGATATTGACCGCCGTCGCGTCGCCGGAAAACCGGATCGCGAGGGTAACCACCAGATTCTGCAGAGCAAGCAACAGGGCGCCCAGGAGCAAGGCTCTCCGGGCATTCGCCGGGGCGAAAACAAGCCGGCGCAGACCAACGGCCGGCACGTAGAGGGCACACGTAAGGATGCCGGTGAAGGAAAACATTACTGCGACAAAGTTGATCACGCCCACCTCGGGTGACCAATGCTGAAGGACAGTGTCGGTGAGGGCGTAAGCAAGCGGCGGCGATCAGGGAATAAGCCGCGGTCTTTCCGGAGTGTCGCGTCCATCCTTCGGTTCGCCGTTGCGAACCTGTAACCAGGAAGATCCCAACGGTGCAGATTAGAGCAGCGAGCCACCATTTGATTCCGACAGCCTCTCCGAAAAGGACGCTGGTGAGGAGGGCGACGAATATGACCTTCGCCCCAAGAAGAGGAGTGGCGACAGAGACATCGCCTTTTCTCAAGGCCGCGAAAGTGAAGAGTTGGCCGATGAAGAATGTGATCGCGGCGAGGATCGGCTTGTATCCTTGCGCCAGCAGCCTCGGGAAATCAACGCCCAACCAGAAAGGCAGATAGAGCACCGCCATCGCCATGTTGGCGGCGAAATTCACCTGCCAGACCGTTGCCCCTCCTGACAATGCGCGTTTTGTGCACAGCGCGGCGATCGTGTAAACGAACGCGCTGCCAAGCACCGCGAACAAAGGCCACGAGGCAGGCATCAAGCAAACGCCTGGCGTTTGCTCGCAGGCATCTGGCTCGATAGGAAAGCGGGCCCTGGTGGCGGCAACTTCCCAAGTCCCTCAGGCGAGCGATATGGACCAGCACCCGGTCATGGCAGGTCGGCGGGGTCCTCAACAGGCTGTTCGATACTGAGCTCGAGCTTGTAGGCGAGCGAGATGAACAAAGCCTGGCAAAGACATATCGTGTTCGTGAGTGATCTGAAACCAAAGGCGTTGCCTTCCTTCACAGTCAGAAGCACGCTGGCGAAACGCGCGAGGGGTGACATTTGGCTGTCCGTAATCACGAGAGTGCCGGCTTTATTGTGGTGTGCCATTCGCACGCAATACTGCGTTTCCTTTCCGTAAGGCAGAAAGCTGATTGCCACGAGTGCATCGCCCTTGCGGATGCTACTGATTTGCTCCCGATGCATTCCGCCGAGCCCAGGCGCAAGGATCACCCGCTTCCGGGTGTGCTGAAGCGCATAGGCAAGATAAGACGCTGCGGCAAAAGAACGGCGCACGCCCGCGATATAAATGGCCTTGGCCTTGAGAAGGAGATCCAGCGCTTCGTTGAAAGCCTGGACATTCAGTCCCGAGGCAAGTTCTTCGAGGCCGCGCCTGCTGCCGTCGATGAACTCGCGGGCGATCTCCGAGCCTCGCAATCTGGTGCGGTTACTGGCGATCAATTTGCGGACTCGCTGCTGGTAACCTTGAATGGGTGCGACCCGTTCAGTGTAGGCGCGGCGGAAGATCGCCTGCATGTCGCTGAAGCCCGAAAAGCCGAAATGTTTGGAGAAGCGAACGACGGCGGAAGGATGCACATTGCAGGCTTGGGCGATGTCGCTCACGCGATCCATCATCACACTGGAACGGTGCTCCTCGATGTAGGTGGCGATGCTCTTGAGTTGCCGCGGCAACGAATCATAGGCTTTCGCAATCTTCTCGATCAGTTCATCAACGGTCAGCGTCGTCATCGGCTCACCCGCAAGGCTAGCGCTTTTTCGCCAAGGCCGCCAGTTGAATAGAAAAATCTTTCTAAAATCCAAATCTTTGCACTCGTAGTTGCATTTAAGGAAATCGTTTTTCGGACCCTGTATGGCCAATACACAATCGAGGTGGGCGTGAGAAAGCCCGTTCAGTGCGAGCGTTTCTCGGCTTCCAGCTACGAAGAACGCAATCGAATCAGAGCACTGATCTATCAGCCCGCTCGTTTCGCGCCGACCAAGGCCGTTCGCCCGGCCGAAGACATCTTCGAGATCTTGCTTTCCTTCATGTGTCCAGCCCCACAACTCCTCGCGCGGGCAGGTCATCAGATTGGCTTCGTCAATGAGCCGGCCGAACGGCCAACTTCGCGCCATTCTGCATCCATGAAGACGTGTTCAGGGGCGTTTCAATAGCCAAAAAGGCCCATTTGTAAACATTTTAGACGCGGATATCACAATTTTATTGATTTTTTTTCGAGATCCTTGATTGACACGACCTTCCTCGGTGGTAAGGAACGGACACGCGGCTTCAAGAGGAAGAAAATGAGGACACACAAAACTGACCCAGACACTAGGTTGCCAATCTTGGAACAAAGGAGTCGCAGGAAGTAGCGTCCTCACCCGTTCCCGGAAGAACACCATACTGTAACGGAAAATCTATTGCGTTCCGACCGCGCTAGAAACCGTTCGCCAGCAAAGGGAGGAAGGTCTCTCGCTCGTGCAGCGAAGGACCAGGTGCGGTAGCTTATCCCAAATACCGCAACGGACCCTTGTTGCGATCTACGGTGTCGATTAGAGCTCGGACATTCTGGGGGATCTCAAATGAATTCGAGAATCAGGCAATTTGGGCGCAATGTGACCGCTTAAACGAGCGATCTATGGCAGTGATTTTCTATAGAAATCCTCTTTGAAAATCAAAACGGCGTCTGCAATAGGCCTAATCACGTTTGTAACTTCGTTCCGGCAAACATGAATCAGAAAGAAGAAGGCTCATCACCAGGTGGCATATCACTGTCACGAACATCAATTCAAGGCAGTGACGGTCATCGCATGCCGCAATTTGGCGTTCAAGGAATGGATTTTCATCGTGTAATGAACCTCTTGCGTGCCAAGGCATGGATCGTCGCAAGCGTAGCGATCGCGATTCTCTTGGCTGCGGTCGTCTATTTAATACGAACTCCGAAAATGTATGAATCGCGAGCGGTCATCCAGGTTCAGCAGGAGCCGCAAAAAGTTGTGAAGATTTCGGACGTTTCGGAAGAGAAGCCGGAAGCGAATGACTATTTGAACACCGTGGTGCAGGCGTTCACCAGCAGGAAGCTCATGCTGCGTGTAATTCGAGCAACCGGCCTCGACAAGGATCCGACCTTTGCGCCGCCCCAGAAGAGTGGTTCTCCCTATACCGAGATCGAGCTTGCAGAGCTCATGTCTCAGAAGGTGGACGTCTCCCTGAGGCGCAACACGCGTCTCGTGGATATCACGGTCTTTGACCAAAGTCCCGAAATGGCGCAAAAGCTCGCGGGAGCGCTTGTAACGGAATTCCTGCGAGAGACGTTCGAACAGCGTCGAGCCTTATCGCGCATGGCAAAACAGTTTCTTCAGGAAGAAGCACAAGAACTTAGAACCAAATTGGAAGAAGCCGAGCGGAGATTGCAAGGTTACAAAGAGCAGACGCAGGCGGTTTCGCTGGAGGACCGTCAAAACATCATTGTTGAGAAACTTCGTGAACTCAACAGTAAAGCCACTGATGCGAAGGGCGCCCGGCTGAGCCTCGAGGCGGATCTTGAGCAACTGAAGAGCATCGACCCGAGCGATGTGGAGAAGCTGCTCGAAATCAACAGCGTGACCCAGATCCCTCGTGTCGCGTTCATTAGAGAGGAGCTCCTAAAAGCCGAGAATGAATTGACCGCACTCGTAAAGCGATATCGTCCGAATAATCCCAAATACATTGCGGCGGTCACAAAGATCGCGGACTTGAAGGCATCGCTAAAGGACACGCTTTCGAAGGCCGGAGACACCGTGGCGCGCGCGTGCGAGAAGGCTGCTGAAGCTGAGAAGAAGCTCAACCAGACACTGCAGGAACAGGAAAGGAAGGCATTGGAGCTCAACAAGATAGCAATCCCCTACAATGTCTTGCAGCGAGATGTTGAGTCAGACCGTGCTCTTTTCGAATCCATCACACTCCGTCTTAAGGAAACGCAACGTCACCGAAGGGATCGACAGTCCTCCCTTCCGCGTAATCGAGGAGCCGCTTGCTGCCAGTTATCCGAGCAAGCCAAGAAAAAAGCTTATCCTGGCGCTTTCTCTTGTCTTCGGCGTAACGCTCGGGGCCGGTATTGTGATTGGGTCAGATGCCTTCGACAGCTCATTGCGTACGGTGGACGAAGCTGAAGATTATCTAGAACTTCCGGGTACTCGCTTCTATCCCGGATCGCTGCAATGCGGAACTTATAGAGACGGCCAGGAAGATGATCAGCGAGCGAGATTTTCGGGCCGCCAGCATTTTGGTCCTCTCAGAACGATTTCTCAAAAGAAACGGTCACCCGCGATTCAACGGTGTCGATTCCGGCAAGAAGAGAGAACGAAACGACCTTCGTCCGATTGTGTCGAGTAAGGATCCCGACTCCGAACAGGCGGAAGCCTTTCGCACACTTCGAACCTCGATCTCGCTTCTTGGCACGGAGGCTCAATTCCGGAGCATTCTTTTCACCAGCGCAATTCCTTCGGAGGGCAAGTCGTTTACATCGCTCAACTTTGCGGTGTCCCTCGCTCAGCAGCGCCTCAGGACGCTCATTATTGATGCCGATATGCGCGAACCGAACCTGCAAAGAAATCTGCTTGAAGATGAGCAAGAAATTTCGGGTCTTAGCGAACTTTTGCGTGGACAGGTGCCATTGAAAGAGATCCTTAAACCGACCAAGCAGGAAAATCTCATTTTGCTTCCTGCAGGGCGGCGCGCTCCCGATCCTGCGGAACTTCTCGATAAAAAGGAGTTCAGCAGAATTCTCGAACGCCTGCTCCAGGACTTCGATCGGGTAATCATCGATTCGCCTCCAGTCAATTCGGTGAGCGACGTGCTCCTCATTGCTGCTTTTGCTCACGCGACGTGCCTTGTGACCCGCGCGGGAAAGACTCCCAAGAGGGCCGTACGCCGAGCGTTGCTTCAGTTGGAGAAGGCTCACGCAAACGTTGTTGGCGTCATCTTTAATCGGCTACCGGTGGGAGGAGCCAGCGCGGGCTACTATTACTATCATTACGGCAACCGCTATTCCAAAAATGGAACACAGGGCGCAGCTGAAGCGGACGTGTCGGCCGGTCGATCCGGAAGCTGATTCTCGTCTGGGCTTTTGCGGAATGATTTTCCCGCCGACGGGCGGGACGAACAAGATCCAGCCTGATGGCGAGAGATGGCAGCATGGAAACCTCTTATTTGAATCAGCGACGCACGAACACGCCGTGAGCTGAAAAGGCGCGTCGGTCCTCCGGTCGTCGCATTCGTAAGCGACTTTAGCAATCGGGCTCTAACCGAGTGGAGATGCATGGATTTCGAGCATCTCGTGCGTGAGCCTTGGTCATTCACCGGCATCTCCTCATGCCTTCCACCACTATCGCCAGCGATCCAGCCCGGTCGTGCACACTCGACGCGGAGGAAGCCTGGCGTGAAGTGCCGTCAAGGGAGAATCGATACCGCGCCGAAGAACTCTGCCGGCTTGGACTCGTAGTTTCCGATTCGATCGCAATCGTTGGCGCTTGTCTTCTCGCGTACTATGTAAGGTTCGATCTTCTTGGCCGTTTGCTGCCGCCTGAATCGTTCCTCGCGCCGTCGGGCCAACGGAGTTCGTTGAGCTATTGGGCCAGCATTCTATCCGGCGCTGCGCTTCTGGTCATGATCCTTTTCCTGAACGGAGCATACCAAAACCGCGCTCTTCTTCGTTTTCGGCATTCGTTCTTTTTGATTGTTAAGTCATTGCTGGTATGGATTGTCGTCTTTTGCGGGATATCGTTGATCCTCGAATTCGACGAGCGGCTGAGCAGAATCTATATGCTTATATCGCTCGCTTTGCTCCTTGTGGCTCTTGTCTTTTCGCGTTTTGCGGTCCAGAGGGTTTTGCTGGCGACTAAGATTACCAGAGCATTGCGTCAGCGTATCCTTTTCGTCGACTGGACCGACAAGACCGCGAAGATCGCCCGGGCCGCCGTGAGAGATCGATGGAATCCCTATGAACTGGTTGCCTGTGCTCCGAACGCCAAGAACCAGTTTACGCGCCGCCCGCCCGCCTTTGTTCCCGCCTTGGGCAGCTACCACGAGGTCCGTGCGCTTTGTGAAAAGGGACTGATCGATATCGTCATCCTTGGCGACGGACGTCGCAGCGAAGAGGACGTGATGTCGCTCGCCCGCGAATGCGAGAAGGCAATGGTGGATTTCGTGGTCATTCCCTCGGGTTTTCATATTCTTCTTTCCGGCCTGGAGCTTACGACGATCAGTGGGGTTCCCGTCCTGGGCGTTACCAAGCTGCCGCTGAACAATCCCGTGAACTGGATGCTCAAGCGGGGAATCGATATCGTGGGCGCGTTGGTGGGTCTTGTTCTTAGCGCGCCGATAGTGGCGGTCTTCGGACTACTGGTCTATCTGGAGTCCCCTGGGCCGATCTTCTACCGCCAGATTCGCGTCGGCCGGCGCGGGCGCCCCTTCCAGATTATCAAGATTCGAAGCATGAAGCTCCACGCCGAAAAGGAATGCGGTGCCCGATGGGCAACGAGAGACGACGGCCGAAGATTAAGGATCGGAGCCTTTATGCGAGGCTGGAACATCGACGAACTCCCACAATTCTGGAACGTCCTCAAAGGGGACCTCAGCTTGGTCGGACCGCGCCCGGAGCGACCGGAGCTCATTAAGCGATTCCGCGAGGAAGTGCTCTACTACAACGCGCGCCATAACATCATTCCCGGAATGACCGGTTGGGCGCAGGTAAATGGATTTCGCGGGAATACCGATCTCAATGAACGAATTCGCTGTGATATCTATTACATCGAAAACTGGAACCCCATTCTCGACTTTCAGATCATGTTTATGACCTTCTTCCGCTGGGAAGGAGCCCATTGATCTCTGTCTCTCCACCTGCTGATTTCCGGAGGTCCGTCTAAGCGACGTCGTGACGCCGCTGCGGCGGTCTTCTTGATTCAACGAATGACCTCTGATCTGTCCTGTCGAATTCTGAACGCCTGACCTCCGGCATTGGTCCCAAGCTCTCTTTCTGCTGCATATGCACAAACTCATTATCGAGCCCGGCCGCACCGAGAAGAACTATTGGCGCGATCTCTGGCGTTATCGCGAACTCTTCTTTTTCCTCGCATGGCGGGACATTCTCGTGCGTTACAAGCAGACTGCTATCGGCATCGCCTGGGCCCTGCTTCGACCGTTTCTTACCATGGTCGTCTTCACTGTTGTCTTCGGAAAGATCGCCAAGCTGCCTTCAAATGGCATTCCGTATCCGATCCTCGTCTTCGCCGCAATGCTGCCGTGGCAGTTCTTCTCCAATTCACTCGCAGAAGCAAGCAACAGTCTGGTCGGCAATGCGAACCTCATTTCCAAAATCTATTTCCCGCGTCTCATTCTTCCAGCCGGCGCTGTGATCACGAGCCTCGTCGATTTCTTCATTTCACTTGGTCTGCTTGCGGCGCTTACGGTCTTCTTCCGATTTATCCCCGACTGGCGACTAATCGCTCTTCCCTTTTTCACGGTCCTGGCATTTCTTGCTGCGCTTGGTCCCGGTCTGTTCCTGACTGCTCTCAACGTCAAGTTTCGAGACTTCCGCTATGTGATCCCTTTCATTGTACAATTCGGGCTCTTCATCTCACCCGTCGGATTCAGCAGCGACGTCATCCCTGAAAAGTGGCGCCTTCTCTACTCGCTTAACCCGATGGTCGGAGTAATCGACGGTTTTCGTTGGGCCATCTGCCGCGGCGCAAGCGAACTTTACGTTCCTGGCTTCATCCTCTCCCTCACCGTTGTAGTCCTATTTCTCTGGCTCGGGATCTGGTATTTCCGCAAAATGGAGAAATCGTTTGCGGATGTCATTTGAGCATGGAGAAGCGAGCAGAAAGCAGCAAACCGCGAACGCTGACCTATGATTTCGCTGCTCTACAGCAAACCCGAAGCTTCAAACACGAATTGAAAATTGAGAAATATGCAAAATGAACCTCAGCTCCGAACGAAGGGTTTGCTATTGCTGTGAGTGACTTTACTGAAATTCGAGAGCTCCTCGCGATATTTGTTTCAAGCGGAAAGACCGCAAAGTCGCATCGCTAATCCGTATTTAAGGTTTCGTACTCTCTCCCAATGTCCTCTGACTCCGTCATCACCATCGAAAACCTCTCCAAGAAGTACACGATTCGGCATCGCAACGGACTGCACCACCACGACGGTCTGCGGCACCTCCTCCAGCACGCCACCCTAGGCCCATGGCGCTGGCTGCGGAAGACGCGGAACGGCTCCCCATCTTCAACTCGTGAGGAGTTCTGGGCCCTACGCGACGTGGACGTCGAGATCAAGCAGGGCGAGGTGGTCGGCATTATCGGACGCAATGGGGCCGGGAAATCGACCTTGCTGAAGATTCTCAGCCGGATCACGGAGCCGACCAGCGGCCGCATTACCATCAAGGGACGGGTCGCAAGCCTGCTCGAAGTTGGGACCGGATTTCATCCTGAACTCACAGGCCGGGAAAATATCTTTCTAAATGGCGCGATTCTCGGCATGAGTCGCCAGGAAATAAGGCGTAAGTTCGACGAAATCGTAGCATTTGCTGAGATCGAGAAATTTCTAGATACCCCCGTCAAACGGTATTCCTCCGGAATGTATGTGCGACTGGCGTTCGCCGTAGCGGCTCACCTCGAACCAGATATTCTGGTTATTGACGAAGTGTTGGCCGTTGGCGATGCTGCCTTCCAGCACAAATGCGTAGGGAAGATGGGCGAAGTGGCGGGAGATGGGCGCACCATCTTGCTTGTCAGCCACAATATGCGCCCGATCGAAGCGCTTTGCAAAGAGGTTTATTGCCTTCACGATGGCAGTGTCCTGTGCCATGGTCATCCGCGAGAAGCAATAAAGCGATACCTGGGCGCCTTTGCTAATGGGTTAGTTGTACATGTCACGACCCCGTGGCTTCGGTGGGGCGGCCTACTCAACCGAGGTATGCTTGATGACCTTTCTCCTAACGACGACGTGAATTTGCGGCTTGGTTTTGCGACAGTGAGCCGGCCGATCGATAGCTTTCAGGTCGACATTAACATTCAGAACGAACGTGGCGAGACCGTGATCCACGCCAAATCAAAATATGTTACTCCTCCCGCGAGGGTTCCCGCAGATTCGAACGTCGAGGTGCTTTACCGTATAGAGTCACCGAGGCTGGCACCAGGACCCTACGTGATGACGGTGTATGCTTGTGAGGGGAATCATGAGCTTTTCTGGGCTGAGAACATCGACGCCTTCACAGTATCTGCAAAGCCCTATTTCGGTATAGTTTCATGTCATGACGAGCTCAAGTCGAGCATGCTGCCCGTTTACTCCGCCAAGTACTCATCCTAGCTTCTCGCCGTAGCGCTTGAAACATCGGAATATGCTAATGCTGAAGCGCGGATATCAGCTTTTTCGTGCGGCCGTTAGACTGCGCAGTTTCTTTTGGGCGCGGAGTATCACTGCGGCCAACGTCCCAACTAAGGCTTTAACCATTGCGTCCGAGGGGAGAGAGTTGATGCTCGGAGGGGGGGCGATCCGCCTTCTCGGCTCACAAGACCTTCCACTGCTGCATAGTTACCCCTCCGCCTGCGAACTGGTAGACTGCGCCTCTGGGCGATTCTTTCATTCTGACAGTGGAGATCTGTTTCTAAGCATCGATGGTATCACCATTGGAATCACCAGTGCCGAAGAGATCTACATCGCCCACGAAATATTTGTGAGAGGCGTCTACAACTTCGTTACAACGCAAGAAGCAGTGGTCTGGGACATCGGCATGAACGTCGGGATCGCGAGTCTTTTTTTGCGAGCAAGCTAGGCGTCCGAGTTATAGGGTACGAACCATTTCCGAGCACATACAAACTGGCGGAAGCAAATATAGCGTTAAATCCTCAGCTGGCAGGAAGGATCAGGGCGATCAACGCAGCTGTAGGGTCCAGTGATTCCCATGTGCAGGGTCACTACTGTCCTAAACTGCGCGGCACCTCTGGACTATTTGGATTGCCGCAGGCAACCTTGGAGGCCGCAAAAGTAGGTGAAGCAGTTCAGATGGTGGACGTTAGAACGGTTCACGGCCGCGGCGCTCAAAGCGATCAAACAGTGCCATCCATCAGGCAGCATCATTATGAAAATGGACTGTGAGGGTGGCGAGTATGAAATAATTGAGGCGCTGCATGGTGCCGATGCATTGCGGTGTATAAGCGTCGTGCTCCTTGAATGGCATAGGCGGAAACAAGGACAGGACCCCCACCGGTTGGTTCAGATTCTGAAGGAAGCCGGTTTCAGTCTGTTTTTTCTTACACCGATCAGTTCGTCCGACGGAATGTTGTACGGCGCTCTAACCAAGTAGAGAGACGATTGTGAAGGTTGTATTTATATCCGCTTTCCCACCTTCTGCAGACAATCTTCGAGCGCCGACTGCTCTGCCCTACGCGTTAATGCAGCAAGCACCGAAGGATATCGAGCTCCATGTTTTTCATTATCCCGGGGCAGAGGGTTTTCGCGATTTGTACCAGGGAGACTTGGCGCGGCTTGCACTTGCTTCCTACAAGGAGATCCTCTTTCCGGCAAATGGCCGATGGCGTAAGCTGATGCGCTGGCTGAAGCGTCGTCCCGGCTTTCATCCTGCGTTCGACTGGTACCCGGTGGACTCTTGTGTTCTGCGTAACATTCGCAAAATGAGACCAGACCTTGTATGGCTCTATCCTCACTGGCTGCTTCTTTGGCATCTGCGATTGCGCGGCGATAATTGCGTGGTAACCGGGCCCGACTGCGCTTCGCTGCTTTTTGAGCGGTCGCTTGCATTCGGTTCGTGCGACGCCAAGGGGATGGCCAACCAGCGCGTTGAGCTACTACGTAATAAAAGTCTGGAGGTGGAATGGTCCCGAACAAATGCACGAGTCCATATGGTCGGCGTGAAGGATGTGGAGCACTATTGCTCAATCACCGGTAGATCAACTCAAGCCCAATTTGTCGCGCACCCGCACTACCGCTTCGAGGAAATGCGGCGCTCACTTACTGATACGAACGGAAAGTATACTGTAATTGTATCGGGTGGCAGCGACCGCTTTTATACGGGCGACCATCTCGACCGGATTGTGGATACTCTTGTTCAGCGCGATAAGGACGTGCGACGTCGATTTCGGTTCTGGCTGATTGGCACTGGGTACGACGGTGTCGCACAACGGTTGGCAACAGCTGGCTATGAACTCCAGGTGAAAGAGTGGGTTAAGGATTTTGCCGCGACGATCGCTGAGGCGCAAATACAGATATTTCCGATCGCTGTTGGCGCTGGCACCAAAGGCAAGGTGCTGAGTGCGTTGGTCACGGGCCTTCTAGGGATCGGCTCAGAGTTCGCGTTCGAAAACATAGCCATCGACCCAGATAGAGACGTTTTGACCTACTCCGAGCCTGAGCATGTCGCCGGACTCCTTGCTGCGGTGGCCGGCAAACCCCGCACGTTTCGCACAGGTCGCCCGTCACGCCACTGCGCGAGTGCGCGCAAGCCACAGTCCGGAGCGAACAGGGTCAGCGTTTTGGAAGTGGGCGCTGGAACCGGTTGGCGTACATAATAACTGGAGCTAAGAATGACGAAACTACCCTTTGAAATGGCTCCGTTACGGCGCGCGCGAACTTGTTCAGACGATGCTCAAGCGTTACCATACGGGCAGCGATCAGGTTGGCATGGCAAACGTCAGAACGCGCGAGCAGTGGCTTGCGCGCGTCCTTCGTGAAATACCTGCGGGAAGCAGAATTTTAGATGCAGGCGCGGGAGAACAACAGTACAAGCGGTTTTGTCAGCACCTGAAATACGTAAGCCAGGATTTCGCTGAATATGACGGGACAGGTGATTCCGTTGGGATCCAAACAGGGAAGTGGAGGCGGGACGGGTTGGATATTGTTTGTGATATCGTGAATATACCTGAGCCTGATGGGGCGTTTGATGCTGTGATGTGTGTTGAGGTTTTGGAGCACCTTCCCGACCCTATAGGGGCTTTGCGCGAGTTGGCGCGGCTGCTGCGCCCAGGAGGGATTCTGATTGTTACCGCGCCATTCTGCTCGATGACGCACTTCTCGCCGTATTTTTACCACACAGGATTCAGCGAGAATTTCTATAAATGGTGGTGTGATAGGCTGGGCTTAAAGATTCTGGAGCGGAAGCGAACGGTAATTATTTCGAATTCGTTGCGCAGCAACTCCAGTGGCTGGATGGCTTCCGTGCAAGGTATTCGGATGTGTCTTATTCGCATGTGGAACGTGAAGCGATTAGATCGTTTGTCTTTTAAGCCGATTGTCTCGATCAGATCGCAACTCAGCGGAACTGTTATGTTTTGGATTGCAGGTGAAGGCAGAAAAGCTGAGCGGTCAACGATAATGTTTTCTAACTCATCGAGAGCACGTCTAAGCTAAACGCTCCGACACCACAAAAGGCTGAACTTTGGCAAACGAACAGAGCTAAGATGCAATGAGATCGCGAGTCTAATAGAAAGCACGTGGCGCCTCTTTTCTGACCTGAGTTTAGGCGTTCAGGACGGAAGAACTTATGCACATTCTCTATCTCGCCTTGAAGGTACGCATCACTGCAGGCCGGAGCGCGGTTATAGCTTCGAGCATTGCAATTTTTACGATCCGCTGTGCCGTCTGGGCCACGACGTGCTGCATTTCGATTTTATCGCACTTGCGCGGGAGCACAGCCGAGAGTGGACGAATCGCCGGCTGCTCGAAATTGTCAGAAGCGATCGGCCCAGATCTTAGTGTTTACGGTTCTGGCATTGGACGATCAGCTGGACAAGGCAGTGGTGAGGCAAATCTCAGATGACGGCGGAACGCTAACAGCGAATTGGTTTTGTGACGATCACTATCGTTTCGGAAACTACAGTCGTTACTGGGCTCCCTGCTTCAACTGGGTAATCACCACTGACGAGAGCGCTTTGCCGAAATACGGACGGATTGGACATGGCCAGGTAATTCATACCCAGTGGGCCTGCAATCACTTCTTGTATCGGAAACTGGATCTGCCATTGAAGTACGACGTGACGTTTGTCGGGTCGTCGTGCTTCGGCAATCGGCGAGGTCAGCCATTGTCCAGGCGCTTCGTAGCGCCGGTATTCATGTCGGAGTCTGGGGCAGCGGTTGGGATTCATCGCGGCTTTCCCAAGAGGAAATGATCGAGGTGTTCAACCAAAGCCGGATTAATCTGAACTTCGCCGAAGCTGCCTGCCCCATCTCAGTTCCGGAGGATCGTATCAAATCCTGCCTTCGCCGAGTTATCTCGCGTTCGTTGCGGGTGGTTCCTTTTGGCGCTGAAGTCAAGAAAGCGGGAAAGCGTTGGCTCTCCAAGAGCCAGTCAGTGACGCCTCAGGCATTCCCCAAGCAAATCAAAGGACGAAACTTCGAGGTGCCCGGTTGTGGCGGCCTCCTCCTAACTGAAAGCGTCGCGAACCTTGAAACGTACTACGATCCTAAAAAGGAGATCGTGTGCTTCAGCGATACGCTCGATCTCATCGACAAAGTCAAATATTATTTGCGGCGAGAGGAGGAGGCGGGAGAAATCGCTCGAGCCGGCTATGAACGCAACCCCTCCGAGATGCCATACCTACACTCAACGCTTTAGTGACCTATTTGTGAAGATGGGTTCCCGTCGTCATTACCTGTGAGATCGTGCGACGCCGAACTGTAAACGATCAATTCCCGCGACAGAGTTGACCAGGCCCTCCTGGCTGACGCATGCTTCTTTCAACGTGATGTTTGAATCGCCAACTTCTTGCATCATGATCGCCTACCAGGCGAATGCGGTTTCGAAAACGCCCGCGGTGACTGGGAGCTTGCTCATGGCAGACGGGGGTTCGTTTGCGCTGGCGCCATCGCACGAGGTTTGCGAGAGCCGAGTTGCAATGCACGTTTCCCGCAATAACCGGGAGACAGAAATCGCAAGGTAATGAGAACTTCTGTCAGTGTTATCATTTGCACCCGAAACCGGCCGGCGAGCTGCCATTTAACTTTGGGGGCGCTGGCCAACGTTGCTGTTTTCCAAGCGACATGAACGCAGAGCTCATCCTCGTGAATAACGGATCGAAAGATAAGACGGAAGGAGTTGCCGCCGTGAAAACGTCGGCGAATTTCAAAGTTCGCTATGCCCACGAACCGATTAGGGGTCTGAGTCAGGCGAGAAACGTCGGCATTAGGCTCGCGAAAGGCGAGATCTTGCTTTTTATCGACGATGATGTGCGGCCGACGACGAGCTGGCTTAGAGACATGTGCGCTCCCATTCTTGAGGGCAGAGCCGATGCAGTGGCGGGTGGATAGACAACTGGCGCCACATTTGCAGCGGCAATGGATGCTTCCTTTTCATCGGGAATTGTTGGCTTCGACCGAGCGATTTCAGACGCACGCGCCTAAAGAGATGTTTGGCGCCAATATGGCGATATCCAAGGCGGTCTTCGCAAGAGTGCCTGGCTTTGATACGGAGATCGGAGCGGGGAGACTTGGTTTTTGTGAGGATTCACTTTTTTCGAGGCAACTTGGAGTGGCGGGATTTCGCCTAGCCTCAGCGCTCGACGCGAAAGTTGAGCATCATTTGATCCGACGCGATTGTTGCTATTAATGTATCTCCAAAGAGCGATTGGACAGGGACGCTCGCTTGCATACATACGTCACCACTGGGAGCATGCAGCGATTTCATATTCGGTTCTTCGTCGATGGAAGAAGGCTCTGATGCTTCTGTTGCATAGGTCTCTAACGCCCAGCGACCCTAACAGGGAAGGAATCTCTGAATCGGAGTTCGATACTTTGGTAATATATTCTCTTTATCGACAATTCCGCATTGAAAATCGGAGACCGCGACTCTACGAACGCTTCGGCTTGGTCAAAAGAACGACTTCTCACGCTTGCAGACTCAAGTAATGCGAACCCTGATCATAACACCGATTCCTTTAATTCCCACGAATGAGGGTAACCGAGTGCGAATTCATGCGATGATTAGGGTGTTGCAGGATTTAGGACATGACATCTGGATCTTGGGCCTGGGTTTGTCGGTTCTGGATGCAAGCGCAATGAAAGAGGTGTGGGGCAACCGATTGAGTAATGCACCGCGGCTGACAACATCGGCGATTCGTCCTCGCTGGAGTTCAGCCTGGCGACCATTACTTGCGATTCCGGAAGCACTCCGAGTGGATCTGTCCACCGATTGATTTCTGGTATCAGCCCGAGTGGAACGACGCCTTGCAGGAACTCAAGAGTCGTGTCCGATTCGACAATGTTATTGTTTGTACGGTTTTGTACATATTCTTTTCTCGAGCTCTCTGCAGCTTCGGTTGCGGTGTGCAGAAGATTATTGATACGCACGATGTGTTTACGGAGCGTGATAGAAAGCTGAGAGATGCAGGGAATCACATCGGACTGGTTCCGGGCACGAAGGGCGGGAGAGACCAAAGCATTGTTGCGGGCTGATGTCGTACTTGCCATTCAGGGCGAAGAAGCGGCGTCTTTTGAACGGTTCTTGCTCGGAAGACGTCTTGTTGTAGTGTGCGGCCATATTGTTGATGTCGCGCGGACTGCTCATCACCTGCCGGATTCCCACACGGTTGGATTTATTGGTTCGTTTAATGCGATAGACAGTCGTTCACTGGCCTGGTTTCTTCGCTATCGTTGGCCGGAAATCAAGGAACGAGTTCCCGGCGTCCGTATGGTGGTGGCGGGCACAGTGGGAAGAGAGATCGATTTGGAAAATGTTAATGATCCACATCTAGAGGTTAGGCCATCCGTTGAACGGCTCGACGAGTTCTACTCAAATATGGCAGTTGTGATAAATCCCGTGGTCAAGGGGACAGGGCTTAAGATTAAGTCGATGAGGCGCTGGGACATGGGTGCCCGCTCGTGTGCACATCAGAGGGAGCTGCAGGTCTCTCAGCATTGGAGGCGGGGATCTTAGTGGGGGACTCTCCGGGAAGAGTTTCGGAAAGGTGTCGTCAATATGCTGATACAGCCCGAGTATGCTCGAAGTCTTTCCGAATTGGCCAAGGTGTACGCACTCAATTGGAACGCGCGCCAGCTGTACATCGCTAGCGAGGGTGTTCGATGTAAAGATTGCGGACTCTAACAATAGGGAACTGTCGACAAATGGTGTATTGCGCGAGTAGGGCGAGGAAAATTTTCGGATTCTGGAAGAGAGAGCTATTTGAAAGTGAAGAGGACTTTGCTGATTGCGCCCTTTGGGATTTGCCCTGCCCGCCAGGGAAATTCGCCGTCGAGTTTCATCTTTGGCTGAGGTGTTGCGCGAGTTTGGACATGACGTCTGGTTCCTTGGCCTTGGACTATCTTCGACGGAACAAGAGGGCATGCGGAGCACGTGGGGAAATCGTTTTGTAAATGCAGAACGAAGGAGGGTGTATAAAGTCGCCCTTGGTGGAGCGCCCTTTGGAAGACATTGGCGAGTATCCAGTTCAGGCGCGCCTGTTCTGTCCAAATATCGACTTCTGGTATCAAACCCAGTGGGACGAGGACATCGTAAGGCTTCGATCGCGCTGTCCATTTGATCACGTAATCGTATCCTACGTATTCTTCTCCAGGTCACTTCTTAGCTTCGGTCCCGAGACGACCAAGATCATTGACGCTCACGATGTGTTTACTGGCCGTGATTTGAAGCTGCGAAAGATGGGAATTCGTCCGGAGTGGAACTTTGCTCGTGCGGGCGGGGAAAAGAAAGCCCTTCGCCGCGCCGATATCGTGCTTGCGATTCAGGAAGAAGAGGCCCGATGGTTCCGCCAGTTGTTGAAGTTCAGGACGAGGGTTGTCACTCATGGCCATGTGGTCGAAGTCGTGGGTACTCCAATGGCTCCACCTGAGATACCGACAGTGGGCTTCCTGGGCAATGCGAATGTGGTAAATTGCTCGGCGGTCCAGTGGTTCATGAGCGAATCATGGCCTGAAATTCGCAGGAGGGTTCCCTCAGCCAGATTTTTCCTGGCGGGTGAGATTGCTTCGTTTGCCCGCGCGCGTTTCTCCTCGGATGAGTCGATCATTTTGTCAACTCGATTGCGCAGCTCAGCGAATTCTACGAGAGGGTTACAGTTGTTATTAATCCGGCGCTTTCGGGCACAGGCTTGAAGATTAAGTCGGTGGAGGCCCTCGGATTTGGACGGCCTCTCATCTGCTCTGCAGAAGGGGCACGGGGACTGGATCCCTCCAGCGGGGCCTTTCTGGTTGCCGACACCGCGGAAGACTTCACTAACCACGTTGTTCGCATATTGAGAGAGGTTGCTTTCGCACAGGCGCTTGCATCCCGCGCAAGCGAATACGCCGAAGTCTGGAACCGTAGACAGAGAGCAGCTCTGGGTTCAATTTTCGGTCATTATGCTGTCGCTACGTCGTCCGTGAGAAATTGAGCGATGCGATTTGCTAAGCATGTAGTGCTCTCGGTTGCTTCTATGGCGCGACTGTCGCTTTGAGAGTTGCTCTGATCAGCTACGAGTTCCCTCCAGACACCGCCATAGGAGGTATCGGAACATATGGTTTTCATATTTCTCGAATGCTTGCGGCGGCTGGACATGAGATTGAGGTATTTTCAGGCAGTCCGCGCCGCCAATGTGTAAGCATCGAGGAAGGAGTCACCGTTCACCGCGTTAATTCAAGTCGCAGCGAGTTTCCGGAGAGGATAAGCCACATCTTCGCGCAACGCCATGCGGAGGTGGGTTTTGAATGCTTCCAAGGGTCCGGAATTTCAAGCTGAAGCTGCACAGGCGTCTGCTCGTTTTCCGGAAATCCCACTGGTGGTGAAGCTTCATACGCCTACTCTGCTCATCGATGAATTGAATGAGGAACGATTCATCAGCGCGAGGAAGATGCTTGGCCGAGCTTATCGTCGCTTGAGTTGGGCGGCCAAGTCCCTCGCAGGCGGCTCTCGCATGAGACATCATGCTCTGAAGGGAGAGTCTTGTTTTGCTGATGAGTCGGAGCGCAAGCACGCAGTTGGCGCCGACTGCGTTGTTTCGCCGTCAGCCGCTTTGTTGGCGCGCCAGATTGCCAAATGGGATCTGGATCCAAACCTAACACGCGTCGTGGCGAACCCTTACGCTCCTGAAGACGCTTTTCTGAGCATACCTATTGAGAGTGAATACGGCGTCGTGGCATTTCACGGACGGCTGGAACCAAGGAAGGGGGTCATGGAATTGGCAGACGCCATTCCTTTGGTCCTCCGCGAACGGCCGAAAACTCAGTTTCGATTCGTTGGTCGTATCCACCCGTACGAGGTATTGCGCAAACGGATTTTGGCCAAAGCAGGAGCTCTGAAGGATAACATCGTATTCACTGGAGGAGTCCCTCTCGATTCAGTCCCCGATTATCTTGCGAGCACCGATATTTTGGTCGTTCCTAGCCGCTGGGAAAACTTTCCGAACGTATGTCTCGAAGGGATGGCGGCCGGCCGGGCGATAGTTGCGAGCAGGGCCGGAGGACTCCCGGAGTTGCTTAATAACGGCGAGGCCGGCTGCCTCGTTGAACCTGCAAACCCCGAAGCTATCGCACAGCAGATTATCTACCTTCTCGATTGCCCTAGCGAGCGGTTTAAACTCGGCTTCAACGCCAGGAAGTGAACTCGTGAAATCGTATTTGTACAGCAAAATCCTGCCGCTGCAGGAGGAATGCTATAGATTCGCCGTTAATAGCTAGCTGCCATACAAATACCGAGAGTAGCTACATTTGTCGTCTCGCTGTGACTTCGTCACTGTGTAAACACATCGGCATTGGGATTACGACCAAGGATCGGTGGGACGACTTGGAAGCCACACTCACGGTGCTCAGCTGCAAGGGCTTTTCGGCCTTGCAAACCGATAGTTATTGACGATGGCTCGTTATGCCCCGCTCCTCCGGCCCTTCTCGAGCGCTTCCCATGGGTCAGATTTGAACGAACTGATCGATCTTATGGTTTGATAGTTCAGCGTAATCGGCTTGCGCGTATGATTACATCCGCTTACTACCTGAGCCTTGATGACGACTCGTTCCCGGCTGGCGGGCGATCTTGGCAAGGCCGTTCAGTTTCTGGACAGGGGAAGCCGGACACGCTTGGTCTCGCCTTCTCTATCGTTCTTCGTGATGAACAGGTCTCTGATCCGTAGCCCGGTGATCTCCTGCTCCGGTCCGTTACTACATAGGTTGCGGTCACTTGCTGAAGCGGGAGCTTTTTCTGCACCTTGGTGGATACGATGAGAACTTGCATTACTTTGGGGAGGAACCCGAATTCTGTCTGCGTGCTTTGCACAAGGGCTACCGAGTTTACTTATATCCCGGCGTGGTGATCCGGCACAATCGAACACCGGTGGCACGAAATTTCAGAAAGACTGCACGCTACTATATTCGCAATGAGGCGTTGGTGGGTCTTCGATATTTTCCGTTTCCATACTCCGTGTTGCGCTTTCTGAATACGCTGCCAGGTATTCTGCGTAATCCGGAGTGGAATGCGCAATGGATTTCGCTTATTCAGGGATGGGTGGAGGCCCTCTGGTGTTCAGTCCGCTGGCACACTTGCGCCATCCATTGCCTCTTGAAACATTTCGGGCATGGAAAAAGCTTCCTCTTCCTCCCCAGGGAGGAGCCGTAAGACCGCATTGAGAGGTCTTTGTGAACGGTCTCCACGATGGTTCGTGCCGCTTTGGTGCACGGTAATGCCGCTCACTTCGTTTCTCTTGATTCCGGCTATTCAAGGCACGATTCCCGCGTATTTCATGGCTTTTGTTTCCCTGGGCCTTGTCATGGCGAGTGGCGAGACGGGCAGTTTTGAAGTCCAACGAAATCGCTACCTAAGCATTGCATTCTTGTGCGCAGGAATCTGGTTGCTATTGTTCTGCGGGAGCCAATTCGGGCATCTGGTCTCGAATAGGCATGGATTTGGCGATTTGTCTCTGATCAGGCCCGAGGACACACGGGTGGTCTTTCGCCGCGCTTTGTTTACGCAGACCATGTATCTTTGCGCATGCATCTGTGTCGCGCTATTTTTTCGCTTCTTTTTTCGTGAGGAATGGATGCGTTATGTTCTGTGGGGCGCCTGGTTCCTCGCGCTGTACGGTATTTACGAGTGGTTGTTCTTCCTGATTTTCAAACGCCCTGGGGATTTCATTGCCAACCGCATGTATGGCGAGCACCCAGGAAGCTGGTCGCAAACCATGGCTGTTGGTCCGCTAAGTCTCCTGCGAATCAAATCGACGTTTGGCGAGCCATCTTGGTTCTCAGCCAGCGTTATCCCGTACTTCTTCCTTGCGCACAGGAACAAGAGCTGGTGGCTTTGCGCGGCGCTGCTCTTTTGCATTGTCTTCTCAACATCCACGTCCGTGTACCTCGGATTCGCGTTCGCATTTATCCTCTATGTTATTTGGGGGCGGAGGCTTAACGCTGGAATTGTGTTCGCAGCATTGGTGTTCGTGGCAGCGTTTCTGGCGTTGTACTATGTGTATCCGGACACATTTTACGAGATGTTCACCGCAAAGTTCCGAGGCGAAAATGATTCTGGCGCAGAGTCGAATGGAGCACGCTGCAGTCGACCGACGAGCAGGCGGCTTCATTCACGTTTTTAAACCGTCTTTTTGGAATCGGATTTGGATACCACTATGGTGGAGTATTTTTCGCAGTGCTGATGAATACAGGTTGGATGGGCCTCCTCGTCTATCTGTACGTCTTTCTTAAGCCGGCAATCCTGTTACCCACGGATGGCGACGGACTCGTACCCAAGGTGTGTGTCACTACGCTGTTCTTTCTATTCTATATCTCGGTGTCCGAGCTCTTCCTGCCGACGACCTGGATGTTCGTCGGTCTTGCGTATTGGTACCTGGATAGGGCTCGAGCCAAGCAGGCTGTCATTCGACATTGGGGCTGGAACCGTATTTCTGATTCTCGGCCCGGCTGCGTAGCGAAGGGGAATCAGGCCGGTTGGCGCCTTAGCCAGAATGGCCGGAGCAAAGGAATGTCATGAATCGCTTCCTTTTGTGTGACGACATTTGCGGTCGGAGTCGATTCATATGGCACCAGTTGACATTCGCGTTGGGATGTCTCGCCTCCATCTCTCGCCGCGGCTTGCATTCATATGGGCTTGCGATCGGATGGGCGCTCCTATCGGTATTTGCGGGGCCGATTCAAGCTGAATCAGCCGATGATAGGCCGTTTGGCGAGATGGTAGGGCTGAACGTGAAGTTCAGCCAAGGAGAGCCCCAGAGCGCTTTGCCGCTGTTGAGGGAGCTCAAAGTCAAATGGGTGCGCGATACTGTGCCATGGCCGGAAATGGAATCCGCGCCGGATCAGTATGGCGATTTTCCTGAGGCCTTCCAAGAGCGGCTAAAGTTCTACAAGAACAACGGAATCGGAGTTATTTTCGGCCTGTGGTACGACAATCCAAAAGCCTATCCGAATACCCCGGAGAATTCCGGTCACTCGATTGATGCTAAGGCCTACGGGCGCTACGCGGTCGAAATCGCAAAATTATTGAAGGCGTCCGGCGTCCGTTTTGTTTTGGAGATTTGGAATGAACCGCACAATTTCGTTATTCGCCCATTGCTCGGCGGGGAGTGGAATGCCAGGCCCCCTTCCCCCTGGGTCGACCACTATGTCGAGATGGTTCGTGAAGCGGTCACACAGGTGAAATCCTTCGACCCGAAGATTGAGTTGCTCGACGACGATGACATGTGGGTGATTCATTATTGGTTTCTTGAGAAAGGACTTCCTAGAAGGTTGGACGGCATTGCGTTCCATCCCTACGTGAACAACGCACCGGAGATAGCCGCCGTAGATCAGGATACGGAGTGGGCCAAACCTTTCACGCTCGTAGACGCCGATGGCTCTTTCAGATCCGCGGTTCGGCGCCTTCGAGAACAGAGCCGGTTGAAGATGGGAACGGAGCCCTCGATGTGGATCACGGAATGGGGTTGGCCCGTCGGTGGGCCGCTACCCAATGGAACGATCTCCGAGGAAACGGTCGCCGCGTTTCTGCCGCGTGCGT
The DNA here is from genome assembly GCA_963784465.1 of uncultured Verrucomicrobiae bacterium. Lineage (GTDB taxonomy): Bacteria > Verrucomicrobiota > Verrucomicrobiia > Chthoniobacterales > Terrimicrobiaceae > DASTFP01. The sequence goes on from CAWASQ010000026.1 coordinate 89,211, forward strand.
TTATTGGCGCGGCGGCCTCCGGCGTGAGGGTCCTTTGCTGGTTTAGCTCGCGAGATAGCGTCGACGGTCCCATGGGACTCACGAGCAACGAGGGGAAACACCGAAAGGCTTTTGGCGCGTTCCGGACGATGACCGAGCAGATTGGTGATTTCGTGTTCGACCGTCAGCTCGTTGGTCAGGACAACCCAACCTCAGGAATCCAGGCGTATCTCTTTCGTGGTCCGCAAGGCAATAAGCTTGTCGTATGGAGCGTTGACGAGAAGATCCCTGTGATCCTTGGCGGAAGCGAAGGATCGGCAATTCGAGCCAACGACGTTCAAGGCAAGGCAATAGCGGCGAATGCCGATGCGGATGGGCGGGTGCGACTCGTCGTCGGAGCAGAACCTCTTTATGTATCAGGCATCGCTGGGGAGGTCTCGATTAAACCGATTCCGCAAGCGCCAAAAGCTCCAACAAACCTCAGGAAGGAAAACGGTTCATAAGAGCCGGCAATGCTAATGATTCCAGGAAGTTCATCTTTGATCCGTATGGACGTTGCGACTCTCAACAGTTGTCGTGTCCGTTGCCAAAGCCGCCAAAGAGTTTTCCAAGCACCACATGCTGCGCCGGACACCAGCTCC